>NZ_JBVKDQ010000016.1:215305-262016 GCF_055633755.1 Amycolatopsis sp. NPDC114484 | reverse complement strand
CAACTCGTCGGGCACCAATCGTCGCGACAACTCGTCCATCACAAGTCATGATCATGCTCGCACCTCAACCGCCATCCAAGTGAGACACGCTCTAAACAGTAACGACCTTTGTCACCCGGGCGACCCTCACGGCGATGCCGTGGGGGTTTCCCTTTGGGTGCCAACGATCTCACGCGTCGTCGCGTGGCCTACGGAACACGATCGGAACCGAAGATCGCTGGTCTGGATCGCGCCCCGGCGTCGAAGATTAAGGCACACGAGGAAAACAGACCCGGACACAGGAGAACGACACCATGAACCAGAACCTCGAAACCGAATGGATGCAGGCAACCACGGAAGACGGCGCCACGTGGTTTCTCATGGCGGAGAACGACTACCTCGCCGAGAACTACTGGGCCGAAGTCGCCGTCAACAGCCCGCACACCTGGAAGGTCGGCATGGGCACCCCCTTTGGCGCCATCCTGGCCACCGGCAAGGCAATCACCCCGGAACAGGCCAAGCACGACGCCGAACAGGCGTGGAAGCGCGCGGTACAGGACGACCTGAACTAACGGCAGACCACGAAGCCCCCGCCTACCACGCGGGGGCTTCGTCGTGCGGAGGGCTAGCTGTCGTCGTCGGGCAGCGCGGCCCGAACGAAACAGTCCTTCGCTTCCAAGAGCTTCCGCAGTCCGGCCGTCAGCTCTGGTCCATCCGGCAAGGCATCGATCACTGCGCCCGCGAAGTCGTGGCACTGCTCAGCCACCGAGCGCGCGCCCTCGTCGGCAAGGTGCTCGGAACGGAAGTACCGGGCGATGTTCGCCGTTCCCGGGTGGCGGCCGGTCGTGTCGATCAAGGGTTTCTCCTCGGTGTTTGCACTGAGTTCGCGAAATTCGGGTTTTTGCACGCGGGACCACCGGCGCGGTCTGGCACTGCGGTCGCCTAGACGATTTCTACCCCCTTGCTCTCACTCAACCTGTTCGGGCGAGCCGAGGACGACTGGCACCGGGATCAGCCGAACCCACTGAGGTTCACTGTCGCTCGGTGCCAGGTCTGACGCTTCGTAGGTCCACCCAAGCGGCCATGATGGACAGTCGGAATTCGTTTCGGTGGAACTGATCCGAACACGCACCCCTCCGGCGCGCGCCAATATATCGAACATCGCCCCGTCGAACCAGGTGTGATCGGTGAACATGGCGCGGTCGAACAAGGTGGCACCGGTGAATTTCGTCCTGTCGAACCACGTACCACCCGTGAAGACGACCTCGCGGAACGAGGTGTTGCCGAAGGTTGCATCGGCAAACCAGGCGGTGTGGCCGAAGCTAGCTCCGTCGAACCAGGCTTCGTCAGCGAACGTCGCTTCGTCGAACCACCCGTCGTCCGTGAAGGTGGCACCTTCGAACCGGGCGTTGCCACCGAACGTCGCTTTTTCGAACCGGGCGACCCTGGAGAACGTCGCTTTTTCGAACAGAGCATCGTCGAAGAACATCGCTTTACTGAACCAGGCGGCAGAGAAATTCGCTCTTTCGAATCGAGCTCCGCGAATGAATTTAGTGCCTTCGAATTCTGCGACTTGATTACTGAACCTTGCGCCCTCGAATATGGCTTCGCCGAAGAATGTAGCTTTCGAAAACCAAGCATCTCCAGCGAAGGAGGCGTCGTCGAACCATGCAGTTCTAGTGAACTTCGATTCCTCAAACCAAGTACTACCGACGAAAGTTGCTTTATCAAAGAAAGCGGCACCGCTGAAATTTGCCTCGCTAATCCAAGTTTGTCCAGTAAATGTCGAGTTGGTAAAAATGCCCACGTTGATATGGCAGCGTTCGAGGTCAAGGTCGATGAGGGTGGCACCGGTGAGGTCAAGGCTGATGTCTTTCCAGAAAGTCTTCGCTGGATGCTTCGGTTCGCCGCCCGGCTTTAGGTGCTTGGTGAGAATACGTTGGGCAGTGAGGCGGACTTCGCGCTCTTGTCGAGCGTCAGCATCGAGCTCGATGCTGCTCTGCGACGCAGGTTGATCTCCACGTGTGGTACGGCTTCGAGAGGCCTTGTTCGTCGCCAGAGGGCGGTGGATGCCAGGCCGGTTTCGAGGGCGCGGCATGCCGGGTAGTTGGAATGGCGCGCGTAGATAGGCGCAGATGACGTCGACGACGGTTTGGCGGTGGTCGGGGTTGTCTTGGGCGACGCGTTCGAGAGCGTAGAGGCCGCCGTGGCGGATGGCGGGTTTGTCGGAGCCGAGTTGTTCGACGGCTTTGACGTATAGCTCGGTGAGTCGGCGTTCGGTGGCGTCGTGTTCGGTTGTGGACTGTCGTCGTCCGGTGAGCACGAGTGCCACGATGCCGCCGGTGCCGGCCCCGACAGAGAGGCCGACTTTGATGACGTCGAGCTTGTTGCGCATGACCGCGACCGCGTCCGGTGGCTGTGTGTTGGGTTCGACGTAGAGCAGCAGCAGGGTCACGGCGGCCGCGGCGATCAGCGTGACGGGGATGACGATGACGACGATCGCCCACCACCAGGTGCCTCCGCGGTCTCGCCACCGTCGCGCGAGGGCGGTTACCAACTCGGTCGCTGTCTTCGGCTTCACGCCTTGTAGTCGGTCGAGCGCCTGCTGAGCGCTACATCGTGAGCGTCATCAATCTTGCGCAATAGTCGAACGCATGTTCGACTATTGCGTATGGATTACAGCTTGCCGGACAGCTCGGGCGGTGCGCCCGAGAGTCCCAAGGATCTGACGATGTATCGCCCGCAGCGGGAGGTGCTGCTCGACCTGGCGAAGGTGTATCCGGTCGAGCCCTCGGAGGTGACCGTGCCTGGTGCTGTCGATTTTCAGGCGACCGTTCCGGCGAAGCTGGCGATGCGGGCGCGGACGACGACGGGGCACAAGATCGGGTACGTGGTCTTCATCCTCGGCCCTGCCGGGTGCGGCGGGACGCCGCATGCTCAATGGGTTTTGTGGGACGCGATCACCGAGAAGGCCGAAGGCGGTGAGGCTTTGTAACGCGGACTCGGTCACGGGCGACTGATTGGCCACAGGCGATTGGCCGAAAGGTGCCGGAATGGTCGACGACTCACTCCAAGAGCTCCGCGAGGGCTTCGCTGCGGTGCGGACGCTTGGAACTCATCATGTTCTTCCGCCGCACGTGTTGAGGCGTATCGATGCGTTGTCGCTTGGGCGAGAGCGTGTCTTTTATGACCTGCACCAGGTGCTTGGTTCTGGCTCTGACGCTTCGTTGATCTCTGGTGAGGCGATTCTCTTCACTGAGAGGTCAGTGGTGCGCGCGGTGTGGACGGACTCGCCCGACGTCGGCGCTGTCCTGGGAGAGTCTGAGACGGCTGAGGCGAAGGCGTGGTCGAGGCGATTGCTGCGCGCTATCTGCATCCCGCAAGGTGGCGCGAGCAACCAAACTTTTGAATGCGGAATGGCAGAACGGTTATCAGTCGGGTTCCTGGCCGTATAATGCGACTATTGAACTTCACTACGATTCGCCGGGTGAAGTAATCACACTTCCGCATTCCTGGTCTGACCGACCAAAGTTTGCCCAGCTGGTGAACCGGCTAATGGATGATCTGGAATCGTGAAGGTGGTTGTTGGCGTAGAAGGCGGCTAGCGGTTCCATCCTCCGGGGCTGGTGAGTGCAGTGTGCCGGTCGTGGCACGGCTTGCACAGCGGCCGTAGCCGGTGCCAGGCATCGGGATCGGGCACTCCGCGGTCAACGAGCGCTCGGCGGGTTTCGGGATAGTGGTCGGCCACGGTGGCGGGTCGTCGGCAGAGGTCGCAGATCCGGTGTTCGCGCAGGAACGCGGCGCGGTTGCGCTGCCAGTGGTGGTTGTAGCCGCGTTGGGCGGCGGTTCCTCGGAGCTGGTCGCTGTGGCGTTGTTGTTCGCGTCGGCAGTTCGGGCAGGGGCCGGGCGGGATAGTGGCGCGGCAGGTGGGGCAGACGCGGGGCGGGCTGTGGGGCATCGAGTCATGTCCACAGTGGATTGACGGTCGGGGTGTTCGTCAGCGGCGGGCTTGCACAACCCGCGAAGGGTTTCGGTCAGAGTCGCGCGTGCTGGATGAGCCGGGCGTCTGGTGCGGTGCCCGCCGCTGACGTGTGCGGTTCTCGCCTGTGGTGGTCGAGTTCCGCGTCCCCGTGCACCCCTGCGCCGGTGTCCGGGCATGGGGGTGCTTGCTGCGAACGGTAGTACAGTCACGCGTTCGCGCGCCACCCGGGTTGGTCATGAATCCCTTGTCATATCAGGGTTTACGCCCGTGTTCGCGCGTCGACGGCGTCGTCCGGCGTGGTAGGCGAGGACGTCGGCGACCTGGTAGCGGGTGCCGTCGGGAGTGTCCACTGTGGGCAGTCCGCGTCGGCGCCATTGCCGGACGGTGTCGGGTTTGACGTCGCACATGTCGGCGACCTCGTCCAGGTCGAGCAGGTCGTCGGTGCCGAATGTCATCGGTTTCGGCACGGTCCAGTTCTGGCCGAGTTGCTGGCATCGCGCGTCGAGCTGGTCGCAGGTTCGGGGGTCGGCGCGTTGGAGGGCGTCGCGGTAGGTGCGGGCGACGCGGCGGGCGCGGTCGAGGGGGCTGTCGCCGGGCCAGGGCCACGGGTCGGTCATGCCACGGCCTCGGCGAGCAGGGTGCAGAGCCGTTGGTATTCGTCCCAGGTGTAGTGCTGTCCGCAGGCTGCGCAGGTGATCGCGTCGTCGCCGTCGTCGCGCCGGAGGGCGGGGTGTTCGCAGCGGGGGCAGGGGGCGGGCAGGTGGTGGACGAGGCGGCGTTGCCCGGTGAGGGCGCGGATGCGGTGGTGCAGGTCGAGCAGCACGACCGCGCCGTCGAGGCCGTCGCGGTCCAGGGTGGTCCATTCGCCGTCGCTCCAGCCGGTGTGGACGACGCCGCGCAGCGCGAGGAACACGCTGAGGGAGTTCTCCAGCAGCAGGGCGGCGTGTTCGAGGACGGGGCCGGGGCGGCTGTCGCGGGCGGTTTGGGTGTCCCAGTCGACGTGCAGGACGTCGGCGACGGATTCGGCCCAGCATTGGGCTTCGTGGACGAGTTCGCGTTGCGCGGCGTCGATGCCGAGCGCGATGGGGACGGCGGGGTCCCGGGTTCCGGCGACGTTTTGGCGGAGCCCGTCGCGGATTCCGGCGAGGGCGAGTTCGAGGTCGAGGTAGTTGCGGGGCATGTCGGCGATGGCCTGGCGGAGGTGGCGGGTGCAGGCGTCGCAGAGCCCTTCGGCGGCGTTGATGGCCGCTCCGTGCTTGATCTGCGGGGTGGTCGGGTCGGGTTCGCGCTGGGCGCAGCGGGGGCCGCGGTGACAGCGGTGCAACTCGGTCATGCGGGTGTTCTCCAGGGTGTTCGGCCTGTGGCTGGTCGGGGAATGCCGGCGGAGCAGGGCGTAACGGCTGGTCGGCGTGTCGCGACCTTGCCGGGGAGAGCTGGAGGTGAGGATCGTGGGGCTGGTGCGGAATCTTCGGGCTCAGCTGCGGCTGCGCCGGATGCTGCGCGCGTGGCGCGCTGACGTGGGCTCGGGCGGCCTGCCGGAGTTCGACCGGTCCCGGGCGTATGCGGCGTTGCGCGAGGTGCGGGGGTGCAGCCGCCCGGCGGGGCAGGTCACGACTGGGTCCCGTATCCGGCCGCGTGCAGAAGCGGGACGAGGTCGCGCAGCAGCATCCGCACGGGCGCGTCGAGCCGGGGTTCGACGGTAGGCAGGCGGTCAGGTTCGCGGGCGGCCTCGATGAGCGCGTGCAGGTCGGCGGCGGTAATCCAGGCGTGCCAGCGGCCGGGGTCGGTCTTGCCGGTGCGCCGTTGCACGACGATGCCGTAGTCGGCTCCGGCCGCGACGGCTTGCCCGGCGGTGTCGGCGAGCACGGCCAGGACGGCGGCGTCGGTGAAATCGGCGGCGGCGGTCTTGACCTGCCAGGCGAGGCGGGGCGTGCCGTCGATGTCGCCCCGGTCGGCGGATCGCCGGTCGCCGACTTTCCAGCCGGTGCGGACGGTGCGCTGGGCGTCGGGCCAGCCGTGCTCGCGCAGCCAGCGGGCGACGGCCTGTTCGGCTTCTTTGCCGCGCCGGTGGCTGGCGCGGCCGATCTCGGCGCGGGTCTGGCGGTCGAGGGTGGTCATGCGGGTCCCCATTCGGTTTCGGCGGTGAGGTCGGCCCGGTGTTCGGCGCGTTGGAGCTGATTCCAGGAGCGGCCGGTCGGGTCCGTGCGTTCGGCGCGGGCGCGGACCGCGCCGGAGCCGGCGGGAGGGTCGGCGACAGTCAGGAAGACCCGGCCGAGACGCGAAGAACCGCGGTTCGGGTAGAACCGGCTGGTCTCGCGCACGTCCAGGACCGTGCTGATCCGGGCGGCGGCGTGGGCGGCTTCGTCGGGGGTGGCTTCGATCCGGATCTGCATCAGCGCTCCTGCTCCCGGTGCGGGTCGAGGGCGGCGGCGATGGCGAGCAGGGCGTGCCCGATGCCGAGGTCGAGCCACAGTCCGGCGTCTTCATAGGACGGGCCGTCGCGGTCGGCTTCGGCGAAACAGGCTTCGGCTTTGGCGTAGTGCTCGGGGCCGGTCATCGTGGTCTCCGGGGCTGGTCGGCGTGCGGGCAGTCGGTGAGGTGGCTGGCGTGCAGCGGGAGCCCGGCGGCGCGGGCTCCGGCGGCCTGGTTGCGGCGCAGCGCCCCGGCGATGAGCTGTCCGTGGTGGACGGACAGGGCGAGAGTGCCGCATTCGGGCGCGAGCTCGGGGTTGACCGGCACGGGTTTCCCGGCGGGCGTGGCCGCCCAGAGCACGGGCGTGCCGCAGATCCCGCAGGTTCCGCGCCAGGGCGCGAGGTCGGTCATGGCGGCTCCGGTTTGCGGGCGTTCCAGCCCATGAGGTCGTTGATCAGCGACCGGCCGCGCGTGGCGCGGTCTTCGGCACCGGGATCGTGGTTGCACAGGGCGGTGCCCCGGTAGCCGCCCTGGTCGCAGAGCGGGCAGTTCTCGATGGCGCGGAGTTTGTCGGCGCGGGTGGCGCGCAGCGCGGCGACCCGGGCGTCCACCCGGCGTTCGTGGTCGTTCTGCTCGGCGACGCGGCGGGCGCGGGCGCACGCCCCGCACCGGGGCGGGTCGTCGTCGAACTCGTGCTCGACGCACCGGGCCGCAGCCGGTGACGCTCGTGCTGCGGCGGGTGCCCGGGACGGGGAGGGCGGAGCGCGGCGCGTCTCGCGCGCACGCGCGTCGCCCCGCCCTCCCGGGGAGGTCTGTAAGACCTCCCGGTCGGGTCGGGTCGGGAGTTCAAGCACACCGTCAGCAGGTGCTTCACCGTCTGCTGGAGCGGGTGCTGAAGCACGTGCTTCGCTTCTGCTTACTGCAGATTCGCCGGCGGGGCGGCCTTTCCGGCTCGCCAGACCGCCTTTCCGCCCGGCCGCCGCCTTCTGTTTGCGCTCCCGCTCGACCTCATCCCGAGTCGGGTTCCTTTTCGTTCCGTCGGAGTCCGATCGCCATTCGTGGAACTCGTAGCCTCCGCGCACCCGACGCCAGAGACGCGCGCTCACCAGCTTCTGAGCCAGCTCGCCCGCGCCGTCCGGGAACAGCCACGGGAGCTGGTGGTCTGGGATCAACCCGTCGGTAAGGTTGTCCGACGACCACGAGCCAGCGACTACCCATAGGGCCAGGGCGGCGGGTTCGTCCGCGAGGACCTTGCGAATCTTGTTGTGCGAGTGAAACTTGTCGTCCACTTTGAACCACGGCATGGCGAATCAGGACCCCAGCTCGCCGAGCACGGCGTCCAGCGTCCGGCCCGGCTCCTCGCTGTCGAGGACCCGGGCAAGGATGTCGATCGCTTGTGCGGCCTCCAATTTCGTGAGGTCGTTGGACGAGGGCAGCGGACGTTGCACGAGCAGGCTGACGGTGTTCAGCTTGTCGGCGCGGCCGTTGACGTCGAGGTCGCCGAGCTGGGCGTGGATCTTGTCGAGCTGGGACCGGGAGACCTTCTCCCCGTCGTCGCCGTCGCTGGTTTCGGCCGGTACGGAATCGCCGGGGTCGTCCTCGCCGGGCAGGGCAGGCGGCGGGGCCGCGTCAGGGGCCGGAGTCGCGGCCGGTTCTTCCGGCGGCGTCTCGGGCCGGGTGGGGGCACTGGTGGACTTGGCCCCGGGGGCGGGGTTTTTCGTGGCTGTACGGCGTTTTGCGGTGCGTTTGGGGGCCGGGGGTGTTTCGGGTCCGGCCGTACCGGCCGGGGGTGTCAGGGCGGGTTGTGGGGTGGCCGGGATTTCGCCGTCCTCCAGCTCGTCCACGGTGAGCGCGATTCCGCCGACGACGTCGGCGAACTTCCGCCGGCAGAGTCGTGTGGTGGCGCGCGCGTACAGCTTGTCCTCGGGGTAGCCGCCGAGATCGATCCGCGCCCGCTTGGCCTGATCCGCGGTGAAGGTCACGCGGGTCCAGGTCTCCTCGTCGCGGCGGCGGCCTTCCAGGATCGCGCGGGTGTCGGTGACCTCGACGTCGCGGATGTGGTGCCCGGCGGCCAGCACCATCCCGCGCATGATTTCCGCACTCTTGCCGGGCTTTCCTTTGACGATGTGGATGTGCTGGAGGCTGGTCATCGGGCCGAGACCCATTTCCCGGCCGGTGAGGATGGCGGCGGTGACGGCGGCGGGGTTGCCGCGCATCCCGTCCGGCACGAATGGGGTGTCGGCGATCTGTCCGGCCAGTTTGGACACGTCGCGCACGACGATGACCCATTCGTCCAGCGGGGTCGGTGCGGAAGATTCCTGTGCAGGTCGGGTGATCTGGTGGGGCGCGTCGTAGCGCGCAAGCTCGCTCATCTGGTCCTCGGTCTGCGGGTGGTGCGCAGCAGAGGGCAGGCAGAGGGGCTTCTGCGTGGTGCGCGGAACGTGCGGTGCTGGTGTTCGGGGCGGCCGGTGCTATCCGGCCTGCGCGAGCGTGGGCGGGAGGATCACCTCCCCGACGTAGTCACGGGAGCGGGCGCACGCGCGCCCTACCTGTTGGATGTAGCGGAATTCGCGCAGCTGCTCGGGTCCGGCGGTCATCGGGTACAGGTCGGCGCCGTCGGCGCGGACGTGGATCACGGCGCAGCCGTCGACCTCGATCATCGGCTGCTGGCGGCCGTCGGCGTCGATGTAGTAGTCGGCGTAGCGGTATCCCGCGAGCTGCCAGGCTGTTTCGCCGTACACGCCGGAGCGGCTGGTTTTGATGTCGCACAGCAGCCGCAGGCCCAGCGTCGGGAAGTCCGCGATCAGGTCGCCGGTTCCGGCCCACCCGTAGGCGTCCGACATCACCACGAACTCGACCAGGACCGGTTCGACCCGGAACGCGTCGAGAAACGCCACGTACGCGTCGACGTGCCCGGCCAATGCCTCGGGGACCTCGACCTCGTCCCCGTTCACCAGCCGTTCGGCGAGGCCGTGGACCTCGCTGCCGCGCTTGGCGGCGGCGTCGCGGTCGGCGAACCGCGCACCGTTCAGCGCCTTCAACCGGGCGGACGGCGCCAGCTCGCACAGCTCGTCCCAATGGTCGATCGCATACTCCGCGGTCGTGCGCGCCGACCAGTTGATCAGCGCGGGTTTCGGCACCCCGTCGGACAGGATCGTCGTCACCCCGGGGACTTTCACGCCGTGCGCGTCCACGTAGGAATGGCCCTTGCCGTGGTTGCGCCGCCGGATCGGGGGCGTGTACTCGCTCACGCGGCGGCCCGCCGGACCTGCCGCACGGCGGTCGGGGTGCAGACCACTCCGCCGCCGTGGTCGACGTAGCGGCCCGGCCAGAACGCCACGGCCGCGTGGCCGCAGTACTCGCACACCACGGTCGCGGGCATCGGGAACGGCGGCTGCGGCAACTGTGCGGCGGCGCGGACGGAGGTCACCACGGGCCTCCGTCCGGGTCGCTGTCATCCCGCCGATCGACAGGCTCCGGGTCCTCGGCCGGGCGGAGACCGTCGATGGCTTCCTCGAGTTCGAGGGGCAGTTCGACTTTGCCGGTGCGGCGTTCGTGCTGGCGGCGCAACAGCCGGTGCAGGGCCGCCGCGTCGGCAGTAGTCCCGGTGTACGCCTCGCAGGCCAGGATTTCCGCCGTGGGCACGACGTCGCCGGTGCGGGCGTTGGTGCGGATCTCTTTCGTCCGGACGAGCAGGACCGCGACATGCACGTCATCGGGACGTTCGATCAGGGACGCGGCGATGGCGGGCAGTCCGTTGCGGTCGTCGGCGGGCAGGGCCGGATGGAGCTTGACCGACACGATTCTCCTTTCGTGGCTGAGGTTCCCGGTGCGCTTACGCGGACACCCCGAGGGCGTTGCGAAGCTGGGCGAGACGGCGTTCCGCGGTCTGGGCACGGGTCTTCCACGCGTCCCGGTCCTCGGTGATCTGGTCGAGCTTCTTCAGCCGCTCCATGAGTTCCGACAGTGGGAGGTCCAGCGGCTCCGGCGTCGCGCGGCTGTTCTTGCGGCTTTTGTGCTTGATCAGGTGCGGCCGGATCGAGTTCGGGTTGTCGTTCGTGTAGTCGCAGGTCCGGCATCCGTAGGTCGTGGTGCCGTCCGCGAGGGTGAGGACGCGGGTCTGCTGCAGGAAGACAGGGTTCCCGCCGTTGTCGGAGAACGGGACGCGGCGCGGTTCGTCGGAGACGACCGGGATCCCGTTCACCTCCTTCGCGGTCACCGCCGGATCTCCTGTTCGGCGTGGTGGCCGGTGCGGGCGCTGAGAGGGATCACGAGCGGCGGTCCTTTGTTCGGCGGGGAAACTTCAGTTCGGTGTTGCCCTCAGTGCTCCGGTACTCGTCCGCCAGCTCGGGGTGGTCGCGGAGCAGGCGGCCTACGTCGACGGGGGGCCGTTTCCTGGCCCGGCGCTCGACGACCGGTTGCCCGTCGAGAGTGCCGACGTCGGCAGCGCCGAGCAGGGCATCGAGTTCAGCGTCGATGTCGTCCAGTTCGTTCCTGGCCCGTCCCTGGCCGGAGCTGATCGCGCGTCTGCGTCGGAGGAGCTGCTCGACGCGGTCTTTCACGGCATCGAGCCGAACGACGCGGGAAGGCCGAGGCGGATCGGGGTGCATTTGTTTCTCTCCGGGTAGCGCGAGGCGAATGAAGGCCGGTGGGGACCGGGGCCTACTCGGCGAGCGTTGGAGCAGGGTCGAGGGCGGGCTCCGACGCGTCGCCGGGCGGTTCTGCGGGTTCGTCCTCCTGCGGTTCCGTCTCGGCTCCGGGACTCGCGGCGGGCTCGGCGTCGTCCGCCTCCTCCGATTCCGGTCCGTCGTCGGACGAAGTCGCCGCCGGTGGCCATCCCTGCCCGAGGCCGTCGATGACGTCGGGGTCGCGCTCGGAGATGAGGTCGTTGAACAGCGGGGTGTCCGGGTCCTGCTGGTCGCGCATCGCGGCGATGCCGGGCGGTTCTGCGGTGGTCATCGAACGGCCTTTCAGACGAGCAACGACACGGCGAGGACGGCCAGCCCGAGCAGCAGCACCGTCTGTGCGGCCGAGAGCAGGACCAGGCGTCGTTGCACGGTCGGGGATTCGCGGTAGGCGCGGGCGGCGGAGCCGACCTGGCCGCGCGTGCCGTTCCAGGCGCGGTCGAGGCCGTAGGCCAGCCGCCAGAACAGCCACAGCGGTGCTTCGACCACGGCGGCGCGGACGGTTTGGGCATGCGAAGGGCGTTCGCCCATGGCGGATTGCCTCTCGGTGAGGAGAAGGTGGGAATGGCGTGCCCGCCCGCAGGAGCGGGGGCGCTCACTGCGGGGCGGGCCACGCCTGCGCGGCCTGTGCGCTGGTCAGGCCGCGCGCGTCGCCTGCCGGGAACGCGGGCGTTGGGAGCCGCCCCGCGTGCTCGGGGCATCGGCAGGCGGAGGCACGGGCCGGATCACCGCCGCAGCACGAGCGAGCACGACGTTCGGTATCCGCGGCGCGGCGTCCACATTGGTCTCGATCGCAGCCCAGGTTTCGCCGGTCATCGTCTGGCCGCGCTCGGCGAAGAACCGCTCCGTCCACTCGCGATTCGGGGCCGTGCTCATGCCGCGTCCGCTTCGTCGCGGGCGTACGGGCCGACCAGATCGAGGTCGGTGAACACGAACAGCGAACCCCGGGGAGCCCCGAGCGCGTCTTCGATCCCGGCGGCCGTGTCCACGCGGACCGTGGTCCGTTTGCCCTGCATCAACAGGTTGATCGCGGTCGGACTGATCCCGATCCTGCTCGCGAGCAATCGCTGGCTGCCTGCCGCGTTGACCTGCTCGGCCAACGCCGGCAGGTCGCGAACGCGCACGGAGACCGTCATGACGGACTGCCTTCCAGTTCATTCGGTGGCGCAGCGGGCGGCAGGAGTGGGCGTCTGCGCGGTGCGCTTGGATCGGGTTTTCGGTGTCTGCCAACCAACGTTAACCACATGCATCCAGTTTCGTCAACGCGGCGCAACAGAGAGGTTCAGATTGTTTTCCACGTCCACCCGCGGTGGACACGGAGAAAGTACTCCGAACAGATGACAAACGCTCCGGACCGGCAGGCTCTCCGATGGCGATGTCGTCGCTATCGGATGCCGTTTCCGCAGGTGTCATGTGTCCTATGACACCTGACACCTCGCGGCATCCACTTCCGACGATCCTAGTTGGCCATGCCCGGACTTCATTGAGCGAAGTATTCCTGCTTAGTCGGGAAAGTGGGAAAACGGGAAGGCGGCAAAGTGTTTAAGTGGTATTTCTGGCAGTTCACTTGGCGGAGTCAAATACTCACGCAGGCATCTTCCGGAGCGTTCGGGATATAAACTTTATATTTATAAATAATCAGAATTATTTTGAATTTATTCTTAATGGGAGGGGTCCCGGCCAGATGGTCGGGACCCCTCCGTTGCTCTCAGCGCGCGGTCAGGACACGAGCCGCCACACAACCTCGGCCATCCGCAGGATCGGGAGCGCTGCGAACCGCTCCCGGAACTCCGGCTTGGCCTTGATCGCGTCCGCGTCGTAGACGGTGAGGATCGCGTTCGCGGTCTGCGGATCTATTGGGACGCCGTCGATCTTGCGCATCGTGAACTTCTCTCGCACCTCCCGCAGGATCGCGATGCGGTCCGGCTCGGTCTCCGTCGCCTCAGGCAGCCTGGCCGCGAATTCGGCCATCTCGGCGTACGCGGTCCAGTCCTCGGAGTCCCGGCAGGACTCGCACGTCACCGCGCGCGGATCGTCGGTCAGGACCGGGTCCGCCGCCCTGCTCGGGCACGCGGTGTTCCCGGGGTTGACCGGCGATCCGAAGCGGACCGTGGGCTCGGCCTCGATGCTGGCTTGGGTCCATCCCTTCTGGAACGCGAGCATGATGTCCGCCGCTCCGGTGCCGACCGCCATGTCCTTGATCGCGTCGCGGACGACCGCGTTGAGCGCGGGGGCGGCGGGTTCGCCCGCGAGGTACGCCTTCCGGCCCACCTCGGCGAAATCCGGCTCATTGGCCATCGGAGACCTCCCCGTCCGGGCTGCCCGGTTCGACGGTGTCGGCCAGGTTCAGTGCCGCTCGCGCCAGTGCGACGGCCGCATCGTGCTCGGCGTCGTCGCCCCCGCAGTCCGCCGCAACCTGGAACATCGACACCGCGCGCCGGACTTCCTCGGCCTCGTCGCCGGTCGATGTGTCCGGGCTGGAAGCGTCGCCTTCCTCCGGCTCGGGAGCGGCCTCCTTGACTTCGAGCACCAGTTCGCGCCGGATCTTGTGCGGCCACGGGAACCCGGCATCGACGCCGACCGTCACCTTGTTGACCTTCAGCAGCTTGAACCAGCCGTCATCCGTGCGCACGGCCACCGCCGCCCGCAACTGTTCCTCGGTGTAGGGCACCGGGGCCGACTGGCGCAGCCGCAATGCCCGCGAGGCGCAGAGGTTGTACTCCCGCTCCGCGGCCTCGTATGCCTTGTACGCCTCCATGTCCAGCTCGAACTTCTTCTCCGCTTTCCTGGCCTGACCCGGAGTCCTGCGACGGAAGGCGCTGGCCGGATCGGTCTCGGCCTCCGAGCGCGGGGCGACCCGCTGTTCGTACGCGCGCTTCAGCCGATCCCGCTTCGCCTCGGCAGGCGGCACGGCGGCTTCGGCCTCGGCCAGAGCGGCGGCGTAGTTGTCCGGGGTGATCCTGCGGTACACAGTCGCCATCACCGTCCCCTCCGTTCCGCACGGTCATGCAACGGGATCGGCAGCAGGTGCCCGAACACCGATTCCCATTCCTCCGAGCAGCCGGACTGGACGATGTACGCGCCGCTGGCCATGTATCCGTTCCGGTCGGCGGGGCACCGGGATGCCGGGCGGGCGACGACGTAGCCCGGCGTGGTCTCGCCGAGCACGACGATTGGCGTGTCGCGGTGCACGGGATAAACCGTCGGGATGCCATCGCCCACGAGGTACACGTCCCGAACGTCGGGGTCGCCGCTGATCACGTGACTCGGGTTCGGCAGAGCGCTGACCCACGACCGCAGCACCACGGCCCGAATGCCGTACAGGACGGGTCGCTCGTCGCTCACAGGCCCGCCTCCCGCTCCGCCAACGCGACGACCTCGGAGACCAGCTCCCTGCGGTCACCGTCGGACATCAGCTCGTCAACGTTCGCGTCGCCGATGTACAGGTGAGGTGGTTCGTCCTGCCGCCAGTCGATGCCTTCGGCTTCGAGGTACGCCAAGCTCTGGGCGCCATCGAACACTTCGGCCGCCACGACGACGAACATCAACCGCTTTTCGAGGTACGCCATGTAGTCGTGCGCCGAGTACGTCCCCGGGTCGAAGTCCAGCGGGGTTCGGGCCAGGTCAAACCGATCCGGCCGAAGAGTCACCGTCCACCCCTTCGGCACGACGATGTTCCACTCGTGCAGGAGTTTCGCCGGGACGATCCGCTCGCCCGACTGCAATTCGCCGCGGATCACGCTTCCACCCCCTGCCGCTGCGCTGGAAGGTCCGACTCGTCGTCCACGAGCGTCGTGTGGAAGTGCGTGATGAAGTGCCCGTCCTTGACGATCTCGCGAAGCCGCAGGCCGGCGGCCTTGGCCGCCTCGTCCGGATCGGGTGCGTCCACGAGCGCGACGAACACGATATTCGGGTCCTCCAGCGACAGCTCCACCCGGTAGATGTGGACAGCCTCGGCGACGACCGGTGTCGGACCGGCCTTGTCGGACCGCGACGGCCTCGCACGAACTACCCGGCTCCTGCGGCGCTTGTGCCGGTCAGCCGGTGCCTCCGCCTCGTCTGATTTAGGACGCGCTTCAACGCCGTGATTTCCGTGAACCACTTTTCGGGTCCCTTCACTACTGTCCGGGTCAGCACCAGGGAACCCCCTGGCTGGGTGCGCGCGACCCTACCCGGAAAGCAGAAAAAAGACCTCCTACCTGCGCAAACGAGGTACTTAAACGATCATGAGCCCGAATCTTCGGTAATTCGGTCGAGTGGCGTGGACTGCGCGCGACCATCGTCCGAAGCGACTATTGAGAAATGAGCGGCGATGCTATTCGCGAGGTCGGGGTTCAACGGGTCAGCGTCAGCGGCGGCTTCTGCTGGCACTGTCGGCAACCCGCAGTCAGCGGCGAGAGGCTGCCCGGCAAGCGCCGGAAGACGCGCCTGCTCTGCAAGCGGCATGACCGTTTGACGTTCGGCGAGGCCGTGGAGATCAGGCACGCCTGATCCGCCCCGAGGTCGGCTATCCGGCGCGCCTGGCACCCCGTGGACCTGGGGAAACCCGGTTTCGTGAGCCAAACGGGTGAAAAGGTGTCAGTTTCAGGGTTTGGGCAAGATGCCTTGACAAGCACCCCCGAACCGCAGGGAAGGCTTCGTATCGGGGTGCGGGGGAGGTGTGGGTGCCTCGATAGTGGGGGGGGGCGTGGGAGCCGGTTGCAGGGCTGTGAGGGGAACCCTGAGGGAATCAGAGTCTGTGAGGGTTCCCCTCACCTACGGTTACTTGTCCAGGAGCAGGTGCACGGAGAGTTCCAGGCGGCTTGCCACGTCTGCCGCGGAGGCTCGGCGGGTTACCCAGGCGACCAGGTTCGCCATCCATACGTCGGCTACTACGTGGAAGATGTCGCGGTCCGCTTCGGTCGGGTCGTCGATGCCCATCGCGCTCGCGAACATGTCTTCCATCAGCCTGCCGACCAGTTCGACCTCGGCGGCTGCGGACGTGTCGGCGAACATGAACGCGCGCACCATCGCCTCGGTGAGGTGCGGATCGCGCTGCATCAGGCGGGTGTTGCGGCCCAGTACGAACATCAAGCGCTCGGCGGGGGTTTCCCCGGGGATCGCGCTGCGCTGGATCTTCTCGTGCGCGGCTTCGAACTGCTGCGCCAGACCCGACACGAGCAGGTGAATCTTCGACGGGAAATACCGGTACAGCGTGCCCAGCGCGACGCCGGCCTTCTCGGCGACCGCGCGCATCTGCACCGCGTCGTAGCCGCCCTTGGAGGCCAGCGAGAGAGTCGCGTCGATAATGCGGCGGCGGCGGTCCCGCTGAGCCGCGGAGCCCAGTTCCTCGCCCATCGCGCCGAGGCCGTTCGCCCGCGTTTTCGTCGCCGGCGTTTTCGCCTTCCCCGGCATCGCCATTCCCCTCTGTCGTCGCTCAAACAGTCTTGCGGAACTCGTTCCAGTTTCCGGCTTAGCGTACCTGCCCTGGAGAAAGGTTCAACTCTCGACTGCCTGGCGGAAAAACTGTAACACGTTCTACACTCGCTAGTAGCTCTGTACCCGCGAGGAGGAGACCGATGCCGGTCGCGCTCACCGAGGAACAAACCGCGCTCGCTGCCGCCGTGCAAGCCTGGGCAGCGGCACACGATCCGGTCGCCGCTGTGCGTGCGGCCGAAACCACTGGCGCCAGCATGCCGGACGGGTTCGCGGCGCGCGGCCTCACCGGCGTCGCGTTGCCTGCGTCGGTGAACGGCGCGGACGGGACTGTCGCGGATCTCGCGGCCGGGCTCGCCGCCGCGGCGGAAGCGCTGGTGCCGGGGCCGTTGCTGAGCACCGCGCTGGCCGGGCTCCTGCTCGCCGAGCAGGCGAAGGAACTCGCCGCCGAGATCGCCGACGGGACTGTTCAGGTCGCGGTGCAACTGGACGAATCGGCGACCGTCCCTGGCGCGGACGCTGGTTCGTGGTTGCTCGCACCTCGGGGCGATCAGTACGTCCTGGTACCGCCCGGGGCAGCGGTGGAACCGTTGGCTCCCTTCGACTTTTCCCGGTCGCTGGGGCGCGTCAAGTCCGAACTGCCGGGCGAGGTCCTCGACCTGCCGGACGTCCGCGATCTCGCGGCAACGCTCGCGGTCGCGGAGGCAGCGGGCGTCGCGCGCTGGTGCCTGACGACGGCCGTCGAGTACGCCAAGGTCCGCGAACAGTTCGGACAGGTGATCGGCGCTTTCCAGGCAGTGAAACACCTGTGCGCGGAGATGCTGTGCCGCACCGAAGCCGCCGAAGCGCTGGCCTGGGACGCGGCTTCGTCGGTCGGCGATCCGCTGGCCGTCGCGAGCGCGGCGGCGGTGGCGCTGGACGCTGCGGTCGAGAACGCGAAGGACTGCATCCAGGTACTCGGCGGAATCGGGTTCACCTGGGAGCACGAGGCGCACCTGTACCTGCGGCGCGCGCTGGCGTTGCGGCAGTGGCTCGGCGGTTCGCAACGGTGGCGGAAGCGGGCCGCGGACCTGGCGTTGGCCGGGCAGCGGCGGACGCTCGGGGTGAACGTCGGCGAGGACGCCGAAGTGACCCGGCTGGTCGCGGAAATCGCTGCCCTACCTGAAGAAAACCGGCGCACTGCGCTCGCGGACTCGGGTTTGCTGGCCCCGCACTGGCCCCAGCCGTACGGCAGGGGCGCGGACGCGGCGACGCAACTGCGGATCGACGCCGCGCTGACGGCGGCGGACGTCCGGCGGCCGGACTTGGTGATCGGCGGCTGGGCGGTCCCGACGATTCTCGCGCACGGCACCGACGACCAGCGCGAACGCTTCGCCGGACCGACGCTGCGCGGCGAAGTGACGTGGTGTCAGCTGTTCTCCGAGCCAGGCGCCGGCTCGGATCTCGCGTCGCTGCGCACCGTGGCGCGCCGGACCGACGGTGGCTGGCTGCTGACCGGGCAGAAGGTGTGGACGTCACTCGCGCACGAGGCGGATTGGGCGATCTGCCTCGCGCGCACCGACCCGGATGTGCCGAAGCACAAGGGAATTACGTACTTTCTGGTCAACATGCGCGCCGACGGAATCACCACGCGGCCGCTGCGCGAGATCACCGGGCGGAGCGTGTTCAACGAGGTCTTCCTGGACGACGTGTTCGTTCCGGACGCTGACGTCGTCGGCGAACCCGGCGCGGGCTGGAAGCTGGCGCGCACGACGCTCGCGAACGAACGCGTCGCACTGGGCCGCGGCTCGGCGGTGGGCGAGAACGTGGAAGCACTGCTGGAATCGGCTCCGGAAGACGTGGATCGCGACCGGCTCGGCGCACTGATCGGACAAGGCAGCGCGTGTTCGGTGCTCGATCTGCGAGCGACACTGCGGCGGCTGGACGGGCTCGGACCGGGTGCCGAATCATCGGTGGCGAAGCTGCTCGGGGTCCGGCATCGGCAGGAAACGGCGGAGTTCGCGCTCGATCTCGCCCCTGAGCTGGTGGCGGAAACCCCGGCAGCGCAAGAGTTTCTGCTCACGCGCTGCCTGTCGATCGCGGGCGGCACCACGCAAGTCCTGCTGTCCGCCGCCGCGGAACGCGTGCTCGGCCTGCCACGCTGATGAAGTCCGTGAGGGGAACCCTGAGGGAATCTGATTCCCTCAGGGTTCCCCTCACGGACAGCTACTCAGCCCGGAAAGCGGCGGCGAGGCGGGCGTATTCGTCCAGCAGCGCCAGCGTTTCCGCTTCCGGCAGCGTCGGCAGCATGAAGCCGTACCGGTCCAGTCCGGCGTCGGCGTACTGCTTGATCGCGTCCGCGTCGGCCGGTCCGCCGAACAGCGTCGAGGGCATGTCCGCGCGCCCGGCTTCAGCGAGCTGCCAGCGAACGCGGCGCACCTCGTCCGGCGTCACCGCGGGGTTCGGGATCCAGCCGTCGCCGTGCTCGATCAGCCGCTTCAGCGTCGCGTCGCTCGCGCCGCCGACCAGGATCGGCGGATGCGGCGTCTGCACCGGCTTCGGCCACGCGAAGATCGGGTCGAAGTCGATGTGCTTGCCGTGGAACTCCGCCTGCTCCTGCGTCCAGATCGCCTTCAACGCGGCGATCTGCTCGTTCAGCAGCGCGCCCCGGGTCTTCGGATCGGTGCCGTGGTTGACCATTTCCTCCCGGTTCCAGCCGGCCCCGACGCCGAAGGAGAACCGGCCGCGCGACACCAGGTCGAGGGAGGCCACCTCCTTCGCGGTGTGGATGATGTCGCGCTGGATCAGCAGCACGACACCGGTGCCCAGCACCAGGTCCGAGGTGTTCACCGCGGCGGCGGTCAGCGCCACGAACGGGTCGAGCGTGCGGTAGTAGACCCGCGGCAGCTCGCCCCCGCTGGGGTACGGCGTTTCGCGGCTCGCCGGGATGTGCGAGTGCTCCGCGAGGAAGAGGGACGCGAAGCCGCGCTCCTCCGCCGCCTCGCCCAGCACGTCGGGCCGGATGCCTTCGTCGGTCACGAACGTCGAGATGCCGAAATCCATGCCTTCTTCTACTCCGAGAATCGGGCAGGTATTCCCGCGGGCTGTTGACAGATCACCGGCCCCGTCCGCTAGCGTTAAATCATCACCCGTTGAATAGGAGGCCCCGGATGGACGTGACGGACGTCGACTTCGAGGAGATGTACCAGGGCAAGACCCCGATCGGGGAGAAGGTTCCGTGGGACATCGCGGGCCCGCAGCCCGCGGTGGTCGCGCTCGAAGCGGACGGCGGATTCCACGGCGACGTGCTCGACATCGGTTGCGGCCTCGGCGAAAACGCGATGTACCTCGCGTCTCGCGGGCACCGGGTGACCGGTCTCGACGGCGCGCCGTCCGCACTCGCACGGGCTCGCGAGACGGCCGCGAAGCGAGGCCTGGACCTCACCTTCGACCAGGCGGACGCAACCCGCCTCGAGGGGTACGAAGGCCGCTTCGACGCGGTCCTGGACAGCGCGCTCTACCACTGTCTCGACGAAGAACAGCGGCACGCGTACGTGGCGGCCCTCCTGCGCGCGACCAAGCCCGGCGCGCAGCTGAACGTGTTCTGTTTCTCCGACGCGGTGCCGGCGAATTTCCCGGTGCCGTACCGGATTACCGAGCAGAACCTGCGCGAAACGGTCGGCAACGGCTGGACGATCACCGTGCTCGAACCGGCCGTCTACACCACCGCGATGAGCCGCGAGGGCCTCATCGCCGCGGTCGCCGCCGTCTCGCAGGACGAAAAGCCGGACCCGACCGCGCTCGACGCGCTGGACGTCGACGAGCAGGGCCGGGTCCTCGTCCCGATGTGGCGGTTGGCCGCACGGCGCGCGTGAGGCGTCAGACGTTGCGCCGGTACTGGCCGCCGACCTCGAAGAACGCCTCGGTGATCTGACCGAGCGAGCACACCCGCGCGGCATCCATCAGCACGTCGAACAGGTTGCCGCCGCGGGTGGCCGCGTCGCGCAGCGCCTTGAGCGCCTGCTGGGCCTCCTCGCGGTGCCCCTGCTGGAAATCGGCGAGCCTGCGCAGCTGCGACTGCTTCTCGTCCTCGGTCGCGCGGGCCAGCTCCACCTCGACGTCGTCCTCCCCCGCCTTCGGGTTGCGGAAGGTGTTGACGCCGATGATCGGCAGCGAGCCGTCGTGCTTCTTGCGTTCGTACAGCAGCGATTCGTCCTGGATCCGGCCGCGCTGGTAGCCGGTCTCCATCGCGCCGAGCACGCCACCGCGTTCGGAGATCCGGTCGAACTCGGTGAGCACGGCCTCCTCGACCAGGTCGGTCAGCTCGTCGATCACGAACGAACCCTGCAGCGGGTTCTCGTTCTTCGACAGGCCCCACTCCTTGTTGATGATCATCTGGATGGCCATCGCGCGGCGCACCGAGGACTCCGAAGGCGTGGTGATCGCCTCGTCGAACGCGTTGGTGTGCAAGGAGTTCGCGTTGTCGTACAGCGCGCAGAGCGCCTGCAGCGTGGTGCGGATGTCGTTGAAGCTCATCTCCTGCGCGTGCAGCGACCGGCCGGAGGTCTGCACGTGGTACTTGAGCTTCTGCGAGCGGTCGTTCGCGCCGTAGCGCTCGCGCATCGCCACGGCCCAGATCCGCCGCGCGACCCGGCCGAGCACCGAGTACTCCGCGTCCATCCCGTTGGAGAAGAAGAACGACAGGTTCGGCGCGAAATCGTCGATGTCCATGCCGCGCGCCAGGTACGACTCCACGTAGGTGAACCCGTTGGCGAGCGTGAAGGCCAGCTGCGAGATCGGGTTCGCCCCGGCCTCGGCGATGTGGTAGCCGGAGATCGACACCGAGTAGAAGTTGCGCACCCCGTGCTGGATGAACCACTCCTGGATGTCGGCCATCATCCGGAGGCTGAACTCGGTGGAGAAGATGCAGGTGTTCTGGCCCTGGTCTTCCTTGAGGATGTCCGCCTGCACGGTGCCGCGGACGTTCTTCAGCGCCCACTCGCGCACTTCGGCGGCCTCGGCCTCGGACGGCTCGCGCCCGTGCTCCTCGCGGAACGCGGCGAACTTCTGGTCGATCGCGGTGTTGAGGAAGAACGCGAGGATCGTCGGCGCGGGGCCGTTGATCGTCATCGACACCGAGGTGTTCGGCGCGGTCAGGTCGAAACCGTCGTAGAGCGCCTTCATGTCGTCCAGCGTCGCGATGGAGACGCCGGAGGTGCCGACCTTGCCGTAGATGTCCGGGCGGGTGTCCGGGTCGTGGCCGTAGAGGGTGACCGAGTCGAACGCCGTGGACAGCCGCTTGGCCTCGGAATCGGCCGACAGCAGCTTGAACCGGCGATTGGTGCGGAACGCGTCGCCCTCGCCGGCGAACATCCGCGCCGGGTCCTCGCCCTCGCGCTTGAACGGGAACACGCCCGCGGTGTACGGGAAGTAGCCGGGCAGGTTTTCCCGGCGCAGGAAGGAAAGCAGCTCGCCGGACTCGGTGTAGCGCGGCAACGCCACGCGCGGGATCCGGTTGCCGGACAGGGTTTCCCGCCACAGCTGGGTGTGCAGCTCCTTGTCCCGGATCTTCACCACCAGCTCGTCCTGCCGGTATTCCGCGGCGAGCGCCCGGAACCGTTCGAGGAGCTTTGTCGACTCGCCGTCCACATCGGACTCCGCGGCGGCGAGCAGGCCGTCCAGCGCGTCGGTGTTCGCGTCCACTTCGGACAGCGCGGCCTTGGCCTCGGCCAGGTGCTCGTGCTTGCGGACCGCGGCGACCTGCTTCTCGGTCTGCTCGTGGTATCCGCGCACCGTCTCGGAAATGTCGGCGAGGTAACGCGCCCGGTTGCCCGGGATGATCGTGCTGGCGTCCGTCGAGACCTTGCCCGACACCGCGGGCAGCGTACCGGCCGACACCGACAGCCCGCGGTCGGCGAGCAGGTCGCGCAGGTGCTGGTACAGCGCGGTCACGCCGTCGTCGTTGAACTTCGCCGCGCTCGTGCCGTACACCGGCATTTCCTCGGGCGCGGAGCCGAACGCCTCGCGGTTGCGCACCATCTGGCGCGCGACGTCACGACGCGCGTCCTCGGCGCCGCGACGCTCGAACTTGTTGATCGCGACCACGTCGGCGAAGTCGAGCATGTCGATCTTCTCCAGCTGCGACGCGGCGCCGAACTCCGGCGTCATCACGTACAGCGACTCGTCCACGTAGTCGACGATGCCCGCGTCGCCCTGGCCGATCCCCGGCGTCTCCACGATCACCAGATCGAACCCGGCGGCCTTGCAGGCGAGGATCGACTCGCTCAGCCCGGCCGGAATCTCGCCGCTGGTCGTACGAGTGGCCAGCGAGCGGAAGTACACCGGCACTGTGCCATTGCCTCCAGGGCCGGCGGGCCCGTTGCCGAGGCAGTTCATCCGGATCCGGTCGCCGAGCAGCGCACCGCCGCCCTTGCGCCGCGACGGGTCCACCGCGAGCACCGCGATGCGCAGCTTGTCTTCCTGGTCGAGCCGGAAGCGGCGGATCAGCTCGTCGGTCAGCGACGACTTGCCGGACCCGCCGGTGCCGGTGATGCCCAGGACCGGCACGTGCTTCTGTCCAGCGGCCTCGGTGATCGCCGACAGCCATTCGGCGGGCAGGTTCTCGCGCTGCAGCTGGGTGATCACCCGCGCGAGCGCCGGCACGTCGCCGGAAAGCAGCTTCTCGACCGAGGCGGGCGGCTGCGCGGACAGGTCGCTGTCGCAGGCCTTGATCATCATGTTGATCATGCCCGGCAGGCCCATCTCGTAGCCGTCTTCCGGCGAGAAGATCCGCGTCACGCCGCGCGAATGCAGCAGGTCGATCTCCTCGCGCACGATGACGCCACCGCCGCCGCCGAACACCTTGATGTGCCCCGCGCCGCGCTCGTTCAGCAGCTCGACGAGGTAGCTGAAGTACTCGACGTGCCCGCCCTGGTAAGCGGAAATGGCGACGCCCTGGACGTCCTCGGCGATCGCGGCCGTGGCCACCTCGTCGACGGAGCGGTTGTGGCCGAGGTGCACCACCTCCGCGCCCTGGGACTGCAGGATCCGGCGCATGATGTTGATCGAGGCGTCGTGGCCGTCGAACAAGCTGGACGCCGTGACGAACCGGACCGGGTTCGCGGGACGGTACAGGTCGCTGCCGCTCATCCTCCCAATTTACTAGGACTTCCTACTATTGGAAACCCGAGCCCGAAGTGACCCAGCTCTCAGGGTCGCCCGTCCGCGGGTTTCCCCCTGCTCGGACGCGCCCTGGTCCAGTGAAAACTTCCGCGCCCGATGTCCAGCCCGAACTCTCGGACTACGCGAACGAACTGTCCACCCGCGCCGGAATGTTCGCCCACGGCCGCCGCGTATGGGAAATGATGTCGAGCTACTGGCCCGAGGCGGAGTCCATCTCAAACCACCCGCACGACCTGGCCTTCGCCCCGATCTGGCGAAAGAAGCCGAAACTGGTCTTCTCCCGCACCCTCGCCACGGCGGCCTGGAACACCCAAATCGCAACCGGCGACCTCACCGAAGAAGCCGCCAAACACAAAGCCGCCACCACACCGGCGACATCGTCCTGATGGGCGGCTACGCCCTAGCCGCAGAACTAGGCCGCCGCAACCTCATAGACGAATACCTGATCTGCATCCACCCAGTCGTCCTAGGCGGAGACAAACGCCCCTTCACCAACGCCACCGACCGCACGAACCTACTCCGGCACCGCTCCAAGCCCTAACCCCAAAACCCAGCCACAACGCGGGATCGCGTCGGCGTGCGGAGGGGCGGTGTGCTCGGCCCCCAGGCCGCGCACACCCCCCCTCCGCACACCGACTAAAGGCGATCCCGCCCGCGACGGCGAAGCCGGCGCCATCAAACACAGCTTGCCGCGCCGTGCAACCCGACCCGACCCGAGCTAACTACTGATGCGCCTTCGCAGCCCTAAGCGCGATCCACTGCCGCATCGCATACTCCACCAGCGTGATCAACGTCTGCTTCGTAGATTCCCGCTCCCGAGCGTCACACCGCACGATCGGAATGCTCGAATCAATGGACAGCGCCTCGCGCACATCATTGATGTCGTGTTCCAGCACTCCGTCAAACGTGTTGACCCCGACGATGTACGGCAGTCCGCGGTCCTCGAAGAAGTCGATCGGCGCGAACGAGTCCGCGAGCCGCCGGGTGTCCGCGAGCACGACCGCCCCGATCGCGCCCCGCACCAGGTCGTCCCACATGAACCAGAACCGCTGCTGGCCGGGCGTGCCGAACAGGTAGAGGATCAGGTCCGCGTCGAGCGAGACGCGGCCGAAGTCCATGGCGACCGTGGTGGTCGTCTTGTACGGGGTCTGGTCGAGGTTGTCGATGCCGCGGCTGGCGTCGGTCATCATCGCCTCGGTGGTGAGCGGAACGATTTCCGACACCGAACCCACGAAGGTCGTCTTGCCCGCTCCGAAGCCGCCCGCCACCACGATCTTCGCCGATGTCATGGTCGGGGGCGCGGTTTCCCGCGGTGCCTTAAAGCCGACGGAGTCCACTCAAAACCCTTTCCATCAACATCAAGTGTGCTTCGGCGCCGTCCTGGCCCGAGATCGTCCGGTGCACGGTGACGAGGCCGGCGTCGGCCGCGTCGCTGATCAGCACCCGTGCCACCCCCAGCGGCACCGACAGCACCGCGGCGATCTCCGCCACCGAACGCGGGGTCCGGCACGATTCCATGATCGAGATGCTCTCGATCTGTTCCGCCGCCGCCTGGGGGAAGCCCCCCGCGGCGACATGGTCTTTGGTGGAGATCAGAGTCTCCAGTTCGAGCGCGTAGTTCGCCCGGGTGCGCCCGCCGGTGAGAGCGTACGGGCGCACGATCGACGTCTCCTCGGCCGGGTCCACCCGATCGTGGCGCTCGGGACGGACGATCGCCGACGGCATCGAGAACTCGCCGCTCGGCGGTCCCGGGTCGAAGAGCCCGCCTGGTCTGGGGCCGTCGGAGTCCGTACTGCCCGGTGGAGAGACGAGAGAGGTCACACCATCTCCTTGGTCGGCCGGCGGCACAGGTGCCGGCGGCGGGTCCGCTGCCGCGTGCGCTCCCGCGGCGGGCGGCGCTGGGGACTGGGATTCCTTCGTTTCTTTGCCGCTCTTCTTCCGTTTTCTGCGCGAGCGGCCCGAATCAAGACTGAACCCGTTGAGGACGTCGGCGAACGTGCCGTCGTCCCCGGCGGCGGGCTCCTCCCCGCGCGGGGGTTCGCCGCCGGTACCGGGCTCATCGCCGAACAATCCGGACCCCTGGCTCATCGCGCCATCATCCCACCGGTTCGCCGATCAGCGAGCCCCCGGCTCCCTGCAGCTGCGCGCGCAGCTCGGGGGTCAGGATCTGGCCGACGCGGTCGACGAGCATGGTCATCTCGTAGGCGACCTGCCCGATGTCGCAGTTGGGCGCGGCGAGGATCGCCAGGCAGGATCCGTCGCTGATGGACATCAGCACCATGATGCCGAGTTCCATCTCGACGACGGTCTCGCGCACCGAGCCAGCCTCGAAGCACCGGGCGGCGCCCTGGGTGAGGCTGACGAGCCCGGACGCCACGGCGGCGAGCTGGTCGGCGCGGTCGAGCGGCAGCCGGTTGGAGGCCGTCAGCAGGAGACCGTCGGCCGACACGACGACCGCGTGCGCGACGCCCGGGACGCGGTCGGCGAAGTCGTTCACCAGCCAGCCGAACTGGTTCTGCTGCGGCTGGGCCGCATTCGGCGAGGTCATTCACCCTCCAATGTTTCGTGGTTCGTCTCAGCGGCCTGCGCGGTGCGGTGCCTGCCGCGCTGGATCCCCTGCTGGAAACTGCTCAGGCGACCGCGCACGTCGTGCGCGTCGCGGGACGGACGGGGGCTCGCCGACCCGGCGGGCGGCGGTGCGCTGCCGGGAAGAAGCTGTTCGCCCCGGCGGCGCCGGGGCAATCCTGCCGAAGTGAAGGAAGCGGGCGTCGACTGGGACACCGACTGGACTGTCCGCCACCCTTCGTCGGAACCGAAGTTCCACTCAGCGGTAGCTTCGGCAGGTTCTGGGGCGGGGATCGCCGGACCGTCGGAGCCGGCTGGCCCAGACGGCACAGACGGCGCCTGCGGGGCGTCCTGCCCCGCGGAGGACTGCCGCGACGGAGCCTGTCCCGGCACCAGCGGCTGACCCCACAACCCGGTCTTGGCCGGTGCCGCGGCCTGGCCCGGCGCTCCGGACTGGCTCGGCGACGCGGTCTGTCCCGTTGTCGCGGCCTGGCCCGACGTTCCAAACTGGCCCGACGTTCCAGACTGACTCGGCGACGCGGACTGGCCCGGCGTTCCGGACTGGTTCGGCGACGCGGTCGGCCCAGGCGTTCCGGTCTGGCCCGGGAGGCTCTGGCCCGGAACCCGGGTCTGGCCCAGTCCCCCGGCCAGCCCCTGCGCCGGAGCCGGAGCCGGAGCCTGGTCCGCCGTCGTGCCGGACTGCGCCGCGTTCTCCGTCGGCCGGTTCGGCGCGGCGGCCGGAGACTGCGTGGCGCTGCGCCACGTCGTCAACGGCGAAGCCTTGCCGGGCACCGGGTTCTCCGCGGGCTTGCCCCACAGCGACGTCTGCTCCGTGCCCTGCGCTGAGACAGGCGCAGCCGGTCCGTTCGCGGAAGGACTGTCCGTCTTCTCCGGCGCCGCGGTCTGGCCGTTCGCCGAAGCCTGGGCCGCCTGCGACGCGGGAGTCTGTCCCGTTCCGGAGACCGCGGCCTCGAGCCCGGCCACTGCCGCCGGGACCTGGTTCGGATCGGCGGTCGGCGGAACGGGCGGGAGGCTGCTCGCGCCCTTGCGACGGGTCGGCAGGTTGTCCGGCTTGTCCGGGCGGACCGTCCGGTTCGGTTGCGGCGCGGGCAGTTCCGTGCGCGCGGCGGCCGACTGGCGCGGCCATCCGCCGTTCGGGTCGAACGCCGGAGGCACGGCGGGGACGGGAGCCGTCTCGTCCGGCGAGTCCGCGTCCGCGGGCCGTCCGCCGAACCCGGCGGGGGCGTCCGTCGCGCCGGACTCGGGCTGGCCGCCGAACGAAGCGGCCGAACCCGGGGTGCGCTGCGGCATCCCGCCGGGACGGTTCTGGTCCGCGGGAACGCCGAACGCGCCCGCGACCGTCTGCCGCCGCCGGATCGCCGCGTCGTGGGCGCGAGCCCGCTCCGGCGACGTCGTGGCGCTCGAGGTGTCCGAAGTGTCCACCGTGCCCGCAGCACCGGAATCCGGAGTGCTGCCAGTGGTTTCCGGCTCGGCGGGCGTCCCGCGGACCTCCTGGCGACCGCGCGTGACGCCGCGCTGGAAGCTGTTCAGCCGTCCCCGCACGTCCGCCGGGTCGCGGACCGGGAGGTCCGAGGAACCCGAGAGGCCAGAGAGACCACTGCCCTGCGTTTCAGCCGAGGGAGCCGACGGCTCCGGCGTGGCGCTGCCCGGCATGAGCTGTTCGCCGCGGCGGCGCCGGGGCAGGCCCGACTTGGTGAACGCGGTCGGCTCCACTTGGGACAGTGCCTGCACTGTCCGCCAGTTTTCGTCGCTCGCGAAATCCCAGTTGCGCTGCTGCTGTTCCTCGTCCGCTTCCTGCTCGGCGGCGGCCTTGCCCGACGCCGACGACGCCGAGGACGTAGCCGACGCCGACGAACCAGCCGGGGCGGCGGGCGGAGGCTGTGCGGGCGAACGGAACCAGGCCGACAGCATCTCGTCGAAGATCGGCGTGTTCTCGATCGTCGTCTCGGCCGCGGACGGCGGCGGGACCTCCGGCACCTGCTGCGCGGCCTGGTTCCACCAGTCGCTCAGCGTCGTCGCGTTGGCCGCGGAGAAGAGGTCCTTGCCCGAGGGCAGTTCGCCGTCGCGCTCGTCGCGGGTTTCCGCGTCCGGTTCCGGTTCGGGCTCCGGGCGCGGCGGCGGGACGTCGACGATCTGCGGCAGCTTCGGCGCGGGCGGCGGCGGGGCGGGCGTGTCGTCGTCGCGCGGGATCGGGCTGAACAGCGCGGTGCCGGACACCTCGAGGTCCGACGGCGGACGCGCGACCTTGTCCCCGGAGAAGCCCGCGAGGTCGCCCGCCGACGGCCAGCGCTGGGTTTCCTCGGAGTTGTTGCCCTGCTGCGGAACGAGGCCCGGCACGGCCGACCCGTTGGCCGGGCGCTGGCGGCGGGGCAGCCCGCCCGGCGCGACGGGCGGGGCGGCGAGGCTCGCCTGGGGACCGGGCAGCTGGCCGGGTTCCGACCGGTCGCCCGGCACGGTGGCCAGCCCGGTCATCACCAGCTCCGGCGGAACCACCACGGTGGCCCGCACGCCGACGATGTCCTTGCCGCCGTGCAGCGAAACGCCGATGCGGTGGCGGCCGGCGAGGCGGCCGACCACGAACAGGCCCATCCGGCGCGAGGTCGCGAGGTCGACCGAGCCCGAGTCGGTGAGCCGGCCGTTGGCCTCCACCACCTCGTACTCGTTCATGCCGATGCCCTTGTCGAGGATGTCGACGTTGAGCGAACCGTCCTCGGCGAGCCGCGTCGCGACCGTCACCTGGGTCTCCGGCGCGGAGAACGCGGTCGCGTTGTCCAGCAGCTCCGCGATGAGCCGCTGGACGTCGCTCGCGGCGAACCCGACGATCTTCACCGCGGGCGGGTGCTGCACGGAAACCCGTTGGTACTGCTCGATTTCCGACACCGCGGCGCGCAGCACGTCGTGCGTGGCGACCGGCTGGCCGGAACGACGGCCCGGCTCGGCCCCGGAGAGGACCATCAGGTTCTCGTTGTTGCGCCGCATCCGGGTGGCGAGGTGGTCGAGCTGGAACAGCGTGGCGAGCTGGTCGGCGTCCTCCTCGTCGCGCTCCAGCCGCTCGATCAGCTGCAGCTGGCGCTGCACGAGGCTCTGGCTGCGGCGCGACAGGTTGACGAACACGCTGGAGTAGCCGGCACGCATCGCGGCCTGCTCGGTCGCGAGCCGCAGCGCCTGGCTGTGCACCTTCTCGAACGCCCGCGCGACCTCGCCGACCTCGTCCTGCACCTGGAGCGGCACCGGCTCGACCTCGACGCTCTGCGCGCGGCCCTCCTGGATGTTGCGGACCGCCTCGGGCAGGTCCTTCTCCGCGACGTCCAGCGCGCTGCGGCGCAGGATCTTCAGCGAGCGCAGCAGCTGGCGGGCGATGACGAACACGACCGCGGCGGCGGCGGCGAGCGCCGCGAACAGCAGCACGGCCAGCAGACCGGCGCTGCTGCCGGCGTCCTCGACCAGCTGGGACGACGCGGCGGTGAGGTCGTTGCTGATCCGGCCCGAGACCTCGCTCAGCTGCGAGACCACCGCGCTCGAGGACTTGTTCCACTCCTGCGGCGAGATCCGCTTGAGCGCGTCGTCGGTGGAGACGCCCTGCCCGCCCAGCACGGTGCCGAGCATCCGCTTGCGGTCGTAGGACGTGTCCGGCTTGATCGTGCTCTCGAAGTCCAGGCGCTGCGGCGCGGTGGCGGCGGCGTTGAAGTCGGCGACGCGGTCGTCGAAACGCAGTTCCGCGTCGCGCACGTCGCTCAGCTGCTGCGGGGTGAGCGTGCCGGCGGAGATGCCGTAGCCGACCAGGGACTGGGTGACCGACACCTGTTCTTTGGCGGCTTCGAGGTCGTGCAGCGCGCTCGGGGTGCTGCCGAGCGCGTCGGCGCTCGCGCCCGCCGACACCGCGGTGTCGGCGCCGATCAGCGCGCTGGTGACGGCGTTGTAGTCGCCGACGGCCTCGGCCGCGTTCAGCAGGCCGGCCCCGACCTGCTGGCGGATCACCGCGATCTCGTTGACCTGCGCGGTCGCCGAGTTCACCGCGCCGGACACGCTCGAGCCGTCGGCGCCGACCCGGGCGGCCGCCTCGGTGAACGGCGCGACCGCCGCGTCGGTGGCCGCGCGGGCGGCCTTCAGTTCGGGGGTGACGCCCGAGGTGCCCGCGATGAGCTGGGCGGCGGTCTGGGTGCGTTCGCGCTGCAGCCCGTCGGTGAGCGCGCGCAGCTGGGTGCTCAGCCCGACGAGGCGGTCGATGCGCTGGTAGTCGCTCGATCGCGAGACCTGGCCCGCGATCGCGGTGATGCCGAGGACGAGCGCGAGCACGATGGGGACGATCGTGACCGCGGACAGCTTGACCGGCAGGCTCCAGTCCCGCCAGCGCAACGCCGCCCGCCAGCCCGACGACGAGCGCGGCCGCTTGGGCGGGCGGCCGAGCAGCTTCTCCACAGGCACTTGGCCTTCTCCTACGGTCACGAAAGTGACTCCCTGTCCGGCGTCGTGGCGGCCCGTCGGCGGTTCCCGCGGCTCTCCGCGCTCCCGGCGCGCAACGCGCTCCCGGCGCGGAATCCCGCGGTCCGCATGCCCGCGCGTCCGACCGGGGGCGGACCCGACCTCGCTGATCCGGCACCGGTCCGGGAGGCGATCGGCTTCCCGGGACTATGCACGTGCACGACGCAACTTGCGGACTGCACGGCGGTGGTCGAGATCAACTTGTCTGCGCCTTATCGATCGCTGCGGGCGGCTGGGGCCAAAGAATCGTACACCAATCGCCGCCCGCGTTATTGCGTTCCGCATCGGGGGGCTGACCTGGGAAAATAGTCGGGCCGCGCGAACCCGGAGCCGCCGATTCGACAAGGATCGCCCGGCGCGGGAATTCCGGTTACCCGCCGCTCTCGGCTCCGGCGTACGGCCGTCACCCGATTAGCCCACACAGGGTAAGCGACACCCTCGATGGGACTACGCTCCGTGCCCCCATCGAGTGGGTGCACCCCGAAGTTGAACCCGATGTTGTGGAGATGCAGTGACGCGCCGCTCGACCCGGTGATTTTTGCCAGCCTCCCTTCCCTGCCTGGGAATCCCCGCCCGGCCGCCGGCCTGCCCGCCGAAACGGAGCGGCCGCCCCGCCCGGCGGCTACGACCGGTCACCGTATTGGATCTTGACCGGCCCGTCACTCCGCCATCTGCCGCAACCCGGACCGGCCCCGGCGACTCCCCGTGACAGGGGTCCTCACTATTGCGAGTGATCAGCCTGTGATCTGCCCGGACTCGCCGTTTCACGCTATTTCCCGGGCGAAAAGGAATTTCCGGTGCCCTCGCGAACCGGCTTTTTCCGCGTTCCGGCGGCGTCGTTACTATGGCCGCCTCCAGTCCGCAAGGGCGATCCGGGCGCTTTCTCGATCAATGCCCGCCGCCATCCACCGCGCAAGTTGCCGGAGGCAGCCATGCACAACGTCGCGCGCACCACCGGGACGGCCGCCACGGCCGAGGACACCGGCCAGATGCCCGCGCTGTTCGACCGCGAAGGAGGCGACGCCGCCCCGCGCGGCAGGCGCCGCAAGCGCGGCCCGGACTACGAGCAGATCCAGCGCAGCCCCCAGTTCCGCTCGCTGCGCAGCCGCTTCCGCCGGTTCGTGTTCCCGATGAGCATCGGGTTCTTCGCCTGGTACCTCGCCTACGTCGTGCTCGCCGCCTACGCGAGCGACTTCATGAGCACGCCGGTCTTCGGCCTGGTCAACGTCGGCATGCTGCTCGGCCTCGGCCAGTTCGTCACCACCGCGGCGATCACCGCGCTGTACGTCCGCTTCGCCGACCGCGAGATGGACCCGCGCGCCGCCGAGATCCGCGCGCAGGCCGCCGCCGGCACGGAAGGAACCCCTCAGTGACCACCACTTCGCTCGCGGAAGGAGCTTCGGCGAGCAACCCGTTGATCAACACCGGGGTGTTCGCGCTGTTCGTCGCGATCACCCTGTACGTGGTCTACCGCGCGGGCAACCGCCGCTCGTCCACGTCGGGCTACTACACCGCCGACAGCGCCTTCACCGGACGGCAGAACGGCGTCGCGCTGTCCGGCGACTTCCTGTCCGCGGCTTCGTTCCTCGGGATCGCCGGCGCGATCGCGATCAACGGCTACGACGGCTTCCTCTACTCCATCGGCTTCCTCGTCGCGTGGCTCGTCGACCTGCTGCTGCTCGCGGAACTGCTGCGCAACACCGGCCGCTTCACGATGGGCGACGTGCTCAGCTTCCGGATGAAGCAGCGCCCGGTGCGCGCCGCGTCGGCCACGTCGACGCTGGTGATCTCCTTCTTCTACATGCTCGCGCAGATGGCGGGCGCGGGCGGCCTGGTCGCGCTGCTGCTGGACGTCCACTCCAAGTGGGGCCAGGCGCTGGTGATCACCGTGGTGGGGCTGGTGATGATCTCCTACGTGCTGCTCGGCGGCATGAAGGGCACCACCTGGGTGCAGATCATCAAGGCCACCATCCTGCTCACCGCGGCCTCGCTGATCACGGTCTTCCTGATGGGCAAGTACGGCTTCAACTTCTCGAACCTGCTCCGCGCGGCCACCGACCACAGCCCGATGGGCAAGGACCTGCTCTCCCCCGGCGGCTCCTACGGCAAGAACGGCACCACGAAGCTCGACTTCGTGTCGCTGTCGCTGGCCCTGGTGCTCGGCGTCGCTTCGCTGCCGCACGTGCTGATGCGCTTCTACACCGTGCCGAACGCCCGCGAAGCGCGCCGCTCGGTGGTGTGGGCGACCGCCTGCATGTTCGTGTTCTACCTGTGCACGCTGGTGATCGGCTTCGGCGCGGCGGCGATCGTCGGCCCGGACGAGATCAAGGCCGCGCCCGGCGGCGAGAACTCGGCCGCGCCGCTGCTGGCCCTGCACGTGGGCGGGACGGTGCTGCTCGGCGTGATCTCGGCGGTCGCGTTCGCGACGATCCTCGCCGTGGTGGCCGGGCTGACGCTGACCGCGTCCGCCTCGTTCGCGCACGACGTCTACGCGAACATCATCAAGGACGGCAAGGCGGAGCCGGAGGACGAGGTCCGGGTCGCCCGGCTGACCGCGGTCGTGATCGGCGTGTTCGCCATCGTCGGCGGCATCCTCGCGAACGGCCAGAACATCGCGTTCCTCGTGGCGCTCGCGCTCGCGGTGGCGGCGTCGGCGAACCTGTCGACGCTGCTGTACTCGCTGTTCTGGAAGCGGTTCAACACCACCGGCACGCTGTGGAGCATCTACGGCGGGCTCATCGCGTGTGTCGTGCTGGTGCTGTTCTCGCCGGTGGTGTCGGGCGCGCCGGACTCGATCTTCCCGAGCGTCGATTTCCACTGGTTCCCGCTGAAGAACCCGGGCCTGGTGTCGATCCCGGTGTCGTTCCTGTGCGGCGCGATCGGCACGTTCGTCGGCCGCTCGAAGGGCGACTCGTCCAAGCACGCGGAGATGGAGGTCCGGTCGCTGACCGGCATCGGCTTCGGCTCCTGACCCCTGGCACGAAAAAAACCGCGGCGCCCGGAAGTTCCCGGGCGCCGCGGTTTTTTCGCCGCTCAGAAGATGTCGCGCCCGGCCTGCACCCGGTGTGTCACCCGGCGCTCGACGACGAACGACACGAACGGGACGCATCCGGCCAGCAGGACCAGGACGGTGCTCTTGATCGACCAGCGGGCCTTGATCGCGAGGTCGATGGTGAGCACCAGGTAGATCATGTAGAGCACGCCGTGGATCGGCGAGTACACCTGGGCGGGCGTCGCGTTGCCGAAGCCGTACTCGATGATCATGGTGGCGCAGAGGGCGAGCAGGCCGACGCCGGTCACGTACGCGCTGGCGCGGAACCGGGTCAGCGAGCCGGACACCTTCGACTGTCGAGCAGGGGCGGCACCGTCGGTGCTGGTCGTCATGGGAGCGTCCTCACTTCCGCGGGCGTTCAGGACTGCTGGTCGCGGGCGTTGAGCTCGCGCAGGTAGCGGTTGTAGGCGGCGAGTTCGTCGTCTTCTTCGACGGGCGCGGCGGCCGGTCGCGGCGCGGGCACGCGAACCGGGGCCGGAGCTGTCAGCTCGGGTTGTCCGGCGGTTTCCTCTTCGCGTTCGCGCAGTTTCTTGATGCGCCAGAACATGAACGCGGGGAAGAGCCCGAAAAGCGGCCATTGCAGCACGTAGCCGAGGTTCTGGAAGGTGCCGGTGGCGGACGTGAACCGGTCCCACTGCCACCAGGCCAGCCCGCAGCACAGCGCCAGGCTCACGACGCTCGTGGCGACGATCATGAGCCGGCGCCCGAGCGGGGACACGGCCGGGCCGGGATCTGCAGGCACGGTATCGACGCTAGCACTGGCGCGAGAAAGCGTTGCTGAGAGGCGGCGAGGTCGTGACCGGGGCCCCACCCGCGCGGCTCGCGGCCGGATTCGCGGGGGCTGAGGTGCCGGAGGTGGTTAGCGGATCTCGGAGGCTTGCGCGCGCGGCGGGTCGTGAGGGGAACCTTGAGGGAATCCAAGTCCGTGAAGGCGGCCCTGACGGACGAGGGGCGGAGAACCGGGCCGGAGGGGCGAGGCGTGGCGGGCTGGGTGTCGGAGAGCTTGCACCTTCGGCGCAGCCGTCAGTCAGGCCGGAGAGTACGAGGTGCGGCGGCTCGGACCTCAGTCCGCTTGCCCGTTCTGCGCCGCCGTCGACCGGACCGGACGGTGCGAGATGCGGCGGCCCTCGCCGCAGCCCACCTGCACCTTCGGAGCAACAGTCGGCCAGGCCGGATAGTGCGGGGTCCGGCGGCTCGAACCTCAGCGTGCTTGCCCCTTCGACGCAACCTTCTCTGCAGCCGTCGGCCACGCCCGACAGTGCGAGATGCGGCAGCTCGAACCTCAGCCCGCCTGCACCTTCTGCGCGACCTTCGACCAGACCGGACGATGCGAGATGCGGCAGCCCGCCAGCACCTTCGGCGCAACCGTCGGCCAGGCCGCGGACAGTGCGGGGTCCGGCGGCTCGAACCTCAGCCCGCCTGCACCTTCTGTGCCGCCTTCGCGTAGCCGTCGGCCAGGCCGAAGACCTTCTGCGCGTACTCCGTCGAGTTGTTGTACGACAGGATCCCCGCCCACCAGCCCGCCGGGCTGGCCATGTCGCGGCCGCCCGCGCACAGGTAGCGGGCGGCGGTGAGGGCGGCGTCGTCGATCTGCTGCGGGTCGGCGCGGCCGTCGCCGGTGGCGTCGGACGCCCATTTCCGCCAGGTTCCCGGGATGAACTGCATGGGGCCGACCGCGCGGTCGGCGACCGGGTCGCCGTCGAGCTGGCCGCCGTCGGTGTCGCTGATCGCGCGGACGCCGGAGGAACCGTCGAGCGGGACGCCGATGATCGGTTTCGACGGGCGGCCGTCCGCGCCGAGGACCGCTCCTCCGTACTGGCCGTGGTTGGACTCGATGCGGCCGATGCCGGCGAGCGTCGCCCAGGAGATGTGGCAGCCGCGGTCGACCTCGCGCATCGCGAGTTCCGCGTTGCCGTACGCGCGCACCGCGCGGGCCGGGATGCCGGTGGCCGGCGCGACCTTGTCCGCCCAGCCCTGCAGCGGGTCGCCGCCGGTCGGGCGCGCCGACTGCGGCGCGGTGCCCTGATCCGCAGCGCCGCCCGCGGCGACGGCGTTGACCGGCGCGATCGAACCCGGCTTGACGTCGACCGCCTTGACGCTCAGCGCCGGGATGTCCGTCGTGGTCGGGCTGGCTTCCGGGGCGGCCGCCCTGGTGACGATCCAGACCCCGCCGCCCGCGACCGCGAGCACCGCGACGACGACGGCGAGCCGCACCGCGATAGCGGCGCCGTGACCGCGACGGGCGGGCGAGGGGGCGGCAGCGGGAGCCGCGGTCTCGTCCCCGGTCCGCGCGGTGTCGGGGGTCTGTCCGGTGGCGGGCACGAAACTCCGGTCCTCCAGCATGGCTTGGGGGTTCGCAACACTCAACGAGCCCGCGCAGGTTAGCGTTACGCGCGCATCGCCATGGCCCCCGCCACGCCGGTTCACCCAGCCGGGTAATCCGGGTTCCGCCAGGCGGACAGTCGACGCCACACAAACACCACGAGCCCCAGGCCCAGGTGAGATTGGCTGACCGGTCGCAGAGCCGCTCAGGCACCGCTGCTTCGGTTCGCCGACCAGTGAAGCGGTCTCGTCACGCAGGCTGCGCTTCGACCGCCGATGCGGTGTGCGGCCGCAGCCAGGCAACACCGGCAGAGAGGACGCACGCCGTATTCAGCCGCGTCCGGAGTCCTGGCAAAGAGGCTTCCGCTGCTCCGGCGATGCCGCGAAGGCAGCTTCGCCGTGTTGCCTGGCCGATTCACCGACCAGGCAACACAGCTGCCAAACAGGCTTCATTCGCCGCGCGAGCCGCGCGAAACACCATCGGAGAATTCACGCTTCCCCAAGGCCAGCCGCCCGGCAACCCACGGGCGGTCCGGCGGGGGTGGTCAGGCAGGCTTCTGCTGCCGCGCCAACCGCGCGACGCACCACGCGGGCGCACTGCCGCGGCGAAGGTGCTGCAGCACCGTCATCGGGCCGAGCCGCCGCGCCAGATCGGACGGCGCGAGACCGGCCGCCCGGTAGTCCAGGGCCCGCTGGTCCAGCGGGCTGATGCCGGCGTCCCACCACTGCTGCGCTTCGGCGACGTCGCCGACCATCTGCCACCAGCCCGCGGCGGCGACGAGCAGCTCCTCCGGAACCTCCGGCAGCCGGGCGCGCATCGCGTCGAGGTAGCCGGGATCGGCGGCCTCGACCGGGGCCCAGCGGGCGGGTCCGGACCGGGCGCGCTGGCCGGGAATGCCGGGCGGAGCGGCCGGCGCGTCGGCCAGCCAGGCCGAGGCGATGCGATCGACCTCCTGCTCCTCAGGGGTCTTCTCGCGCTCGGCCGACCACTGCCGGATCAACGCGTCCACTCCGGGATCTCCGGTCATCCCTGCCTCCTCATCGGTCCCCGACGGGCAGGCCTTTCGACCGCCTGCCCCGTTGCGCGTCCACGACTGGCACCCCACGCGTGACCGGGCCGAATACCCGCCGTGACCCGGTTCCCGGGGGACCGGAGAACCGGCTGATCACGCAATGTGAGCACCGTAGGGCGGCACCCGCTTTCTCCGCCATACCCCGGACCCCGGAAATTCGGTGACCAGGCGGTTTCAGGGGCCAATCCACCCGGATGGTCGAGCGAAGTGCCCGAATCCCGGGATCCGGTGACGATGCGTGACTAGCTGGCCGGACGGACGCGCGGAGGCGTCCCGGCGGGCAGGAAAAGCGGGGTCAGGCGAAGAGGCTCTTGAAGAAGGTGACGATCGCCTCGGCGCCGTCCTTGAGCCAGCCGAGCACGCGGTGCACGAAGGCCGCGGAGTTGGTGGGCTGCGTGATCAGGAAGAACAGCACGAGCGCGACCACTCCGACGACGACGATCTTCTTCAGGCCGCTCGACATGGTTTCGTTCCCTCCGCTCACCCGGCCTCCGGGTCGGACGCCGGCCCCGCCTCGGCAGAGTCGGCTCCCACTGTAGTGACGGCGCGGCGGAATGGCCCGTCGCAGGCCCGGATCCAGCCAGAAAGCTCACGGCCGGGTGACGCCGGTCACCAACGGGTGATCAAGTCCCGGACGGCGCCCCGGTACGCTCCGCCGATGGACGACGGCGCAGTGACTCTCCGCCCGGTGCGCGAGTCCGACCTGGGTCTGCTGGAGGCGCTGACCAACGACCCGGAGACGGTCGGCGAGCACCAGTGGTTCGGCTGGCACGACCCCGGCTACATCCGGCGGCTCTGGCGCGAAAACGGCATGCTGACCACCGACAACGGCATGCTCGTCCCCGCGCTCGACGAACGCCCGCTCGGGCTCGTGTCGTGGCATCGCACGCGGACCGGCCCGCACACCTACTGCTGGAACATCGGCATGGTCCTGCTGCCGGAGGCGCGCGGGCACGGCCTCGGCGCGCAGGCGCAGCGGGAGCTCGTGCGCTACCTGTTCGCGCACACGCAGTTCAACCGCGTCGAGGCCAGCACCGAGGTCGGCAACCGGGCCGGGCAGCGTTCGCTGGAGAAGGCCGGGTTCACCCGCGAGGGGATCCTGCGCGGGTTCGACTTCCGGGACGGACAGTGGCGCGATCACCTCCTCTACTCGGTGGTCCGTTCCGATCTGCCGTTGTGAGCGCGCCTCACAAGATCGCGCCCGCCTCCCGCAGCGCCGCGACCCCAGGCTCGTCGTAACCCAGCTCCGCCACCACTTCCGCGGTGTCCGAGCCCTTCTCGTGCGGCGCCTCCGGCGTGGCGGCGGGCGTCCGGTCGAACCGCGGCGCGGGCGCGGGCTGCACCGTGCCGCCGATGTCCACGAACGTTCCGCGCGCCGCGTTCTGCGGATGTTCGGCGGCCTCCCACGGCGACAGCACCGCGGTGAGACACGCGTCGGTGCCCTCGGCCCGCGCGACCAGTTCGTCGCGGGTGAACCGGCCGACCGCTTCCGCCAGGATCTTGCGCAGCCGCGGCCACTGGCTCTGGTCGACGTGCATCGGCAGGTCCTCGTTCTCCAGCCCGAGCACCTTGACCAGGTCAGCCCAGAACCGCATCTCGATCGCGCCGACGGCGACGTACTTGCCGTCCGCGGTCTCGTAGGTGTCGTAGAACGGGGCGCCGCCGTCGAGGAGGTTTTCGCCGCGCTCCCCCGGCCACACGCCTGCCGCGCGCATCCCGTGCAAGCTCGTGGTCAGCAGCGCCGCGCCTTCCACCATCGACGCGTCCACGACCTGGCCGCGCCCGGACGTCGTGCGCTCGTGCAGCGCGGCCAGCACGCCCATCGCGAGCATCAGGCCGCCCCCGCCGAAGTCGCCGACCAGGTTGAGCGGCGGCACCGGGCGTTCGCCCGCCCGGCCGATCGGGTCGAGCGCGCCGGCGACGCCGATGTAGTTGATGTCGTGCCCGGCCGCCGACGCGAGGGGACCGTCCTGGCCCCAGCCGGTCATCCGGCCGTACACGAGCCGCGGGTTGCGTGCGTGCACCTGCTCCGGTCCGATGCCCATCCGCTCCGCGACGCCCGGCCGGAAGCCTTCGATCAGCACGTCGGCGCTTTCGGCCAGCTTCAGCACCAGTTCGACGCCCTCGGGCGTTTTCGTGTTCACGCCGATCGAGCGCCTGCCGCGGGCGAGCGGGTCGTTCGGGATGGCGAGCACGTCGGCGCCCGGGGTGGCGCGGTCGACGCGGATCACGTCGGCGCCGAGGTCGGCCAGGATCATGCAGGCGAACGGAGCGGGCGCGAGCCCGGCCAGCTCCACCACCCGCAGCCCGGCGAGCGGACCTTGCTTCACGGGAAAATCCTTTCGCGGCAACGTTTTTCAGAGCGTGCGGGAGATGATTTCCTTCATGATCTCGCTGGTGCCGCCGAAGATCCGCGAGATCCGCACGTCCGCCCAGGCCCGCGCGATCGGGTACTCGGTCATGTAGCCGTAGCCGCCGAACAGCTGCAGGCAGTCGTCCACGACCTTGTTCACCCGCTCGGTGGTCCACAGTTTCGCCATCGCCGCGCCCTGCACGTCGAGTTCGCCGCGCAGGTGCCGTTCGATGCACTGGTCGAGGAACGCGCGCGAAACCGCGGCTTCCGTCGCCGCCTCGGCGAGCTTGAACTTCGTGTTCTGGAAGTTGAAGATCGGACGGCCGAACGCCGTGCGTTCCTTGGTGTAGTCGATGGTCAGGTTCACCGCGGCTTCCAGGCCCGCGACCGCGGTCACGGCGATGATCAGCCGCTCCTGCGGCAGCTGCAGCATCAGCTGGATGAAGCCCTGGCCCTCGGCGTCGCCGAGCAGGTTCGCGACGGGCACGCGGACGTCGTCGAAGAACAGCTCGGCGGTGTCCTGCCCCTTGAGCCCGACCTTGTCGAGCACGCGGCCGCGGCGGAAGCCCGGGGTGTCGGTCTCGACCACGATCAGCGAGACGCCCTGCGCACCCGCGTCCGGGTCGGTCTTGCACGCGACCACGACGAGGTCGGAGTGGAAACCGTTGGTAATGAACGTTTTCGCGCCGTTGATCACGTAGTGGTCGCCGTCGCGGACCGCGCGGGTCTTGATGTTCTGGAGGTCTGAACCAGTGCCCGGTTCGGTCATCGCGACCGCGCCGACCATCTCGCCGGTGGCCATCTTCGGCAGCCACTCGCGCTTCTTCTCCTCCGACGCGTACGCCAGGATGTAGTGCGCGACGATTCCACTGTGGACGGTGACGCCCCACGCGCTGTCCCCGGCGCGAGCCTGCTCCTCGTACAGCACGGCCTCGTGCGCGAACGTGCCGCCGCCCCCGCCGTACTCCTCCGGGATCGACAGGCACAGCAGGCCGAGTTCGCCCGCCTTGGTCCAGATCTCCCGGTCGAGCTTCTTCTCCGCCGCCCAGCGTTCCTGGTTCGGCACGAATTCCTTCTGCAGGAACGACCGGGCGAGCTCCCGGAGGTCTTCGAGTTCGGTGGTGCTCCACGAGCTCTTCTGGGTCTGCAACGGCACGGCTGGGCCTCCCGCGAACTGGAAAACATGACGCTTGGCAGGTAAGTTCTGAGCGGAATGTACATCCCATCCGTCCGGTACGTAAAGCAGGAGCCGCGATGACTGAGGTCGCCCGGGGACACCGCACCCAGGCCGAACGCCGCGAGCAGACGCGCACCGCCCTGCTGGACGCGACGATCGACTGCCTGGTCGACATCGGGTACTCGCGGGCGTCGGTGCAGGAGATCTGCACCCGCGCGGGCGTCTCGAAGGGCGCGGTGCAGCACTACTTCGCCACGAAAGCCGAGCTGATGGCAGCCGCGGTCGAGCACCTCACCACGAAACTGCGCACCCAGCTCGCCGCCTCGCTCGGCTCGCTGCCGGGCGGCGCGTCGGGCGTCGCGGCGGCGATCGACCTGCTGTGGGAGGGCTACTCGGGCACGCTGTCGACCGCGGTCACCGAGCTGTGGGTCGCCGCCCGCACCGACCCGGAACTGCGCGCGGCGATCCGCCCGGTGGACCGCGCGCTGGGCCGGGCGACGCTGGGACACATCAGCGAAGTCGCCGGCGAACTGCCGAAAGAACGCGCGGAGATGCTGTTCTGGCTCACCGTGAACCTCACCCGGGGACTCGCCCTCGACGCCGAACTGGGCGGCGACCCGCGGCGGCGCCGTCAGCTGCTGGAGGAGTGGAAGCGGATCGCCGTGCTGCTGTATTCGGGCGACTAGTGTCCATACCGCCGGTATGGTGTACTCGTCGGTAACACCCGGCCCCGCACGGAAGAAGGTGCGCTCGATGACGAGTACGACCCCGGCGAACCTCACCGGCCAGCCCCTGCCCGCGACCGTCGGCGGCGTGGCAGGCGCTCCGTCCGCGGCCCGCGCCGCCGCGCTGGCAGCCCGCGTGACCGGGGGCGCCGACAACGCACCGGTGCAGATGACCGCGCCTTTCACCGGGCAGCCGATCACCTCGCTCCCCCAGGCCGACGACGCCGAAGTACGCGCCGCGTTCGCCTCCGCCCGGGAAGCCCAGCGCGAGTGGGCAGCACTGTCAGTGGCCCGGCGGCAGCAGTTCCTCCTGCGCCTGCACGACCTGGTGCTCGCGCGACAGGCGGAAGTCCTCGACCTGGTCCAGGTCGAAGCAGGCAAGGCCCGGATCGACGCGTTCGACGAGGTCAGCGCCACCGTCCTGGTCGCCGCTTACTACGGCAAACACAGCGCGAAGATCCTCTCGCCGCGCCGCGCACCCGGCGTGATCCCGGGCCTGACCCGTGCGGGCGAACTGCGCCACCCCAAGGGCGTCGTAGGAATCATCTCGCCCTGGAACTACCCGCTCGCGCTGACCGCGATGGACGTGTTCCCCGCGCTCGTCGCCGGAAACGCGGTGGTGCAGAAACCGGACAACCAGACCGCGCTGTCCGCGCTGTGGCTGCAGGAACTGGCCGAGGAGGCCGGGCTGCCCGCGGGGTTGTGGCAGATCGTGCTGGGCCGGGGCTCGCAGATCGGCGACGCGCTGCTGGAGGAATGCGACTACCTCTGCTTCACCGGCTCCACCCCGACCGGGAAGGACCTGGCAGGCCGGATCGCGCAACGGCTCACCAGCTACTCGCTCGAACTGGGCGGCAAGAATCCCATGATCGTGCTGCCGGACGCGGACATCGCCAAGGCCGCCGCGGGCGCGGTGACGGCGTGCTTCTCGTCAGCGGGACAGCTGTGTGTGTCCGTGGAACGGATCTACGTGCACGACAGCATCCGCGAGGAGTTCACGCGCGAATTCGTGGCGCGGACAGCTGCGTTGCGGCTTGGCGGCTCGCTGGACTACCACGCCGGGATGGGGTCGTTGACGTCGAAGAGCCAGTTGGAAACGGTGTCCGCGCATGTGGAGGACGCCCGGGCGAAGGGCGCGCGGGTGCTGACCGGCGGGCGGGCTCGGCCGGACCTCGGACCGTTGTTCTACGAACCGACGGTGCTGACGGACGTGCGGCCAGGGATGACGCCGTTCGCCTCGGAGACGTTCGGACCGGTGGTGTCGATCTACGGGTACAACGACGTCACGGACGCGATCGAGCGTGCGAACGACACACCGTTCGGGTTGAACGCGAGCGTCTGGACGCGAAACGGCCGAGCTGGCTGGGAAGTCGGCGCCCGGCTGAAGGCAGGCACCGTGAACGTCAACGAGGGTTACGCAGCGACCTTCGGAACAGTCGGCGTGCCAATGGGAGGCATGAAGGAATCCGGTGCCGGACGCCGCAACGGCGCTGAAGGCCTGCTGAAGTACACCGAACCACAGTCCATCGCCGTACAGCGGGGAATGGGATTGCGGCCGCCCAAGGGAGTGCCGGGCTCTGTGTGGGCCCGCTTCATGACGATCAGCATGAAACTGCTGCGGCGGCTGCCGGGGCGCTGAGGTGTCCGGGCGGGGAACCTTCACGGACTTGGAGTCCCTGAGGGTTCCCCTCAGGGCCCTTACTCGGGAGCGGTGAGCAAGCCTCGGTCGTAAGCGATCGCGACGGCTTCGGCCCGGCGGCTCGCGCCCAGCTTCGCCATTACGCGGGACAAGTGCACACTCACAGTCTTCTCGCTGATGTACAACTCCTCCCCCACCTGCCGATTGGTGCGGCCAAGCGCGACGCGCTCCAGTACATCCCGTTCGCGATCGGTCAGCGGGTTCAGCTGCGGCCGCGCGGGTGCCGCTGCTTCAACCCCCGACAGCTCGACCCGAGCCCGATGCGCCAAATCCCGCACCGCGTCACGCAGGGGAACAGCTTCGAGCTTCACCGCGACCGAATGCGCGGCCTCCAACGCTTCCGCCGCACCAGGCCGTCCAGTGGCCAGCAACGCTTCCGCCTGCCGCCATCGGCAGACCGCCTGTTCGTAGATCGCGCCGTAGGAATACGCCTCGGCTGCTTCCCCCCACAGGTCTGGATCCGCCGGACCTTCCAGCGCTGACGCGGCGGCTTCCATCCGAGCCAGCCAAGCCCGCCCTTCCGGGCCCATGGTCCCGGAGCGCGGATGCCCTTCGGCAGCACAACGTCGCCCGTGTTCCCGAAGCCGGCGGCCGACCGCCGCGAAACCGTCCGCCGCGGACTGGTCGCCCTTGGCCCGGGCCTCGGCAGCCAACGCGGCGGCGGACGGGATCGCCAAGGCCACGATCCGAATCCCGCCCAGCAGCGCGGTCTCGACCTTCTCCAGCCACTGCACCAATTCGTCGGTGATCCGCAACGCCTCGGCGTGCTCTCCGCGCCAGACCGCCAGTTCGATCGCGGCGTCCCCGGCCGCCAGCGCGATCTGCAGGTCCGCCATCCACTGCTGCCGGAGCCTGGGCAACGCCTTGGCCGCCTCGTCGAACCGGCCGCGGCCCACCAGGAACAGCACCCAGTTGGCCAGAATCCGAGCGGCGACCGCGCTGGACACGCCTCGTCTCGCGCGCCCCGCGGCGTCCTCCTTCGGCCAGTCCCCGCTGAGGTAACGCAAGTAGAGCAACCGGGCGCGCAGCTCCAGCCCGTACGTGCTCCAGGTGAGTCCGGTTTCCTCGGCCCGGGCGACTCCGCGCGCGGCGTGCGCGAGCGCGAGGTCCATTTCGGCCTGGTCGTCGTAGCTGAGGGCGAGGAAGTACATCGCGCGGATCTCGACGTTCAAGGCTCCCGCGTCGTGTGCCTTGCGTTCGGCTTCCTGCAAACGCTCGCGGGCCTCGACGGCGTCACCCGCGCTGTCGGCCAACGTGCCGAGCGTGACAAGCGCCGATGCCTCGGCCCCGACTGCACCTACCGCGCGTGCGTCGGCAACCGCGGTGTGCGCGCTGGCCAACGCCTCGTCCGGCTGGTCGCGCAGCCGTTGGAACCCGGCCCGCGAAGCCAGCACCCAGGCCCGCGCACCGCTCGGTTCCCGCTCGGCGACCAGTTCCCAAGCGCGCTCGATCGCCCCGACCGCCTCGTCGAACGTGCCTTCCAGCGTGAGCAGCGTTTCGGCCAGCCGACGCCAGACCTTCGCCGCGTGTTCGGGCGACGCGTCCGGCTTGAGCGCTTCGGTCGCCGACCGCGCGTACGCCACCGCACGCTCCGGTTCGCCGGAAGTGCCGGCGAAGTACGAGGCCTCGCTGAGCAGCTTCAGCTCATCGACGCCGTCGGGACGGTTTTCCGGGGCCACGACGTCCCAAATGGACTGTGCTTGCTCGATGTGCCGCAAAGCAGCACCGGGCGCGCCGAGTTTTTCCGCTTCGTCCGCGGCGCGCAGCAAGGCGGGAAGGGCTGTGTCGAAGTCCCGGCTTTCCAGGCTGTGGAAGGCCAGCTTCGCGTCGTGGCCGCGGCCCTGCGGCATCGACTGGATCCGCGCGGCGTACCCGGCGTGCATCCGCGTGCGCTCGCCGGGAAGCAGGTCAGCGTAGACCGCTTCCTGCAGCAAGGCGTGGCGGAAAGTGTAGAAACCGTGCTCGATGACCAGGACGTGGTGCTGCACGGCTTCGCGCAGCGCCTCGTCCAGCTCCAAGTCGCCGATACCCGCGACCTGCGCGAGCGCGGCGTGCGAGACCGATTCGTTGGCGACCGAGATGACGCGGAGGACCCGGCGTGTCTCGGCGGGGAAGCGTTCGAGCCGGGCCAGGAGGACTTCGGCGAGCCCGGCCGGGAGATCTTGGCAGTCCGCCCCCGTGGCGAGGAGTTCCTCGACGAAGAACGGGTTGCCCTCGGACCGTTCGGCGATGTCCGCGACCACGTCCGGCGACAGCGGTTCCTCGGCCAGCGCCGCGACGAACGCGCGCGCGTCGGCCGGGCCGAACGGGGCCAGCGCGACCTGTTCGACAGTGTTCAGCCGGACCAGCTCGGACAGCAGGCCGCGCAGCGGATGCCTGCGGTGGACGTCTTCCTCGCGATAGCTGGCGACAACCAGCAAGCGTTGCGCGCGCAGGCGGCTGAGCAGGAAGGACAGCAGGTTGCGGGTGGAGGAATCCGCCCAGTGCAGGTCTTCGAGCAGGACGACGACCGGCTGCTCCTGGCCGACCTCGGTCAGCACCCCCAGTACCGCGTCGAACAACTGGAGCTGCCCCAGGTCCTGCTCGGGCCGCACCCGGCGGACGCCCTCGCGCTCCCCTTCCGAAACCTGACCGTGGTCGCCGGTGGCCGCGGGCTGCGGATCGCCGCCTTGCGGCAGCAGCATCCCCAGCGCGGACCGCGCCCGCACCGCGGCCGAAACCGCGGGATCGGCCGACGATCCCAGCGGGGCCAGCGCCTCGGCGAACGGGAGATAGGGCAGACCGCCGTCGCGCACGTCGATGCACCGGCCGGTGAGCACGAGCCCGCCACAACCGGCGACGTGCTCCCCGAGCGCGGTGAGCAGGCGGGTTTTGCCGACCCCGGCGTCGCCCGCGATCAGCACCGCACCTGCTTCTCCGCGCTCTGCGCGCGCGAAGGCCGCTCGCAGCCGCCGCATCTCTTGCGTACGGGCGACGAGCGGAATACCGGAACCGAGACGAGGCACGAGATGCATTCTCACCTACACCCCCGACAGTTCCGACATGGATTTCCTCGTGGCGGCCGGTTCGGCCAGTGATCTCCGTCCAATCGGCGGACGGAGGGCTCTCCGGGGCCCGCCCCTTGGCGGACGGTTCGGCCCGGGGCTGATCGACGCGAGCTCCTGGTGGAGAAGGAACCTCGGTTGGCTCGCGGCGGTGGTTCGCGGCGGGAGGCGCACCGCTCGACCTCGGCTGTGCGCGAGGCCTGGTATGCGATGCGGAGGTCCGTGAAGGACGCCTTGAGGGACTCTGATTCCCTCAGGGAGTCCTTCACGGACTTCTGCGGGAGCTTCGCCCTGGCGGGCGTCGCGGGCCGGGTGTGTCCGGTGGGCGGAACAGAAGCCCCGCCCCGACAGCCGTCGCGGACCGGATCCGCCCGGCGAACGGAACAGAAGCTCCACCCCAGCAAGCGTCGCGGATCGGATCCGTCCAGCGAACGGAACGGAAACTCCGCCCCAGCAGGCACCGCGAGCCGGGTGTGTCCGGTGGGCGGAACAGAAGCCCCGCCCCGACAGCCGTCGCGGACCGGATCCGCCCGGCGAACGGAACAGAAGCTCCACCCCAGCAAG
>NZ_JBVKDQ010000016.1:0-215209 GCF_055633755.1 Amycolatopsis sp. NPDC114484 | reverse complement strand
GCCCGGCGAACGGAACAGAAGCTCCACCCCAGCAAGCGTCGCGGATCGGATCCGTCCAGCGAACGGAACGGAAACTCCGCCCCAGCAGGCACCGCGGGCCAGGTGGTCCGGCGGGCGGAGCGGCCGCCCCGGAACCCGTGTTCCGGCCTGCCGCCCCGCCCGACCCCCTTACCGTCCCCGGCCCGGGCCCGGGGCTCAAGCGCTATGTCGCGCCCTTGCCTCCGGTACCGTCGCGGTCCGCCTTTGCTGGCGGGGCACCTCGACGTTCGTGATGCGGTGTGCGCGCACCCAGCGGACCACGCGGTTGCCGCGGCTCAGGCGGGCCTGGCGGGCGGCGCGGCGCAGTTCGGCCATCCGGTAGTCCACCTCGGCGCGGGTGGCGTCCCAGTTGTAGTCGCTCATTGTTCTCTCCCCAGCGGGTCGTGGTTCCTTGCTGAAGACCACTTTCGTGCTGAGGGCCCCTCCCGGACATCAGGTGATCGCCTACACCCGGACGCGAAAAGACCCCTTACCCGCGCTTTCGACTAGGGAAGTCCAGGTCGAGCGGGGTAAGGGGTCTTAGTGCAGCGATCAGCCGAGCGAACGGGTCAAGCCTGTCCCTGGCCGCGCACCGCGTCCAGCAGCCCCTGCCAGGCGGCGGCGGGCAGGCGGAACGCCCCGCCTTCCGGGTCTTTGGAGTCGCGCACCGCGGCGCCGCCTGCGACGAAGGCGACCTCGACGCAGTCGTTGCCGCCGCCGCTGTAGCTGCTCTTGCGCCACTGGGCACCGGAAAGGTCGGCCATCATGGTCCCCACATCCTCACTGTCTCGGGTTGGTTTTCCTCGGTTCCTGAACCGCGGCGGCCTGTTCGGCGAACCGGCCGGCCGCGTCGGTGATCAGAGCCACCGAATCGTCCGGTTTCAGCGCTGCTGCGCGCAGGTGGTCGAACATCAGCGCGTAGCGCCGGACGTCTTCGGGCTGTTCGAGGTACAGGCCGCTGGAAGTGCTGTCGTCGACGTAGACCACGTCGGGATCGGCCTGCTCGGGGAAGCCCATGATGAGGAACGGTCCCTCCATGCCGGGGTGCGCCCCGGCTCCGAACGGCACCACCTGGACGGTCACGTTCGGCTTCTCGGCCATCGCGCTCATCCGGTACAGCTGTTCGGCCATCACCTCGGCGCTGTCGACCACGCGGTGCAGCACCGCCTCGTCGATCACCGCCCAGTACTCGACCGGCGGGTCGTCGGCCAGCAGCTGCTGGCGCGCCATCCGCGCGGCGACCCGGCGGCGGGTCTCGGCCTCTTCGGCGTCCGGGCGCAGTGCGCGGATCACCGAGAACGCGTAGCGCTCGGTCTGCAGCAGCCCCGGAACCAGCAGCGCCTGGAACGCGCGCAGCGAACTCGCGTCGGCTTCGAGGCCGACGAAGGTGCCGGTGAAGACTTCGTTGTAGGCGTGCCACCAGCCGCGTTTGCGCGCTTCACGCGCCAGCTGGACGAGCGCTTCCTGCTCGTCGCCGGTGATGCCGTACAGCGCGAGCATGTCCCTCGCGTCGCGCGGGGTGACGCCGACGTGGCCGGTCTCGATGCGGCTCACTTTGGACGCCGAGCACTCCAGCTTCTCGCCGACCTCGTCGATGGTGAGATCGGCGGCTTCGCGCAGCCTCCGCAGCTCGCTCGCGAGGCGCCGGCGGCGAACGGTCGGTCCCTGGCCTCTCGCCACGGCAGCACCTCCGGTCGTATTGTTGCCCGCACCGCATATCTAACCAGGTGATCGACTTGTCAGTGGAGTAATCACACCGGGGAATTCCCGCCGTCGCTCCGGGGAGATGCCGACACGTGGTTCCGACCTGCATTATGCAGAGTGCGCTTGTACTCTGGCATCCTGCGGGCCGAGACGCGAATCCAGCCGCGCCGACGGCCCTGAGCAGCGTAGACGACGGCCGTCCCGGCTATTCGCGGACACCGCGCTAAAGCGGACGACCAGGTGTCCGGGACCGACCCCCGACCGGTCCCGGGCACCTTCCTTCGTCTCGCGGGTATTACTCAGACGTGTTTTCCCGCGCAATTTCGCCACGGGAGTGTGGCAGTTTCCGACGATTTCCTTGCAGACAGCCACTCTGAGTGGTCACCCGTAGGCCGGATGTCCTTACCGGACCCGCAGCAGTCCTTCTTGGACCACGGTGGCGACGTGCAAGCCGTCGCGGGTGAAGAACCGGCCGGTGGCCAGCCCGCGGGCGCCCGAGGCGCTCGGCGAGGTGCTGTCGTAGAGGAACCACTCGTCCGCCCGGAATGGACGGTGGAACCACAACGCGTGGTCGAGGCTCGCGCCGAGCACCTTGTCGACGTCCCAGTACACGCCGTGCCGCGCGAGGACCGAGTCGAGCAGGGTCATGTCCGAGGCGTAGGTGAGCACGCAGACGTGCTGCAGCTGGTCGTCGGAAAGCACGCCGTCGGCCCGCATCCAGACGCGGTGGTGCGTGGGGCGTTCGCCGGTGGTGCGGGTGACCCACGGCGGTTCGCCGATGTAGCGGATGTCGATCGGCCGCGGGTGCTCGCTGAAGCGCAGGCCGTAGCCCGCGGTCAGCTCGGGGAAGGTCGGCAGCGACTCCGGATCCGGCACGTCCGGCGGCATCGTCTCGGCGTGGTCGATGCCCGGCTCGTCCTTCTGGAACGACGCGGACAGCGAGAAAATCGCCTTGCCGTGCTGGACCGCGACCACGCGCCGGGTGGTGAACGAGCGGCCGTCGCGGATGCGGTCCACTTCGTACACGATCGGGACGCTCGGGTCGCCGCCGCGGATGAAGTACGCGTGCAGCGAATGGACCCGCCGCTCCTCCGGAACGGTCCGGCCCGCCGCGACGAGCGCCTGCCCGGCGACCTGCCCGCCGAACACGCGCACCGGCGAGTGCGCGGGCGAGACGCCGCGGTAGATGTTCTCTTCGATCTTCTCCAGGTCCAGCAGCGCGACGAGCTTGTCCAGCACCGGCTGCCCGCCGCCACCGGTGCTCGTGTCGAGTCCGGTGGCGGCTTCCCTGGCCATCTCAGTCATGCCGGAACCCTATGCAACCGAGGTCCGGCACGTCCCTTATGCGTGGTCGTCTTCACCGAGCCGGTGGACGTGGATCAGGTTGGTCGACCCGACGGTCCCGGGCGGGGAGCCCGCGACGATCACCACGAGGTCGCCGCGCTGGTACTTGCCCATTTCGAGCATCGCGTGGTCGACCTGCTGGATCATCTGGTCGGTGGAGTCCACGCGCGGCACGATCTGGGTCGTGGTGCCCCAGGTGAGCGCCAGCTGGCTGCGGACGCTCTGCTCCGGCGTGAACGCCATCAGCGGCAGCCGCGTGTGCAGCCGCGCGAGGCGGCGCACGGTGTCGCCGGACTGGGTGAACGCGACCAGCGCCTTGGCGTTGAGCCGCTCGCCGATGTCGCGGGCGGCGTAGGAGATCACGCCCCGCTTGGTGCGCGGCACGTGCGACAGCGGCGGCACGACCGGCGAATCCGTCTCGACGGCCTCGACGATCCGGCCCATCGTCTGGACCGTTTCGATCGGGTACCGGCCGACGCTCGTCTCGCCGGACAGCATCACCGCGTCCGCGCCGTCGAGGACCGCGTTCGCGACGTCGGACGCCTCGGCGCGGGTCGGGCGGGAGTTGTTGATCATCGACTCCAGCATCTGCGTGGCGACGATGACCGGCTTCGCGTTCTCGCGGCAGATCTGGATGGCGCGCTTCTGCACCAGCGGGACCTGCTCGAGCGGCAGTTCGACGCCGAGGTCGCCGCGGGCGACCATCACCGCGTCGAAGGCCAGCACGATGGCCTCGAGGTTGTAGACCGCCTCGGGCTTCTCGATCTTCGCGACGACCGGCAGCCGTCCCTTGCCCACGCGGTCCATGACCTGGTGCACGAGGTCGATGTCGGCGGGCGAGCGCACAAAGGACAGTGCGATGAAGTCGACGCCCAGGTGCAGCGCGAACTCCAGGTCCTCGATGTCCTTCTCGGACAGCGCGGGCACCGAGACGTCCATCCCGGGCAGCGACACGCCCTTGTTGTTGCTGACCGGGCCGCCCTCGGTCACCTCGCACACGACGTCCGGGCCCTCGACGTCCTTGACCACCAGGCCGACCTTGCCGTCGTCGACCAGCAGCCGGTCGCCCGGCTTGGCGTCCTTGGCGAGTCCCTTGTAGGTGGTCGAGACCCGGTCGTGGGTTCCGGCGACGTCCTCGACGGTGATCCGGACGACGTCCCCGGTGTGCCACTCCGCCGATCCGCTGGCGAACGTGCCCAGCCGGATCTTCGGTCCCTGCAGGTCGGCGAGGATCCCCACCGCCCGGCCGGTTTCGGCGGCCGCGGACCGGACCAGGTCGTAGACCTGCTTGTGGTCGCTGTGGCTGCCGTGGCTGAAGTTCATCCTCGCGACGTCCATCCCGGCGTCGACGAGTGCCCGCATCTTCTCCGGCGTGGAGGTCGCGGGACCCAATGTACAAACGATCTTCGCGCGTCGGCTCACGTCCGGAGAGCCTAGTCGCTTGGGCCGCTCGCGTCTGTACCGATCCCGAAACTCCGGGGGAAGAACGCGGGAAGGATTCAGTTCCGGGCACCGGCGTGCGCTGGGCCGCGGCGCTGGGCCGCGCACCCCTGTGCGGCCCGGAACCACCCGTGCGGGGGATGCCCGGTTCAGCGGCGCGGCTGCTCGCTCGGCCCGACGTGGTCGCGCGCCCATTCGTTGAACTTCCGCAGCTGGCGCCATGATTTCCGGACCCGGTCGAGTGCCTCGCGCTCATGCAGGAAGTCGTCCGGCTCCCAGGCGCGGACGGCGTACACCGAACGGTGCCGCAGCAGGTCGAGGCGCGGATGGTCCTCGGCGAACCCGCGCGGTTTGGACTTCAGCCGGTCGCCGAGAATTTCCCAGCCCGCCTTGCGCAAGCTCGCCAGGATCTTCTCCAGCGCGGGCCCGTGCAGTTCGGTGTCGACCGCCGTGCGGTACCGGGCCAGCTGGTCCGAGGCCAGGTGGAAGCAGCCGCCGCCGACGCGCAGCCCGGCCGGGCCCACCTCGACGTAATACGCTCCCCCGCCGCGGCCGGACTCGATCACGCCGCCGCAGTGCGTCTTGTACGGCGTCTTGTCCTTGGCGAACCGCACGTCGCGATAGGGCCGGAACACCTTCGCCTCGCCGAAGCCCGCGCCGAACTCCGGCTCCAGTTCGGCCAGCAGCGCCTCCATCGGAGCCCGGACGTGCTCCTTGTAAATCGCGACGTTGTCGTCCCAGTAGGCCTTGGTGTTGTCCGCGAGCAGCCCGTCGTAGAACTCGACGGCGTGCTCCCCGAATCCGCTGAACTTCACCCGCAGCACGATAAACCGGGGCACCGACAGAATCGGCGCCCCGGCCGCATCGGACGGGCTACTTGGCGAGCGCGGTGATCAGCTCGCCGTTCGAGGTGTCGCCGGACAGCTCCCAGAAGAAGGTGCCGCCGAGGCCCTGGGACCTCGCGTACGACGTCTTGCCCGCGATGGTCGACGGGGTGTCGTAGCTCCACCAGTTCGAACCGCACTTGGCGTACGCGGTGCCCGCGACGGTTCCGGTCGCCGGGCAGCTCGTCTTGAGGATCTTGTAGTCCTCGATGCCCTGCTCGTACTTGCCGGGAGCCGGTCCGGTGGCGGTGCCGCCGGGCGCGCTCTGCGTGACGCCGGTCCAGCCGCGGCCGTAGAAACCGATGCCCAGCAACAGTTTCGAGGCCGGAACGCCCTTCGACTTCAACTTCTGGATGGCGGCATCCGAGTAAAAGCCCTGCGTGGGAAGGCCGTTGTACGACGTGAGCGGCGAGTGCGGCGCGGTCGGTCCCTGCGCGGCCCAGCCGCCGAAGAAGTCGTACGTCATCACGTTGTACCAGTCGACGTACTGCGCGGCGCCCGCGTAATCGGTGGCGTCGAGCTTGCCGCCGTTGCTGCCGTCCGCGGTGATCGCGGCGGTGACGAGCTTCGACGAGCCGAACTTTCCCCGCACTGCCGCGAGCAGCTTCTTCAGCGCGTCGGGACCGCTGGTGTCACAGGTGAGGCCGCACGCGTTCGGGTACTCCCAGTCGAGGTCGATGCCGTCGAACAGGCCGGCCCAGCGCTTGTCGTTGACGAGGTTGTAGCAGGAGTTCGCGAAGGCTTCCGGGTTCTTCGCGGCCTGCCCGAAGCCGCCGGACCAGGTCCAGCCGCCGAACGACCAGATGATCTTCAGCCCGGGGTGCTTGGCCTTCAGCTTCTTGAGCTGGTTGAAACTGCCCGCGAGCGGCTGGTCCCAGGTGTCGGCGACGCCGTCGACACTGCCCGCCGCGTCATAGGTCTTCTGGTAATCGGCCCAGGCGTCGCCGATCGCGCAGCCGCCGTTGGTGACGTTGCCGAAGGCGAAGTTGATGTGCGTGAGCTTGTTCGCCGAGCCGGAGGTCTCGATGTTCTTCACGTGGTAGTTGCGGTCGTAGATGCCCCAGTCGGTGAAGTAGCCGACCACTTTCCCGGCCGCGGCCTCGGTTCTCGCGGGCGCGGCCGTCGAAGCGGCGGGGACGAGCGCGGCCGCGGCGGCGAACGCCGCGGTCGCCAGGCCGGCCAGTGCCAGCAGGCGTTTTCTGCGCAAGCGAAGCATCGTTGCTCCCTTCAGGAGTCACCGTCGGTGACGAAGCGGTAACGGTGGGGACGAATGCACCGTAAGTGGACTAGACCACCAGGTCAATGGTTTAGACCACAAACCGGACATTCGGCGGTACTCGCATTCCTTGACAGGCATATGCCCCGCGAGGCAGATTTCCGGGGTGATGCAGACCTTCGACGTGCTGGCCGAACCCCGCCGCCGCGCGCTGCTGGACCTGCTGCTCGAAGGCGAGCGGTCGGTCGGCGAACTGGTGGCCGAACTCCGGCTCAGCCAGCCCGCCGTGTCCAAGCACCTGCGCGTGCTGCGCGAGGCGGGGCTGGTGACCGTGCGGGTGTCCGCGCAGCGCCGCTGCTACCGGCTGCGCGCCGAACCGCTGGCCGAAGTGGACGCCTGGCTCGCGCCCTACCGGCAGTTCTGGGCGGACCGGCTCGACGCGCTCGAACAGCGGCTGGACGAAACCGAATGAGGAGCACGCCGTGATCCGAGTGGACGGCCGGACCCTGCGGTGCGCCGACGTGGTCGCGGCGGCGCACGCCGAAGGCCCGCTGGCGATCGACGTGTCCATCGCGGCGATGCGCGCCGCCGAGCATTCGTGGAAACTGGCCGAGGACCTGAGCACCCGGCGAGTGGTCTACGGCCGCACCACCGGCGTCGGCGCGAACAAGGACGACGCGGTGGACGAGCCCGCCGAGCACGGCCTTCGCTTGCTGCGCAGCCACGCCGGCGGCAGCGGCGACCTGCTGCCGGACGGACATATCCGCGCGATGCTGCTGATCCGGCTCAATCAACTGCTGACCGGCCGGTCCGGAATCAGCCCGGAGCTGATCGGCGCGCTCGCCGAAGCCGTGCGCAGCGGTGCGCTGCCCGTGGTCCACCGGCTGGGCGCGATCGGCACCGGCGACCTCGCTCCGCTCGCGGAAACCGCGCTCGCGCTGGCCGGGGAACGCGAGTGGGCGATCGGTGCGGTGCCACCGGTTCCGGTGTACGCGGGCGACGCGTTGGCGTTCATGAGCAGCAATGCCGCGACGCTCGCCGAAGCAACTCTCGCCGCGATGAGCCTGGACACGCTCACCCGCGCGAGCCACGCCGTCGCCGCGCTCACGTACGTGGCTCTCGACGGCAACCCCGAGGCGTACGCGACACCTGTGCACGAAGCACGTCCGCACGCCGGGCAGGTGGCGTGCGCGGCTGAAATGCGTCGCCTGTTGGGCATGCACGGCACGCCGAAGCCGGGGCGTCGGCTTCAGGATCCCTTCGGGTTGCGCGCTTTTCCTCAGGTGCAAGGCCCCGCACTGGACGCGATCCACTATCTGCGAGACGTGCTCGCGGTGGAAATCAATGCCAGCACGGAAAATCCGATGATCTCTACGGTGCACGGCGATGCGTACCACCACGCGCACTTCCACACCGCGTACGTCTCGACCGCGCTCGACCAAGCCCGCGCGACGGTGCATCAGGTCGCGGAGTTGTCCGTGGCTCGGTTGGGCGACCTCGTGGAACCGGAATTCACTGGCTTGCGCCCGTTTCTCGCGGTCGGGCCGCCGGGGAGTTCCGGGGTGATGATCCTGGAGTACGTCGCGCACGACGCGCTCACCGAACTGCGGCAGGCGGCGTTGCCCGCGACGCTCGGGACCGCGGTGGTGTCACGCGGGATCGAGGATCACGCGAGCTTCTCGACCCAGGCCGCGCGGGCGGCCACCGCGGCGGCGGCTGCTTACCGGCAGGTGCTGGCGTGCGAGCTGGTGGCAGCGGTGCGGGCATTGCGGATCCGGAAGGCTGAGCTGGTGGATCTCCCGGTGCGGGCGGCGTTCACGGCCGCGGTCGAGGTGCTGGACGAACGGCTGGAGGATCGGCCGTTGACTGAGGACATCGCGAAAGCGGCTGGAATTCTGGACGAACTGGCGCGAATCTAACCGTTCGGCCATGCCCCGCGCTTCGCGATGTCCAGTACCAGCGCGGCGATGTTCCACGCGTCGTCGTCGCCGCGATGGTGCCGGCCTTCCAGCGGAAGACCCGCGACGGCAAGGGCTTGGGCCATTCCAAGCCGGCGACGCAGGCCGTAGGCCGCGGTGAAGGCGACCTTCGCGTTGGTGTGCCGTCCAGCGAACGGGTACTCGGTTCCGGTGTGGCGGCATTGCCGGAGGAACTGATTGCGGTCGTAGTCTCCCCAGCTGGCCCACGGCGACTCCGCCGCGCGATGCCGCACTGCCAGCGTTCGGCAGGCTTCCCGGAACGACAGGCCGCCTTCGACCTCGGCTTGGGTCAACCCCGTCAGCTCCGTGCAGAACGGGCTCACTTCGGACCGGGCCGGACGGACCAGTATCCGGTGCTTGGCCACCCGCTCGCCCGCACGCAGATCGACGACCGTCAGCCCGATCTCGATGATCTCGCCGACCTGGCCGGGCGGCGGTTGCTTCTCCCAGCAGGTCGCTTCGACGTCGACCACGTTCAGGAGGTCCGGCCAGCTGTCCATTCCAGCGAGTGTAGAAACCGAAGCCTGCCGGGGCACCCGAGTTTTCCGGCAGTGGAACCGCCCTCTGTGGACAGTCCGATCAGTCCTCCGCCAAGGCATCCCGCCGCAAAGCCGCGAACAACTCCTCCGCCCTCCCCCGGTCCCTCGCCGCAGCAGCACAATCACCCCGACGGTCCGAGAGGCCAGCTTGCGCGGCGCTCACGCGGGCAAGCAGGTACGGCGAAGCCACCCGTTCAGCCAACGAGCGCGCCTCCTCCATGCTCTCCTCCGCCGACGAAAGGGATCCACGGCGAAGGAAAGCAAGGCCCTGCACCCGGAATGCATCCGTGCGAGCGAGGATGTGGTCGATGTGCTCAGTACAGGCAACAGCCTCCGCAGCGGTCTCCCCAGCGGCGACCGGATCGCCAGCCGCCAGTTGTGCCTCGGCGAGGAACGGCAGCGCATCGGTCATCTGCCAACTCCGCTCCCCTTGCATCGCCAGCAACGGCAGCAACCGGCGCACCCCTCGCTCGGGACGGCCCGCACGCACGTCGTTTTCCGCCAGCTGCGCGGAAGCGTTGCAGATGATGTCGGCATTGTCGCTTTCGTGACCCAGACGAATCACCTTCGTCAGGTCCTCGGCTGCCGCAGAGAATCGCCCACAGGCTGACCACAATGCACCCCGGCCGATAAGGGCCATCGCGCCGCACATAGGCGACCTGCCGTGTCCCGCGAGTTCCAGCGCTTGGCTGAACCGCCGCCGCGCGTCGCCCCAGCGGCCGACGTAGACCGCGCTCGCGCCGACGTTGCACACCGCTCGGCTGAGCAGTTCCCGGTCGCCGAGTTCCTCGGCCAGCCGGAGGATCCGCTCGAACTGCCGGTCCGCCCGGGCCAGTTCGCCGCGGTAGTGGTGCAGCACCGCGACCCCGGTCAGGGCGCGGACGACGATTTCCCGGTCGCCGCACAGTTCCGCGGTGGCAGCAGCCGTGTGCAGATCGGCCAGTGCTTCCTCGTTGCGGCCGAGCAGCCGCAATGCCAGGCCACGCCGCAGATGCCCGCCGGAGAGACCATGCTCGTCCCCCACCGCTTCCGCGGCGACGATCGCGGCGGTGGAGACCTCGACGGACTCTCGATAGCGCGTGCTCTGATAGAGATTGGCAGCGCGAGCAAGCCGCAGCCGTACGGCCGATCCTCCCGGTCGGTCCTCCGTCAGCGTCGGCGCGATCCGGGCGAGTCCCTCGCGCGGAGTGCCGCGTTGGTAATGCAGATAGCCGATCCGGGCGATCACCAGTCGTTGCCGTTCCTCGTCGCCTTCCTTGCGGTACACCAAAAGCGCGCGCTCAGCGGCGGCGAGTGCGGCGTCGTAACGGCCAGCAGCGGCGAGTGCGTCCGCCCAGGCTTCGGCCGCTTCGGCGACCTCGGCCTGGGAACCGGTGCGGTCCAGCAGATCGACCAGCGCGCCCAGGTGCTGCGCGGCCGTGTCGTGCGCGGCTTGCCTGCTGGCGTTCTCCGCGGCGTGCCGCAAAGTCTGCGCGGCGCGTTCGGTGTCCTGCGCGTGCGTGTAGTGATACGCCGCGGCCGCGCCGCCCAATGCCTCGGCCAGTCTGCGGTGCAGCACATGCCGGCGGCTTGGCGGCAGGTCTCCGTTCATCACCTCGGCGACCAGTTCGTGGGTCAGCCGGACACCGTCGGCGTTCTCGTCCAGCAGCCGCGCGGTGTGCGCGGGTGCCAGCACCTCCGACAACTCCGCCGGGTCCAGCCCGGCAGCCGCGGCAAGGACGTCCGGGTCCATCCGCTGCTGCCCGACCGCCAGCAGCGTCAGCACCTCGGCCGTGCGTTCGGGCAGCGAACCGAGTTGCCGCCGCACCGCGTGCGCGAGCCCCCACGGCAGTTCCGCGGGCGGTTTGCCGGATCTGCCCAGCACGTGTCCCAATTGGACCAGGAACAACGGGAGACCGCCGGCCAGCCGGAGCACCCGCTCCCGAGCGGACTGTCCCACCTCGGTCCCGGCGCTGTGGTGCAACAGCGTCGTCGCGTCGTCGTCCGCCAGCGGGGCCAGGGAATGCTGTGTCAGCAAGCCTTTCCGGTACAGATCGAGCAGAGTGTCGGCCAACGGCTCGGCCGCGGCGATCTCGGTGTCGCGGTAGGCGGCGAGGAAGCGGACCCGGTCCGGCCGGACGTCCTGGACGAGCGAAGCCAGCAGCGCCAGCCCGTCCGGACCGGCCCATTGAAGGTCGTCCAGGATCACAAGCACGCCACGGCGCCGGGCGAGCGTGTCGAGAAACCGGGCTGCCTCGGCGAACATCAGCCAGCGGGGCGGAGCCGGTTCGGCGGTGCGTTGTTCGGGCAGCAGGAACGCCAGTCCGGGTCCGGCGGGATGCTCGGCCCCGTGCCGGGCGAACGCTTCCGACAGCGGCGCGTACGGCTCTCCGCCGTGCCGGGAGCAGGCCGTGGAAAGCACCACCGTGCCCCGGGTCTCGGCCAGCGTCGCGGCTTCGGTCAGCAGCCGGGTCTTGCCGATGCCGGTCTGTCCGGCGAAGACCAGAAACGGCCTGCCCGTACCGGAAATGTGCTTGTCCAGCAAGGCGTGTTCCTCGACGCGGCCGATGAGGTCCGGTGCCGGACGAGGCGGCGGGACCGGGTGCTCCGGCGGGCGCTGCCTGCCGCGCCGGGCGGCCGCGAGCAGTTCGGCACGGCCGTCCTCGGGCAGCGCGAGACCGTCGGCGAGCAGCTGCACGGTGACCCGCCGCGGATGCCGCTGCCCGCGTTCGAGATTCCCCACGCCGCGAGTGCTCAGCCCGCAGCGCTGCGCCAGTTGTTCCTGCGTCAGCCCGGCCGCCCGGCGCAACCGGACCAGCGTCCGGTCGAACGTTTCCGTCGCGCCGTCCGGCATGTCCCGCACCTCCCGCCGGTCCATGGTCGCTCGCCCAGGGGCGCGGAACATCCTCCGAAGGTCTGGTTCCTCCTCCCGGCACAACAGCCGGTTGTGCCGGTTGTTCCTGGTTCCCGCCGCCTCGGTGAAATCCAATGGCGGCACCGCTTTTCGCCCGTCTTCCGGGCAGCGGCGTACCAGGAAGGACGCGATGATGCGTGTGGGAATGACCTTGAGACGGCTGGCTGCCGCCGGTGCGGCGCTCGCTCTGGGGGCCGGGGTGGCGGCGACCTTCACCCCCGCCGCCGACGCCAGCCCGCAGCTGAGCCCGGCGTCGTGCGCCAACGCACCCGAGGGCTACGCGAAATGCCAGGCCGTGCGACTGGTCTCGGCAGGTGCCCGGCCGGCCAGCGCGATGAGCCCGGCCGACCTGCAGAAAGCCTACGGTGTCGCCGGGCTGAAGAGCGGCGGGACCACCGTCGCGATCGTCGACGCCTTCGACGACCCCGGCATCGAAAAGGACCTCAACGACTTCCGGTCGCACTGGGACCTGGGCTCCTGCACCAAGGCGAACGGCTGCCTGACCGTGGTCGGCCAGGACGGCACGAGCACGCTTCCGACCAAGACCGACTCGGGCTGGGCGACCGAGATGGCCATCGACGTGGACGCGGTCAGCGCGCTCTGCCCGGACTGCAAGATCCTGCTGGTGGAAGGCAACAGCAACGAGGACAGCGACCTCGCGGCGGCCGTCGACAGCGCGGTCCGGCTCGGCGCGAAGATCGTGTCCAACAGCTACGCCGACCACGAAAGCGCGATCCCCTCGGACGCCGAGCAGCACTACAACCACCCGGGCGTCGCGATCCTCGGCGCCACCGGCGACTGGGGCAGCGAAAGCGGCGCCCAGGCCGAATACCCGGCCACCTCGCCCGAGGTGGTGGCGGTCGGCGGCACCACGCTGACCGCGTCCGGCGGCGGCTACTCCGAAACCGCCTGGAACAAGGCGGGCAGCGGCTGTTCGAGCAAGTTCGGCAAGCCCGCCTTCCAGAACGGGATCAGCACCGCCTGCGACAATCGGGCCACTTCGGACATTTCCGCCGACGCGGATCCCAACAGCGGCATCACGATCTACGTCAACGGCCAGCAGTCGCAGTACGGCGGCACCAGCCTGGCCACGCCGATCGTCGCCGGCATCTGGGCGCTCGCCGGGACGCCGAAGGACGGCGACAACGCCGCGACCTACCCGTACGCGCACCCCGGCGACTTCACCGACGTCACCTCGGGCAGCAACGGCAGCTGCGGCACGGTGATCTGCGACGCGGGCACCGGCTGGGACGGCCCGACCGGCCTCGGCACCCCGCACGGCGTCACCGGCCTGACCCCCGGCGGCGGCACCAACGGCAAGCTCAGCGTCAGCAACCCGGGCAACCAGAACAGCGTGGTGGGCAAGGCGGTTTCGCTGAAGGTCAGCGCTTCCGGCGGCACCTCGCCCTACACCTACTCGGCGGACGGCCTCCCGGCCGGACTGGCCATCGACGGCAAGACCGGTTCCATCACCGGCACGCCGAGCGCCGAGGGCACCAGCAAGGTCACCGTGACGGCCACCGATTCGGCCGGAGCGACCGCGCAGGCTCCGTTCACCTGGACCGTCACGACGGCCCCGGTGGGCAAGCTGACCGCGAAGTTCACCACCGACTACGACTACGGGTTCGGCGCCTTCGCGCACTTCACGATCACCAACGCGGGAGCGTCGGCGGCGAACGGCTGGACGCTGTCGTTCGACCTGCCTTCGAACGAATCGCTGTCGAACACGAACCCGGGCACCGCGTCCGGGTCCACCGGGCACGTCGTGATCACCGGCCACGACACCGTCCCGGCGGGCGGCAGCCTCACCGTGTCGCAGATCTACCAGGTGTCGGGCGGCTCGTTCACCGCTCCGGCCAACGTGTCCGTCTCCTGATCTGACAGCGTCGCCGTGCCGTGGCTCAGTCACGGCACGGCGAGGTCGTCAGTCCACGCAGAACTCGTTGCCTTCGACGTCCTGCATCGGGATGCAGGACTCGTTCACGCCGTCGGCGCGCAGCACCTGCACGATCGACGCGCCCAGCGCGACCAGCCGCTCGGCCTCGGCCTCCAGGGCCGCAAGCCGCTCGTCTCCGACAAGACCGGTGCCCACGCGCACGTCCAAGTGCACCCGGTTCTTCACCACGCGGCCTTCGGGCACGCGCTGGAAGTACAGCCGCGGGCCGACACCAGTCGGATCGACGCAGGCCGCCCACGCGCCCTGCTCCTCGGGCGGCAGAGAACGGTCGAACTCTGCCCAGTCGGCGAACCCTTCCGGCGGTGGCGGCTCGACGTACCCCAGCACCTCGCACCAGAAGCGGGCGACGCGCGCGGGTTCCGCGCAGTCGAAAGTGACCTGGAATTGTTTGACCGACCCCATGCGCTCACCCTACCGGCGGGCGGCGGCCAGCGCCGGGTCCCGCCCGGCGGCGAGGTCGTCCGGGGCGAAAACCGGGACCTCGAGGTCCGGGCTGATGCCGGTGCCGTCGTACGTGCGGCCGCGCCGGTCGAGGTACTCCTCGTTCGGCAGCGCCACCTTCCAGCCCTGTTTCGGCAGCGTCCGCTCCAGCATGTCCGAGAAGGCGCCCTGGGTGGACTGTCCGATCAGGACTGGCCGCGGATGCCGGTTCAGCAGCGCCTGCAGGAAGGTCTCCCCCGCTGAGACGTCCAGGCTGCCGGTCAGCACCGTCAGCGGACCGGTGTAGCGCGGTGCCGCGGCGGGTTGCACGAAGAACGGTTGCGGCACGGTGAACCGCGTCGGGTCGTCCGGGTCGTTGCGGGCGCGTTTGGCGTAGGCGAAGTGCGGGACGTCCGTCAGCCGGGCGGCGACCTGCAGGCCCAGCGGATCGTCCCCGCCGCCGTTGACGCGCAAGTCGAGGATCAGGCCGCGCAGCGCGTGCACCCGGTCGGCGGTGAAGATCTGGTCCAGCGCTGTCGCCAGGACCTTGCTGCTGGCGGCGAAAGTGTCGGCGTAGTCATGGAATCCGCTGATCCGCAGGTATCCGCGACCGTCCGGCAGATCGGCGTAGGAGATGGCCCCGTCCGCCCAGTTGTGGATCGGTGCGCCAAGGTTCGCGTCGGCGACGGCGATCGCGCGCGGGACAGTCGTTTTCAGATCCGGGGTGCCAGGCCGAGGTGAAGAGCAATGCCGACCCGGCGCGAGCAAGCCGACGTGAGCGTCGCGCAGCGGGCGGATCAGTCCGCATAGGACGTCGACGAGCCGGTCCGGATGCGCGGCGAGCTCGCGACGGGCAGTGTCCCCTTCGGACTTCCAGTCGACGCCTTTCGCACGGAAAAACGGGTAGTTCTCGGCAAAGCTGTGCCAGAAAACGTCGAACAGGTCAGCAGCCGAAGCCCGGCACGCGGGCGGCAATCCCCCAGGGACACGGCGCAACGACCGCACGCCCAGGTTGTCGTCGAAACTCATCCGGCCCGGCCGGACGGTGACGACGGAGCCCTCGTTCGTCGAAAACCTTGTGCCGTCGCCAGTTCCGGAAAGCGTGCCGGGCAAACAGCTGGCCTCGGTGACGTCGTAGGTCGTCAGCTCGCCGCCGGACACTTGGACCAGCTGCCCGTACCCGTCCGTCCGCCACACACCGTCCACAGTGGAAGGAGGAACGGCGGTCACCGAGAGCATCGTCAAGCCCGCCAGGAAGATTCGCACGAGCCGAGGGTAGAAAAAAGCCGGGGACGCGCGGAATACCGCACGCCCCCGGCACCGTGGCGGGGTTGCCCCTACCCGGGAAACTCAGCCGAAGAAGACTTCGGCTTCCTGGTAGCGCTCCAGCGGAACGGTCTTCAGCTCGGCAGTCGCCTCGGACAGCTTCACGCGGACGATGTCGGTGCCCTTGAGCGCCACCATCACGCCGAAGTCGCCGTCGGCGACCGCGTCCACCGCGTGCAGGCCGAAGCGCGTCGCGAGGACCCGGTCGTACGCGGTCGGGGTGCCGCCGCGCTGGACGTGGCCGAGCACGACCGCGCGCGATTCCTTGCCGGTGCGCTCGGTGATCTCGTCGGCGAGCCAGTTGCCGATGCCGCCGAGCCGGACGTGCCCGAAGGCGTCCTTCTCGCCGGTGACCAGCACCTCTTCGCCGCCCTCGGGCAGCGCGCCCTCGGCGACGACGATGATCGGCGCGTACTCCTTTTCGAAGCGGCGCTCGACCCACTGCACGACCTGGTCGACGGAGAAGTGCCGCTCCGGCACCAGGATCACGCTCGCGCCGCCGGCGAGGCCGGAGTGCAGCGCGATCCAGCCCGCGTGCCGCCCCATGACCTCGATGACGAGCGCGCGGTGGTGCGATTCGGCCGTCGTGTGCAGCCGGTCGATCGCCTCGGTGGCGATGGAGACCGCGGTGTCGAAGCCGAACGTGTAGTCGGTGGCCCCGAGGTCGTTGTCGATCGTCTTGGGCACGCCGACGACGCCGATGCCGTCGTCGGTCAGCCGCTTGGCGACGCCGAGGGTGTCCTCGCCGCCGATCGCGATCAGCGCGTCCACGCCCTGGTCGGCGAGCACCTCGCGGATCTTGTCGACGCCGCCGTCGACCTTGTACGGGTTCGTCCGCGACGACCGCAGGATGGTGCCCCCGCGGGTGAGGATGTCCTCGACGTCGGCGAGGCCGAGCGGCCGGCTGTCGCCGGTCAGCGGGCCCTGCCAGCCGTTGCGGAAGCCGACGAACTCCCAGCCGTGCACTTCGACGCCCTTGCGGACCACCGCGCGGATGACCGCGTTCAGGCCGGGGCAGTCGCCGCCCCCCGTCAGCACACCGACACGCATCTGTTGCCTCCGTCTTTCCTCGCAGGGAGAGTGCAGTCACAGTCCGCGGACAGCGTAGCGGCTTTCATCTGGATCGGTGCAGGCCGGACCACCTGCCCAATCCGGTCCAGGCCGGGGTCTCCCGGCGGTGTGTTACCTTGGGCCCGTGCAGCGCTATTTCTGGTTTGCGAAGCCGGCCCCGGGTGGGCACGGCGGCGTGAACCTGCGCTGACCTCCACCCCCGAGCCGGATCTCGAACCGGCTCGGCGAATCCCCCGCGGGTCGGTGTCCACCAGGAAGGAACCACCCGCTCATGAGCACCCGCCTCGTCGCCGCCCCCGCCGACGCGAGCACGCTGGACAACCGCCGCACCACCTCGGTCAGTCCCCTCATCTCGCCCGCCTTGCTGCGCGAAGACCATCCCGTCGACGCCGTCGTCGCGAAGGTCGTGCAAACCGGCCGCACGGAAACGGTCGACATCCTCGACGGCCGCGACGACCGCCTCGCCGTGATCGTCGGCCCGTGCTCGGTCCACGATCCCGAAGCCGCCCTCGACTACGCCCGCCGCCTGGCCGCCAAGGCAGAATCGCTGCGCGAAGACCTGCACATCGTGATGCGGGTGTACTTCGAAAAGCCGCGCACGACGCTGGGCTGGAAGGGCCTGATCAACGACCCGGACCTGGACGGCACCTTCGCGGTCAACAAGGGCCTGCGCCTGGCCCGGAAACTCCTGCTGGACGTCTCCGAACTGGGCCTGCCGGTCGGCTGCGAATTCCTGGACCCGATCACCCCGCAGTTCATCGCCGACATCGTCACCTGGGGCTCGATCGGCGCCCGCACGGCGGCCAGCCAGGTCCACCGGCAACTGTGCAGCGCCCTGTCCATGCCGGTCGGCATCAAGAACTCGACGGAAGGCGACATCCAGGTAGCCGTGGACGCGACCCGCGCCGCCGCCGCTTCGCACGTCTTCCCCGGCATCAACGTCGACGGCCTGGCCGCACTGGTGACGACCTCCGGAAACCCGGACTGCCACGTAATCCTGCGAGGCAGCACCGCCGGCCCGAACCACGACCCGGCCAGCGTCGAGGAAACCCTCGCCCGCCTGGCGAAATCCGGCCTGCCGGAACGCCTGGTGATCGACGCGAGCCACGGCAACAGCAACAAGGACCACGTCCGCCAGTCGGAAGTCGTCCGCGACCTGGCGAGCCGAATCTCCGCGGGCGAACGCGGAATCGCCGGCCTGATGCTGGAAAGCAACCTGGTGGCCGGACGCCAGGACCTGGTGCTGGGACAGTCGTCGGAATTGACCTACGGCCAGTCCATCACCGACGCCTGCATGGACTGGGACACGACGGAAGCCCTGCTGGACACCCTGGCCGCCGCAGTCCGCACCCGCCGCTGACCCCCGGCCCCGCCGCCCCGCCCCGGTCCCTCCAGGGACTCCCATTCCCTCAAGGTGGCCCTCACAGACGCCAGCTGTCCGTGAGGGCCACCTTCAGGGACTCTGATTCCCTCAGGGTTCCCCTCACGACCAGCCAAAGTCCGTGAGGACCACCCTCAGAGACTCGGATTCCCTCAAGGTTCCCCGAACACCCAGCCAAAGTCCGTGAGGGCCCCCTCGAGGGAATCAGATTCCTTCAAGGAGCCCTTCACAGACCACCCGCCCCACCGACACCCGCGACCCCCAACTCACCACACCCCCAAACCGCGCGCCCCCACCCGCAGCCCACGCACCCAACCAACCATGCACCCACACCACCCCCGCACCCCGATACGAAGCCAAAAATGCGGACGGCGGGTGCTTGTCAAGGCATCTTTCCCGCCTTGACAAGCACCCGCCGTCCGTCATCACAATCAGCTTCGGGGTGCCCCCACTAAAACCAGGGCGCAATGTCGCCCCCAGGCGACGAGCCGCCCCGCCCGCCCCTCACCTCCGCCGAAACGCCTCCTCAATAACCCCCCACCGCTGCAAGTTATGCCGAGCATCAGCCAACGCGTCATGCTGATCCCCAGGCGCGGCAGGCAGCTTGGGCTTCCCCGCGTCCTCCCACCGCTGCCGCAGATCCCGGGTGAACCGGGGCAACTGCCGAGGCAACGCGGGCATCGGCCCCCACAACTGCGCCAGCGCCACATGGTCGTAAGCCGCGAACCACGCCCACAGCTCGATCCCCCCGGGCGGCTTCCCGAAGAACTCCAGCAGATCCGCCCGGATCCGCTCGCGGCTCCGCCAAGCCGGATCCGCCGGGGAAGGCAGCTTGGGCAGCACGTTCTCCCGCACCCAAGCCCCGGCCCTCCCGGGGTCGAAATCAGTGGACACGGCATAGAACTCGCGTCCGCGCTCGTCAACGACACCGATCGACACCAGGTCAATCGTCACGCCGTCCTCAATAAACTCGGTGTCGTAGAAAAAACGCACCGGGGAACTCTAGTGGGGCGCTATCCGGCCTTCGTCTCCGGCACCCGATCGGCGTCAAGACCACTCGGCTGAGCCGGCACGGCTGGCTTGACCCCGGCCGCCTCGGCGGCGAGCAATTCCTTGGCCTTGGCCGCGTAGATGTCCACGTACTCCTGGCCGGACAGCTCCATCAGCGCGTACATGATCTCGTCGGTGATCGACCGTTCGATGAACCGGTCGCCGGCCAGGCCCTCGTAGCGGGAGAAGTCGAGCGGCTTGCCGAAGCGCACCTCGAGCCGCCGCGGCCACCACATCTTGGAGCCGATCGGGTTGACCTTGTCCGTGCCGACCATCGCCACCGGGACCACCACGCCGCGCGATTCGAGCGCGATCCGGGCGACGCCGGTCTTGCCCTTGTACAGCCGCCCGTCCGGGGAGCGGGTGCCCTCGGGGTAGATGCCGAGCAGGTGCCCGTCCTTGACCAGCCGGATCGCGGTGTCGAGCGCGGCCTGCGCGGCGTTGCCGCCGGAGCGGTCGATGGGGAACTGGCCGACGCCGGTGAAGAACCACTTCTTGAGCAGGCCCTTGAACCCGGGCTCGGTGAAGTACTCCGACTTGGCCGGGAAGGTGACCTTGCGCTTGACCCGCAGCGGCATGAAGAACGAATCCGCGACCGCGAGGTGGTTCCCGGCGAGGATGGCGCCACCCGTCTCGGGGATGTTTTCGGCGCCGACGACCTTGGTGGGCCACAGCGTCTTCAGCAGCGGTCCGATGAAAACCCACTTCATCAGCAAGTACAGCACCGGGTTCCAGTCCTTTCCTGCCCGCGCGGGCCCCGGCAGGTCAGGGTACGGAACAAGCACCGGCCCGCACAACGCGAGAGCGGGCGGTCACCCGGCGGCAGCGACCGATCTCACAGCGGGACCGGAAGGATCCTCGCTTCCGGAGTGGGGCCCACAACCCGGCTCCGTCGTGAGAGCATGGGAGGACTCCACCGCTTCGATTCGGAAGGGCGTTCGTGATGGGCGTGCTCGCCGGCGCGGAACCGTTCTCCCACCCGGATTCCTCCGGGGCCGGCTTCCTGCTCTGCCACGGATTCACCGCGACGCCCGACGGCATGCGCGCCTGGGGAGAGCACCTGGCCGCCGAGGGCTTCGCCGTGCGCTGCCCGCTGCTGCCCGGCCACGGCACCCATTGGCGCGATCTGAACCGGACGACCTGGGAGGACTGGTACGGCACGGTCCGCGAGGCGCTGCTGGCGCTGCGCGCGGAGTGCGACCAGGTGTTCGTCGGCGGGATGTCGATGGGCGGGACGCTCACCCTTCGCCTGGCCGAGGAGTTCGGCGCGGACATTTCCGGCCTCGTGCTGGTCAACCCGTCGGTCACGCGGCTGAGCCTCGACGCCAAGGTGCTGCCGCTGCTGTCGCGGGTGGTCCCGTCGATCCGCGCGATCGGCAACGACATCGCGAAGCCCGGCGAGGTCGAGCTGGCCTACCCGCGCACCCCGGTGCGGGCCGCGGCGAGCCTCGCGAAGCTGTGGAAGATCGTGCGGGCCGACCTGGCGAAGGTGACGCAGCCGGTGCTGCTGCTGCACTCGCGGGTCGACCACGTCGTCGAACCCGAGAACTCGCAGATCGTTCTGGACAGCATCTCGAGCACGGACGTGACCGAGGTGGTGCTGGAGAACAGCTTCCACGTCGCGACGCAGGACCACGACGCGGAACTGATCTTCAGCCGCAGTGTCGACTTCGCCCGGAAGCTGCGGGCGGGACAGGTGGGTGCCGGATGAACCGGGGGAAAGGCGCGGACGGACCCGAGGACGTCGACGCCACGTTCGCCGAGATCGTCGCCGACCTGCGGGCCGAGGGCGTGGGCGTGTTCCTGGACGAGGACCCGTTCTCCAGCGCCGGCCCCGCGCCCGCCGAGCCCGAGGCGTCCCCCGGAGCCGAACCCGAAGCGGGCAAGGCCAAGCCGAAGCCCGCCGCGGACCCGCCCGCCCGGCCCGCGCCGCCGTCGGAAGGCTGGCGGACCGGCGGCAGCGACTGGGACACCACGATGTTCTCCGGCGACCCGGCCGAGGACGACGAGCACTACGTGCCGCCGGAGCCGCCGCCGCTGCCGCGCTGGCGCAAGGGCGCGTTCATCGTGCTGCTGTTCTTCGTCGTCGGGCTCCTGCTGCTGATCGTGCCGAACCTGATCGGGGTCGGGCCCGCGCTCGCCACGCCGCTCGGCATCCTCTCGCTCGCCACCGGCATCGCGCTGCTCCTGCTGCGCGTGCGCCAGGGCCCGCCGCCCGGCGCGGACCCCAGCAACGGCGCCCAGGTCTGACCGGACGGGCATGCGGATCGACTTCCAGGCGTCCCGGCGTTCCACCGTCGGCGCGGAATGGGAACTCGCGCTGGTGGACCGGCGCAGCGGCGAATTGCGGTCGGTCGCGGAGGAACTGCTCGCCGCGGTCTGCCCGGAGGGGAAGGCCGAGCATCCCCGGATCAAACAGGAGCTGCTGCTCAACACGATCGAGGTGATCAGCGGCGTCTGCCGCACGGTCGGCGAGGTGAAAGAGGACCTCGCCGAGGCGCTGGACGAGGTGCACCGGGTCGCCGACCCGCTGGGCGTCGAGCTGTTCTCCGCCGGATCGCACCCGTTCTCCTCGTGGTACCGGCAGAAGGTGACCGACAAGGAGCGCTACGCCAAGCTGATCGACCGCACCCAGTGGTGGGGCAGGCAGATGCTGATCTACGGCGTGCACGTCCACGTCGGGCTCGATCACCGGGACAAGGTGCTGCCGGTGCTCGACGGGCTGTTGCGCTACGCGCCGCACCTGCAGGCGCTGTCCGCGTCCTCGCCGTACTGGTCCGGCGAGGACACCGGGTACGCCTCGAACCGGGCGCTGATGTTCCAGCAGCTGCCTACCGCCGGGCTGCCCTTCCAGTTCCGCGAATGGGCGGAGCTGGAGGGCTATGTCGAGGACATGTTCACCACCGGCGTGATCGACCACTTTTCCGAGATCCGCTGGGACATCCGCCCGGCCCCGCATTTCGGCACCATCGAAATGCGCGTGTGCGACGGGCTGCCGACGCTGCAGGAGGTCGGCGCGATTTCGGCGCTCACGCAGTGCTTGGTGGACGACTTCAGCGCGCGCCTCGACAAGGGCGAAACCCTGCCGGTGCTGCCGCCGTGGCACGTGCAGGAGAACAAGTGGCGCGCCGCGCGCTACGGCCTCGACGCGATCGTCATCCTCGACGCCGCCGGCCGCGAACGCCTCGTCACCGAAGACCTCGCCGAACTGCTGGACCGGCTCGAACCAGTCGCGCGACGGCTGGACTGCGTCCGCGAGCTGCGCGATGTCGAGAACATTCTCCGGGTCGGCGCGAGCTATCAGCGGCAGCGAGCGGTCGCGAAGCAGTACAACGGATCTTTGAAGGCCGTGGTCGCCGCGCTGGTCACCGAGATGCGCGACGGCGTCCCGCACGCTTAGCTGGGTCTGGGAGGCAGCGATGTCGCATACGTTCAGCACGCTCGTCGAGCTCAACGGCAAGACCGCCACTGGCTTCCGGGTCCCGGCCGCGGTTGTCGAGGCGCTCGGCCAGGGACGGCGGCCGAAGGTCCGGGTGACCGTCGGGCCGCACACCTACCGCAGCACGGTCGCGGTCTACTCCGGCGAGTTCATGCTGCCGCTCAGCGCGGCGAACCGGGAGGCGGCGGGGGTCGCGGCCGGGGAGACCGTCGAGGTCACGCTCGAAGCCGATCTCGCCGAGCGGACGGTCGAGATGCCGGACGATCTGGCCTCGGCGCTGGCCGACCGGACGGGCGCGCGGGCCGCGTTCGACAAGCTTTCCTTTACCGCACAACGGGAACGCGCCGAAGCCGTCACCTCGGCCAAGCGTGCCGAGACCCGCGAGCGCCGGATCGCGAAGATCGTCGCCGAACTCGCCGGGGACGGGCTTCCCTAGCCGACCGTCAGCCCGGGTTTGCCGAAACCGCCCAGCACGGTGTCGACGACGCGGGTCGCCAGCACGTCCGGGTCGGCGGAGTCCTGGTCCTGCGCCGCTTCGTGGATGAGCGCGCAGTACACGCGGCGCGCCCAGACCAGGTCGACGCCGGGCCGCAGCGTGCCGCTCTCCTCCAGGCGCTGGAAGAAGACGTCGCACTGGGCGACCACGTCCGGGGTCAGGACGCCGTCTTCCTGCGGGTGCGCGTTCATCGCGAACCCCCAGCGGAGCTTGACGCTCAACACCTTCGCGGTCACCTGGTAAAGCGCGACCAGCGGCGGCGTGACGTCGGGCCGGACGCTGGCGAGCGCGTCGTGGAACTGCTGCGTCGCCCAGAGGGTCATCGCGTCCACCAGCGCGTCGCGGCTGGCGAACCGGCGATGCACGGTCGTCCGCGAGACGCCCGCCGCCTCGGCGATCTGCTCCATCGTCGCCGCCGGGTTGTCGCTGAGCACCCGTTCGGCGGCCTCGAGGATCGCTTGAGCCGTCCGTTCCGAGTCCGCGCGCAGGGCCCGTTTCTCCATGCTGCTCAGTTTACGCCATGGTTGCCACTCGGTTCTTAGTTGCGTCACCAGTGTTGCAACTGCTAGCTTAAGTGCATCGTCATTGACTCGACTTTGGGGGTTTTCAGATGGACATGCAGCTGACCGGCAAGACCGCGGTGGTCACCGGAGCGAGCCGGGGAATCGGACTGGCCACGGTCTCCGCACTGATCGGCGAGGGGATGCGAGTGGTGGCCGCGGCCCGGACGATCACGCCGGAGCTGAAGGAAACCGGCGCGGTGGCCGTCGCGGTGGACCTCTCCACGCCGGAGGGCCCGGCCCGGCTGATCGAACAGGCCGTCGCTGAACTCGGCGGCTTGGACGTCCTGGTGAACAACGTCGGCGGGGGCGACAGCGGCGAGGGGCAGGCTGGCGGTTTCTTGTCGATCACGGATCAGCAGTGGACGGACCTGGTGGAGCTGAATTTCCTCGCCGCGGTCCGGGCTTCTCGTGCCGCGCTGCCGCATCTGGTCGAAAGCCGGGGTGCGATCGTCACGGTGTCGTCGAACGGCGCGCGGATCCCGCATTCGGGTCCGATCGCTTACACCACCGCGAAAGCCGCGCTGACCGCGTTCGGGAAGGCACTGGCGGAGGAGTTCGGGCCGCGGGGAGTGCGGGTCAACACCGTCTCGCCGGGGCCGGTTCGTACTGCGCTGTGGGAAGGATCGGACAGCTACGGCGCCGAGCTGGCGTCCTCGATGGGGATGTCCCACGGGGATCTGCTGGCCGCGGTTCCGGCGGGCGCCGGGATGCTGACCGGGCGGTTTGTCGAGCCGGAGGAGGTGGCCACGCTGATCACGTATCTCGCGTCGCCGCTGGCCGCGAGCGTCACCGGGGCGGACCATCTTGTCGACGCCGGGGCGGTGAAGACCGTGTGACCGGTGATCGCCGCGACGCGATCACCCGCCCTCGCCAGGCGTCGGCGAGGGCGGGAAGACCGCGACTGTCCAGCCGCCCGATCTCTTACCCAGCAAGGAGATTCCCGGCCAGCTACAAAGGCGGCGGTGGAGCGGCAAGGTCAGGAGAATCGGTAGCCGCTCGGCTCCCGCGACAGGGTTTCCGGCCACGCGACTCGCGATCAGTCGCGATGGGCGGCTGCACTTGGGCGAGGCCAGCATCCCCTGGCCCACCCAGATCCGGCGGGAGGACCGTATCCCTCCACGAAGTCCATGCCACCGGCGGCGATATGCGCCGACTCTGCGGCCTGTCCGTCGCCGGTGCCGAGCGCTGCACCACGGTCCTCGACCCGCCTGACTCCACGAACCTTGCCCGACACCGGCGATATCCAGTCGCGGCAAGCACGCCTCGCGCGCCACCATGCCACCCATGGGTCACTCGTTCATCCCGGGACTGGAACTGTCGCGCCGCTTCTACCACGAGGCAGTACGGCCGCTGGTCTGCGCGCATTTCGGGGACCTGCCCCACACCGCCGCGCGGATCGGCGCCGGCTCCGAGGTCCTCGGCTTCGACACCGCCCGGTCCGCCGACCACGAATGGGGACCGCGACTGCAACTGTTCCTGCACCCCCACGACGCGGACCAGCACGCTCACGACCTCGTCACGGCGCTGAGCGACGAGCTGCCCAAGACGTTCCTCGGCTACCCCACGAACTTCGCCCCCACCGAGAACGAGCACGTGCGTCTCATGGCGGTCACCGACGGGCCGGTCTTCCACCGCGTCGACGTCACCAGCCTCGACGCGTGGTTCGCCGACCACCTGGGATTCGATCCGCGCGACGCCGTCACCACATCCGACTGGCTGTCCACCCCCGCCCAGACCCTGGCCGAGATCACCGCCGGCGCGGTCTTTCACGACCACACGGGCGAACTCGCCTCCGCTCGTTCCCAGCTCGCCTGGTATCCCGAGCAGATCTGGCGCTACGTGCTGGCCTGCCAATGGCAGCGGATCTCCCAAGAAGAAGCGTTCGTCGGACGGTGCGGAGAAGTCGGCGACGAACTCGGCTCGGCCGTCGTCGCCGCTCGCCTCGTCCGTGACCTCGTGCGGCTGAGCCTGCTCATGCACCGCCGCTACCCGCCCTACAGCAAATGGCTCGGCAGCGCCTTCGCCCAGCTTCCCTTCGCCGCCGCCGTCGCCCCGGCACTGACCGCGGCGCTCGCCGCCACTGCCTGGCACGAACGGGAAGACCATCTCGCCGCGGCGTACTCGGCCATCGCCAAGCTGCACAACCAACTCGGACTGACCGAGCCGCTCGACCCCGACACCCGCCCTTACCACGACAGGCCATTCCAGGTCCTGCACGCCGAACGATTCAGCCAGGCGCTCCTCGACAGCATCACCGACCCCGGACTCCGCGATCTCCCGCTCATCGGTGCTGTCGACCAATTCGCCGACAACACCGACCTGCTCGGCGATCGCACGGCGACTCGCACCATGACCGCCGTCCTGACCGCAGCGAGGTCCACGTCAGACGCCTGATCCGGCCGAAGTCAGCCAACCCGTCCGGCACCGAATCGAAGCGCGCAGATACCCCGTCATAGCGCACCGCGCTTCTGTTCCCGCCGTTCTCCACTTCAGAATTCGCGAACCCCAGGGAAACGTCCGGAACACCGCCAAGCGGGCGCGGAGCAACCAAGACCGCGCTGCGCCGCCTAGCTGTCCAACTCCCGCAACAAGGTTCCCGGGCCGAGCACCCGCGCACCAAGCTCCCCCACCCGGCCGCGCAGCTCGCGATCCGCCGTCACCACCACGACGTGATCGTCCAGTCGTTGCCGGGCGGCGGCAGTCACCTCGACGATCTTCGAATCGCCGTCAGTGTCCGCCGAGACGACCTCGACGCCCGGGATCGGTTCCACTCCCCTGGCCTTGCCCTCGACGACCAGCACCACCCGGGGCCACCAGGACCACGCCGGGCCCGCGCCGATGCCGACGACGTCGTCGCGAAGGCCGCGTTCGACGGGGCCGTTCAGCTGGTCGCGGAGTCGTTCCGCGGCGCCTCGGCGGTCGCGCCACCAGCCGTCCGGGCGGGAGCCCATCACGTTCGCCGCGTCGACCACCAGGACCAGTTCCCGGCCCAGTTGCTCGCGCAGGACCGGCCACGCGGCAGCGAAATCGCGGTGGAGGTCGAGCGCGGCCACCTCGTCCGGCGGGACCCAGCGCATCTCGGCGCTTTCCTCGTTCGCGACTTGAGCTTGCAACGTGCTGTCGGCCAGTCCGAGCACGGTCGTGTACTGCCATTCGCCGTGGTCCAGCACCGACGCTGACATCGCGCGGAACGCCGACGACGGAATGGCGGCTTCTTCCCACGCCTCCCGGGCCGCGGCCTCGTGCACAGTCTCGCCGACTTCGAGCGCGCCACCGGGCAAGGCCCACGTGCCGCCGTCGTGCACCCACCACGCACGCTGCTGCAGCAGCACGCCCCGGCGGGGATCGCACAACAACAACCCGGCCGCGCCGAACGCGCCCCAGTGCTGCCTGCCGCAAGAACACCGCACGAAACGGTTGGCGGTCATCGGCGTCACCCCGCCCAGCCTTCCACAGAACCTCGCGAGTGCCTATGCCGGTCAGAACCCGAAGACCGCCCCGGCAGCGACGGGTTACGAACCTCGTGCGCGGCGGACTCGCCGAAAACCGGAATCAGCACCCACCGGCTCTACAACGTGTCCATCGCCAGGGCCGCCGCACCGACAATCGCCGTGTCGTCCCCCAGGTGCGCGGTCCGGATCCGTGCCAGCGGACGGTGCCGCGCCCCGGTGATCGCCCCGGAGTAGTGCTCCCGGGCCTCGTCCATGAACAACGGCGCGGACTCCGAAACTCCCCCGCCGATCACGATGATCTCCGGGTCGAAGACATCCGCCACCAGCGCGAGTCCCTCGCCCAGCCACTTCGCGAGTTCCGCCATGGCGCGCAAGGCGATCGGGTCGCCGTCGCGAGCCGCGCGGGCCACTCGGCGGCCGGTGACCGACCCGGGGTCACCGGCGATTTCGCGCGACAGCACGGTAGAACGGCCCGGATACCGCGCCAGCAGCTCGACCGCGGTCGCGGCCAGTGCGGTCCCGCTGCAATACCGCTCCCAGCAGCCGTACTTCCCGCACGGGCAAGCGCGTCCGTCGCGCACCACGGTGAGGTGGCCGAGTTCCGGCGCCACTCCGTGCGCACCGCGATAGATCTCGCCGTCCAGCAGCAGGCCCGCGCCGATTCCGGTGCCCAGCGCCACCAGCGCCGCCACACCGGCCCCGCGCGCCGCGCCGAAGCGGTGTTCGGCGACTACCGCCGAGTTGACGTCGTGCTCCAGCGTCACCGACAGGCCGACCCGCTTCGCGATCCGGTCCGCGACCGGTGCGTTGCGCCAGGCCAGATGCGGCGCGAACATCACCGAGCGCCGGTCGCGGGTCACGAAACCGGCGACCGCCAGGCCGACCGCCGCGACCTCGTGCCGGTTGCGCAGGCTCTCGACGACCCCGGCGATGGCGTCTTCGAGCGCGTTCTCCTCGCTCGGCGTCCCGACGCGCGCCGTGTCGAGCAGTGAGCCGCGCTCGTCCACGACGCCGGCGCGCACGCTGGTGCCGCCGACGTCCACCCCTACGGTCAGCAATCAGTTCTCCCGCTCCGGCTGCCAGTCCGCGCGCTTGCGGACGACGATGTGCTGGACCCGCGACGACGGTTCCGAAGAGGACGCCGCCGCGGCGGCAGGCGGATGCGCGGCGGGCCGGAACCCGGGCATGTGCACTCCCTCGTCCGGCTCCCAGCGGTCCGCGAGCACCGCCCGCAGCAGCGCGACGAGCTGGGCAGCCTGTTCGAGGACCCTGGCCACGAACTCCGGCCGCTCGCCGCGCACGACGGCGACGATCGCACACAGCGGGCACCACCCGCATCCCGAAGTGCTGTCCTCCACACCGCCGGCGCCCGGCTCCCCCGGCGTGCCGTGCCCGGCGGCCATGACGCCTTCCAGCCACGGCGCGGCGCGTTCGATCACCATCTCGACCAGCAGCCGGATCTCCTCGGCCAGCTTCAGGCCGTCCGCGTGGGACCCGGCCGCGTGGTCGTCGCTGTGTTCTTCGCTCACCCGGATCCCCGGTTCCCGGCCAGGCTGACCACCAGGCCGTCGGCGTCGGATTCCGCGCCGGTGATCCGGCACGGGCGCAGCGTCTCGGGCAGTGCGACCAGCCTGCGGAAGCCGTCCACGGTGATCGCCAGGTCGTCGTCCACGCGGGCGAGGTCGACCGCCGAGTCCTGGTCCAGCGGAAGCGCGACCCGCAGCCGGAAGCCGTCTCCTTCGGCCGCGACCGACAGCAGCGGGGTGACCGGTTTCCCGTTGCCGGACAACGGATCCCGGCCGTCGTACAGCTCGCGGGCCAGTTCGGCGAGCGCCTCCGCCCCCACCGGTTCGCTCGCCCGGTGCTCGACGCGGGCCAGCTCGCCGGGGCCGAATCCGGCCTCGGCGAGTTCCGCCAGGACCGCGTCCTGCTGCTCCCGCCGGGTGCGCAGCCACTTCGCCGCCGAACCGCGCCAGAACCCGGGCGCGGGCATCAGCCGGTTGGCGATCAGGCCGTCGACCGCGATGCCGCGCAGCGCCAGCGACGTGAGCGTGCGCCGCGCCTCGGCGACCACCACTCGCTCCGGAGTGAGCACCAGCCGCACGGTCGTCACGCGCGGGTCGGTGAGCAGTTCGCGCAGCGCGTCGAGATGTGCGCCGAGCTGCCGGACCGACGCCGCGACGCGCCGGTTGCCGAAAACCCGGCCCAGGTAGCCCGACACGGCTTCCGGCAGCGAAAGCAAGCGCAGCGTTTCAGCTGTCGGACCGCAGTCGACCACCACGGTGTCCCACGGACCTTGCGAAGCCAGCCGCCGCACCTCGCTCAGCGCGAGCAGCTCGTCCACGCCGGGCAGCACGGTCAGCTCTTCCGCGTCCAGGACGTCCAGACCGGCTCCGGCCAGCACCTTCCGCAGCTCGCCGCGCAGCTCGTGCCAGGTCCGGTCGGCCAGCGCCCGGGAATCCACTTGCGCCGCCCAGAGACCAGCGGGCGTGCCGTCGCCGCGGATGTCCACTTCGGAGGGTTCGGCTCCCAGCGGCGTGCCGAACGCGTCGCCGAGCGAATGCGCCGGGTCGGTGGACACGACGAGCGTTTTCCTGCCGCGGCCGGCGAGCGCGGCAGCGGTAGCCGCGGCGAGCGTCGTTTTCCCGACACCCCCCTTGCCGGTGAACAGCAGGATGCGCATCTAGCCCTCAGCCCTGCGCTTGAGCTCCTTGAGCGCGGTGTCCATGACCATCTTCTCCGCCTTGCGCCGCAGCAGCCCGATCATCGGCAGCGCCAGCTCGACCGACAGCGTGTAGGTGACGCGGGTGCGCCCGCCGCCGAGCGGTTCGAGCGCGTACCGGCCGTTCTGCGCCTTCTGCATCTGGCCCTTGACCAGATGCCAGCTGACGCCGAGACCGGAATCGTCCCAGTCGTACTCGAGCGTGTACACGTCCTTGATCGGCCCGGCGTCGAGGGTCAGCTTCACCTGTTTCGCCCGGCCCGCGTCGTCGGCCGCGAGCACTTCGGTCTCGCGGACCGCCTTGGCCCACTCCGGGTACGCGGGGAAATCGGAGATCACCGACATCACCCGCGCGGGCTCGGCGTCGACCTCGATGGACTGCGTGGACTGCTCGGCCATGGGACGAAGCGTAGCCGGACAGCACAGTCACCAGCGCAGCACGTACGGCTGGCCGGTCTCCTTGAAGTGACCTACGTTACGGCACTCGGTGTGCCCGACCCGGCGCCGCGCGGCCAGCGGCTGGTGCACGTGCCCGAACACCGACCAGCGCGGGCGCTGCCGCAGGATCAAGTCCAGCAGCGCCTTCGAACCGAGTTCGGCGCGTCGCGCGACCACGTCGTAGGTCAATTCGGGCACTGCCGGCGGGATATGCGTGCACAGCACGTCGACCCGGTCCAGCAGCGAGACCGCCGCGTCGAACTCCTCGCGCGCCCGCAGGTACGGCCGCCAGGCCGCGCCCTTGCGCGGACGCGGGAGCACGCCGTCCGGCAGCACCGCCCCGCCGGCGAAGCCGAACCGCAGGCCGCCGATCGTGACGACCTCGCCGTCGACCAGGTGCACGCCTTCCCCGGCGAACTCCGGCCAGGCTGACGGCGCGTCGACGTTGCCGGGGATCGCGTACGTCGGCGCGGTCATCGAAGCGAACAGCGTGGAGTACTGCTCCCGAACAGCTTCGTCGACCGCGGCGGCCGGATCGTCCAGGGTGGCCCACAGCGTGCGCGAGTAGGCGACCGTCTCGTCCCTGGTGCCTTCGCGGCGCAGGCGGGCGAACTCGCCGACTTTCTCCGCGCCGAACAGCACGCCCATGATGCCTTTGTCGTGGTCGTGGTAGTCGACGAAGTCGAGCAGGTCGCCGAGCACGACCAGCGCGTCCGCCCCGTCCCCCGCCCGCTTCAGCGCGTCGGCGTTGCCGTGCACGTCCGAAACGACGTGAACCCGCACAAGAGCCTCCTACTCGACGGTCCGGGGCGGAATCCCCGGCTCGCGCCCGTCCTCGAGGATCTCCTTCAGGCTCAGCGCCACGTCCTTCGCCGCGCGCGCCCGCCGGTCGAACTCGCGGCGCAGTTCGCGCGGGCTCAGCTCGCGCGGGACGCCGCCGGGACCGGCCGGCGTGGCCCGGAGGAAGTAGTGCAGCACGGTGCCGTCGAGAACAGGTTCCAGCCAGACCTCCATGGTACCGATCAAGGCGCCCGTGACGGTCCAGCGCAGACCCTTGTCCCCCCGGTCGGTGTAGACCCGCAACTCCAGGTCGGGCCAGTACCGCCGCCACGAACGCGGGTCGGCGAAGGCCGCCGCGACGGTGGACGGGGGCACGACGAGGAAGGTCTCGTCGACGAGATCGAGAGCTGGCGGTGCGTGCACCCGGACACGATGTCACGACCTCGCCGCGCGCCCCGTGCCAGCATGGTCTTAAGGTCTACTGCACGCTAAGTTGACTGGCGGGTAACCGCACGCGTCGAACACGGAGGTCCACGTGCGCGAATACAGCGCCCCCGCCGGGAAGCCGGTGACCGACGACGAGAATCTGGCCGATGTCGTCTGGGCGAACGCGGAGCGGTTCTCCGACGTGGTCAGCTTCCGCAGGCAGGTCGAGGGCACCTGGCTCGACGTGACCGCGAAGGACTTCGCCGACCAGGTCGCGGCCGTGGCCAAGGGCTTGATCGCGGCAGGGGTCGGGCACGGCGACCGCGTCGCACTGATGTCGAAGACCCGCTACGAGTGGACGCTGATCGACTTCGCGATCTGGGCCGCGGGCGCGGTCACGGTCCCGATCTACGAGACCTCGTCGCCCGAACAGGTGTACTGGATCCTTTCCGACTCGGCCGCCAAGGCCGTCTTCGTGGAGACCGGCGCGCACCGGAAAGCGGTCGACGAGATCAGCGGGCGGCTCAGCACGCTCGAGCACACCTGGCAGATCGAGGACGGCTCCCCTGCGGTCGACGAGCTGACCGCGCTGGGCGCCGAGGTCTCCGACGAGGACCTGCACACCCGCCGCCGCGGCGTCACCGCGAACGAGACGGCCACCATCGTCTACACCTCGGGCACCACCGGGCGGCCCAAGGGCGTCGAGCTGACCCACCGGAACCTGCTGGCCGAGATCCGCGCGGACATCGAGGCGTTCCCGGAGCTGATGGAGCAGGGCAACTCGCTGCTGTGCTTCCTCCCGCTGGCGCACATCCTCGCCCGCGCGATCGCCGTCACCGCGCTCACCGCCCGGGTCACGCTCGGCCACACGCCGGACGTGAAGAACCTGGTCCCGGACCTCGGCACCTTCCGGCCGACGTTCGTGGTCGCCGTGCCGCGCGTGTTCGAGAAGGTCTACAACACCGCCAAGCAGAAGGCGCACGCCGACGGCAAGGGCAAGATCTTCGACGCCGCCGAAGCCACCGCGGTCGCGTACAGCGAGGCACAGGAGAAGGGCGGCGCCGGGCTCGGCCTGCGCGCGAAGCACCTGGTGTTCGACAAGCTGGTGTACGGCAAGCTCCGCGCCGCGCTGGGCGGTCGCTGCATCGCCGCGGTGTCCGGCGGGGCCCCGCTGGGCGCGCGCCTGGCGCACTTCTTCCGCGGCATTGGCGTGCCGGTGTTCGAGGGCTACGGCCTCACCGAGACGTCCGCCGCGGCGAACGTGAACACCAGCGCGGCGTTCCGCGTCGGCACCGTCGGCCGTCCGGTCGCGGGCACCTCGGTCCGCATCGCGGAGGACGGCGAAGTCCTTTTGAAGGGCGACGTCGTGTTCGGCCGGTACTACAACAACCCGGAGGCGAGCGCGGAAGCCCTCACCGACGGCTGGTTCCACACCGGCGACCTCGGCGAACTGGACTCCGAGGGGTTCCTCAAGATCACCGGCCGCAAGAAGGAGATCATCGTGACGGCGGGCGGCAAGAACGTCGCCCCGTCCGGCCTCGAGGACACCATCAAGGCCGCGCCGCTGGTGAGCCAGGTGATGGTAGTCGGCGATCAGCGGCCGTTCATCGCCGCGCTGGTGACGATCGACGAGGAGTACTTCCCGGCCTGGAAGTCCCAGCACGGCAAGCCGGAAGCGGCGACGGTGTCCGAACTGGCCGAGGACGCGGACCTGCGCGCGGAGATCCAGGCGGCGGTCGACGAGGCGAACAAGCAGGTGTCGCACGCGGAGTCGATCAAGAAGTTCACCGTGCTGGCGAACGACTTCACCGAGGCGGGCGGCGAGATCACGCCGAGCCTGAAGCTGAAGCGGAACGTGGTGAACAAGAACTACGCGTCCGACATCGAGGCGCTGTACCGGAAGTAGCCCAGTCCCGCGAAAACGGGCCCGCACCGATCGCCGGTGCGGGCCCGTTTTCTTTTGTCACATCGGGACCGGCTCCGCGAGCTTCGGGTTGTTGAAGTACTCCAGCATGAGGTTTTCGCGGATCTTGTCCGCCTTCGGCTGATAACGAGGTTCTTGCAGCATTTCTTCGATTTCTTTCAGCATCGCCTGGTTGCGCTCGCGCACCTCTTTGTTCGGCATGTGGTTGATCTCGTCGACCATGTTCTCGTAGGTCTCGCCCGGCTTCGGCTTCGTGCCCGGCTTGAGCGTGTAGTTGTCGCGGAGACCGTCGTTGACCAGGTTCTCGTTCTTGAGCACGTTGTGGTACTCGATGAGTGAACCGTTGGTGTTGTTCTTGGTGTAGCCGCCGTGCTCGTTCTGCTGCGCGTGCCCCAGCTCGTGCGCGATCTCGTTGTCGCTTTTGCGCGGATCCATGCAGATCACGTTGTCGCGCGGGTTGTATCCGGCCCCGCCCTGCATGTCGACGAGGTCGCTGGCTTTCGCTTCCCGGCCGAATTCGGTCGGCTTGCCGTCCGGGCCGATGATCTCGGACCGTTGGTGCCCCAGCATTTCGCCGAGCGTCTTGTCGTTGTCGCCCGGCCGGAGATTGTGCTTGAGGTAATCCGGCAGTTCCGACACCTTCGTGCTCGCGGTGAATTTGGGGTCGTCCGGGATGCGCAGCACCGGCGGACGATCCTTGAGCGGGACCTTTTCCAGGGTCTCGTCGATCTTCGTCTCGACCCGTTCCTTTTCGGCCTTGGCCTCGTCCCCGGTCTTCGTCTTGTACGGCGGAGGGGTTTCCTTGGGCGGCGGTGCGGCCGGGGGTCGCGCCGGCCGGTTCGCCGGCGGTTTCGCACCGCCGGGCGGAGGCGGCGGAGGCGCGACCGGCGGTTTTCCGGGCGGGGGCGGAGGAGGCGGGCCCGGCGCCTTCGCGGGCGGAGGAGGCGGGGGCGGAGGAGGCGCGGACGACGCCGTGGTCGTCTCCGGAGCCGGTTCCCTCGGCGGCGGCGTCGGCTCGCGCGGCGGCGGGGTGGGTTCGCGCGGCGGCGCGGACGACGGGTTGGTGTCCTGCACGTGCCCGGCATTGTTCCCGCCGCCCGGGGTTTCGTTCGGGCGCGCTTCGTCGTTCGGGCCGGACTTCTCCCTGCCCAGGCAGTTGCCCAGTCCCAGCGGATCGGCGTCGGCGAGCGGGTTGGGCACATAGGAGGCCGGGTTCGGGGCCGGGGCGAGGCCGAGCGGGTCCTGGCTCAGGTAGCGCCCGGTGCCGGGGTCGTAGTAGCGGAAAACGTTGTAGTGCAAGCCAGTCTCGTCGTCGGCGTACTGGCCGGGGAACCGCAGCGGCGTGCCGCCGGGACGGGTGCGGCCCCACAGCGACCCGGACGCGCGCCAGGCGACGGTGCCGTAGGCGTCCACCAAACCCACCGGCGTGCCGACCGGATCGGTGACGAACGAGAAGAACCGGGCGCTGCGGCCCAGCAGTTCGGTCTGCGTCACCGGGCGCACGGTTCCGGGCAGGTGATCCCAGGTCAGCGTGAGCGGGGCGGACCCGGCCAGCCGGTGTTCCTGTTCGACCAGCAGCTGCCCGCTCCACGAGAACAGGGTCTCCTCGGCCGGGGCCTCCGCGCCGGGCAGCCAGCGTTGTTTGGCGATGCGGCGGCCCAGCGGGTCGTAGCGGTAGCGCCATCGCACGCCGTCCGGGGTTTCCACGGCGAGCAGCCGATCCTGCGCGTCCCAGCGGTAGGTCCAGGTGCGCGAGTTCTCGTGGCGGGCGACGAGCCGTCCCTGTCCGTCGTGGACGTACCGCACCGAGCCGGCCGCGGCGAGCCGGTTTCCGGTGTAGCCGCGCGAACCGGAGTCCGCTTCGGCGAACGGCAGCCGCGCGTGCCGGATGTTGCCGGACGGGTCGTACTGGTAGGTCTCCTGGCCGTCGCGCCGAGCCACCGAGGTGACGCGGCCGACGGTGTCGAGCTGGTAGCGCGTGGAGCCGGACAGAGTGTCGTCCACGCCGACCAGCTGGCCGTCCGGACGGTAGCGGTACTCGCGCCGCTGCCGGATCTGGCTGCCCGCGGCCAAAGTCTGCGCGACCAGCTGGTGTTCGGCGTCGAAAGCCTGTGCCAGCACAGTGTTTCCGCCAAGGACGCGTTCGACCTCGTGGCCCGCTTCGTCGTGTCGGAAAAGCACTTCGTGTCCGGCGGTCGACAGCGCGACCGCCTTCCCGGCGTCGTCGAAGCTCCACTCGCTGACCGAGCCGGACGGAGTCGTGCGGCGCATTCCGGACGGCTCGTGGACATACGCGACCGCGCGGCCGTCGACCGATTCCCGGACCACCCGGCCGTCCTCGTCGCGCTCGATCTCCAGCACGCAGGAACCCTCGGTGGCGCGCGCGAGGAAGCCGACGGGGTCGTACTCGTAGCGGATGGTCCCGCTGTCCGTGCGGCGCTCGATCACGTTGCCGAGCGAGTCGTAGCGGTACTCGGTGACCGTGCCCAGCCCGTCGACCGACTGCACGAGCTGGCCTGCCGCGTCGTAGGCGAACCGCCGCTCGCGGCCGTCGAAGTCGCTTTCCGCGACGAACCTGCCGTCGGCGTCGTAGGTGTAGCTCCAGGTCAGGCCTGCCGGGTCGGTGACACGGACGAGCCGCAGTTCGGTGTCGTACTCGTAGGAGGTGCGGGCGCCGGTGGCGTCGATCTTCGCGACCGGCAGGTCGAAGGGGCCGTATTCGAAACGGGCGTCGGTGCGTTCCACGAGGTTTCCTTCGGCGTCGTAACGCCATTCCTCGTGCCGCCCGGACGGGCCGGTCCGGCTGGCCTGGCTCCCGTCGACCGTCCAGCCGAACCGGGTGCCGTCGGCCACCACGCGCGGGCGGCCGAACTGGTCGCGCTCCACCGGGTCGGGCTCGGAGCGCGGCGGCTCGCCCCCGGTCAGCTGGCGGTCCTGGGCGAATTCGGTCGCGGCGATCCCGGCTTGGGCGGTGAACAGATCCGGCGCGGTGCCCGGCGGGTAAACGCGCCGCCAACTGCGTTCGGCGGTCTCGACGGTGACGGTCAGCGTGCCGTCCGGCGCGGAGCTGACCTGCGCGCGGCTGCCGTCCGGGCGGACGACCGCGGTGAGCAGGCCCTCGGCGGTGTACTCGAACCCGGTGGTGCGGCCGAGCGGATCGGTGCGCGACAGCAGCCGGTCGTAACGGTCCCAGGTGGACACTGTGGTCGCGCCGAGCGGGCTGACGTCCTTGGTCGGCTGGGAGAACTCGTTGAAGTGGAACTCCGTGACGTGGCCGAGCGCGTTGGTGTAGCGGGTGATCCGCTGCTCGCGGTCGTAGGCGAACTCGCCGTCGTACACGCCCCGGTCGCCGACCGTGCGGACGCAGCGGCCGTCGGCGTCGTAGAGGTAGCGGTACCAGATGCCGTTGCGGTCCTGCCAGCCCGTGACGCGGCCGTCGGCGTCGTAGTCGTATTGCGTTGCCAGGCCTGAGGAATTGAAGACCCGGACCAGCCGGCCGCGGTCGTCGTAGCCGAATCTGCGGACCAGCACCGGTTCCTGGCCGTCGCCGAGCACCCGGATCGCGGTGACGCGGCCCGCCTCGACGTCCAGCGCGACGCGGTAGCCCGCCGAATGCCGGAGCAGCCGGGGAGCGCCGAGGTCGTCGTACTCGACGTCCATCCGGGCGCCCGCGGCGTCGGTCGCCGACCGCAGCGGGAAGACGCCGCCGCGGCCGGGGCCGAAGCGCGATTCCGTGCCGTTGACCGGATCGGCGAGCAGGTATCCGCCGTCGCCGGTCGCGGTGAGCGGGCGGCGCGGGCCTTCCAGCGGCAGCACCGGCTCGCCGGCGACGGCTCGCGGGTACACCAGGATCCGGCCGTCCGCCGCGTAGTACCGGACGGTTTCGGAATCGGCTTCGAGCCGCTGGTCCACCGTCGACGTCCAGCTCGGGCCGAACCAGCGGCCGGACCGGTACGACGAGACGTGCAGCCGTTCGAGCACGAGCGGGCTCGGCAGTTCGAGGTCGACGTCTTCGATCAGGACGGAGCCCCGCACGACGTCGACCGGGTCCCCGGCGGTCTTGCACTCGTCCGCGCCGCCCCGGGTGTCGGCCGCTTTCGGGTCGTCCTTCGGCGGCGTCTTGCCGGACTCGCCCGGATTGCCGCTCCGGTCCGACGGTGCCGGCTCCCCGCCCCTCGGCTGCTCGGAGTGGTCGCCCTGCGGTTTGGTTTCGTCCTTCGGCGGCTGGGAATGGTCGCCTTGCGGCTTGGTGTCGCCCTTCGGCGGCCCGGAGTGATCGCCCGAGGCGGTGGTCGATTCCCCGCCGCCCTTCTCGTTCTCCGGCTTGGGCTCGGGCTTGGGCTCCGATTTCGGCTTCGTCTCGAGGTTCTTCGGCGCGCCGGAGGGCTTGGCCTTGCCGCCCTTGATGCCTTTCAGCGCCTTCGCGGCGTCCTCGAACAGGACGCCCGCCTTCTTCAGCAACGGCATCAGCGCCTTGAGCGCGGAGACCAGCTGCTTGGTGATCTTGGCCAGCTGCGCGGCGGTCTTGGCGACGGCGCCGACCACCTGCGGCAGCACCCACGCCATCCCGATCCCGGCTGTGAACAGCACCTGCAGCGCCCAGCTGATCAGGTGCCCGACGAGCTGCGCGATGATGTCGCGCACCAGCATCCGGACGGCCGCGACGACCTCACCCGCCGTCTTCACCCCGGACGCGGCACCCTCGGTGCCCTTCTGCGCCGCGCCGAGCAGGTTCGCGACGTCCTTGGTCCGCTCGCGGTAGGAGTCGGCCGCTTCGCCGGTCCAGCTCTGCAAGTCCTTCTCGACGCAGGCGGTCAGGTCCTTGCCGATGCTTTCGAGCTCTTTCGCGACGTTCTGCCACGTCTCGGCCTGCGCCTTGATCTCGTCGGCCTTGCCGGTCAGCGCCTCCAGCGCCTGCTTCAGCGGCCCGACGTGCTCGATCAGCCAGCCGACGCCCGCCGCCAGGATCGACCCGAACGGGTCCATCGCGGTCGACAGCACGTCCAGCGCGACCCCGACCGCCCCCATCGCGATCGACGCCCAGTCGCCGGATTCGATGCCGGACTTCACCATCTCGCCCGATTCGAGCAGCGTGATGCCCGAATACGCCTTGGTCGAGTCCTTCGTCTCCGCGATCAACGGGTTGCTCACCCGGAGAACGCTATCCGGGACGGCGAGGGCGGTTTCCGGCCTCGCACGCTAGTTGCCCGTGCATCCACGAAACAGCTGGACGCACGGGCAAGCCTGTCGTGGGGCTCAGGCCTGCGGCGGCTGGGCCTGGTACTGCTGCTGCGGCGCCTGCGCGTATTGCTGCTGCGGGGCCTGCTGCTGTTGCTGTTGCGGAGCCTGCTGCTGAGCGCCGTCCGGGACCACGTACACTGCGGTGCCGTACGCGGCGATTTCACTCGCGGTGCCGGCGATCTCGTTGCAGTCGAAGCGCAGCGCGAGCACGGCGTTGGCCCCGTGCTGCATGGCTTCCTGGCACAGCCGGAAGAGGGCTTCGTGGCGCGAGTCGGACAGCAGCTTCGTGAGGCCCTTGAGCTCGCCGCCTCCCATCGCCTTGAACCCGGACCCGATGTTGGAGAACATGTTGCGGCTGCGGACGGTGAGCCCGAAGACCTCGCCGAACACGCGGACCACGCGGTACCCGGGCAGATCGTTCATCGTGGACAGCAGGATCGGGAACTGCGGCTGCTGTTGCGGTGGCGCGGCTTGAGTCATGCGCGGATCGTATCGTCGGCGAGGCGCTCACGCTGTGATTCGCGCACTCCAGTCCAGATGATGCCGGTATGCCCAGCCTCGCTCGCCGCCGACGTCCTCGCCCGCGCTGGCGGCCACGAGCTTCTCGACCCGGGCCCGGCGCAGCCGTTCGTAGGCGGCGAACGCGGCGGGCGCGTCCGGCAGGTCGCGCAGGCATTGGCCGAGCACCACCGCGTCTTCCAGCGCCATCGACGCGCCCTGTCCGGCCGCTGGTGACGCCGCGTGCGCGGCGTCCCCGGCCAGGACCATCGACGGCGTCGACCACACGCGGGTCGTGGGCAGGTCGTAGGAGTGGCCGCCGTGCACGTCGTCGCCGGTCGCGGCCGCGATCTCGGCGCACGGCAGCGGGTCGTCCGCGAAGGCGGCGTGGGCGAACTCACGCCAGCCTTCCGGGGTGACGGCGGCGATTTCGGCTCGTGTGCGTTCCGTATCGGGGACGCGGGCGAACCAGAACGTCGCGCCGTCCGGGTCGGTGGTGCAGCCGAACGCGGCGCGGCTGCCGCGGAACATCCGGTAAATGCCGGGGGCGGCGGGAAGTCCTTCGGCGCGGGTGTAGCCGTAGACCACGGTCAAGCCGGTGAAGCGCGGCGGTTCGGCCCGCGGGTCGATGAGGGTGCGGACCACGGAATGCAGGCCGTCCGCGCCGACGAGGAGATCGCCGGACGCGGTGGTGCCGTCTTGGAAAGTCGCGGTGCCGTCGCCGGTGGCGGAGACCAGGCGCTTGCCGTGGACGATCTGGATGCCCCGACGCTCCGCTTCCTGTTGCAGCGCACGGTAAAGCGCGGCGCGAGTGAGGGTGCGCGGTTCGTCGAGTTCGCGGTCGAAATCGTGCGCGCCGAGCGTGGTTCCGTCCGGGCCGACGACTTCCATGCCGGTCGAGGCGAAGGACGCTTCGATCACTGGGGTATCGGCGTCGATCGCGCGCAACGCGTTCATGCCGTTGTGCATCACCACGAGGAACGCGCCCGCGTCCGCTCCCCCGCTGGGATGCGCCTCGTACACGACCGGCTCGTGCCCGGCGAGCTGCGACGCCATCGCCGTGACCGTGCCCGCGACTCCGCCGCCTGCGATCAAAACCCGCATCGTGCCCCCTGGATACGACCGTGCCGCCGCCACCGTAGCGGGTGGCGGCGGCACGGAACCAGCTGCCAGGAACTTAAGGGCCTGCCCAGACCGACGATGCCCCGAGCCAGGACGCCGGGGTTGCGGTCTGTGAGGGGAACCCTGGGGGAATCTGATTCCCCCAGGGTTCCCCTCACAGACCTTAAGAACCCGGTCACGCGACAGTCAATCGAGCATTTCGCCACCGCCGACGTCCTTTATGGACAGTCAGCGCGGCCGAAGTCCTGGAACCAGAGATCAGGCGCGCTGCGCGACCGCGAGCCGCACGCAGACGGCGAGGGCGCGGACGGCCTCCTCCACCTCGGCAAGCTCGGGGAAGGTCGGCGCGATGCGGATGACCGCGTCGGCCGGGTCGTCGCCGTGCGGGTGGGTGGCCCCGGCCGGGGTCAGCGCGACGCCCGCCTCCTTGGCCAGCCGCACGACCTCCTTCGCGGTGCCCTCGGGCACGGTCAGCGAGATGAAGTACCCGCCGGTCGGCTTGGTCCAGGTCGCCAGGTCGCCCAGCTCCTCGGCGAGGATGCGCTCGACGGCGGCGAACTTGGGCGCGATCAGCTCGGCGTGCTTGCGCATGAGCGCGCGGACGCCGTCGGCGTCCTTGAGGAACAGCGCGTGGCGCAGCTGGTTGACCTTGTCCGGGCCGATGGTGCGCTTGCTGAGCACGCTCTGCCACCAGGCCAGGTTGGCCTCGGACGCGCCGAAGAACCCGACGCCGGCCCCGGCGAAGGTGATCTTCGAGGTGGAGCCGAACACGAACGCGCGGTCCGGGTTCCCCGCCTCGGCGCACAGCGCCAGGATGTCGGCCAGCTCCGGCTCGTCGCCGGTGAGGTGGTGCACCGCGTAGGCGTTGTCCCAGATGATCCGGAAGTCCGGCGCGGCGGTCGGCATCGCGGCCAGCCGCCCGGCGGTCTCGGCGCTGAAGGTGACGCCGGTCGGGTTGGAGTACTTCGGCACGCACCAGATGCCCTTGACCGCGGCGTCCTCGGCGACGAGCCGCTCGACGACGTCCATGTCCGGGCCCGTTTCGGTCATCGGCACCGGGATCAGCTCGATGCCGAACCGCTCGGCGAGCGCGAAGTGCCGGTCGTATCCGGGCACCGGGCACAGCATCGCGATCCGGGGCTCGTCGGCCCAGCGGCGCGCGGCGCCCGGCAGGGTGCTGAGCATCGCCTGCGCGATGGTGTCGTGCATCAGCTCCAGGCTGGAGTTGCCCGCGGCGAACAGCTGCTCGACGGGCACCTGCAGCGCGTCGGCGAAGATGCGGCGCAGCTCCGGCAGCCCCTTGAGCCCGCCGTAGTTGCGGGTGTCCGTGCCGTCCTCGGCCTTGTACTGGCCGTTCGGCAGCGTCAGGAGATCTGCGGAGAGGTCGAGCTGCCGGGGCGACGGCTTGCCGCGGGTGATGTCCAGGGACAGGCCGCGCTCGACCAGCGCAGCGTAGTCGCGACGGGCGGTGTCGACGTCGACAGGAGCTGTGGTCATACCACCACGCTAAACCGCTCGCGCAAGCCAGTTCGGGTGACCCCCGGCTCACGTGGGCTAGCGTGGGGCCCGTGCGGTACCTGGTGCATGCCGAGCAACGGCAGTTCTCCTTGCGGGACAAGGACGCCTGGCGTCCCGGCGACGGAGGATGGACCGACGAGGCGGTGTCCGCGCACCGCGTCGCGGTAGAGCCCTCGTCGCTCTCCGTGGCGACCGCGCGCTCCGATTGGGTCGAGGTCGACGTGGCGGTCAGCACCGCGATACCGCCGGTGTCCCCGGACGCGTCCCACGTCGTGGAAGCCGATCTCGACGTCCCCCGCGGCGTGGCGACGCTGGCCGGTCCCGCCGATTACGCCCGGCAGGAGCACCGGATCCCGGTGCCGCCCGGGCGGTACCGGGTCCGAGTGTCCTATGTGGAAAGCGGCCCGCCGGACGCCGAATGGCACGACCACGAGTTCGGCGAGCATTTCCGGTACGTGCTGGACCTGTGGCCGACCGCCGAAGCCGCGCCGGTCGCGGTGCTGCGCCAGGGCGCCGGGGTCTGGGACGGCTGATATCCCGTTGGCGGCGCGCGGCCGCGGACGGCAGACTCGGCGGCATGCAGTGGATCACCACCGAGATCGGCGAAGAGTTCGTGCGCGGCGCGCTTGAGCTGGAACGCACGGCGCAAGGCTTGCTGCCGCACCGGCTCACCGCACGGGCGCGGGCGCAGAACACCGACAGCAGGCTCGCGCTGGCCGAGACCCAGCCGTCCGGCGTGCGGCTGGCGTTTCGCACCGAATCGACGGCCATCGAACTGGACACCCACCGCACGAAGGTCGGCTACGCGGGCGTGCCGCCGCTGCCGGACGGCGTCTACGACCTGGTGCTGAACGGACGGCCGGGCGGCTCCGCCACGGTCTCCGGCGGCGACGAACTGATCCTCGACATGATGACCGCGTCCGGCGAGACCCGCCCCGGCCCGCCCGGCACGGTCCGGTTCTCCGACCTGCCCTCGGGCGTCAAGGACGTCGAGATCTGGTTGCCGCACAACGAAACCACCCGCTTGGTCGCGTTGCGCACCACGGCCCCGATTTCTCCGCTGCCGCCCGCGCGAGCGGTCTGGCTGCACCACGGCAGCTCGATCAGCCACGGCTCCGGTGCGGCAGGCCCGTCCCAGACGTGGGCCGCGCTGGCCGCCGCTGCCGCCGGGGTCGACCTGATCAACCTGGGCTTCGGCGGGAGCGCGCTGCTGGACCCGTTCACCGCGCGGGCGATGCGGGACACGCCCGCGGATCTGGTGAGCGTGAAGCTGGGAATCAACGTGGTGAACGCGGACTTGATGCGGCTGCGCGCTTTCGGCCCGGCGGTGCACGGGTTCCTGGACACGATCCGGGAGGGGCATCCGGACGCTCCGCTGGTGGTGGTTTCCGCGCTGCTGTGCCCGATCCACGAGGACACGCCGGGGCCCGGTGCGCCGGATTTCAGCACCGGGACGCTCCGGTTCAAGGCGACCGGCGATCCGGCCTCCGTGGCGGAGGGGAAGCTGACGTTGAAGGTGATCCGGAAGGAGCTCGCGCAGATCGTGTCGGCCCGGAAGGACCCGGCGTTGCATTACGTGGACGGGCTTTCGCTGTACGGGGAAGAGGATTTCGCGGCCCATCCGCTGCCGGACGCGCTGCATCCGGACGCGGCTACGCATCGGTTGGTGGGAGAACGGTTCGCGAAGCAGGTGTTCGGACCAGGCGGTCCCTTCGCGGGCTGAGGCGCGCTGCTAGTTTTCGAACCATGGCGGACCACACTCTCCGGGCAAAGCTGACCGACTCCGGCAGCGGTGTCCTCCTCTTCGGCATCACCCCGCCCCGCCTCAGCAACTCCCCCGAGCGGATCCGGGAGATCACCGACGCCACGCTGGCGCGGCTGCGCGACCTCGACGTCGACGGGCTCGCCCTCTACGACATCGACGACGAGAGCGACCGCAATCCCGACGAGCGGCCGTTCCCCTACCTGCCGACCCTCGACCCGGCCGCCTACCACGCGGACTATCTCAGCGAGTGGGAGCGTCCGGCGGTCATCTACCGATGCGTCGGCAAGTACCCCGGGGACGAGCTGCGGACCTGGCTGCGGACCGCCGACACCGAGCGCGTGCTGTCCGTCTTCGTCGGGGCTTCCTCACAAGGCAAAGAGGTCCGCACCCGGCTGTCCGAGGCGCAGGCATTGCGCCGCGAAGTCCGCCCGGACCTGCTGCTCGGCGGCGTCGCCATCACCGAACGGCCCGACGAGCACCTGCGACTGATCGCCAAACAGCGAGCCGGCTGCGCGTACTTCATCTCGCAGGTGATCTACAGCGCCGACGCGGCCAAGAGCATGGTCTCCGACTACTTCTACGCCTGCCGCGAGCAGCAGCTCGAACCCAAGCCGGTCCTGTTCACCCTCTCGGTCTGCGGTTCGGCGAAAACGCTGGCCTTCCTCAAGTGGCTCGGCGTCGGGGTCCCGCGCTGGCTGGAGAATTCCCTGCGCCACGCGGACGACACGCTGGCCGAGTCGTACGAACAGTGCCTGGCGAACGCCCGCGACCTGGCCGCTTTCTGCCGCAAGCTCGGCATGCCGTTCGGCTTTCTCGTGGAGAGCGTGTCCATCCGCAAGGTCGAGATCGAGGCGTCGGTGTCCCTCGCGAAGGAAGTGAGCGAACTGCTCGGCCGGGCGGTCACAGCGGATCCAGCGCGGTGATCTTCCACTGCCCATCGGTGCGATGCGCAGTCACCGACAGTTGGCCGACCGACGACTGAGGCGCGCCGCCGCCGGGCAGGATCGTTTGCTGGTCAAGGAAAAGAAGCAAGCTCGCATCGTCACCGTGCAGCGAACGGACACCGACCGCACGAACCGTCGTCGTCCGGACGAGCTTCTCGCTCGTCGCACGCAGGCGAGCCGCGACCGGACGGCTACAGCGGATCCAACGCCGTGATCTTCCACTGCCCATCGGTGCGATGCGCGGTCACCGACAGTTGGCCGACCGACGACTGAGGCGCGCCACCACCCGGCAGGATCGTTTGCTGGTCAAGGAAAAGCAACAGACTCGCGTCATCACCGTGCAACGAACGGACACCGATCGCGCGAACCGTCGTCGTCCGGACGAGCTTCTCATTCGTCGCGCGTTGGCGAGCCGCGGCGAATTGGCTTTGGTACTGGCTCATCGCTGAGCCGGTGAGGACGTCGGCCGCAGCGCGGGCGGTTCGGTCCAGGTTCGCGTAGTCGTACGAAAAGACAGCTTTGACCGCGGCGCTGACCTGGTCGGTGACCTGAGCCGTCGCGACGGGGTCGACCATCGCCTCGTCGTCTTCGGGTTGCAGCAGCGACGCTTGCACTCCGAACCACACCGCGCACGCCAGCGCGACCGCGGTCACGCCAGCGGCGATCGTCCGCCGGTTCACGAGCCCACCGCCTGGATGCCGCCGATCTTCCACACGTCGCCGTCTCGCGCGAAGTCCACGGCCAGCCGGGCCTGTTTCGCCGAAGGCGCGCCATCGCCGGTGCTCACGCGGACGTTCAAGACCGCGATCAGCCTTGCCGTGCCTGCCGAAGGGTTCAGGTCAGTGACGGCGGCCTGCACCAAGGAAGCGGTCGAAACGGTCTTGGTGCGTTTGGCGCGGTCGATCTGCATCTGCCGGTCACCGGACAGGTCCTTGCCGTATTGTCCGGTTGTCACGTCGATCCAGCGGCCCACGTCGACCGCGCTGGTGCGGTAGTCGATCGTGTTGAGCGTGACCAGATCCGTGCTCGCGGCGGCCAGCACGGCGTCCCGGGCGCGGCCGCGGGCCAGGCTGTCGTCCTGCGCCGCGCTCCACCACGACCAGCCGAACCACGCGGCGGCCAGCACCGCGACCACGGCCAGTGCGGTCAGCACCCGTGCAGTCAGGAAGGGCGGCTCGGAAACCTCAGCCGAGTCAGCCATCACGAACCGCCCAGCAACGCCCCGAGCCCGCCCTTCAGCGGCGCGGTCAGCTGCCCCAGCAGACCCGGCAGCAGCTGCTGCGAACCCTGGTCCGAAGGCGCGGAAGCCTTGGGCGCAGCCGGAATCGCGGGCGGCTTCCCCGCGTACGGCGCGTTCTGCGCGCCCCGCACCTCAGTCGGGCTGCCTGGCGGCTCCGCGCAGTAAGCGTTCATGTTGACCGGTGCTTCGCTCGTGTCGTTGGCCGGACGCTGTTTCGTGCCCTCATACCCCTTCGTGCACGAATGCGGGTCGAAGAAGTTGAACACCACGCCCAGATGCCCGGTGCCGTCCGGCGAGGTCGTCGGCGAGAACGCCGAGATCACCGGGTACGCCACCAAAAGCTCCTCGAGCGCGTCCTTGCGCATCGAGGTGACCTGCGCGGTGGTGAGCGAGTTTGCGAACAGCACCCCGAGGTCGGTCCCGGACGTCGCGAGCACGTCGCTGATCTGCCGGCTCAGCTGCGGAGCCTCGTCGATCACCTTGCGGATAGCCGGGTCCGAGGATTTCAGCTGACCGGCGATCGTCTTCAACCCGGACGCGAACGCCGTGATGTTCTGCGCCTGCCGTTCCTGCGTGGCGAAGACCGTGCGCGAATTCGCCAGCAACCCCTGGGTGTCCGGCACGTACTGGGCGGCCGTCGCGGTGAGCGAACTGGTGCTGTCCAAAAGTTTCTGCAGTTCCGGTCCGGAGCCGGCGAACGCGTCGTACGTCTCGTCCACCACGGTCTTCAACGACTCCGGATGGACGCTCGCGACCAGGCCGTCGAGATGCGTCAGCACGGAATCCGGCGTCGCCGGAAGCGAGGTGCGGTCCTGCGTGATCACCGCGCCGTCTTCCAGGTACGGCCCGGATTCGCGGTCCGGCAGCAGGTCCACGAACTGCTCCCCCACCGCCGACCGGTTCACGACCTGCGCGTGCAGCGCGGACGGGATGTCCGGGCCGCCGGAGTCGATGTCGAGGCGGACGTCGATGCCCTGCGGGGTGAGCGTCATGGCGCCGACCCGGCCGACCGTCACGCCGCGGTAGGCGACCTCGGAGTTGACGAAAACCCCGCCGGAGTCGGCGAGCTTGAGCGTCACGTGATAGCCGCGGTTGCCGAAAATCCGGTCGAGACCGGCGTAATGCCCGCCCGCGTACGCCACCGAGACGATCGCGATCGCGAAGAACACCAGCAGCTGGATCCGGACCTTGCGCGTGTTCATCAGCCGCCTCCCACCAGACCGCCGAGCAACCCGCCCAGCACCCCGCCGTAACCCGGTTTCGCCCCGCCCGTGGCCGGCGTGTTGGGCAGCGGCAACGGCAGCTGCGGCGTCCCCTGCCCGGCGGCCGGAGGAGCGCCGCCGGGCGGCTGGGACGTCGACGGCGTCGGCAGCTGGAACGGCGGCTGCGACGAGTTCGTGAAGTTCTGCACCAGTTTGTCGAGATCGAGGTTGATCCGCGCGTCCACGTTCGCGTAGTCGCCCTTGATCACGTTGCCCGCGTAGTCCGGGAACGGATAGGTGAGCAGGATCCGCAGCGCGTTCGGCAGGTCCTTGCCCGCCGCGCTGAGCTGGCGCAGCGTCGGCTCCAGCGCCTTGAGGTTCGCGATGAGCTGGTCCCGGCTGCGGTTCACCGTGTCCACCGCGACGCAGGACAGCTTGTTCAGCGAGTTCAGCATCGCCACCAGCTGGTCGCGCTGGTCGGCGACGATCTTCAGGCCTGGCGCGAGTTTGTCCAGCGCCGTGGCGAGGTTCTGCTTCTGCCCGACGAGCGTGGTCGACAGCTTGTCCAGTCCGTCGATCGCGCGCAGGATCTCGCCCTTGTGCCCGTCCAGCTGGGTGGCCAGTTCGTCCACTCGGGACAGCAGCGCGCGCATCTGCGGTTCGTTGCCCGACAGCGCGTCGTTGAGTTCGTGGCTGATGTTCTGCAGCTGGTCGACGCCGCCGCCGTTGAGCAGCAACGACAACGCGCCCAGCACTTCCTCGATCTCCGGGTTGCGGTTCGTCCGCCCGAGCGGGATCTGCGCCCCGTCGGCGAGCTTGCCCGCGGGTTTCTCCGCGGTCGGCGCGCTCAGCTGCACGAACTTCTCGCCGAGCAGACTGGACTGGCGCAGTTCGGCACGCGCGTTGGCGGGCAGCTGGACGTCGCCGTTCACCGTCATCGACACGAGCGCGGACCGGGTGTCCGGGGTGAGCGCGATCCGGTCGATCCGGCCGACCGCGACGTCGTTCACCTTCACGTTCGCCTGCGGCACCAGGTCCAGCACATCGGTGAACAGCGCGGTGACGTGGTACGGGTGGTCGCCGACGTCCGGGCCGCCGGGCAGCGGCGTCGAGTACAGCCCGTTGAACCCGCCGTCGCTGCACCCGGCGAGCACCAGCACCCCGGCGAGCACGCCCGCCAGCCGTTTGCGGAGGCGTTTCACTTGCCACCCCCGGGTTTCTGCGTCAGCACGTCCGACAGCGGCAGCGGCAACGGCGGCAACTGGCCGTTCTGCAAGGAGTTCAGCGCCTGCGGGATGGACGGCAGCTTGAGTGTGCCGTCGAGCACCGGCGCGAGCTTCTTGCAGATATTGCCGAGCGTGTCCGGAAGCGGCTTCGGCGTGCCCGCGCTGATCAGCCGGCAGACGGTGAGGATCGGCGGGTTGGTGATCTCGTTCAGGTTGTCGCGCACCGCGATCGTGCCGGACGCCGCGTCGTAGGTGTTGATGAAGTTCGTCGCTCCGGTCGGCGCGATGTCGAGCACCTCGGCGAGCGAAGCCCGCTGGTCCACCAGCACCTTGGTGAGCGACGCCAGTTTGGCCACATTGGACGAAAGCCCGTTTTTGTTGTCCGCCACGAACTGTTTCACGTCTTGCAGCGACGTGGACAGCGAATCGAGCGCGGCCCCGACGTCGTGCGAATCGTCGGCGAGGAACCCGCTGACGTCCGCGAGCCGCTGGTAGAACTCGTTCAGCTGACTGTCGCTTTGGGACAGTGCGGAGGTGAACGAGTTCAGGTTCTTCACCGTGGAGAACAGGTCGTCCTTCGAATCGTCGAGCGTGCCGGCCAGGTCGGCGAGCCTGCTGACGGTCGAGTTCAGGTCCTTGCCGTTGCCCTTGAGGTTGGCCGCGGCGGTGTCCAGCAGGTCGGAGAACGCGCCGTTCTTGTTGGCCCCGTTGGGCCCGAGCGCGGTGGACAGCTTGTCGAGGCTCGCGTAGAGATCGTCCAGTTCGACCGGCGTCGCGGTTTTGTCGCGCGCCAGCACGGTTCCGCTCGCGAGCGTCGGACCGCTGTCGTACGACGGCGTCAGCTGCACATACCGATCGCTGACCAGGCTCGGCGAAACCACCACTGCGCCAACGTCTTTCGGGATCAGCACGTCGTCGTTGACCGTCATGTCCACGCGCACCGCTTGGCCCTCCGGCGTCACCGCGGTGACCTCGCCGACCGCGACGCCCAGCACTCGCACGGACGAACCGGCGTACAGGCCGACGGTCTTCCCGAAGTACGCCGAGATCTTCGTCCCGCCGGTGTCGCGCAGCGCGAAGTAAATGCCCGCCGTGAGCAGAAGCGCTGCCACGCAAGCGAATCCAAGCCAGGTGACGAGGCTCCGCCCCGCCTTGGTCTCGACAGTCATGACGCCTCCGCAGGAGAAAGTACGTCGGCGGTAGTCATCGTCCACCCACCCCCTGATCAGGCGCGGAGATCGGCGGCGTACAGCCCTCCGGGTTGATCGACAGTCCGCCCACGGTGATCGTCGGCGGCAGCAACCCGCACAGGTACCCCTCGAACCAGCGCCCGTTGCCGGTCGCGTTCGCGCCGACCCGGGCGAACGGGGCCATCAGCTGCAGGCTCCGGTCGAGGTTGCCCTGGTTGCGCTGCAACACGTCGGTGACCTTCCCGAGCGCGGCGAGCGTCGGCCCGATCTGCGTGCGGTTGTCCGCGACCAGCCCGGACAGCTGCGCCGAAATCTGCTGCGTGCCCTTGAGCAGCGTGCTGATCTGCTCTCGGCGCTGCTGCAGTTCGGTCAGCAGCAGATTGCCGTCGCTGATCACCTGCTGCAGCTGGGCGTTCCGGTCGGACAGCGTCTTCGAGATCTTGCTCGTGTTGGACAGCAGCGCGTGCAGGTCGGCGTCGCGCGAGGACACCGTCTTCGACAACGCCGACAGCCCGGACAGCGTGTCCTTCAAATACTGCGGACTGTCCTTAAGGGAATCCGACAGCGCGGTGAAGCTCTGCGCCAGCTGTTTCGTGTCGATGTCGCCGACCGTGGTGGACAGCTGGTTGAACGCGTCCTGCAGCTGGAACGGCGTCCGCGTGCGCTGCACCGGGATCGTGTCGCCGGGCGTCTGCGTGCCGCCGCCCTTCGTGTCCAGCGCGAGGTACTTCTCCCCCAGCAGCGTCTTGATCTCGATCGACGCCGTGGTCGCGTCGCCGACCCGGACGCCCTTCACGCGGAACTTCACGAGCACCTGTTTGTGGCCCAGTTCCACCGAGGTCACCTGCCCGACCTTGACGCCGGCCACCTGCACCTCGTTGTCCGGCGCGAGCCCGGCGGACTCGGCGAACGCCGCGGTGTAGGTGGTGCCGCTGCCGAACATCGGGATGCTGTCGGAAAAGTACGTCACCGCGGTGATCAGCACGATGAGCACGAGCGTCACCGCGCCGACGCTGGCCTGGTTCCGGTCCTTGAGTCGTTTCACGGGCCACACCTCGGCGCGCGTTCGGTACCGGGGACCGGCACGATCGGCAGCGTCACGTCCAGCGAGGAAATGCCGATGGTGCCTTCGATCCCGCACAGGTAGTAGTTGAACCAGCTGCCGTAGCTCAGGGTCCGGGTGAACTTCTCCAGGTTCCCCGGCAGCACCTGCAGCAGGTGCTCGATGAGCGGCTGCGAGTCGTTGAGGTTGTTCGACAGCTTCCCGAGCTGGACCACGTCCTGCTGCACGACGGGCCGGGCGTCGGCGAGCAGGCCCGCCGTCGCGTTGGTCAGGTCGCCGAGCGCGCCCACCGCGTCGCCGATCGGTTTGCGCTGCTCGGCAAGGCCGCTCACCAGCCGCTGCGTCTGGTCGACGAGGTCGCCGAGCTGCGGGCCGCGCGCGTTGACCGTGCCGAGCACCTGGTTGAGGTTGTCGATGACCTGCCCGATCACCTTGTCCTTGCCCGCGATCGCCGACGTGATCGACGCGGTGTGCGACAGCAGGCTGGTGATCGTGCCGCCCTCGCCCTGGAACACCTGCACGATCTCGGCGGAAAGCTGGTTGACCTCCTTCGGGTCCAGCGCCTTGAACAGCGGCTTGAACCCGTTGAACAGCACGGTCAGATTCAGTGCGGGTTTGGTCCGCTCCGGCGGGATGGTGTCGCCGGGAGACAGCGGGTCGCCGCCGCCGACGTCGGTGCCGAGCGAGAGGTAGCGCTGGCCGACGAGGTTGCGGTACTTGATCGTCGCGGTGGCGAGCGAGGGCAGCTTGTACGCCGATTCGACGAGGAACCGCACCTCGGCGTAGTTCCGCTCGCCCTGGTCGACCCCGATCGTCTCGACCTGGCCGACCTTCACGCCGGAGATCCGCACGTCGTCGCCGGCCTGCAGGCCGGACGCGTCGGTGAACTTCGCGACGTAGGACGCGGTGTTCCCGAAGTTCGTGTTCGCGATCGTGGTGGCGAGCACCCCGGTGAGCAGCACGGTGACCACGGCGAAGATGCCGATCTTGATCAGCGCGGGAACGAACGACCTCATTTCAGCTCCACCTCCGCCCCGCGGTACAGCGGCCCGACCAGCAGCCCCGACCAGCCCGGAACGTTGTCCGGCGTGGTGTTCAGCGTCGGCGAGACGAGCAGGTCGAGCAGCTTCTGCTCGTCGGCCGACCCGACGATGCTCGGCGCGCCGCCGGTCGAGCCGGACCCGCCGGGCAGCGGGCCGTTGGTGATGTCGCCGGGCAGCGTGCCGTCCGGACTGTGCGGCGGAGCGGGTTTGCTCGCCCCGTCCTTCACCGCGCCGTCGGGCGGGTACTGCGGCCAGTGCCCGGGTTTCGGCACCTGCGGATAGCAGCGCGGGCCGCGTTTGTCGTCGTACTTCGGCTCGTCGACGCCGGGCAGGTACTTGCCGCGGCTCGCCGAGAACTCGATCGTCACGCGGCTGACCTCCGGATGCGCGGTGCCCTTGCCGAACGCCAGCTCCGCGTTCGGCACCGTCCCGGCCAGCTGCTTGAACAGGCACGGGTATTCCGGCGCGTACTTCGCGAGCACGTCGAGCGTGGGCTGCACGGCGGTGGTGAGGCGGATGATGTTGTCCTTGTTGACTTCCAGGAAGCGCGTCAGGTCGGTCGCGGTGCCGGTGACCGAGGAGTACAGGTCGGTAAGGCCGCGCTGTTTCTCCACAATGGTCTGCGTCGTCGTGGTGAGATCCGCGAGCGCCTGCAGCGCGTCCGGCGCGGCCTTGTCGTAGATGCCGGAAACGTTGGCCAGCCCGGTGATGTCGGCCTTCAGATCAGGCAGCGACGGGTTCAGCTTGCCGAGGTAATCCGACAGCTGGGTGAGCGTCTCGCCGAGCTTCTTGCCGCGTCCGTCGAGCGCGGTGGACACGGCGTTGAGCGTGCTGGAAAGCTTTTCCGGCTGCACCGCCTGCAGCAGCGGCATGACGTGGTTGAGGACCTGCTCCAGCTCGATCGCGGTGCTGCTGCGGTCCTGCGGGATGACGTCGCCCGCTTTGATCGGCCGCTGCGCCCGCTCGGGCAGCTGAAGCGCGACATACCGTTCGCCGAACAGCGTTTTCGGCAGCAGCCGCGCCGAAACGTTCGACGGGATCACGTCGGTCTTGTCCGGCTGCAGCGCCAGTTCCAGCTCCGCGTGGTCGCCGACCGGCCGCACGTCGCGGATCTCGCCGACGAGCATGCCCCGCACCTTCACGTCGCCGCCGACGCGCAGCTGGCTGCCGACGTGGTCGGTCTCCAGCTTCACCGTCGTGACCGGCGTGAACACCTTGCGGTACGCGGCGATCGTGGTGGTGAAGAACAACGCCGCCACGACGAGGAAGATCAGCCCCAGCAGCTGGTACTGGAGCCGTTTGCGCAACTCTCGACGGGTACTCATCCGGATATCCGCACTGTCGTGTTCGCGCCCCAGATCGCGAGGCTCAGGAAGAAGTCCAGCACCGAGATCAGCACGATCGACGTCCGCACCGCGCGGCCCACCGCGATGCCCACCCCGGCCGGTCCGCCGGAGGCGGTATAGCCGTAATAGCAATGGGAAAGGATCACCAGCACGCTGAACACGATCACCTTGGCGAACGACCACAGCACGTCCTCCGGCGGGAGGAACAGCGTGAAGTAATGGTCGTACGTGCCCGCGGACTGGCCGTAGAGCCAGATGGTGATCTGCCGCGACGCGAGATACGAGGACAGCAAGCCCACCGCGTACAGCGGAATCACCGCGGTCACGCCGGCGAGCACGCGCGTGGTGACGAGGTACGGCATGCTCGGCACGGCCATCACTTCGAGCGCGTCGATCTCTTCGGAGATCCGCATCGCGCCGAGCTGAGCGGTGAAACCGCAGCCGACGGTGGCCGACAACGCGAGCCCGGCCGACAGCGGAGCGACCTCGCGGGTGTTGAAGTAGGCCGAAATGAACCCGGTGAGCGCCGCGGTGCCGAGCTGGTTCAGCGCCGAATAGCCTTGCAGGCCCACGATCAGACCGGTGAACAGCGTCATGCCGATCATCACGCCGAGCGTCCCGCCGATCACCGCGAGACCGCCGGTGCCGAAGCAGACTTCGGTGAGCAGCCGCGTGGTTTCCCGGCCGTAGCGCCGGATCGTGCGCGGCGACCAGGCGAGCGCCCGGCCGTAGAACGACAGCTGTTTCCCGAGTCCTTCGAGACTCGCGCCGGGGCGCGCGATGATCTCCAGCGTCCGGTCGGACGCGCGCGTCTGCTCGATCGGTTCGGCCGTCATGTCACAACGCCTTCGGGGGCACGACTTTGAGGTACACGGCGGTCAGCACGACGTTGATCAGGAACAGCAGCAGGAAGGTGATCACCACCGCCTGGTTCACCGCGTCGCCGACGCCCTTCGGCCCGCCAGCCGGGTTCAGCCCGCGGAACGCGGCGACCACGCCCGCGACGAAGCCGTACAGGAACGCCTTGATCTCGCTGATCCAGAGGTCCGGCACCTGCGCGAGCGCGTTGAAGCTGGCCAGGTACGCGCCCGGCGTGCCGCCTTGCAGGACCACGTTGAAGAAGTAGCCGCCGAGCACGCCGACCACGCTGACCAGGCCGTTGAGCAGCACCGACACCACGATCGCGGCGAGCACCCTCGGCACCACGATGCGCTGGATCGGGTTGACGCCGAGCACTTCCATCGCGTCGATTTCTTCCCGGATCTTGCGCGCGCCGATGTCCGCGCAGACCGCGCTGCCGCCCGCTCCGGCCACCAGCAGCGCGGTGATCAACGGGCTCGCCTGCTGCACGATGGCGAGCGCGCTGGCCGCGCCGGTGAAGGACTGCGCGCCGATCTGCGTGGTCAGCGATCCCAGCTGCAGCGCGATGACCGCGCCGAACGGGATCGCGACCAGCGCGGTCGGCAGAATGGTCACGCTCGCGAAGAACCAGCACTGCTGGATCCATTCGCGGAACTGGAACGGACGCTTGAAAATCGCCCGCAGGACCTCCCAGGACAGCGTGGCGAGCCTGCCGACCTGAGTCAGCGCCGCGGTGCCCGGGAGAGTGACCGAGCCGCTTCCGCCCACCGCACCTCCCAGTAGTCACCCCCGAGTCTTGCCCATCCCCGCCCGCCGATTTCGGTTAGCGGTGTTCACTCCCGTCCCTTCGCGCCCCAGCCGTCACCCTAGGCTCACCAGCCGCCGGCGATCCTCACAATTTCAACGCATGTGTGGCGGTGGCCCCGCCGTCGGCGACGAACTCGCTGCCCGTGCAATACGAACTCTCGTCGCTGCCGAGGAACACCAGCAGCGGCGCGATCTCGTCGGCCCGGCCCACCCGGCCGAGCGCGACCTTCTTGCCCACCCAGGACACATCCACGTCCGCGCCCGCGGCGTCGGACACCATTTTCGTGTCGATCATGCCCGGATGCACCGAGTTGACCCGGATCCCGCGCGCGCCCAGCTCCAGCGCGGCGACCTTGGTCATCCCGCGGATCGCGAACTTGGTCGCGGTGTAGGCGACGAGGAACGGCATCCCGGCCAGACCCTCCACAGAGGACACGTTGACGATGGAGCCGCCGCCGGCCCCGGCCATGGGTTCAACGACCGAGCGCATGCCGAGGAACGCGCCGATCTGGTTGATCCGCACGACGCGTTCGTATTCGGCCAGCGGCGTCTTCGCGAGTTCCGAAAAGTACAGCACCCCGGCGTTGTTGACCAGCACCGTCGGCGCGCCGAATTCGGTCACCGTGGCCTCGACCGCGGCCGTCCAGCCGTCCTCGTCGCTCACGTCGAGATGGCAGAACACCGCCGATTCGCCGAGTTCGGCGGCGAGCGCCTTGCCTTCTTCGTCGAGGACGTCGGCGATCACCACCTTGGCGCCCTGCGCGACGAACGCGCGCGCGGCCGCCGCGCCTTGCCCTCGGGCCGCCCCGGTGATGAGGGCGACCTTGCCGGACAACCGGTGCTCAGTCATGCGTCCTCCGGGTTCAGGGCAGCGAAAGCAGGTCGGTCGCGGCGAACATCCGCTCCGGGTCGCGGCCGGCGAAGTGCGCGCCGACGGTTTCGGCGAGTTCGCCGGTGGTCCAGGCGCCGTTCGCGGTGTCGAACCGCTCCTCCACCGACGGCGGCTTCAGCAACGCGACCATGCCGCCGTGCACGACGAAAACCTGGCCGTTGATGGCGTCCGCGTCCGGGGAAGCAAGGAATGCGACAAACGGAGCAACATGCTCTACCGACAACGGATCGAGCCCGTCCGCGGGCGCTTCGCCGAAGACATCCGCGGTCATCGCGGTGCGGGCGCGCGGGCAGATCGTGTTGGCTCGCACGCCGTATTTCGCCAGCCCGCGCGCCGCGGACATGGTGAGCGCCGCGATGCCCGCCTTGGCCGCCGAGTAGTTCGGCTGCCCCGGCGAACCGACCAGGAACGCCTCGGACGCGGTGTTCACCAGCCGGCCGTACACCGGCTGTCCCTCCATTTTGGAGCGATCGCGCCAGTACGCGGCGGCGTTGCGGGACAGCAGGAAATGCCCGCGCAGGTGCACCGCGATGACCTTGTCCCAGTCCTCGTCGGACATCGAGAACAGCATCCGGTCGCGGAGCACGCCCGCGTTGTTCACGACGATGTCGAGGCTGCCGAAGTGGTCCACCGCGGCCGACAGCAGTTCCTTCGCGGTTTCGGCCGCCGAGACGTCCCCGGCCACGGCGAGCGCTTTGCCGCCGTGTTTTTCGATCTCGGCCACGACGTCGGACGCCTCGCCGATGTCGTTGACCACCACGGACGCGCCTTCGCGGGCCAGCGCGAGCGCTTCGGCCCGGCCGAGCCCGGCTCCGGCCCCGGTGACGACAGCGACCTTGCCCTCGAGCGTCATCGAACCGCTCCAGCCCGGTCGTCGTACGTTTTCCGTTCGGACGGTTCCACCCGCGAGCCTCCTCGTCGAAGCCTGCCTGACGAAGCACAGACTAGAATCTGTTCTCGTATTGAGCAAGCCCCGATCAACCGGTCGTGAACAGGGCGTTCTTCGGGCAGTTCGTCACCGCTTGCGAAACACGTTCTACTTCTTCCTCCGGAACCGGCCCGATCACCAGGTTCTCGTCGTCGTCGAGATCGAAGACCTCCGGCGCGAACCCCACGCAGACCGCGTTCGCCTCGCACAGCGCCCGGTCGACACTGACCTCCATGCTTCCTCCCGTCCGCCACTCCTGGTACAACTAGAACAGGTTCTAGCTTACCGCCGGGGCCCGGTACGACACCACAACGAGACCGGCGGGGTGGAGGTGACGGGTGCGGATCGACTATACGAGCGAGCAGCGGAAGCTGGCCGCCGAGCTGCGGGAGTACTTCGCCGAGCTGATGACTCCGGCGCGGCGGGAAAGCCTCGCCGCGCCGGGCGGCGAGTACGGCGACGGCTTGGCGTACAAGGAAATCGTCCGGCAGCTGGGCAAGGACGGCTGGCTCGCGCTCGGCTGGCCGCGCGAGTACGGCGGCCAGGACCGGAGCATGCTCGACCAGCTGATCTTCACCGACGAGGCGGCGGTCGCCGGGGTGCCGGTGCCGTTCCTGACGGTGAACACGATCGGCCCGACGATCATGCGGTTCGGCACGCCGGACCAGAAGGCGTTCTACCTGCCGAAGATCGCCGCGGGCGAGCTGCATTTCGCGATCGGCTACTCCGAACCGGGCGCGGGCACCGACCTCGCCTCGCTGCGCACGCGGGCTACCCGTGACGGCGACGAGTACGTGGTCAACGGGCAGAAGATGTGGACCAGCCTGATCGAGTACGCCGACTACGTGTGGCTGGCCGCGCGCACCGATCCGGAGGCGCGCAAGCACAAGGGCCTGTCGATCCTGATCGTGCCGACCTCCGCGCCGGGCTTTTCCTGGACGAAGGTGCACACCGTCGCCGGCCCCGGCACCAGCGCGACCTACTACGACGACATCCGCGTGCCGGTCACGTCGCGGGTCGCCGAGGAGAACGCGGGCTGGCCGCTGATCACCAACCAGCTCAACCACGAACGCGTCGCGCTGACCTCCGCCGCGCCGGTGCGGAAAGCGCTGGCCGACGTCGTGGAATGGGCCCGAGCGGAGTCGCTGACCGACCGCGAATGGGTCCGCACGCACCTCGCGCGCGTGCACGCGTATGCCGAGTACTTGAAGCTGCGGAACTGGAAGATCGCCTGGGCCGCCGCGGCCAGCGAACTCGGCCCGGCGGAGGCGTCGGCGACCAAGGTGTACGGCACCGAGATGGCGATCGAGGCGTACCGGCTGCTGATGGAGGTGGTCGGCGCGGCCGCCGTGGTGCGCGCCGGCTCCCCCGGCGCGGTGCTCGCCGGGCGGCTGGAACGGCTGCACCGTTCGGCGTTGATCCTCACTTTCGGCGGCGGCACCAACGAGGTGCAGCGCGACATCGTCGCCGCCACCGCCCTCGGCCAGCCCGTGACGCGTTAGGAGTTCTCCGGTGGACTTCTCCCTCACCGAAGCACAAAACGACCTCTCCACCCTCGCCCGGCGCATCCTCGCCGACCAGGTCACCGCGGAATCGCTGGGCCCGCACGGGTCCGGCGGCTTCGACGCTCCACTGTGGACGTTGCTGGCCCGTTCCGGCGTCCTCGACGCCGCCCTGCCCGCGACGGTCGGCGGCGGCGGTTTCGGGTTGCTGGAACAGTGTTCTGTCCTGATCGAGATCGGCCGCGCGGTCGCGCCTGTCCCCTATCTGTCGTCGGTCGTCCAGGCTGGCTCGGTGCTCACCGATCCGTTGCTGGCTGAGCGATGGCTGCTTCCGGTCTCTCGCGGCAAGGCCGTACTCGCTGTCGCCCTGGGCGGCTCCTTCGTCGCTTCAGACGGACGCCTCACCGGTACGCAGACCGCGGTCCCCTTCGCGGCCTTCGCAGACGCCTTACTCGTCGAAGCCAACGACGGCGTGTACATCGTCGAGAAGGACGCGCCTGGGGTCTCTGTCGAAGCGCAGTCCACGACCGACCACGCCGACGCTGCTTTGGTGACGCTGTCGGACACTCCCGGAGTCGCTCTCGGCGACGTCGGCGAACAGCTGCGTCTTCGCGGCACGCTCGGCGCTTGCGCACAACAGTTGGGTGTCTTGGAACGCGCGCTTGAGCTGACAGCTGCGTACACGCGCGAGCGCAAGCAGTTCGACAAGGTGCTGGGCAGCTTCCAAGCCGTCCGACACCGTCTCGCCGACGCGTACATCGACGTCGAAGCCGTACGGCTGACGCTGTGGCAGGCAGCCTGGAAGCTCTCCGAAGGCCTGCCCGCAGCCGCTGACATGGCCACGGCGAAGTTTTGGGCCGCCGAAGCCGGACACCGCGTCGCCCACACCGCAGTACACCTGCACGGCGGCGTCGGCATCGATGTGGAGCACCCCGTGCACCGCTACTTCGCCGCCGCGAAGCGCCTGGAGTTCATCAGCGGCGGCGCGACCGAACAGCTGTTGGGCCTCGGCGAGCTGGTGGTCAGTCCAACGGCGTGATGTGCCGCAGCCGACGCGGTCCGGTATCCGGCCGCGTCGGCGGTGCGCCCACCACCAACCGCGCGTTGGCGACAAACGCCCCGTCCGGCGACGCGAGGATCGGATCCAACGCCAGCGACCGCACTTCGGGGTTGTCCTCCGCGAGCGCCGCGACGCGCAACACCATGTCCTGCAACGCCGCGAGGTCCGCAGGCTCGTCACCGCGATACCCCGTCAGCAACGGCGACGTACGCGGCTCACGGATCAGCGTCGCCGCGTCGACGTCCGTCAACGGCACCGCCCGGTACGCGCGGTCGCCGAGCAGCGTGCTGACCAACCCCGACAGCCCGAACGACACGAGCGTGCCGAACGACGGGTCGTCCTGGAGCCCGATCGCGCAGGACAGCCCCTTCGGTGCCATCTGTTGCACGTACACGTCTTCGTCGCCCGACACCGCACACAGATCGCGGTACGCACCACGTACGGAGTCTTCGGACATAAGGTCAAGCCGTACCCCGGCGAAATCCGGCCGCCCCCGCAACCGCTCGTCCACCGCCTTCAACGTGACGGGGTAGCCAAGCTCAGCCGCCGCGGCCACTGCTTTGTCTTCGCTGGACGCCACCCGGAACGGCACCACATCCACGCCGTAACAACTGAGCAACCGCACCACGTCGTCGTCAGACAGCAGCGTCGAACTGCCGTCCTCCGGCAACAGCTCGCGCACGATCTCCTGCGCCTGTTCGACATGCAGCCCGCCAGGCCGCACCAACGTCCCCTGCGGCCGCTGCCGCCACGCCGCGTACCGCACCACGCGCGCCAACGCGTTCACCGCGCGCTCCGGACTTGAATACGACGGGATCGACCCACGCGTCGGCACTCCGTCGTCGGACAACACCGCCAGCTCGTCCGGCACGCCTTCCGCGGCAAGGAACGTCGAGACGATCGGCTTCGACTGCTTCATCTCCGACACCGCTTCGCGCAACGCTCGCGCGTACGCAGCCCCAGGAATCGCCACCGGCGGCGCGAAGACAGCTATCAACGCGTCCGTCTCCGGCGAATCCAACGCCTCCCGCACCGCCGTAGCGAACTCGTCCGGCCCCGCTTGCGGTCCGATGTCCACCGGATCGAACGCCAGCCGCAGCCCCTCCGCACGCGCGGTGTCGGCGGCCAGCAACCCGATCGCACTGGAGTTCCCGACAATCCCGATCCGCGGCCCCGCCGGCAACGGCTGATGCGCGAACACGAGCGCCGTGTCGAACAACTGCGCCAGCGACTCGACCCGCACGACGCCGGCCTGTTCGAACAACGCCTGCACACTGGCCTCGTCGACCTCCGCCGACGTCGCCGCGAGCTGCGGCCGCACGGCATGCCGCCCGGACTTCACCGCTACGATCGGCTTCGACCGCGCCAGCCTGCGCGCGAGCCGCGCGAACTTGCGCGGATTGCCGAACGACTCCAGGTACAGCAGCACCAGGTCGGTGTCCGGATCGGTTTCCCAATACTGCAGCAAATCGTTGCCGGACACGTCCGCCCGGTTGCCAGCCGACACAAACGTCGACAACCCCAGCCCTCGCGACCCCGCGTCCGCGAGAATCGCCGTCCCGAGCGCCCCCGACTGGCAGAAGAACCCCGTCCGCCCACGCTTCGGCAACCGCGGCGCGAGCGTCGCGTTCAGCCGGACGTCCTTCGCGGTATTCAGCACGCCCAACGCGTTCGGCCCGACCACCCGCATCCCGTGCGCCCGCGCCTCGCCGACCAGCCGCAACTCCGCATGCAACCCCAGCGGCCCGGACTCGGCGAACCCGCCGGACACGATCACCAACGTCTTGACGCCCTTGGCCAAACAAGCGTCCAGGACCGACTCGACGGCCTCCGCCGGCACCGCCACCAACGCGAGATCAACCGGATCCGGAATATCGAGCACGGACGGATAAGCCCGCACCCCCCGAACCGACCGATGCTCCGGATTGACCGGATACACCGCCCCCGCGAAGTCCGCCGCGAGCATGTTGGCGAACGCGACGTGCCCGACCTTGGTGGGATCCGCCGACGCTCCGATCACCGCCACCGTGCCGGGATGGAGGAGATTGTGCACACTCCGCGCCTCCGCGGCCTGTTCCCGGGACCGAGCGACCGCGAGCGACTCCTCCGTGGGGTCGATGTCGAACTCCAGATGCAGCACGCCTTCCTCGATCGCGCGGCTGACCTGGTAGCCCGCGTCGCGGAACACGCGCACCATCGCCGCGTTCTCGCTCAGCACCTCGGCCACGAACCGCCGCAACCCGCATTCCGACGCCGCCGCCGCGAGGTGCTCCAGCAGAATCGACCCGAGCCCGCGCCCCTGATGCTTGTCGTCGACGACGAACGCGACCTCCGCCGAAGGCCCCTGATCGAGCCTCTCGTAGCGCCCCACCGCGACCACGTCGTCCCCCAGCAAAGCGACAAACGCGACCCGGTCGTGATGGTCCACAGTGGAAAACCGAGCAAGATCCCGCGGCGGAATGCGAGGGTAGGCGCCGAAGTACCGGAAGTACCGCGTGCGTTCGGAAAGCCTGCCGTGCAACGCGACGAGCCCATCGGCGTCACTGGGCACGACGGGTCGCAAGTGGACAGTGCCGCCGTCGGAGAGGACCACGTCGGCTTCCCAATCACGGGGGTAGTCGTAGGGATCGCGCTTTCCGCTCTCGGCGGGATGTTCCGCGCCGGGATGCTCCGTGGCAGGGCTTTCTGCGGCAGGGCTTTCCGCCACGGGGTTCTCCGCGGCGGAGCTTTCCGCCACCGGGTTTTCCGCGCCGAGGCTCTCCGCCACGGGGTTTTCCGCGGCGGGCTTCTCCGCCATAGCACCCTCCACTGCGGCTTCGCCAGCCGTCGAATTGGTACCCGGCGCGGCGGAATTCCCCGCGGAATCAGGCTGTTCCGACCCCGCGCGCCCACCCGCAGCCCGGTCTGGAGCAGAAGCCCCGCCGGATGCGCGCGGTCCGCCGCCCCATTCGGGTTGGTCTGGCGAACCGCTCCCTCCGCGCTTGCCGTCGGACGCCGAACCAGCTGCTCCGGCCCTGCCGCCCGCAGAAGCGAGGCCGGGCTCGGCCGCTTTGGATCCGCCCGCTGGGTAACGGGCGTCGTTGCCGCCGGATTCGCCCGTCGTGCGGGCGCCGGGAGCGGGGTCGGGAATGCCGGAGTTGTCGCCGGAATGGCGAGGCTGGTCGGGCATGGTCAGTCCCTCGGATCGTCCGGGTCGAGGCCGTGCAGCGGGAAGATCGCGCGGCGGGTGTCGCGGATCGCGATGTCCACCGGGTCGTCCGCGTCGTCGCCCCACGGTTTGAAGGCGGTGTCCTCGCCGTCGGTCATCGCGGCGGGGAGGTCGGCGGCCGGGGCGGCGCGCTTGACCGTCGAGACCCAGCCGGGCGGCAGCGGCGTTTCCGGCGGGACGTCGCGGTCCAGCACGGTCGCCATCAGGTGCGTCCACGAGCGCGGCACCACGCGGATCAGCTGGTATCCCCCGCCTCCGACGGCCAGCCAGCGGCCGTTCGCGTAGCGTTCGGCCAGGTCGCGCAGTGTGGAGTAGATGGTGCGATGGCCGTCGACCGACAGCGACATGTCCGCCATCGGGTCTTCCTCGTGCGAGTCGACCCCGCACTGCGTGACGAGCAGTTGCGGCTGAAACTCCTGCAGCACAGCCGGAACCACCGCGTCGAACGCCCGCAGCCACCCGGGGTCCCGCGTGTGCGGCGGCAGCGGGATGTTGACCGCCGTACCGGCCGCCTTGCCCTTGCCGAACTCGGCGGAGTAGCCGGTGCCAGGCCAGAGCGTGAACGGATGCTGGTGCAGTGAAACAGTGAGGACGCGCGGATCGTCGTAAAACGCGGCTTGGACGCCGTCGCCGTGATGCACGTCGGTGTCGACGTACGCGATGCGGTCGAAGCCGTGGTCGAGCAGCCACGAGATGGCGATCGCGCAGTCGTTGTAGACGCAGAAACCAGAGGCGTGATCGCGCATCGCGTGGTGCAGGCCGCCCGCGATGTTGACTGCCCGCCGCACCTCGCCGTCGGCGATCTTGCGGGCGGCGAGCAGCGTCGAGCCCACGACCAGCGCGGTCGCGTCGTGCATCCCGGGAAACACGGGGTTGTCGTCGGTTCCGAGCCCGTGCCCGACGTCCCACCCGACATTCGGAGCTTCCCGCACGGCGGCCAAGTACTCGGGCGCGTGCACCCGCAGCAGCTCCTCGTCGCCGGCCGCAGTGGGCACGAGCAGCTCGACCCCGTCGAGCACGCCCAGCTCGGTGGCGAGCCGCACGGTGAGGTCGAGCCGGACGGGGTTGAACGGATGCTGCCCGCCCAGGTCGTACTTCAGCAGCGACGGATCCCAGACAACTGCAGGCGACGACATGTCCCGCACTGTACTTCCCCGCCGCGCCCCGAGCCTGGTTTCGCGACGGGGTGCGGCTCAGCCGCGCCACGTCCCAAGCCGGGTTCGGTGGCAGGGCGCAACTCGACCTCGCCGAGCGCCGAGCCGGATTCCGCAGCGAGGTGCTACTCAGCCACACCACGCCCCGCGCCCGGTTCCGCAACAGCGCGCAACCCAACCGCGCCACGCCCCGCGCCGGATTCCGCAGCGAGGCGCTACACAGCCACGCCCCGGGCCGGGCCGGTTCCGCACGAGGGCGGAACTGAACCGCGCGGCAGCCCGAACCCGGTTCCGCAGCAGGGCACAACCCAGCCACGCCGCAGCCCGGGCTCGGGCTCGGGCCCGGGCCCGGGCCCGGTTCCCGTTCCGCAGCAGGGCACAACTCAACCGCGCCGCGACCCGCTCCCCCGCGCCGGGGAAGTGCTCAGCCGCGCGTCCAGACGATGCCGCGCGCTTCGTACTCCAGCATCTCCTCCAGCCCGGCCGCCGCGTCCGAGCCGAGTTCGCGTTTCACCAGCCACAAGGCCAGGTCCAGCCCGCTCGTGATGCCGCCCGAGGTGACCACGTCGCCGTCGTCGACTACGCGGGCTTTCTTGACCACGCCGCCCTGTTGGACAAGCGTGTCGACTGCGCCGTGGTGAGTCGTGCACGGACGTCCGCGCACCAAACCGGCCGCGCCGAGCAGAAGCGTGCCTGTGCAGAGCGACGCCAGAGTCAGTCCTTTGCGCGGTGCGGCGGCGAGCGCGTCCGGCAGCACCCGGCGGTCGATCTCCGCCCAGATGCCCGGTCCTTTCCGCTTCGCGTAACCGCCGCCCGGCACTACGATGATGTCGGCGTCCTGCGGGGACCAGCCGCGCTCGACCTCCACCTTCGTCCCGTACGACGCGTGCACGACGCCCGGTCCGTCCACCCGCACGTACGAAACGTCCGTGCCGCGCTTAGCGTGCATGCCCGCCGCGGAGAACACCTCGTACGGACCGGCGAAGTCCTGCTCCTCGACGCCGTCGAACAACACGACCTGCACCCGCAACGGCCGCCGCCCGGCCGCGGCCTCGGTCCTCGCCGTGGCCTCGGTCGTTGCCACAGCATTAGCCGGGACCGCCGCCGCGGACGTCGCCGCCATCGCCGCTCCGGCCGCCGCCGACCCGCGCAGGAATGTCCTTCGCTCCATGAACGCCGCCTCTCGCTTGGAAAAGCCTTCCGGACGAGAAGTCGGCGCACAGCGCCGAAAGTTCCGGCGGATTCAGCCGCGTTCGGGACCGGTGGCGGCCGGACGTTCCGGATCGCGCGACCAGTGCGACCACGACCCCGCGTACAGCGCGGCGGGCTCCGCTCGCCCGGCGACCTCCAGCGCGAGCACCACCGACGACGCGGTCACGCCCGAACCGCAGTAAGCGCCTGCCGGGACCCCGTCGGCCAAACCCAGCGACGCGAACCGCTCGGCGAGCTCCGACGGCGAGAGCCACCGGCCGTCCGCGCCGGCGTGCTCGGACGACGGCGCGCTGACCGCGCCCGGGATGTGCCCGGCCCGCGGGTCGACCGGCTCGGTCTCGCCGGTGTAGCGGACGTGCGCCCGCGCGTCGAACAGCACGCCTTCGCGCGCGAGCGCCGCCGCGTCGTCCGCGGACAGCACCGGCATGCCGCCCGGCCGGACCTCGATGTCGCCCGGCTCCGGCGACGCCGCCTCGGCCGTCACTTCCCGCCCCTCGGCCAGCCACGCTGTGTAACCGCCGTCGAGCACCGCGACCTCCGGATGGCCGGCCCAGCGCAGCAGCCACCAGGCGCGCGCGGCGACCGAACCGTCGGCGTCGTCGTACACGACCACCGGACGCCCGGCCCGAACGCCGGCTTTCCGCAGCTCACGCTGCAGCACGGCGGGGTCCGGCAGCGGGTGGCGGCCGCCGTCTCCCGGCGGTGCGGCCAGCGCGGTGTCGAGGTCGACGAACACCGCCCCGGGCACGTGTCCCTCCTGGTAGGACTCCGCGCCGGGCGGTCCGCCGAGCCGCCAGCGGACGTCCAGCACGGCGGGACGCTCGCGATCGGGGAACGCGGCGAGCTCAGCGGGCGAGATCAACGGTCGCATGGCCCCATCCTGCAGGTCCGGACGCGGTTCGCGCATCAGGGCAGGACTTTTCGCCGGGGCCGGGCCGTTACGCCGAGGCGGGCCGTCGCTGTCGGGGCCAACGACTACGATGAGCTACGCGGACGAAGGGGACAGCGTGAACGATCTCATCGACACCACCGAGATGTACCTGCGTACCATCTACGAGCTCGAAGAGGAAGGGGTCGTCCCGCTGCGGGCCCGGATCGCCGAGCGGCTGCAGCAGAGCGGGCCCACCGTGAGCCAGACCGTGGCCAGGATGGAGCGCGACGGGCTGGTCGTCGTCGCCGACGACCGGCATCTGCAACTCACCGACCACGGCCACGACCTCGCGGTCGCGGTGATGCGCAAGCACCGGCTCGCCGAGCGCCTCCTCGTCGACGTGATCGGCCTCGAGTGGGAGCACGTGCACAACGAGGCGTGCCGCTGGGAACACGTGATGAGCGAGGCCGTCGAGCGCAAGCTGGTGAAGCTGCTCGACCACCCGACCACGTCGCCCTACGGCAACCCGATCCCCGGCCTCGACAAGCTCGGCGACGGCGATCCCGCGCCGCGCGCCGAGGACGGCCTGGTGCGCCTCGACGAGTTCGCCCGCACCGGCGGCGGCGAGGTGGAGATCCGCCGCATCGCCGAGCACGTGCAGCTCGACGAGTCGCTGCTCACCGAGCTGCGCACGGTCGGGATCGTGCCCGGCGGGCTCGTCACGGTCGGCAAGGCCTCCGGCGCCACCGCGACCGTCGAGGTCAAGGGCACCGAAACCACGGCACAGGTGTCCACCGCGGCGCTGCACGCCGTGCTGGCGCTCGCCAAGTGACCGCGGCGACCGACGCGGCGCGCGCGTTCCGGGAGGTCCACGGGCGGGCCCCGGCAGGCGTGTGGTCCGCGCCGGGCCGGGTGAACCTGATCGGCGAGCATACCGACTACAACGACGGGTTCGTGCTGCCCTTCGCCCTCCCGCACCGGCTCGCCGCGGCCGCGGCCCCGCGCCAGGACGGCAAGCTCCGCCTCGCCACGCTCGGCGACGACGGGCAGCTGCAGCATTCCGGGCCGCACGACATCGCCGCGCTCGAACCGGGTTCGGTGCCCGGATGGGCCGCGTATCCCGCCGGGGTGGCGTGGGTGCTGCGCGACCAGGGTTTCGCGGGCGGCGCCGACGTGGTCATCGCCGGCGACGTGCCGTCCGGGGCCGGGCTTTCCTCCTCTCACGCGCTGGAATGCGCGGTTTCGCTGGCCTTGCTGGGCGTGGCCGGGGTGGAACTCGAAGACGGCGGAGCGAGCACTCCCGCGCGTCCGGAGATCGCGCGCTGGGTGCAGCGGTCGGAAAACGACTTCGTCGGCGCGCCCACCGGGCTGCTCGACCAGACGGCGTCGCTGTGCTGCGAGGACTCGCGGGTGCTGTTCCTCGACGTCCGCTCGGGCGAGATGGAGCAGGTGCCGTTCCCGCTCGGCGAGGCCGGGCTCCGGGTGCTGATCATGGACACCCGCACCAAGCATTCCCACGCCGACGGCGGCTACGGCGCGCGGCGGCGCGGCACTGAGCGCGCGGCGGAGCTGCTCGGCGTGAAGGCGCTGCGCGACGTCACGCTCGACGGCCTCGACGAAGCGCTCGCGCCCCTGCCCGCGGATCTGGTTCCGCTGGTGCGCCACGTGGTCACCGAGAACCAGCGGGTGCTGGACGTGGTCGCGTTGCTGCGGGAGAAGAAGCTCGCCGAAATCGGGCCGTACCTCGACGCCTCGCACGTGAGCATGCGCGACGACTACCGCATCTCGACGCCGGAACTCGACCTCGCGGTCGACTCGGCCCGCTCGGCCGGGGCGCTGGGCGCGCGGATGACCGGCGGCGGATTCGGCGGCTCGGCGATCGCGCTGGTCCGCGACGAGGATCTGGACGGAGTTCGCACCGCGGTCGAAACCGCCTGCGAGCAGGCCGGGTTCCGCCGTCCGCGGATGTTCACGGCGGTGCCGTCGCGCGGCGCGGGCCGCGACGAGGCCTGATTTCCGGAGCAACCCCCGGAGGGTCCGTCGCGTCGCATTGAGGGGAGACTGTGCCGCACAGTCGCCACCCCTCAGCAGAAAGGCCTTGACGTGACGGACCAGCAAAGCCCCCTGAAGCTCATCGTGACGGGCGGCGCGGGGTACGTGGGCAGCGTGTGCGCCGCCCGCCTCATCGAAGCCGGTCACCAGGTCACCGTGGTGGACGACCTGTCGACCGGGCACGCGGACGCGGTGCACCCGCAAGCGCGCTTCGTCGAGGGCGACGCCGCCGAGGTCGCCGCGGACCTCCTCGGCGAAGGTTTCGACGGCGTGCTGCACTTCGCCGCGAAGTCGCTGGTGGGCGAATCGATGGCCGACCCGGCGAAGTACTGGGAAGGCAACGTGGTGACCTCGCTGCGGCTGCTGGAAGCGATGAAGAAGCACGGCACGCCGCGCCTGGTGTTCTCCTCCACCGCGGCGACCTACGGCGAGCCCGACGTCTCGCCGATCCCGGAAACGGCCCCGACGCAGCCGACCAACACCTACGGCGCGTCGAAACTCGCCATCGACCACGCGATCACCAGCTTCGCCCGCGCCCACGGCATCGCCGCGGTCAGCCTGCGGTACTTCAACGTGGCGGGCGCCTACGGCGCGTTCGGCGAACGGCACACCACCGAAACCCATCTCATCCCTCTCGTCCTCCAGGTCGCGACCGGCGACCGCGAACACATCTCCATCTACGGCGACGACTACCCGACGCCCGACAAAACGGCCGTCCGCGACTACATCCACGTGGTCGACCTCGCCGACGCCCACCTCCTCGCCCTGCGCCACGCCGCCGCCGGCGAGCACCGCATCTACAACCTCGGCAGCGGCACCGGGTTCTCGGTGCGCGAGGTCGTAGATGCCTGCCGCCGGGTCACCGGGCACGCGATCCCCGCCGTCGTCGCCCCGCGCCGCGCCGGCGACCCGTCGGTGCTGGTGGCGTCGAGCGACAAGGCCAACGGCGAACTCGGCTGGACGCCCAAGCTGACCGACCTGGACGGGATCGTCTCGGACGCTTGGCAGTTCACCCAGTCGCGTCTTTCCTGACGGCGATTCCCGACCGCGGCGGCGCGCCGCGGGCCGTGTCTGGTTTCGGCAGTGGTGTTTCGGGGCGGGGATCCGGGCGGATCCTCGCCCCGCATCGTTGCGGGGAGCCACGAACGTCGTTCAGACGCGCCGAGGCAGGGCGCCCAAGTTCCCACCGGTGCGACGTCGGCTCGGGACCACGGACGGAATCCGGCTCGGGCGCGTCCGCGGCGGGATGACAAGGTTCCACTCGCCGCCCCGCACCGTGCACAGCGGGCGCAGTGGCGGAACTCTGCCTGACGCGATCGAACGCCGCGGCGAGGCACCAAGGCGGAATCCGGCTCGAGCAAGGCTTTCCGGCACCGCGCGGGGCTTCGCCGGAACCCGCCCGCCGCCGAGGCATTGAACCGGTTCACGGGGCCGCTCTCCGCCCTTCTGACGCGTGGTCAGACCCCGGTCATCTCATCCCTCTCGGCGGCCCCGATCTTCGACCCCGCTCGCTGGCACTCCCCGGTTCCGACGGCGGAGCGAGCCCGAGATCCACCGCCGTGCTCAAGTCGGCGAGGCCGGTCAGCTTCGCCGGATCCATGCCGATGTTCCAGGCAGTCTGCAGCAACTGCGCCACCATATGCTCAGGATCGGCCTCGACAGCGTTCGCCAGAGCCATCCCCGCGAGCGCGCCTTCCCCGCGCATCAAAGCGGTGTACCCCAGATGGAGCGCGGCCTCGGCGCGATGCGGCGGCGGCAGTTCGCGGACCAGCGTCAGCCACACCTCCTCTGCCTCCCGGGTCAGCGACGTATGAGGCGGGACCGCAAGAGCCATGCACGCGTCCCGGACGGGGGTGAACATCAACGCGTGGGCCAGCCGGACGGCTTGGTCGTCATCAGGCGGGCCCGCACCTCGACGGTGGCGGAGGAACGCTTCGCGGAGTTCGGTGACCGCGGCGTCCAAGACCTCGATCTGCGACATTCCGGTGCGGTACAACGGTTCCGGGGAGGATTCCAGCAACTCGGCGCGACGAGTGATCGCTTGCGGGGAACGCGGTTCCAGTACCGCCGCCAACTCTTCACGGCTGCGAAAGACGACGAACCCCGCCTCCGTCGTCGCGGCGGCGATGACGGTTTCCTGCGGATCGGGCACCACGCCGCCGCAGTCCGGGTCGAGATAGCACGCCCACTCCGCACCGGGTTCGATCTCGGAGGCCCACAGTGCGTGGAACAGGCGGAGGCTATGTCGAGCCAGGACGCGCTGAAGCTCGGCTAAGAATTCCCTATGCGGTGGACCGTTTTCGTCAGCCGAGCCGCCGACAAGGACGACGGTGACACCGTTGTGCTCGCGATCGGCGAAGCGCGGGATCAGCGCATCCGCTTGCTCCGCTTGGAGTTCTCGCGGCGGAAGGTCGGCGCGCAGCATCAGGCCGATCGTGGTTCCGGGGACGCGGTGTCCCAGCAGCACAAGGGAATCAGCCGGACGGAAGCCGAGCAGGTACGGGAGGGAAGCGATGAGGTCGGCCGGATTGCGGAGGGTGGCCCGGGAGATGCCGGGCGGCGTCGAGGTGGTCACGCCTCCACTGTGCGCCGGGAATGCGCGAATCGGGACGAACGCGGCAAATCTGTGGAGGCAGGAGGCAGTTGTGGACAACCGTGTCGCCGACAGAGACAACCGGCGGGAATTGTCGGTGGGGTGTGCATCGACCAACGCTGTCCACAATAGACAAATGCTGCCGGAACCTGCCAACGGCTCCGGCAGCATCGGTCACAAAGCCCTCAGCCGCAGTGTTCGAACGGACTCGTGTACGACGACGAGCCGACCGAACCGCCCCACTTCACGCACGTCGAACCGGCGGTCTTCTTCACCGGACCGGCGTAGTAGGTGTAGTTCCCCGAATCGGTCGCCCGGGTCGAGCCCTGCACCTCCAGGAACGCCGAAACCGCACTGGCCGTCCCCAGCGAAACCGCCTTCAGGGTCGTCACGCAGTTCTCTTTGGAGGACGAGTTGTACAGCAGGTACGCGGTACCCGCCGTCCCCAGCGCCTGCTGGTCGATCACCGAGAAGCCCGACCCGCACACCTGCGTCGCCGAGTACGGGTTGCCGCCGCAGCCGTTCTTGCTCGTGAAGTCCTTCTTGCCGTAGTACGGCACCGCGACGCCGTTCAGCACGGCCTTCTGCGTCACGCCGTTCAGGTTCTCCTCGAAGTGCAGATGCGGTCCGGTCACCCCGCCGGTCGCGCCCGCCTTGCCGATCTCCTTGCCCTGCCCGACGCTCTGCCCCACCGAGACTTCCTGCTCGGACAGGTGCGCGTACCGGGTCCGCCAGCCGCCGCCGTGGTCGAGTTCGATCCACCGGCCGTAGCTGGTGCTGCCCTCGTTCGCCACGCGCGTGACCGTCCCGGGCGCGGCCGCGAGCACCGGCATGCCGGTGATGCCGGACTTCTGGAAGTCGACCGAGTTGGCCGGGTTGTGGCCGCTGAAGGTCGCCGCGGTGACAGTGACGCCGCACTTGAACGGCACCTGGAAGTTGGGGGCCGCGGACGCCGTCGACTGGGCGGCGAGCGTCAGGCCGCACGCGGGCAAGGCCACCGCGGCCGCGACCGCCGCGAACCGTCTCAATCTGGACATGGGGCGTACCTCCTGGTGGGGGATATGTCCGACACCCTCCAGCCAAGCCCGGGCCAGTACATTTTCCGTACAAGACGGATGGAGGGCCCATGGGCACACCGGCTGCCTCGCTCGCGAAAGCGCGGCGGCGGTTCGAGGGCGCCGACTGGGTGCGCTGGGGCGTGCTCGCCGTGCCGACCCTGTTCGCGATCCCGAACGCGCGGCCGTGGACGTGGCCGCTGATCGGGCTGGTCCTCGTCTTGTCCGTCCCGGCGCTCTGGCTCACCCGCGAGTCGAACCCGCGCTGGCTGATGCCCGCCACCATGATCTCCGTGGTGGCGGCGGCCGGAGCGCTCTGGGTCCTGCAGCCCGGCAGCTGGACGTCGACGACGATGTTCGGCGCCGCCTTCTACACCCTGCGCGTGAGCAGCCGGACCGCGGCGGGGATCGCGCTCGGTGTGGCGTCGGCGGCGATCCTCGTCTGGTCGATCACCTATCAGCTCGACTGGCTGAACGTGGTCTCCCTCTTCGCGATCCTCGTCGTGATGGTGCTGCTCGCGGCCAACCGCCGGGGCCGCGCGGAGCGGCTGGAGCAGACCGAGCTCGCGCTCGCCCGCGCCCAGACCGCCAGCGAGGAGCACGCCCGCGCGGCCGCGCTCGCCGAACGCACGCGCATCGCCCGCGAGCTGCACGACGTCCTCGCGCATTCCCTCGCCGGTCTCGCGCTCAATCTTCAGGGCGCGCGTCTGATGCTGGTCCGCGACGGTGCGAGCGAAGAGTCTCTCGCGCAGATTGAACGCGCGCAGAAGCTCGCGACAGACGGTCTCGCCGAAGCACGCAAGGCCGTAGCCGCGCTGCGCGAAGACGCCGTACCCGTCGAGCGCTCGGTGTCAGACCTTCTCGCCGCGTACAGGCTCGACACCGGCTCTCGCGCCGACCTGGTACTCGAAGGCGAACCACGCGAGCTAGACGCAGCTGTCGGCACCACGCTCGTACGCGCCGTACAGGAAGCCCTCGCCAACTCGCGCAAACACGCAGGCGGTCCCGCCGTAGACGTGACGGTGGCCTTCAACAAAGACGAAGTCGACTTAACGATCATCGACCACCAGGGCCGCCGTCCGCCGGAGTCGCCGTCGCCGGGATACGGTTTGCGTGGCATGGGCGAACGGGCCGCGCTGTTGAACGGGAAGCTCGAAACCGGCCCTGGGGAGGACGGATGGCGGATTCAGCTGACAGTGCCGGCGTGACGCTGCGCGTGGTGCTGGCCGACGACCAGGCAGTAGTGCGCGAAGGGCTTGTAACGCTGCTCGGGCTGCTGCCCGGCGTCGAGGTCGTAGGTGCGGCGGCAGACGGCGTACAGGCCCTCGAACTTGTCTCGGAACACCAGCCGGATGTACTGCTCGTCGACCTGCGCATGCCGAACCGCGACGGCGTCGAGACGACCGAAATGGTCCGCGCGCAGCATCCGAAGACGGAAGTCGTCGTCCTCACCACGTACGCCGACGACGATTCCCTGCTCGCCGCGCTGAAAGCAGGCGCACGCGGGTTCCTCACCAAGGACGCCGACGCCGACGCGATCGTCCGCGCGCTCCGCTCAGCCGCCGCCGGTCAGTCCACTGTGGACGGCGCGCTCCAGCAACGGCTGGTAGCGGCCGCGACCAGCCGCGCGCCGGTGCGCACGAAGGAGCTGGAAGGCCTCACCGCGCGCGAAGTCGAGGTGCTGCGGCTGATCGCGGCGGGGCTGTCGAACACGGAGATCGCGCGCACCCTCGTGGTCAGCGAGGCGACGGTAAAGACGCACGTCAATCACCTGTTCTCCAAAGCCGGTCTGCGCGACCGCGCCCAAGCCGTCGCGTTCGCCTACCGCGCCGGGATCGCCGAGTAGAACGCCTTCTTCCCGCCGACGATCGGCAGCGTCACCGTCGTCCCGGTCAGGTCAAGCGACAGCCCGGTGCCCGGATCCGGCCGCAGCGTGAAGTCGTGGTCGCTGGACGCCAGCACGAATTCCAGCCGATGCCCGGCGGCCACGATGTAGTCCTTCGGCATCAGCGAAACCTCGATGCGGTACCGCTGTCCGGGCGTGATCGGCGACGTGACCGACGGGCTGACGCGGTTCTGCGGATCCGTCCAGCCCCGGCTGATCACGTGGGAAGTGCCGTCCGGTGCGCGGTCGAGCAGCACCGCGGTCACGTTCGCGGCAGGGCGGTCGAACGACAGCTGCAGCTCGGCCTTCGCGGTGCCGGACAGCCGCACCGGCTCGGTGGTCGCGGAAGTGCGGTAGCGCAAGCGGTTCCCGGACGACGCCGCGTCGGCGAGCTGTTCGATCTTCTTGCTCGCGTCGTCGGCCAGCGTCTCGACGGTCGGACGGCCTGGCACCGGCTGCCGGTCGAGTGCCCCGGTCGAACGTCCGCCCGGCCACGGGTGCAGCTCGACGTCCGAAGTGCCTGGCGCGGGCCATTCGGCCTCGTCGACCCACGACTTGTCCTCGCGCTGGATGGTCGCCTTCGGCTCGCGCTCGATGCCGTTGTCGATTCCGTAGAGGTAGTGCGACATCCACTTGTTCAGCGTCGTGAGCCAGACGTCGCGGCGCAGCGAAATCGGGTCCGCGTGACCGGACTGGTGCAGCCAGATCTTGTGCTCGACGCCGTGCTTCTTCAGCGCTTCGTACCAGGTCGCGACCTGCTCGGTCTTCACGTTCCAGTCGTTCAGCCCGTGCACCGCGAGCACCGACGCGTGCACCTTGCCGACGTCGTCGCGGTAGTTCCGCACGTCCCAGAACTTGCCGTAGTCCCCGGTCAGCCGGTCCTGCTCGGCGGTGAGACCGTCGAGCACCGGGCGGCAGACCTGCTGGTCAGCGCGCGAATAGACGTAACCGGCGAGCACGTCGGTGTCCTCGCCCTGGTATCCGCCGGGGGCGACGACCGCGCCGGCGTTGCGGTAGTAGCCGTACCAGCTCGAAATGGCGGCGATCGGCACGATCGTCTCGAGCCCTTCGACGCCGGTGCTCGCCACCGCGTTGGGCAGCGTGCCGTTGTACGACACGCCCATCATGCCGGTCTTCCCGGTGCTCCAGCTCGCCGTGACCGACGCTCCGGCCTGGGTGTGCGCCTCCGCGCGGCCGTTCAGCCAGTCGACGACCGAGCGCGCGCCGATCGTCTCGTTCACGTCGCCGGTCGTCGGGCAGCCGGTGGACAGCCCGGTGCCGAGGGATTCGCCGTACACGACAGCGAATCCTCGTGCGGTGAAGTAGTTCTGGTAGCTCCACCCGATCGGCGAGGCGACATGCGGACCCGGCACGTACAGCTCGGTGTCGACGTCGTGGTTCGGCACGTCGTTGCCGCCCGCGAAGTACGGGCTCGCTTCGTACACGACCGGCACCTTCATGCCCTGCTCCGTAGCGCGCGGACGTACCACTTGCGCGTGTACGAGGTCAGGCTTGCCGTCGTGGTCGCTGTCGACGGGCGCGGTGACCCAGACGTCCTCGCGGATCACGTCGGCCGGATCGAAGACCGCCTGTGCTTGACCATCGGTGAAAACCGGCGCTGGCGGCGAAGCAGCTTCAGCGACCGCGGGCACGAACAACGTGGCCACTGCGACGAAAACGGCAGCGACCCGAGCGGCAACTCCCACCAGAACCCCCAAGCTGGACGAAGCAGGCGAGCAAGTTGAGACTTCCGTCAACCGCAAGTCGCGTCAACCGACTAACGTCGGAGCCATGGACGCACCGATAGTCACGGTCACGGTCTATCCGCAGCACGCGCGCGTCACCCGTCGCTGTCAAGTCACTCCGGCCGACGGGCCCCGCGTAGAGATCACGGGTCTCCCCCTGTCGCTCGACGCTGCTTCGGTGCGCGTGAGCGGCGCGGGCGACGCGTTGGTCACCGGCGTCGACGTCGCGTACGCGCAGCACGCCGCGCCTGCTGACCCAACGCTGCGCGCGCTTGTGGAGCAGCGTCACGCGGACCAAGCCGCTGTCGACGAGGTCGCGGACGACGAGAGCGCCGCGTCGGCGCGCGTCGACCTGCTGACCGGCGTCTCGCGACGCAGCGGAGCAAGCTTCGCGAAGGCGTTGGCCGGTGGCGACGCGGAACCGGGCCGCGTCCAAGAAGTTAGCGAAGCACTCAGCACGCAATTGGCGGTGGCGCTCAAGGAACGTCGCGCGCTCACCACGAAGCTGGAGCGGCTGCGCGAAGACCTCGCCGCGCTCGACCGTCAGATCGAAACTCGCAGCGCACAGTCCGAACAGGACAGTTCGACGATCGTGGTGGAGCTGGAATCCCCTGCCACCGCCGAAATCGAACTGTCCTATGTGGTCCCCGGCGCGCGCTGGGAGCCCGGGTACGACGTCCGCGTACGCGGCACTGACGTCACCGTCACCTCGTACGGACTCGTCAGCCAGCACACCGGCGAGGACTGGCCGGAGTGCGAGCTGACGCTGTCCACCGCCCGCCCGGCGAACACCGTCGTGATCCCAGAACTCCAGCCTTGGTACCTGGACCGGCAGCAGCCAGAACGGCGATCGATGGCACCGCCAGCGCCCGCCGCGATGGCGTACGGCGCCGCGGGAGGCGGCCGGGACGGCTTCGCCGCGCACGTCGCCGAAGTGGAGCAGGGCACCACAGCGGTCACCTTCCGTCCGGCGCGCCCGGTCGCGATCCCGTCCGGCGCGCAAGGCCACCGGACGACCCTCGCGCAACTGGACCTCACTGCGGAGCTCGACTACGTGACCGCGCCGACGCAGGCCGAGGAGGCCTACCTGCGCGCGAAGGTGGTCAACACCGCGGAGCACACCCTCCGCGCCGGTCGGGCCGCCGTGTTCCACGAGGCTGAATTCGTCGGCAGCACGCAGCTGGACCTATGGGCTCCCGGCGAGGAACTCGAACTCGCGCTGGGCGTCGACGACCGGATCCGCGTCGAACGCGAGCTGGTCAAGCGCAGTGCCAGCAAGGCGACGTTCTCCGCGCAACGCCGCCGCGAAGCCGATTACCAGACGACCGTGACCAACCACAGCCCCCGCGAAGCCGTGGTGGCCGTGCTCGACCAGGCCCCGGTCTCCCGGGACGACTCGATCACCGTGCGGGACCTTCGGCTCAGCCCGGAGCCGGTCGAGCGCACCGAACTGGGCCAGTTCACCTGGCGGCTCACGATCGCGCCCGGGGCGTCCGCGACGGTCTCGCTCGGCTACCGGGTGGACGTCGCGAAGGGCGTCGAGCTCAGCGGCTGGCGCGAGTGAGCCCTCAGCCCTGGGAGATGTAGGCCTCCAGCTGTTCCTGGCTCTGTTCCAGCTGCTCCATCCGGATCTTCACCACGTCGCCGATGCTCACGATCCCGGCGAGGCGCCCCTCGTCGAGCACCGGCACGTGCCGGATCCGCCGTTCGGTCATCACGACGCTGAGCTGGTCGACCGGATCGTCCGGCGCGCAGCTGGCGACCATGGTGGTCATGATGTCCGCGACCGGCCCGTCGAGCACCGAAGGCCCGTGGTCGTCGAGCCTGCGCACGACGTCGCGTTCGGAGACGATCCCGGCGATCCCGCCTTCGGCGTCCACCACGACCATCGCGCCGACGTTGTGCCTGGCGAGCCCCGCCAGCAGCTCGGCGACCGTCGTCCCCGGCGACACGGTGGCGACCGTCGCGCCCTTGCGCTGAAGCAAATCCGCGATCCGCATGGCGATGCCCTCTCCTCGGTGAGTCGGGTCACCACAGGTTAGGGCCCCGCCGCCGTGTGCGAAAGTCCAGCGGGACGCGTCCGTTCGTGGTAACGCGCTCAGCCGTCGAGCACCCGGCGCAACCGGGCGAGGCCGGGTCCGATCTGGTCGGTCGCGATCGCGCCGTAGCCGAACAGCAGCCCGTGCCGCCGAGCCGTCACGGAGAAGTCGCCGAGCGAGAACAGCCGGACGCCCGCCCCGGCCGCCTTCCGCGCGAAGCCGCGCAAGTCCCGGTCCGCCGACGCGCTCAGGTGCAGACCGGCCGACGCGGGCACCGGCTCCAGCACGTCGCCGAATTCGGCACGCAGGCCGGCGACGAGGAGGTCGTGCCGGGCGCGATAGATGCCGCGCATCCGGCGGACGTGCCGGGCGAATCCGCCCTCGGCGAGGAACGCGGCGACCACCGCCTGCTCGATGCCCGGGGAATGCCAGTCGGCGAGGTATTTCGCCTTCACGATCGCCTCCGCCAGCGCGGGCGGCGCGGCGAGAAAACCCAGCCGCAGCGCGGGCGACAGGACTTTCGAGAACGAGCCGACGTAGACCACCCGACCGTGAGAATCCAAGCTGTGCAACGGTTCCAGCGGACGCCCGGAGTAGCGGAACTCCGTGTCGTAATCGTCCTCGACCACTACCGCCCCGTTGTCCTCAGCCCAATCCAGCAGCGCCCGCCGTCGCGCGGGCGACATCGCGACACCCAGCGGGTACTGGTGCGAAGGCGTCACGTGCACCAGGCGAGTGCCCGGCGGGATCGCGTCGACCACGATGCCTTCGTCGTCCACCGGAACCGGCGCGACCCGCACGCCCAGCGTGCCCAGCAACAGCCGCGGCGGCGGGTAACCGGGATCCTCGACCGCGGCCAGGTCGCCGGGCCGCAGCAGGACCCGGGCGACGAGGTCGATCGTCTGCTGCGCGCCCGAAGTGATCACGAGGTGTTCCGGGCGTACGCGAACATTCCGGGACACCGCGAGGTGCCGCGCGAGCTCGGTGCGCAGCCGGGGATCGCCTTGCGGTTCGCCATAAGTCATCAGCTCCGCGCGGGAGCTGCGCAACGCCTGGGTCATCAGTCGACGCCAGGTGTCGAACGGAAACAGCCGTACATCGGGCACTCCGGCGCGGAAGTCGAACTCCGGCGGGTTGGTGAACGCTTTCGGCGGAGCGGGCACGTCTGTCCACTCTGGACGCGGCTGGACGCCCTCCGCGAGCCCGGCCGGCTCGGCGGGCCGTGGCGCGGCACCGGCCCGCACGTACGTTCCGGCTCCGACCCGGCCGGTGAGGAATCCTTCCGCGGCGAGGCGTTCGTACGCCGCGGTGACAGTGGTGCGCGAAACGGCCAGCTGGTGCGCCAGTTCCCGGGTCGGCGGCAGCGCGTCGCCGTCGCGGAGCCGCCCGTCGAGCACCGCTTCGCGGATCTGTCGGTAGATCTCGTCGCGATGGCCGCGGGTGCCGGACAGGTCCAGGTGCAGGTCCACGCGTCCAGCCTAGATTGGTCCACCGCGGTTAGCTCCGCTTTGGCTCTCTTCCTGGACCGATCTGCCGGTTAGCGTGAACCTATGACCACGTTCGACCTCGACCGGCAGTCCCTGCTCGTCCTCGACCCGATCGTCGCGAAGACCACCGCGGCGGACCTCGACCGGCCCACGCCGTGCGCCGGCTGGACGCTCGCCGACCTGCTCCGCCACCAAGTCAGCGAAAACCACGCCTTCGCCGAAGCAGCGCGCAACGGCTCCGCGAAGGACTGGGACCGCGGTCAGCTCGGCGAAGACCCGTACGCCGCGTACGCAGCTTCGGTGACCGACTACCTCGCCGCGTATGGCGAAGCCGACGTCGCGGAACGCCAGATCGCCATCAACACCTTCGGCACCTTCCCCGGCACAGTCGCGACCGCGATGCACCTCGTCGACACCGTCGCGCACGGCTGGGACCTGGCCAAGACCCTCGACGTCGCCTACGACCCGGTGCCGGAGGCGGTGCACGCCGCCCTGCAGTTCGCTCTCATGATCCCGGCCGACCCGAAGGCACGCGTCGAGCGCGGGACCTTCGCGCCGGTAGTGCCCGTCAGCACCGGCGAAAGCGAACTGGACCAGTTCCTCGGCTTGCTGGGCCGCGACCCGGAATGGCGGGTCAGCTGACCTTGTCCGCCGGCGCGGACCAGGTGTCGCAGGCGGCCGGGCCAGCTCCGGTGTAGCCGGCCTTCGCCCAGGCCAGCTGGTTCGCGCGGGTGCCGTGGTCGCCGCTGTCGTCGGCGCGGCCGTAATCGGCGACGGCGGCGTTCGCGGTGGCCCGGCTGATCGACCCGCGGTCGGACGCGGCGTGCAGGAACAGCGCGCCGAAACAGTTGGCCTGCAGCTCGATCCGGCGCACGACGGCCTTGTCCGCGTCGCTGGTCGGCTCCGGCGAACCCATCTCGGCGCTCGCCGCGTCGAGGATGCCGCTCTCGCGCTGGACGTGGTGGCCGTACTCGTGCGCGAGCGTCGCCAGGTGCCGGGCGCGGCTCAGCCCGGCGTCCGCCAGCATCCACTCGGTGGGCGCGTAGATCGTGGCGTCGCCGCCGCAGTAGTACGCGACCGCCTCGTCCCGGGACGGCGCGCTGCCGCAGGCGCTGGTCTTCGGCAGCGTGACCGACACCTTGACCGGCAGGTTCGGCTCGTCCGCTTTGTCCAGCGCCGGCTGCCACGCCTGCTTCAGGCAGCTGACCAGCGCGGTGTAGAAGGCCTTGAGCTGCTCCGGGTCCCGGCTCAGCTCCGGCAGGTCGCACGACGCGGGACCGAGCGCGACGCCCTCGGCGAGCAGCGGATTGCCGCTGAGCTTGCGCACCGGTTTGGCGTCCTGGCGGTCCGGCATCGCGTCGGCGTCCGGGGCCGCGACGGCGTGCCCCGACACCTCGTGCGGCACCGCTGCCATGAGCGCGAGCGTGACCGCGACGATCGCCACCGCCGCGACGGCGCCCAGCGCTTTGCCCGCCTTTCGGCGCGGCGGAGCCTGCGGTGGCCGTGATGCTGGAGGAGGCCACGAGCCCCCGGCGTAATACGTCATTCCTCCCCCTCCCGACCAGCATACGGAGACCGCGAGCCGCCCTGGATCACGAAACGGGAACGCCGGGCTCCTGGCCTGATCCGCGACAGGCAGCGAGACTGGACGCTATGACTGTCGAAGATCCGTACCTGTGGCTGGAAGACGTGACGGGCGACGAGGCGCTCGAATGGGTCCGTTCGCGCAACGCGGAGACGCTGGACGTGCTCACCGCGAGCGAGAGGTTCGGGCAGCTGCGGGACTCGATCCGCGAGGTGCTCGACGCGGGCGGCCGGATCCCGTACGTCGCGCGCCGGGGGACGCACTACTACAACTTCTGGCAGGACGCCGAGCACCCGCGCGGGCTGTGGCGGCGCACCACGCTGGAGCAGTACCGCACCGGCGAACCGGACTGGGAGATCCTCCTCGACGTCGACGCGCTCGCCGCCGAGGAGGACGAGAACTGGGTCTGGAAGGGCGCCGCGGTGCTGCGTCCCGGGCACCGGCTCGGCCTGGTCCAGCTGTCGCGGGGCGGCGCGGACGCGACCGTCGTCCGCGAGTTCGACCTCGACGCGCACGAGTTCGTGCCGGACGGCTACACCCTGCCCGAGGCGAAGCACCGGATCGGCTGGATCGACGCCGACCGGGTGTACCTCGGAACCGACTTCGGCCCGGGGTCGCTCACCACGTCGGGCTATCCGCGGCTGGTGAAGGAATGGCGGCGCGGCACCCCGCTCGAAGACGCGGTGCTCGTCGCCGAGGGCAAGCCGGACGACGTCGCGGTGATGGCGTATCACGACCCGACCGAGGGTTTCGAACGCGATTTCGTGCGCCGCGCGATCGACTTCTACCGCACCGAGTACTTCGAGCGGACCCCGTCCGGACTGGCCAAACTGGACCTGCCCGAGGACGTCGAGGTGTCCACGCACCGCGAATGGCTGCTCGTGCACCCGCGCAGCGCGTGGACCGTCGGCGGCGCCGAACACCCCGCGGGCGCCTTGCTCGCGATCCGCTACGACGCGTTCAAGTCCGGCGACCGTGATTTCACCGCGCTGTTCACCCCGGACGCGCACACGTCGCTGGACTACTACACGTGGACCCGCAACCACTTGCTGCTCGCGACGCTGCACGACGTCAAGTCGGAGCTGCGCGTGCTGACGCCGGGCCCGGACGGCTGGGCCGAGGCGGAACTGGGCGGCGCGCCGGAATTCGGCAGCGCGCAGATCGTCGACACCGAACCGGACGTCGACGACGAGTACCTGGTGGATTCCTCCAGCTACGTCCAGCCGTCCACGCTCACCCGCGGCGTCGTCGGCGGCGACGTCGAGGTGCTGAAGCAGGCGCCTGAGTTCTTCGACGCGACCGGAATGGAGGTCAGCCAGTACTTCGCGACGTCGGACGACGGCACGAAGATCCCGTACTTCGTGGTCCGTCCGCCGGGCGCGGAAAACGGCCCCACGCTGCTGTACGGCTACGGCGGTTTCGAAGTTTCGCTGACCCCGTCGTACGGCGGCGTCGTCGGCCGGGCCTGGCTGTCGCGCGGTGGCACGTACGTGGTCGCGAACATCCGCGGCGGCGGCGAGTACGGGCCGGAATGGCACATGCAGGCGGTGAAGGAGAACCGGTACAAGGCGTTCCAGGACTTCGCCGCGGTCGCGCGCGATCTCGTCGCGCGGGGCATCACGACGAAGGAACGGCTCGGCATCCAGGGCGGCAGCAACGGCGGGCTGCTGATGGGCGTCATGCTCACCCGCTACCCGGAGCTGTTCAGCGCGATCGTGTGCCAGGTGCCGCTTCTCGACTTGAAGCGCTATCACCTGCTCTTGGCCGGTGCTTCGTGGATGGCCGAATGGGGCGACCCGGACGTCCCGGAGGAGTGGGAGTACATCTCGAAATACTCGCCGTACCACAACGTTTCCGCCGATGGCGAGTATCCGCCCATCCTCTTCGTCACCTCCACCCGCGACGACCGCGTGCACCCCGGGCACGCGCGCAAGATGGCCGCCCGGATGCGCGAGCAGGGCCACGACGTGGAGTACTTCGAGAACATCGAGGGCGGCCACGGAGCGGCGGCGGACAACGAACAACTCGCGTTCCGTTCAGCGGTCGCGTACGAATTCCTCTGGTCGAAGCTTTCCTAGACCAGTCCCCGGGGCCGCGCCCGCACGCGCGGCCCCGGGCGCACCGGCGGTCCTTTGCGGACATCCGCGAGGGCCCGTTCGAACCGCGCCCAGGCATCGGTGACGAACGCGAGCCACGGCATGCCCAGCCGCCGCAACGCGCGCCCGTGGCCGACGAGCACGCCGCCGGTTTCCAGTATCGCCCTGGCTCGCCACTTCGCCGTGGCCGCGATTCTTTGCCGCCGCAACCGGTCCACGTGATAGCTGAGCCGCCGTTCCACCCCGGCGAACACGCGTGCGGCTACCTCTGTGGTGACCGGGTCGCGGGTGCCGTCTCGCAACGCGCGGTAGTAGCCGAGCGCGAGAACGTCGGAGATCAGCTGGCTCATCACGTCGCTTTTCCCCGGTTGGCTCGCGGTTTCGAACAGCCGGGCGACCAGTTTTTCCTGGTACAGCTGGTCTTCCGCGGTCAGCTCGTCCGGCGCGCGCTGGAACCGGCGGAGGCTGCGCGCCACCACCGGGTCCAGCCGCACGCCGCTCCCCCACGCCGGCTGCGGCCGGACCTTCCGCCGCCGCGCCTCCGCCTCGAACACCGCACTCCAGTCCACGGCGGTCATGCTGCCGTCCGGATGTGCCGTTGCGGCGGGGAGGTTGTGGAGATTCGGTGGAGCTATGGGCTTAGCAGCGCGGCGGCGGCCCAGTTGCTCACTTTCGGATCGCCTAGGCGGGATTCGGTGAGCCATCGGGCAGCCTGGCGGGCCGCGTCCGCGTCCTCGATCAGCCCGTACCGTCCGGGCACGATGCCGGTGGCTGCGCGGACATCCTCGACCAGACCGCCGAGACAGCGCCAGGTGTGCCAGAGTTCGCACTCGTAACCGGCCAGCTCGAACCCGAGCATCTCGCCGGAGGTGCTCGCGCCCTCCTCGATCCGCCCGACTACGACGCTGGTCTCGCGATTCCAGCCGTCCGCGACGATCTCGCGGACGATCGGCGCGGCGTCCTCCGGCTCGAAGCCCACTTCGAGCACGGAAAGCCCGGTTCGCCGAGCGAGGGCGAGGTCGCGGAACCAGTCGTCGTGCACCTCGGCGACGCATTCGCTCATCGACACGAGTTCGCTGGTCCGCCGCACGGCACGGTAGCCCGCCGACACGAGGGTCATGACCTCTAGTTTCCTCCCCGGTTCGCCCAGATCGTCCGCCGGATCCAATCCGCGTACGCGGGCACGCTGCTGTACAGCCCCGGCCCGCCCGCACACGCCGAACGGGCGGTGCCCGGCCCCGAAGTTACCCCGATCAGCTCCCATCGCCCGCCAGCGCCGCGCCGGACCTGCGGACCGCCGGAGTCGCCGATGCACGCCATCGCTTCCGGCCTAGGGCTGACCGTGCACAACCGCGTCCGCCCCGCGTAACCCGGACCGCACTCGGACTCCGCCCCGCGCCGAACGTCCAGTTCCTGCAACCGTTCCGCGAACCGAGCCTTCGCGAAGTCGTACGTGTCGACGGTGGTGCCGAACCCGAGCAGCCGCGTCGGCGTACCGGGCACGCCGGGCCTGGACGCCAGCCGGATCGGCTTCTCGGCGACCGGACGGTCCAGCTTGATCAACGCGATGTCGTTGCGGTTGAAGGGAATGGTCTCGCTCTGCAGCGCGTAACCCGGATGCGTGACCACCTGCGCGATCCGCCGGACGGTTCCGCCGGAATGCTGCCGCTCGCTGCCGATCCGGACGGTGCCGTCCGGCGTCACGAGGTTCGAGTCCACGCAGTGCCCGGCGGTCACCACCCATTGCGGGTCGATCAGCGAGGCGCCGCACACACCGCGTTCGCCGGTCTGGCTGACGGACTCCGGTATCGACGCCATGAACGGGTAGCGCTGCGTCGAATCGCCGCCCTTCACTATCGCCTCGGCAGTGCCGGTCGAGAACAAGGTGGCACACACCGCGGCGGCCATCGTCACGGCGACCGCCCGGCGGCCGGCAGACTTGATCACGGAGAAGTCCCTTCTTTCGGTTCCCTGTCAGCCTGCCGGGCCAAGATCATCCGGACCATGCGGACAGCCGGTCTCCCCGCGGTAGGGCCTTCCCCCGCTTGTCTCTGTACCTACTAGTATGTACGCTGGGGTCATGTCCACCAGAGACCAGCTCATCGCGAGCACCCAGGACCTGTTGTGGGAGCGGGGGTACGTCGGCACCAGCCCGAAGGCGATCCAGCAGCGCGCCGGGGCCGGGCAGGGCAGCATGTACCACCACTTCTCCGGCAAGGCCGACCTGGCGCTCGCCGCGATCCGGCAGAACGCCGACGACCTGCGCGCCTCCGCCGAGGCCGCGTTCGCCCAGGGCACGACCGCGGTCGAACGCGTTTCCGCCTACCTGCTGCGCGAGCGCGACGTCCTGCGCGGCTGCCCGGTCGGCCGCTTGGCGCTGGATCCCGAGATCGTCACGAACCCGGAATTGCGTGCGCCGCTGGAGGAAACGTTCGACTGGCTGCGCGGCCGTCTCGCCGAAGTCCTCGCCGAGGGAATCGCGAACGGCGAACTGCCGAAGGATCTCGACCCAGCCGCGACGGCGACCACCCTGGTCGCGGTGCTGCAGGGCGGATACGTCCTCGCCCGATCGTCCGGGACGGTCGAGCCGTTCGACCAAGCGGTCCGCGGAGCACTCGCCCTCCTCGGCCGGCGGTGACGTCGATGTACGCGATGCAGTACGAGATCGACCTGCCCGCCGGCTACGACATCGAGCACCGAGTCGCCACCCGGGGCCATCGCACCGACGCTTTCCCCGGACTGGGACTCAAGGCGTATCTGGTGCGCGACAACCACTACGCGCCGTTCTACCTGTGGACCGACAGCGCCGGAATGAGCCAATTCCTCTGGGGCGGCGGCGGATTCGACGGCATAGTCCAGGATTTCGGCCGACCGCCAGTGCGGCATTGGACCGGCGCGAGCTGTCTAGCCGGTCCGGCGCGGGATGTCTCTCCGGAATTCGCGACCAAACACGTACGCCCGTTGCCGGAAGGCCCCGGCGGAATCGAACGCGAAGTGGAAGAACTCGCGCTGCTGTCCCAAAACCCGGCTGTGCACACCACCGCGCTGGCCATCGACCCACTTCGCTGGGAAGCCGTGCGCTTCACCCTCTGGACCACCACCCCGGACGAGGACACCGACGTCCGCTACCGGGTGCTTCACCTGTCCCGCCCGAATCTCGACCAGCTGAGCTGAGAGGTCTCCCATGCCGCTCGTCCGCATCGACGTGCTGTCCGAACCCAACGCCGACCGCCTCCCCGCCATCGGCGAAGCCGTGCACCAGGCGATGACCGAAACCATCGACGTCCCCGTCGACGACCGGTTCCAGATCCTGAACAGCCACGCCGCCGATCGCCTGCGTTACGACCCCGGCTACTTCGGCGTCCACCGCGACGACGACATCGTGTATATCGCGATCACGTTGCGCGCCGGCCGCACGAACGACCAGAAAACCGCGCTGTACCGGCGAGCAACCGAACTCATCAGCGAGGCGACGGGGATCGAGCCGCGGAATGTGTTCTTCAGTTTGACGGAAAACCACGAGGTGGACTGGTCGTTTGGCGAGGGGGTCGCGCAGATGGCGCCCTGAGCACGCTGAAAAGCCGTCGCCTGATCACGTATTTTCGGTCCAGTAACGCTGCACCCTGGCCACCGCCTCGTCCTTGCTCATCCTTGCCACCTCAGCCTCTTCGAGGCCCACGCGAGAGAGCAGCAGATACACGAGATCGGCAGGCAGGGCCCCGGCCGGCGGCTCGGGCGTCCCGCGAGCCGGTTTGACGCCGTCCTGCACGCAGGACCAGAAGGCTGGTTCCTCGACGTCGAGCTGATCGCGAAGAATGTGCTTCCACAAAGCCGGTCCGTAACCGCTGCGATCCACCGGATGCGAGATGCGGGTACGCAGAATCCGGCCGTCGACAAGATCGAGCTCGTAAGTGACGTGATGCGTTCCCGTTCGCCCGCGAGCGTCGCGCACCCTGCGCCATTCTTCAGCCTTGCAGAACGTCTCATGGTCGTTGCGGGTCGGCTGCGGCCAGGAAGTCATTGCGCGGCACCGACAAGCCAGTCGCGCAACTGGGCGTCGTCGCTGAAGCTGATCAGCTGCACCAGGCCCCAGTTGTCCCGGTGGTTCGGGGCGTCCAGCAAACGCTCCTGCCAATCCTGGGCGTACTCGCGCAGGGCGTCGACCATTTCGTCGACTGCCTCGTCGAACGACGCGCCGTCCGCGGACACTGGCAGCCCCGGAATAAACACCGACCAGCCGCCAGCCTCGGGGACGACCTGAGCGTGCGAGGGAACGACTGACGCGAGAACGTGGCGCAGGCGCACGACATCCACCACAGCGGTCGTCGCGGAATCGCGCCGGACAGTCGCGACGAGCCCTTTCTCAGCGGCATCCAGCAAATTCTTCAAATGTGCGCGCGCATCGGTGTAGCTGTCGTAGTGCACAGCAGACATGTCAGCCTCCCAGTCGGTCCCCACCAGCATGCCTCCCAGAACCAAGTACGTCAAGTACGTGACGTACTTGCGCCGGTGCGGCCGTCAGCAGGAAAAAATCGGGGCTGGGGCAGCAACTGCTGCCCCAGCCCCGACCAGTCGTTCAGCTGTCGAAGAAACGCTCGCGCTCAGCTGCAGCCGGAAGTAGCCCCGCAACCCTCGCAGGCGTAGCACGATCCGGCGGGCCGCATCTTCGTTCCGCAGGTCATGCAGAGCGGTGCGTCCGCGGCCTTGCCGAGGTGCAGTTCCATCAGCTCGGCCGTGCTGTGCGCGTCACGTGCGGAGGTGTCCGTTGTGGGCTCTTCCGCCCGGGCGGGCGAGGAATCCACACTGCTGCGCAGCGCTTCGATCTCGAGGTTCTGCCCGCCGTAGTTCGCCTCGACCTCGGCCGAGCGTTCGTCCGCGGTGAAGATGCCCAGCTGGGCCCGCTTTTCATACGGCAGGTAGTCGAGCGCCAGGCGGCGGAACAGGTAGTCCATGACGCTCGTGGCGATCCGGATGTCCGGGTCGTCGGTCATGCCCGCCGGTTCGAAGCGCAGGTTGGAGAACTTCGAGACGTAGAACTCGAGCGGGATGCCGTGCTGCAGGCCGACCGAGATCGACATCGAGAAGGCGTCCATGACGCCGGACAGGGTGGAGCCCTGCTTGCCGAGCTTCACGAAGATCTCGCCGAGGCCGTCGTCCGGGTACGAGCCCGCGTGCAGGTAGCCCTCGGCGCCGCCGACAGTGAACGACACGGTCTGGCTCGGGCGCTTCTTCGGCAGGCGGCGGCGCACCGGGCGGTATTCGACGACCTTCTCCGGCTCGGTCTCGGCCGCGGCTTCCTTCTTCTTCGCCGTGGACAGCGGCTGGCCGACCTTGCAGTTGTCGCGGTAGATCGCGAGCGCCTTGAGGCCGAGTTTCCAGCCCTGGAAGTAAATCTCCTCGACGTCCTCGACGGTCGCCGACTCCGGCATGTTGACCGTCTTCGAGATCGCGCCCGAGATGAACGGCTGCACGGCGGCCATCATCCGCACGTGGCCCATCGGCGCGATGGACCGGTCGCCGACCGCGCAGTCGAACACCTCGTAGTGCTCGGGGCGCAGGCCCGGCGCGTCGACCACGTGGCCGTGCTCCGCGACGTACTCGACGATCGCCTCGGCCTGTTCGGCCTGGTAGCCCAGCACCCGCAGCGCGCGCGGCACGGTCTGGTTCACGATCTGCATGGACCCGCCGCCGACGAGCTTCTTGAACTTCACCAGCGAGAAGTCCGGCTCGATGCCCGTGGTGTCGCAGTCCATCATGAAGCCGATGGTGCCGGTGGGCGCGAGCACCGAAGCCTGCGCGTTGCGCCAGCCGTTGCGGGTGCCGAGTTCGATGCCCTGCTGCCATTCCTGCGACGCGAGCGCGCGAACCGCCGCGTCGTTGCTGTGGTACGTGCGGACCAGCTCGTTGGCCGCGGCGTGCTTGCGCATGACGCGCTGGTGCGCCTCGGCGTTGCGGGCGTAGCCCTCGTACGGTCCGACGACGCCGGCCAGCTCGGCCGAACGACGGTAGGACACGCCGGTCATCAGGGACGTGATCGCGGCGGCGAGCGCGCGGCCGCCCTCGGAGTCGTACGCGTGGCCCAGCGCCATCAGCAGCGCGCCGAGGTTGGCGTAGCCGATGCCGAGCTGGCGGAACTTGCGCGTGGTGTCGGCGATCGGCTCGGTCGGGAAGTCGGCGAAGCAGATCGAGATGTCCATCGCGGTGATGACGAACTCGACGGCCTTGGCGAACAGCGGCGCGTCGAACGTGCCCTCTTCGGACACGAACTTCAGCAGGTTGAGCGACGCGAGGTTGCAGCTCGAGTTGTCCAGGTGCATGTACTCGCTGCACGGGTTCGACGCGGTGATCCGGCCCGATTCGGGGCAGGTGTGCCAGTCGTTGATCGTGCTGTCGTACTGGATGCCCGGGTCGGCGCATTCCCACGCCGCCTGCGCCATGCTGCGGAACAGCTTCTTCCCGTCGGTGCGGTCGATGACCTCGCCGGTGAGCCGGGCGCGCAGGCCGAAGTCTGTGCCGTTCTCGACGGCGTGCATGAACTCGTCGGAGACGCGGACCGAGTTGTTCGCGTTCTGGTACTGCACCGAGGAGATGTCGGAGCCGGAGAGGTCCATGTCGAACCCGGCGTCGCGGAGGACCTTGATCTTCTCCTCTTCGCGCGCCTTGGTCTGGATGAACTCCTCGATGTCCGGGTGGTCCACGTCGAGCACGACCATCTTCGCCGCGCGCCGGGTGGCCCCGCCGGATTTGATGGTGCCCGCGGACGCGTCGGCGCCGCGCATGAACGAGACCGGGCCGGACGCGGTGCCGCCGGAGGTGAGCAGTTCCTTCGAGGACCGGATCCGCGAGAGGTTGAGGCCCGCGCCGGAACCGCCCTTGAAGATCAGGCCTTCCTCGCGGTACCAGTTGAGGATCGACTCCATCGTGTCGTCGACGGCGAGGATGAAGCAGGCGGACACCTGCTGCTTCGAGGAGGTGCCGACGTTGAACCACACCGGGGAGTTGAAGCTGAAGACCTGGTGCAGCAGCATCCAGGTGAGCTCGTGCTCGAAGATCTCGAGATCGGACGGACCGGCGAAGTAGTCGTGTTCGGCGGCGGCCTTCACGTAGGTGCGCACCACGCGGTCGATGAGCTGCTTGAGGCTGCTCTCGCGCTGCGGGCTGCCGACCGCGCCGCGGAAGTACTTGCTGGTGACGATGTTGGTGGCGTTGACCGACCAGAACTCGGGGAATTCGACCCCGCGCTGCTCGAAGTTGACGCTGCCGTCGCGCCAGTTCGTCATGACGACGTCGCGGGTCTCCCACGCGACCTCGTCGTAGGGGTGGGTCCCCTCGGTGGTGAAGACCCGCCGGACGGTGAGGCCCTTGTTCGGCTTCTGGTTCTGTCCGGCCGCAGCGCCGGTTCCCACGGTTTCGGTCATGCGGTCCTGTCCCTCGCTCCCCGCGACCCGGTGACGGCTCAGTCGTCGCCGGCGCGCTCGCCTTCCTGGTCGTCCGCAGTTCCCGCCATGGCTTTCCGCAGGTCGGAGATCTCCTTCTCGAAGTCCTCGACCGAGGAGAAGGAGCGGTAGACGCTGGCGAACCGGAGATACGCGACGCCGTCCAGTTCCCGCAGCGGGCCGAGGATGGCGAGGCCGACCTCGTGGCTGGGGATCTCGGCCAGACCGGCGGAACGGATCGACTCCTCCACGCGCTGCGCGAGCTTCTGCAGCGCGTCGTCGTCGACCGGACGGCCCTGGCAGGCCCTCCGCACGCCGTTGACCACCTTGTCCCGGCTGAACTGCTCGGTGGCGCCGGACCGTTTGACCACGGCCAGCACCATCGTCTCCGACGTGGTGAAACGCCGGCCGCACTCGGCGCACGAACGCCGCCGCCGGATCGCCTGTCCCTCGTCCACCTCTCGGGAGTCGACGACCCGAGAGTCCGCATGCCGGCAGAACGGGCACCTCATCCGCCGATCACCTTCCCCTCCGCGCCGGTCGATTCCTGTCCCAACCGGCCCCTGCCGCCACGCTACGGCCTGGACCGCGGTCACCGCGCGCGACCCCGCGCCTGGTGATCGACTTGTGGACACCCGGTGGGCAACTGCCGGCCGGCTGTGGACAACTGCCGCCAGTCTACCCCTACCTGTGGACCAACTACAGCGGTGTAACTACTAGATATAGGGGTAGACCCTAGATCGCCTCCGGGGCGGGCGCAAGAAACCCGAGAGGGTGAAAGAGCGATCGCGCAAGATGCGACCGGGTGGTTTCCGACAGTCATGATCCGGCAGAACCCGCTCCTTCGCCCGGTGCCCCCGCCGAACCGTTGCCGGACCAGGCGACCGGCACGGTGAGCGGCATGCCGGGCAGCAGCGCGGTGTCGTCGAGGTTGTTGAGCTCCTTGATGCGTTCGACGACCGCGCCCTGGTCGGCGTTCGGCGCGAACCGGGCGGCGAGCGCGCCGAGCGAATCGCCGGGCTGCACGGAAACGGACGCGGTCCGCGACGGCACCGGGCCGCTGGCCGCCCCCGCCCCGAAGACGCCGAGCCCGGTGACGATCAGACAGGCCGCGAAGGCGATCGCGAAGAGCCACGGCCACCGCACCGACGGCCGGGTCGCGGTCTGGCAGGCCACGCCGCCGCGCCGCCCGGCGACGACCCGCGCCCGCGACGGCGGCCGCAACGGCTCGCCACGCCGCTCGCGCGCGGTGCGGCCGGGGTTGGCCGGGAAGGCGGCGGGGATGTGCCGGACCGCGGTGCGGCCGCGAGCGTCGCGGGGCTTGCGGGCCGGGGCTTCTTCGGTTTCGACTGCGGCGGAGATGTGCCGGACCGCAGTGTGGCCGCGAGCCTCGCGGGCCAGGGGTTTTTCGGTTTCGACCGCGGAGGGGGACGACGTCTGGAACCCAGCCCGTTCGGAGGGGGCCGACGTCTGGAATCCGACTCGCCTGGAGGGGGCCGAGGTCTCGAACCCAGCCCGCTCGGCGAACCGGACAGCCCCGGAACGCAGCTCGGCGACCTCGCCCTCCGCCACCCGCGCGCCTCGCTCGTCCGCGGGTGCGAAACCGGCGGACTCCGCCGACCGCGCACCGGCTCGCCCGGCACCGCGACCAGCCGCACTGCTCGGCGCGGTCCGCCGGGAATCAGTCAGTTCGCCGCCGACGAGCCCAGCCTCGGCCGCCGCCCGCCAGGCGCGCCGCCGTCCCGGCTCACCGCGCGAACCTCCCCGGAACTCGCCCGCTCCCGGGCCGCGCCGCGAGTCGCCGCGGCCGGTCTCGCCGCGCGAACCCTCGCCGGACCGGTCCGCGCCAGGACCGCGCCGGGCGCCGGTCCGGCCGCGAAGTTCCACCACCTCGGCGGAACCGGCCGCCGAGCCCGGATCAGCGCCGGGTTCGGCCTCGGCATCCTCCGGAACACCATCCTTTCGGGTGGCGTCAATGCTGTCCGTACGCCGCCGCGACCGGCGCGCCGGACCGCCGGACCCGGGTGTCCTCCGGGCCGGGCTCGCCCCTTCCGACGCACCGCCGCCCTCGGCGGGACGGTCGGCGGGGACGGGCCGAAGCGGGCGGACGAGCCCGCGATCTGCCAGGATCGACATGACGGAACCTCCTCGTGACCTGCGGATCCGTCCGGTCCGGGCCGTACACCTGCGCCGCAGCGGTCCAGATCGAACAGGCGTTCTATCGAACGTCCGTGCGAAGGTCTACCACCCCGCACCGACAAAATCGAGAGGACACGGCGTGTCGATCGAACAGATGTTTGAAATCGTCGCGCGCGGTGGCTAACGTCGGTGACCAGGACATCTGCCGGACCGGCTCCGGCGGGTGCCGCCGGACGGGCGTTCGCGGAAAACGCGGATCCCGGACCGGCGCACGCGGACACGCGCGGGACGCCGACACGGCGGCCGCGGGACGGCTGGAGGCGACGCAGCGTTGGAGAAGGACACGGTGAAGGGCACCGCGGCGAAGGGGGCCAAGACGGCCTCGCGAGGCAAGGCGTCCGCACAATCCGCGCGCGAATCCGGCCACGAGAGCACGGGGAAGGTGAGCGCCATGCCGGAGGTGTACGACGTGGACGAGACGCTGACCGTCCGCCAGCAGCAAGTGCTCGACGTCATTCGCACGTGGGTGAGCCGCTTCGGCTACCCGCCGAGCGTGCGCGAGATCGGCGAGGCGGTGGGGCTCACGTCCACGTCGTCGGTGTCGCACCAGCTGCGCGCGCTGCAGCGCAAGGGCTACCTGCGCCGCGACGCCAACCGGCCGCGCGCCGTGGGCGTGCTCTCGTCCACGGACGACAACCCGATGGGCATCGAGATGGACCAGCAGCCGTCCGTGCCTAAGGCGGCGTACGTGCCGCTGGTCGGGCGGATCGCGGCAGGCGGCCCGGTGCTCGCCGAACAGGCCGTCGAGGACGTTTTCCCGCTGCCGCGCGAAATCGTCGGCGAGGGCGAGCTGTTCCTGTTGAGCGTCACCGGCGATTCGATGGTCGACGCGGCCATCACCGACGGCGACTGGGTCGTCGTCCGGCAGCAGCCCGCCGCGGAGAACGGGGACATCGTCGCCGCGATGATCGACGGCGAGGCCACGGTGAAGACGTTCAAGCGCAAGGACGGGCACGTGTGGCTGATGCCGCACAACGACGCCTACGAGCCCATTCCCGGCGACGACGCGTCGATCCTGGGCAAGGTCGTGGCGGTTCTGCGCCGCCTCTGAGTCGTGACTCCTTCCCCTCCCCCGGACCGGGGTGAGGGGAAGGGTGCGCCGGGTCGGGACCGGAACGAGGGGCAGGTGCCCCGAGTCAGGACCGGAGCGAGGGGCAGGGCGCCAAGTCGGGACCGGAGTGGCCAAGTCGGGACCGGAGTGAAGGGCAGGCACCCCGAGCCATGGGCCGGAGCCGGGGGCAGGCACCCCGCATCAAGGCCGGAGCGAGAGGCAGGCGCGCCGAGTCAAGGCCGGAGCGAAGGGCAGACGCCCCGAGCCAAGACCGAGGCGAGGGACGCGTGCCCCGAGTCGGGCGTGAGTGAGGGAAGGGTGCGCCGAATCAGGAGCGGCGGCGTTTCCTTGCCAGCAGGAACCAGGCGGCGAGAACGGCGACCACAGCAGCACCGGCAACGGGGATGAGCGGGAAACCGCCAGCGTCTTCCGTGGCTGGTTGTGGCGTGGCGGCACCGCCGGGCTTCGGCTCGGTCGCCTTCGGAGTGACCAAGCCAGTCGCGTTCTTGATCGCCCGCACCGGTTCGCCGACGCCTTCGCTCGCGGACAGCAGAGTGCCGTCCGGTTCGAAAGCGATGGCTTCGCCCTGTTTCTCGTTCGGCAGCGGAATCCGCACCGGTTCTCGTTGCAGTGCTGCCGCGACGTCGCCGTCCGGGGCCGCGTACAAGTACGCGTCCGTGTAGGTCCGCAGGGCGATGACTTTGCCGTCCGCGCTGGTCGCGCCCCCGGTAATCAAAGCCGAGCCGAACGAGCCGACCGGACCGCCGGGAGTGTCGGTGCTGCGGACGCGCAGGGTGCCGACCTGCTCCAGCTTCGTCGGGCCGGGAGCTGCCAGCGGAGCCGAAGGCTTGTAGACCTTGGAAACGCCCAGCAAGTCCTTGGTCACCAGGAATGGCGTGCCGGACTGGTCCAGGACCAGGGCTTCGGTGTCGTGCGGACCGTCCGGATAGGTCAGGCGATGCACGACCGCCGCGCCGCCGGACGGTTTCAGTTCCAGCAGGGCGACCGTTTCGCGTTTCGCGCGGTTGTCGCCGGTGTCCGAGAGCCAGAGAGTGCCGTCTTTGCCCCGGGCGAGGTCTTCGACGTCGTACGGATCAGTCGGGTCGGTCAGGACGTCCTTCACCTGGCATTTCCGGTCCAGGACGAAGACCTGCACCTTGGTGCCGCCGTCGTTGACGGCGTACCACTGCTCGCCGTCGGAAACCAGGCCGGACAGTTCGTTGAGGCGCTTGTCCGTGACCTGGCACAGCGTTTCGGGGGCAGGAGCTGCCGCCGCGGCCGGGACAGCGCCCGCGAGCATCAGGACAGCCGTCAGTGCCAGGACGACCCGCACCAGTTCACCTCCGTAGTGCACGACCCGCTCGGGCCGTGCACTACGGAAGACGTTCAGAGCGCCGAGGCGTTGGTCTCGAACGCCCGCAGAGCCGCGGCGAGGTCCGGCCGGACCCGTACCTGCAGGCGCGTGCCGTCGGCGACGTGCTCCTCTTCCAGCACCTCGCCCTCCGCGTGCGCTCGCGACACGAGCTCGCCCCGCGAGTACGGGACCAGCACGTCGATCACCGTCTCCGCGCGCGGCAGGCGTTCGGCCAGCACCTCGGCCAGGTCGGCCACGCCCGAACCGGTGCGCGCCGAGATCTGCACCGAACCGGCCAGCGCGTGCCGCAGCCGGGCCAGGGTGACCGCGTCGGCCGCGTCGGCCTTGTTGATCACCAGCAGTTCCGGCGGGAGCGGCTCCTTGCGGCTGCGGGTGATCTCGGCGAGCACCTCGCGCACCGCGTTGACCTGGTCTTCGGGAGCAGGGTCGGAACCGTCCACGACGTGCAGGAGCAGGTCGGCGTCGGCCGCCTCCTCCAGCGTCGAGCGGAACGCGTCCACCAGCTGGTGCGGCAGGTGCCGCACGAACCCGACGGTGTCGGTCAACGTGAACGTGCGCCCGTCGGCCGTCTGCGCCCGGCGCGTGGTCGGGTCGAGGGTGGCGAACAGCGCGTCCTCCACCAGCACCCCGGCCCCGGTCAGGGCGTTGAGCAGGCTCGACTTGCCGGCGTTGGTGTAGCCGACGATCGCCACGCTCGGCACCTCGTTGGCCACGCGCTTGCCGCGCTTGGTCTCGCGGATGGTGTCCATCGCGGCGATCTCCCGGCGCAGCTTCGCCACGCGCTTGCTGATCCGCCGCCGGTCCGTCTCCAGCTTCGTCTCACCAGGTCCGCGCAGGCCCACGCCGCCGTTCGCGCCGCCCGCGCGGCCGCCGGCCTGCCGGGACAGCGCCGAACCCCACCCGCGCAGCCGCGGGACGAGGTACTGCAGCTGGGCCAGCTCGACCTGCGCCTTGCCCTCCTTGGAACGGGCGTGCTGGGCGAAGATGTCGAGGATCAGGGCGGTCCGGTCGATCACCTTGACCTTGACCTTCTCCTCCAGCTGGCGCAGCTGGCCGGGCGAAAGCTCGCCGTCGCAGATCACCGTGTCGGCGCCGGTCGCCACGACTATGTCGCGCAGCTCGCGCACCTTGCCGGAGCCGACGTAGGTCGCCGGATCGGGCTTCTGGCGCCGCTGGACGATGCCTTCGAGCACCTCCGAGCCCGCTGTCTCGGCCAGTCGCGCCAGTTCGGCCAGCGACGCCTCGGACTGCTGGGCAGTGCCTTCAGTCCACACGCCGACCAGCACAACGCGCTCCAGCCGAAGCTGCCGGTACTCGACCTCGGTGATGTCCTCGAGCTCGGTCGACAGGCCCGCGACCCGGCGCAGTGACGCGCGGTCCTCGAGCTCCATCTCCCCGACCGAGGGGTCGTAGGGGTCGTTGTCGTCGTAAAAGTCTTCGTGTGTCTGTTCTGTCATCGTGCCTCCATGGTCCCACGTTTCGGCGCGGGAGCCGAGCGGATTACCTGCTGGGATAAACCGAGACGTACACGGCCGTGCGTTCCGAGGCCGGATCGCGAGGCCTGGCTTTGAATTCTTCGAGCAATCCATAGAGCCGCCGCTTGAACTCCGCGACGTCCTCGGAGCCCACCTGGACCACGAGCCGGGTCGTCTCCGTCTCCGTGAGATCGGCCTCCGCCATCTCGGCCAGATAGGCCTCGAGCATCGCCTCGTTGACCGCGACGGGGTTCTCGTCCTCGTTGTCCAGATGCCACGAAAGCCCGGTGGACAGGTACGGGATCTCCTTCGCCCCTCGCGCGCCCCGGCGCGGTTCCTGCGGAACGAGAAAACCGGCGTCGACCAGCCGTCGCACGTGGTGCAGCGTGGTCGCCGGGTCGCGGCGCAGCCGCGCCGCCAGCTCCTTGTTCGTCATCGCTTCGAACGAGGTCAACCGGATGATGCGCAGCCGTATTCCGGACGCGAGCGCGGCTGCCTCGGCTTCGGTGGAGGGACGTCGGTTCAGCGGCATCCGAGCAGCCTAGACAAAGTGATTGACACTTTCCAATCACTCGACAACACTCGATCGGGTGCGTCGAGACTCGTTGTTCTTCCACGCCGACTTCCGCAGGCTGTGGGCCGGGGACACGGCGAGCCAGCTGGGGATGTTCGTCGGCATCACTGCCATCCCGCTGCTCGCCGCGGTCACCCTGGCCGCCACGCCGTTCGAGATGGGCCTGCTGACCATGGCCGAGACGCTCGGGTTCCTGGTCGTCGGCCTGCCCGCGGGCGTCTGGGTGGACCGGATGCGCAAACGGCCGCTCATGCTCGCCGCCGACCTGGTCCGCGGGATCCTGCTGCTCAGCATCCCGCTCGCCTGGTGGGCCGGCGTGCTCACCATGACGCAGGTGCTGGCGGTCGTCCTGCTCGTCGGGTTCGCGACGGTCTTCTTCGACGTCTCCTACCAGGCGTATCTGCCCGCGCTGGTCGGCCGCGAAAAGCTGCTGGAAGGCAACGCGAAACTGCAGGGCGTGCAGTCGTCGGCGCAGATCGCCGGGCCGAGCCTCGCCGGCGTGCTCGTGCAATTCGTCGGCGCGGCCAGCACTGTGCTGCTCACTGGACTCGGCTACCTCACGTCCGCGCTGTGCCTGTGGCGCATCCGCACCGTCGAAACCCTCCCCGAGCGCACTGAGCACGACCGTCTGGTGCCGCAGATGCTGGAAGGCCTGCGGTTCGTCGTCGCCGACCGGCCGCTGCGCGCGATCGTCGCCTGCACCGCCACGTCGAACCTTTTCAGCGGAGTGGTGCAGGCCGTCGAGGTGCTGTACCTGACCCGCACCGCCGGACTGAAACCGGCCGAGGTCGGCGGGCTGCTCGCGGCGAGCGGCGTCGGCGGCATCGCGGCCGCGCTGTGCGCCGGGCCGATCATCCGGAAGATCGGGCAGGCCCGGTCGATCTGGCTGGTCCCGGTCCTGTTGTGGCCGGGCGGGATCCTGGTCCTGTTCGCCGCGCCGGACTGGCGGATCGTGCTCGCCGGGCTGGGGATGGCCGCGTTCGGGTTCGGCGTGATCCTCTACAACATCGCGCAGGTTTCCTACCGCCAGGCGATCACGCCGGACCGGCTGCTGGGCCGGATGAACGCGAGCGTCCGGTTCATCGTGTGGGGAGCGCTGCCGCTCGGCGGGCTGCTGGGCGGCGGGCTCGGCGAATGGCTCGGGCTCGCCGGAGCGCTGGCGATCGGGACCGCCGGGCCGGTCGCGGGCGCGCTGTGGGTGATCTGCTCGCCGCTGCGGCGCATGCGGGACCTGCCGACGGGCACGGAAATAGCTGTACCCGCCCCGTAAAGTGCGGGCATGAACGAGAAGATCCCGCACAAAGTCGGCGTCGACGGCCTTGCCGCCAAATGGGTACCGGTGTGGGAACGCGAAGGCGTATACCGGTTCGACCGCGCGCGCCCGGACGTCTACTCGATCGACACGCCGCCGCTGACCGCGAGCGGATCGCTGCACATCGGGCACGTCTTCTCCTACACGCACACCGACGTTCTCGCGCGCTACCAACGGATGCGCGGCCGTTCGGTCTTCTACCCGGTGGGGTGGGACGACAACGGCCTGCCCACCGAACGCCGCGTGCAGAACCATTTCGGCGTGCGCTGCGAGCCGTCACTGCCTTACGACCCGTCCTTCGCGCCGCCGGAAAAGCCCGGCAAGAACGCCATTCCGGTGTCGCGGCGCAATTTCGTGGAGCTGTGCCTCGAGCTGACCGAAACCGACGAGAAGGTCTTCGAGGAGGTCTGGCGGAGCATCGGGCTTTCGGTGGACTGGACGCTGGCCTACCAAACGATCGATCCGGCGACCACGGAGATCTCGCAGCGCGCGTTCCTGCGCAACCTCGCGCGCGGCGAGGCATACCAATCCGAAGCCCCGACGCTGTGGGATGTCACCTTCCGCACCGCTGTCGCCCAGGCGGAGCTGGAAGACCGCGAACGGCCGGGCGCGTATCACGATCTCGCGTTCGCCAGCGACGACGGCGAAGTGCTGATCTCCACTACCCGGCCCGAATTGCTGCCCGCGTGCGTCGCGCTCGTCGCGCATCCGGACGACGAGCGGTACCAAGGCCTTTTCGGGAAGACCGTGCGCACGCCGGTGTTCGGGGTCGAGGTGCCGGTGCACGCGCATCACCTCGCCGATCCGGAGAAGGGCACCGGCATCGCGATGGTGTGCACCTTCGGCGACACGACGGACGTCACCTGGTGGCGGGCGCTCCAGCTCGAAACGCGTCCGGTGCTGGGCCGCGACGGCCGGTTCCGCGCCGATCCTCCGCACGGGGTTCCCGCGGACAAATACGCCCAGCTGGCGGGCAAGACTGTCCACACTGGACGCCAGATCGTCGTGGACCTCCTGCGGGAAGCGGGCGCACTGCGCGGCGAGCCGAGGCCGATCACGCATCCGGTGAAGTTCTACGAAAAGGGCGACAAGCCGCTGGAAATCGTCACCAGCCGGCAGTGGTACCTGCGCAACGGCGGCCGCGACGACGCCTTGCGCGCGAAACTGCTGGAGCGCGGCGAGGAGCTGAACTGGGTCCCGCCGCACATGCAGGTCCGCTACCGCAGCTGGGTCGAGGGCCTGACCAGCGACTGGCTGGTCAGCCGCCAGCGGTTCTTCGGTGTGCCGATCCCGGTCTGGTACCCGCTGGACGCCGACGGCGAGCCGGACCACGACGCGGTCCTGGTGCCCGGCGACGCGAGCCTGCCGGTGGACCCGAGCACCGACGTTCCGCCCGGCTACACCGAGGAGCAACGCGGCGTGCCCGGCGGGTTCGTCGCGGAGGCCGACGTGATGGACACCTGGGCGACGTCGTCGCTGACGCCGCAGATCGCCGGACGCTGGAGCATCGACGACGACCTGTTCCGCCGCGTGTTCCCGTTCTCGCTGCGGCCGCAGGCGCACGAGATCATCCGCACCTGGCTGTTCTCCACCGCCGTCCGCGCCGAACTGGAGGAAGGCGTGCTCCCGTGGCGGGACGCGGTGATTTCCGGCTGGGTGCTGGACCCGGACCGCAAGAAGATGTCGAAGTCGGTCGGCAACGTCGTCACCCCGGCGGATCTGCTGGAACGGCACGGTTCCGACGCGGTGCGCTACTGGGCGGCGAGCGCGCGGCCGGGCGTGGACACCGCGGTCGACGAAGGCCAGATGAAGGTCGGGCGACGGCTGGCGACGAAGCTGTTGAACGTGAGCCGGTTCGTGCTCGGCCTCGGGACCCCGGCGGCCGAGTCGGTCGCGACGGAGCCGCTGGACCGGTCCGTTCTCGCCGCGCTGGCGAAGGTGATCGAGGAAGCGACAGCCGCGTTCGAGGCGCTCGACCAGGCGCGTGCGTTGCAGGTGACCGAGACGTTCTTCTGGACCTTCTGCGACGACTACGTGGAGTTGGTGAAGGGCCGCGCGTACGGCGGCCTCGGTGCGGAGGCAGCTGAATCGGCACAGGTGGCGCTGCGGACGGTGCTGTCGGCGTTGGTGCGGATGTTCGCGCCGGTGCTTCCGTTCTCCGCCGAAGAGATCTGGTCGTGGTGGCAGGAAGGTTCGGTGCACCAGGCGTCCTGGCCGACCGCACCGGACGTCGACGGAGACGTCACATTGCCACCGCTGGCCGGTTCCGTGATCGCTGCCGTGCGCCGGGCCAAGACCGACGCGAAGGTGTCGATGCGGACCGCCGTCGAGACGCTGTCGGTCACCGCTCCGGCGGACGTGCTCGAAGGCTTCGCCGGAATCGCCGAGGACGTGCGGATCGCCGGGGTGGTGAACACCGTGGCCACCCAGGAAGGCGAACTCTCGGTGGCGGTGACGATCAGCTGATCAAGCGCCCGCGGCGAGCCACCAGGCTTCGTCCAGCTCGCCGCGGGCCACGATCTCGGCCGGCCCGGACAGCGTCGATTCGCCGCGTCCGATCGTGACCGACACCCGGCCGCCCGGGATGTCCACTGTGGACTCGCCGGTGTCCTTGCCCGCGAGGTGCAGCGAGGCGGCCACCGCGGCGACCGTGCCGGTGCCGCAGGCCCGCGTCTCCCCCACGCCGCGCTCGTGGACGCGCATCCGCAGCGCGCCCTCGCCGAGCACGTTGACGAACTCCAGGTTGACGCCCGCCGGGAAGACGTCGTGGTCGAAATCGGGCTGGTCGCGCAGGTCGAGACCGGCGATGTCGGTGTCGGTGACCGACACCAGGTGCGGGTTTCCGACGTTCACCGCGACCCCGGAGAACGGCTGCCCGGCCACCACGGTGACCGACGTGCCGGTGATCGCCGCCGGGCCCATCTGGACGGTGACCGAACGGTCCGGGTGCACCACGACCGGCCGGTCGCCCGCGCGGGTGCCGATGACGAACCCGCCGTCCGGCTCCAGTCCGGCGTCGACCAGGTAGCGCGCGAAAACGCGGGTGCCGTTGCCGCACATCTCGGCGATCGAACCGTCCGCGTTGCGGTAGTCCATGAACCACTCGCCAGCCGACTCTTCGCCGATCGCCTTCGCCCGCACGACGCGCAGCACGCCGTCCGCGCCGAGGCCCCGCTGCCGGTCGCACAGCGCGGCGACTCGCTCGGCGGTCAGGTCGAGGCGGCCAGCCGCGTCAGGCAGCAGCACAAAGTCGTTCTGCGTGCCGTGGCCCTTGAGGAATTCGATGCCGCCCATGCGTCCAGGCTACTTGTCGAGCGCGGCGAGGACCCGCGCGGCCAGGTCCGCCGATCCGCCGTCGAACCACTGGATCCGCTTGTCCCGCCGGAACCACGAACGCTGCCGCCGGACGAACCGGCGAGTGGCCTGCGCGGTCGCCGCCGCGGCCGCCGCGAAGTCGCCTTCGCCGTCCAGTTCGGCCAGCACCTGCTGGTAGCCGAGCGCCCGCGAAGCGGTCTTCCCGTCCCGCAAACCCCGGCCGAGCAACGCGCGCACCTCGTCCACGAGGCCGCCCTCGAACATCCGCTCCACCCGCAGGTCGACGCGCTCGTCCAGTTCGGCGACCTCGCGGTCGACCCCGATCAGCACGGTGTCCCAGCGCGCCGGGCCCGGCTTCGGCAGATTCGCGGAGAACGGCTCTCCGGTGATCTCGATGACCTCCAGCGCGCGCACGATGCGGCGGGTGTTCGTGGGCAGGATCGCCGCCGCGGCGGCCGGGTCGCGCTCCCCCAGCCGGGTGTAGAGCGCGGGGGTGCCGAGTTCGGCGGCCTCTTCGTCGAGCCGCGCGCGCACCGCGGGGTCGGTGCCGGGGAAACGGAGGTCGTCCAGGACCGCTTGCACGTACAGTCCCGAGCCGCCGGTCAGCACCGGAACCCGGCCCGCTTCGAGAATCCGCTCGATCGTGCTGCGGGCATCACGCTGATAGGCGGCGACCGAGGCGGTCTCGGTCACGTCGAGTACGTCCAGCAGATGGTGCGGGACCCCTCGCCGTTCTTCCGGGGTCGCCTTGGCGGTGCCGATGTCCATGCCCCGGTAGAGCTGGAGCGCGTCGGCGTTCACCACCTCGCCGTCCAGCGCCAGCGCCAGCTCGACGGCCAGCGCCGTCTTCCCGGTGGCGGTGGGGCCGACGACGGCCACCGGACGGGGCCGCCTCGCAGGGCTGATCACGCTGGGAAACGCTACCCGGCCGGGGCGGGACGCGGGCACGGAGCGTCAAGGAGAAGTAGGATCAACGCTTTCAGGCGGCTCATCCAGTACCACGGCGCGCGCTGAGCTGCTTGAATGCCGCTGGGGCCCCATGCCCCCGGCAGAGCACGACAACAGCGTAACCCGGCCCCGCTCACGCGGCGGGGCGCCCGCAGCCGCGGGCGTACAGGCGATAAGGAGCCTGCGATGGCCCAGGAGAACACGTCCCCCGGCACCCCGGCACCGCACCCGGTGCCGCACGCGCACGGTGCCGGCCATGCCGCGCCTCCGGTGCCGCCCGCCGAGCCCGCCCCCGCCACCTGGGGCCGGGTCGACGGGGAAGGCACTGTTTACGTCTTCACCGCCGACGGCGAACGCGAGGTCGGGGTCTGGCAGGCCGGCACGCCCGAGGAAGGCCTGCTGCACTACGCGCGCCGCTTCGACGACGTGCGCACCGAGGTCGAACTGCTCGAAACGCGGCTGAACTCCGGAGCGGGCGACCCGAAGCACGCGCTTTCGAGCGCCACCCAGATCCGCGACGGGCTCGGCGAGGCGGCCGTGGTCGGCGATCTGAAGGCGCTCGCCGCGCGGCTCGAGTTCGTGATCGGGCTGGCGGAGAAGGCTCTGGTCAACGTCAAGCACGAGCGCGAGGAAGCCCGGGCCGCGGCGGTCGCGCGGAAGCAGACGCTGGCCGACGAGGCGGAGAAGATCGCCGCCGATTCCACGCAGTGGAAGGCCGCCGGCGACCGGCTGCGCGCGATCCTCGACGAGTGGAAGACGGTCAAGGGCGTCGACCGCAAGACCGACGACGAGCTGTGGAAGCGGTTCTCGAAGGCGCGCGAGGCGTTCAACCGCCGCCGCGGCTCGCACTTCGCCGAACTGGACAAGCAGCGGGCGAGCGCGAAGCAGCGCAAGGAAGAGCTGATCGCCGAGGCCGAGTCGATCTCCGAATCGGACGACTGGGGCGCCACCGCGGGCCGGTACAAGGACCTGATGGCCGAGTGGAAGGCCGCCGGACGCGCGCCGAAGGACAGCGACGAGGCGCTGTGGCAGCGGTTCCGCGCGGCGCAGGACGCGTTCTTCGCCCGCCGCTCGGCCGTGTTCTCCGAGCGCGACGCGGAGTTCTCCGGCAACGCCCAGCGCAAGGAAGAGCTGCTGGTCGAGGCCGAGAAGATCGATGTGGCGGCGAACTTCGAGGCAGCCAAGTCGGCGCTGCGCCGGATCCAGGAGCAGTGGGACGAGATCGGCAAGGTCCCGCGCGAACGCATCCGCGAACTGGACGGACGGCTCAAGGCGGTGCAGGACGCGGTGAAGTCGGCCGAGGACAGCCGCTGGCGCCGCACCGACCCGGAGGCGCAGGCGCGTGCCGCGCAGTTCCGCGAGCGGGTCGAGCAGTTCGAATCGCAAGCCGCGAAGGCCAGGGCCGCCGGGGACGAGCGGCGGGCGAAGAAGGCTGATGAGCAGGCCGCTCAGTGGCGGGAATGGATGGAGGCCGCGGAAGCCGCGGTCGCCGATCGCTGACTCAGCTCACGAAACGGCCGGTACCGCTGGGTACCGGCCGTTTTCGCTGCCCGGCTCCAAAGCCGTTCTGATTCCCATGCCAGCAACTCAAGGCGGCACTACAGGTGCATTCGCGGTACGTCGGCCCAGCCCGAAGGTGCCGCCTGGCCCGAGACGCCGGGTCAAAGGTCCGTGAGGGGAACCCTCACGGACCTTTGCCAGAAGCGATCAGGTGCGCGAGAACGCGGTCCGCATCCACAGCGTCGCCAGGATGATGGTCGCGATCCACGCCACGATCATCCCGATTCCCGGACCGTCTCCGGCCGCTCCGCTGGCGTGCGCGGACTGCTGCGACCAGATCGCCAGCAGGCCGTCGACCGAGGCGAACCAGCCGCCCGCGGCGCAGCACCACGCGACCCACCAGCGGCGCGACACGAGCGCGACCGCGCCGATGAACACGCCGACACCGGTGGACGTCGCGGCGAACAGCTGCGGGACCCCGGCCGCCTCGCCGGCCAGCGTCTCCCAGCCCGCGCGGCCCTGCGCCCACGGCAGGATCTGGGCCACGAGCAGCACGAACATCAGCACCGAGATGGTGAAGCCGCGCCTGCCCAGCTCGACCGTGCGCGCGGCGTGGCGGCCCGCCTCGTCGATCTCGTCGCTGAGGCGCCGGTCGACCTCGGCCGGCGTTCCCGGTTCGCTCATCCTGCACACCCACTCACCGGGGCCGGCTGCGCCGCCGGGGCTCCGAAGCCCGGCAGTCCCAGGGTGACCCCGCTCGTCTTGGGCCGAAGACCGGCTTCGGCGTTGTCGCCCGCTCGCGTGCGGCGATGCGTCAGGAGGTCGCCGTCCGCGACGAGGTGGTGCGGCGCGCCGTAGCTGATCACCGTCTCCACGACGTCGCCCGGCCGGACCGAGCGGTCGACAGCCGAACCGGACGGCGTGAAGTGCACCAGCCGGCCGTCGCGGGCGCGCCCGCTCATCCGGTGCGTCTCCGCGTCCTTGCGGCCTTCGCCCGCGGCGACCAGCAGCTCGACCCGCCTGCCGACCAGCTTGCGGTTCTCTTCCCAGGAGATCTCGTTCTGCAGCTCGACCAGCCGGTCGTAGCGCTCCTGCACGACCTCCTTCGACAGCTGCCCGTCCATCTCCGCGGCGGGCGTGCCGGGGCGCTTGGAGTACTGGAAGGTGAACGCGCTGGAGAACCGCGCGGCGCGGACGACGTCGAGCGTCGCCTGGAAGTCTTCCTCGGTCTCGCCGGGGAAGCCGACGATGATGTCGGTGGTGATGGCGGCGTCCGGCATCTTGGCGCGCACCTCGTCGAGGATGTTCAGGAACCGCGTCGACCGGTACGAGCGGCGCATCTCGCGCAGCACCCGGTCCGAACCGGACTGCAGCGGCATGTGCAGCTGGTGGCAGACGTTCGGCGTCTCGGCCATCGCGTCGATGACGTCCGAGGTGAACGCGGCCGGATGCGGCGAGGTGAACCGCACGCGCTCCAGGCCGTCGATCCCGCCGGTGGCGCGCAGCAGCTTGCCGAACGCGAGCCGGTCGCCGAACTCGACGCCGTAGGAGTTCACGTTCTGGCCCAGCAGGGTCACCTCGAGCACGCCCTCGGCGACCAGCGCCTCGACCTCGGCGAGGATCTCGCCGGGACGGCGGTCGCGCTCCTTGCCGCGCAGCGACGGCACGATGCAGAACGTGCAGGTGTTGTTGCAGCCGACCGAAACCGACACCCAGCTCGCGTAGGACGATTCGCGGCGCGCGGGCAGCGTCGAGGGGAACGTCTCGAGCGATTCGAGGATTTCGACCTCGGCCTCGGCGTTGTGCCGCGCGCGCTCCAGCAGCGTCGGCAGCGAGCCGATGTTGTGCGTCCCGAAGACGACGTCGACCCACGGCGCGCGCTTGACGATGTCGCCGCGGTCCTTCTGCGCGAGACAGCCGCCCACGGCGATCTGCATGTCCGGATTGGCGATCTTGTCCGGACGGAGGTGCCCGAGGGTGCCGTAGAGCTTGTTGTCCGCGTTCTCCCGCACGGCGCAGGTGTTGAACACGACCAGATCCGGCTTCGACGGCCCCGCGGCGGGGACGTAGCCGGCTTCCTCGAGCTGCCCGGCGAGCCGTTCGGAGTCGTGCACGTTCATCTGGCAGCCGAACGTGCGGATCTGGTACGTTTTCGCGTTCATCGCACTCCAGCCTAAACCCCGTGGCCCGCGCCGGACCCGGCACCCGCCTGCCGGGCGTTATGCGGCGGTGCCCGCGATCCGGCTCACGCGGCATTCCGGTAATCGGGAAATGTGCCGTTGACCGGGAACGGAAATACACCGAACCGGCCACCGCAGAACAATACCGCCGGAAATTTTCCTATTGTTTTCCGCGCACTCCCGAAGATATGATCACCGCCATTGTTCCGAATCGGACCGCCGCCGCTCTGGAGGAAAAGTGCGCAAGGTTTTCGCCTGCTCCGCGGCTGCTGTCGCGAGCACCCTCGCCGTCGCGGCCCTGGCGGCCGCCCCGGTCACCGCGGCCCCGGCTCCCCGCTCGGTCACCTGGTCCGCCGACCCGGCCGACGGAGCCAAGGCGTTCAACTCGGTCCAGTGCGCCGACGGCCACTTCAAGACCGCGACGGACGCCGAGAAGGGCAACGTGTTCGTCGCCGAGCAGCTCGCCAAGGAGGAGCGCTGCGAGACGGTCGGCCCGGACCTCGCCGCGGGCCAGACCTTCTATCTCGGCTGGTCGTCGAAGTACCGCATCACCGACGCCACCAGCCGCTACGTGTTCCAGCTGAAATGCAGCCCGAGCACCGGCACCGCGAACCACCCGATCGTCCTCAAGATCTCCGGCGGCAAGCTCCAGCTGGAGGACTGGACGACCGACCACACGAGCGTCCCGCTCTGGGAAGCGCCGGTCTCGAACGACCAGTGGCACGACATCGCCTTCCGGATCTCGACCGATCGCACCAAGGGCACGATCCAGTTCTGGTTCGACGGCAAGCGGCAGACGTTCTCCGACGGGTCGACCACCTTCACCGGCACCACGATCGACGGGGACCGCAATTATCTGAAGTGGGGCGTCTACCACCAGGCAGACGAGACGGCGACGCAATGGTTCAGCAAGATCCGGATGGGCACGAGCCTGACTGACGTCACCGGCTGACCTCTGGCACCATCGCCCCATGCGATGGAGGCTGACGGCGGCGCTGGCAGTGCTCACGGTGCTGCTGAGCGGGTGCGGGCCGAGCTTCGCGAACCTGCACCTGCGCGTCGCGGCCGGGTCGGCGGGCGGCGTCTACCACGACCTCGCCGGGCCGCTGGCGTCGGCGTGGGCGGGCGAACTCGGCATCGAGACGCCCGAGGTGCTCGCCACCCAGGGGTCGCGCGACAACCTCAACCGAGTGCTTTCCGGGGGCGCGGACGTCGCGTTCGTCGCCGCGGACCTGGCCGCGGACGCGGCGGCCGCGCACCCCGGCAAGCTCGCCGCTCTGGCCCGCATCCACGACGACTACCTGCACATCGTCGTCCGCAAGGACTCGCCCTGCAACTCGGTGTCGATGCTGCGCGGCCGCCACGTCGCGATCGGCTCGCCGGAGTCCGGCGTCGAGTACATCGCCAACCGGGTGCTGCAGGTCGCCGGGCTGACCGGCTCGGGCACGGTCACCCAGCTGAGCCTGGAGGATTCGCTCACCGCGCTGGCCGACCGCAAGATCGACGCGATGTTCTGGTCCGGCGGGCTGCCGACCCCGCTCATCACCGAGTACAACCGCAAGGTCGGCCTGCGGCTGCTCGACATGTCCTCGCTGATGCCGGGGATGCAGCGGTTCAGCCCGGTGTACGGCACCGCGACCATCCCCGGCAGCACGTACGACCAGCCCGGCCCGGTCACGACTCTGGTGGTGCCGAATTTCCTGGTCGTGCCCACCTCGATGTCCGCCGATGTCGCGGAAGCGCTCACGAAGGGCTTGTACGACGCCCGCCCGGCGCTCGCGGCGGTCAACCGGGCGGCGCTGTCGATCGACGTGCATCCGGGGATCGAAACCGGGCCGTTGCCGTTGCATCCTGGGGCGTTGGCGTATTACCGCGCGGAAAAGGTCTAGATCGACACCATGGTGACGAGGCCGCGGCCAGATCGTCGCGGTCCTCGGCGGTCCACTCGTAGCCGATGTCGCACGGCAAGACCTGGCCGAAGACCTCGACGCCCATCAGCCCGCCACCGGGAAGTCCATCGAGATCCGCAACCCGCCGCCGTCGGGCAGCGACAACCGCATCTCACCACCGGAATGCCGCACGATCTCCGTGACGATCGCCAGCCCCAGCCCCGACCCCGGCACGTTCTGATGCGCCGTGCTCCGCCAGAACCGGTCGACCGCCCGCTCCAGTTCGTCCTCTCGCAGGCCGGGACCGTGGTCGCGGACCGAAACCGTCACGCGGTCCCCGGCAACGCTCGCGGCCACCTCCACCGAAGTACCGGAAGGGCTGAACTTCAGCGCGTTGTCCAGCAAAGCGTCGAGCACGACCTCCAGCCCCCGCGGCGGCACGAGCACCCGCGCCCCGTTGACCTCCACCGCGCTCTCCAGCGCGACCTCGCGAGCCGCCCCGACCACCGACCAGTCGGCGACGCGATCAGCGATCACCTCGGCGAGGTCCTCGGAAACCAGGTCCCCGCCCGCGGCTTCGGCGCGGGCCATCGACAGCAGCTCGTCGAGGATCTGGTTCAGCCGTTTGGCATCCACCTGCGCCGCTTCGAGATCGGCGGCAGCGGTCTCATCGGTCACCTGGCCGTCGAGGTTGCCCAGCCGGATCTTCAACGCCGTCAACGGGTTTCGCAGCTGATGCGAGGCATCGGCGACGAACGCGCGCTGCGCGGCCAGCGCTTCCGACACGCTCGCCGCCATCCGGTCGAAGGACCGTCCCAGCTGCCGCAGCTCCGGCGGGCCTCCGCTCTCCCCCACCGGCTCGGCCTCCCGGCCGCTGACCACGGACGCGACCAGCGCGCCCGTCGCCTCGTCCAGCCGCCGGACCGGGCGCAGCGTCCAGCGCACCACCGGCAGCGCGACGAGCAGCGCGAGCCCGAACGCGACCAGCGCGCACGCGGCCAGCAGCAACCACTGCCACAGCAGCTGGGTGCGGATGTGATCGGTCGCGGACTCCGTGACCACCGCGCCGCGCACCTCGCCGTCGATGAGGATCGGCTCGGCCAGCACCAGCGGCTTGGCCGTCCACGGCATCAGCAGCGGCCCGGCTTCGGGCGGACGGGCGGCGAGCGCCTCGTTCACCGGCACCCGGATCGCGGCCCGGTCGACGCGCCGGGCGTCGGTGCCGCCGGGCGAGCTCAGCACCGGGTCGCCGTCCTGGTTCACCACGACCACTTTCACGCCGTACACCTCGGTGTAGCGGCGCAGTTCGGGTTCCAGCCGGCTGAGCTGGTTGTCGAGCAGCGGACGCTGGGCGAGCGAGGCGAACCGCGAGGTGTCGGTCAGCCGGTCGAGGAAGAGCTTCTGCTGGAGGCTGCTCGCGATGCTCAGCGCGAGCGGGATGCCGAGCCCGAACACGAGCAGCGCGACGAGCGTGACGACGATGCCCTGCAGCCGGACGCGCACCGGTCAGTCCCGCCCGCTGCCCAGCCGGTAGCCGACGCCGCGGACCGTCTCGATCAGCGCCGGCCGGCCGAGTTTGGTGCGCAGGGTGGCGACGTGCACGTCCAGCGAACGGCTCTCCGCCGCGCCGCGGTGTCCCCACACCTCGTTCAGCACCTGCTCGCGCGAGCACACCGCGCCGCCCGCCGCCGCGACCAGCGCGAGCACCTGGAACTCCTTGCGGGACAAGGCGATCGGCTCGCCGGCGACCAGCACCTCGTGCCGGGAGAGGTCGATCCGGACGTCGCCGACCTCGACCACCGGCACCGTCGGCACGGTCCGTTCGCCGCGCCGCCTGCGCACCGCTTCGACGCGCGCGAGCAGTTCCTCCACGTCATACGGCTTGACCAGGTAGTCGTCGGCGCCGGCGCGCAGGCCGTGCACCCGGTCGTTCACCTCGCCGCGCGCGGACACGACGATCACCGCGACGTCGCTGACCGCCCGGATCTGCCGGCAGAGCACGACGCCGTCGACGTCGGGAAGGCCCAGGTCGAGGAGGATCACGTCGACGTCGTGGACCCGGTCGAGCACCCCAGCCCCGGACGGCAGCCGCTGCATGGTGAGGCCGCGGCGGACCAGCGCGGGGACGAGCGCGCCCGCGACCCGGTCGTCGTCTTCCACCAGCAGCACGCGCACGCTTCAGCCTCCCCGGTGATCCCGACCACGGTAGCCGGACTTTAGGGCGCCACGCCCCGCGGACACGGTGCGTGGCGGCCGCCACAGTCACGACTAGGCTGAAAGCCGCCACGACGGCCGCATCCGATACGTAGTTGAAACCCTAAGTATTGCTCAAGCCGTCTTTACAAGAGATGTCCCGGTAGTAGGTTTCCGCAAGCGTTGCGGAACCCCGGTTCCGCGGACGCCGACGACCAACGGAGCTCTGGAGGCCACGATGACCACCGAGGTGGCGACGCCGATGATCAAGGCGGCCGCCGTGAACAAGTACTTCGGCGAGCTGCACGTGCTGCGCGAGATCACCCTCGAGGTGCCGCGCGGCCAGGTCGTCGTCGTGCTCGGGCCCTCCGGGTCGGGCAAGTCGACCCTGTGCCGCGCGATCAACCGGCTCGAGCCGATCAACTCCGGCGAGATCGCCGTGGACGGCGTGCCGCTGCCCGCCGAGGGCAAGGCGCTCGCCGCGCTGCGCGCCGACGTCGGCATGGTCTTCCAGCAGTTCAACCTCTTCGCGCACAAGACGATCCTCGAGAACGTCATGCTCGCGCCGACGAAGGTGCGCAAGACCGCGCAGGCGCAGGCTCGCAAGACCGCGATGGAACTGCTCGAACGCGTCGGCATCGCGAACCAGGCCGACAAGTACCCGGCCCAGCTGTCGGGCGGCCAGCAGCAGCGCGTAGCGATCGCCCGCGCGCTCGCGATGAAGCCCAAGGTGATGCTGTTCGACGAGCCGACCTCGGCGCTGGACCCGGAAATGGTCCAGGAGGTGCTGGACGTGATGACCGGGCTGGCGAAGGACGGCATGACCATGCTCGTGGTCACGCACGAGATGGGCTTCGCCCGGCGCGCCGCCGACCGCGTCATCTTCATGGCCGACGGCGAGATCGTCGAGGACACGACGCCGACGGAGTTCTTCACCAAGCCGAAGTCCGACCGCGCCAAGGACTTCCTCGGCAAGATCCTGACCCACTGACCCGTTCGGGGGAATCCCCCGGCGCCCCGCGGCCGAGGTGGCTGTAATCGGCCGTGTCCCTCGGCGCTACCCCGACCGGTACCGACGTTCCCGGACAGATTTTTCCCGGACAGATATTGGAGACACTGACATGAGGATCCGCACCCTCGCGGCCGCTCTGCTCGCCGGCGGGCTGCTGCTCACCGCCTGCGGCAAGGAAGGCGCCCCGGCCGGTTCCGGCGGGGACGCCAACACCAACGCCGCGGCGCTGCCGACCTACGAGGTGGCGAAGGACGTCAAGCTCGACGGCTCGGCGGTGTTCAAGAAGATCCAGTCCGCGGGCACGATCACCATCGGCGTCAAGGACGACCAGCCCGAGCTGGGCCAGAAGGACCCGAAGACCGGCAAGTTCCAGGGCTTCGACATCGAGATCGCCCGGATGGTCGCGGCGGGCCTCGGCATCAGCGAGGACAAGATCAAGTACACGACGGTCGACTCGGCCGCCCGCGAGCAGGCCATCTCCAACGGCCAGGTCGACCTCTACGTCGGCACCTACACCATCAGCGACAAGCGCAAGAAGCTCGTGTCGTTCGCCGGCCCGTACTTCCAGGCCGGGCAGGACCTGCTGGTCCGCAAGGACGACACCTCGATCACCGGCCCGGAGACGCTGAAGGGCAAGAAGGTCTGCTCGGTCACCGGGTCGACCCCGATCCAGAACGTGCGCGAGAAGAAGCTGACCGACCAGATCGTCGAGTTCCAGAAGTACTCGCAGTGCGTGGAGAAGCTGTCCACGAAGGACGTCGACGCGGTCACCACCGACGACGCGATCCTCAAGGGCTACGCGGCGCAGGACCCGGACAGCTTCAAGGTCGTCGGCAAGCCGTTCTCGAAGGAGCCCTACGGCATCGGCCTGAACAAGGACGACAAGGTGCTGCGCGACAAGATCGACGACCTGCTGCAGGCCGCCGAGACCAACGGCACCTGGAAGAAGATCTACGACGCCACCCTCGGCAAGTCCGGCGCGCCCGCGACGCCGCCGGCCATCGTGCGGTACTGATCTGACCCGGCGGCCGGTGGGCGAGGTTTTCGCCCACCGGCCGCCGCACACCCACTATCGGCACACGGACGCGGGAAGGCTCCATGAACGTCCTGCTCGACAATCTGGACCTCTTCGGTCCGTTCTTTCTCACCACGATCGAACTGTTCCTGATCGCGGGAGCGTGCAGCCTGGTGCTGGGCACGATCCTCGCGATGCTGCGGGTGAGCCCGGTCCCGGTGCTGCGCGCGATCGGCACGACGTACGTCACCGTTCTGCGCAACACGCCGCTGACGCTGGTGTTCGCGTTCCTCGTGTTCGCCTACCCGCTGCTCGACATCGTCAAGATCGACTACTTCCCGACCGCCGCGGTCGCGCTGACGATCTACACGTCGGCGTTCATCTGCGAGGTCGTGCGCTCGGGCATCAACACGGTGCCGATCGGCCAGGCCGAGGCGGGCCGCGCGCTGGGCCTGTCGTCCGGGCAGATCCTCGGCGGCATCGTCCTGCCGCAGGCGCTGCGGTCAGTGGTGCCGCCGCTCGTCAGCATGCTCATCGCGCTGCTGAAGAACACGACGATCGCCAGCGGGTTCTCGGTCGCCGAGGCCGGCGCGATCCGGCAGTACGTGTCCGAACGCGGCGACAACCAGATGGTCGCGCTGCTGTGGGTGGCGCTCGGCTTCATCATCCTCGTGTCGGTGCTGTCGCTCGTGCAGCGCAGCCTGGAGAAGCGCTGGAGCGTGGCCCGATGAGCACGGTTCTTTTCGACACCCCGGGCCCGAAAGCGCGCGTGCGGCACCGGCTTTACGCGGTGCTCGGCATCATCGTCGTGGCGGCGCTGATCGCGTTCGTGGTCTTCCGCTTCATCGACAGCGGCCAGTTCTCCGCCCGCAAGTGGGAGTGGCTGCAGTACTCCCAGGTGCAGAGCGACCTCGCGACCGCCGTACTGGCGACGGTGAAGGCCTTCGCGCTGGGCGCGGTGCTGGCCATCGTGTTCGGCGCGGTGTTCGCCGCCGGCCGGCTGTCCGACCACGCGTGGGTGCGCGGGGTCTGCACGTTCGTCGTGGAGTTCTTCCGCGCGATCCCGCTGCTGATCCTGATGTTCCTGTTCTACTACGGCCTCCCGACCCTCGGCGTCGACACGTCGCCGCTGTTCGCGGTCGTGCTCGGCCTGACGCTGTACAACGGCTCGGTGCTCGCGGAGGTCTTCCGCGCGGGCATCCAGTCCCTGCCGAAGGGCCAGAGCGAAGCCGCGTACGCGCTCGGCATGCGCAAGACCCAGGTGATGTTCACGGTCCTGCTGCCGCAGGCTCTGCGCGCGATGCTGCCGACGATCATCAGCCAGCTGGTGGTGCTGCTCAAGGACACCGCGCTCGGGTTCCTCGTGACGTACCCGGAGCTGCTGTACTACGCCCGCTACATCGGCAGCCAGGGCGCCTTCGGCCGCCCGATCGTCCCGTCGACTCTCGTGGCCGCCGCGATCTACATCGCGATGTGCCTGCTGCTGACCGCGCTCGCGACGTACCTCGAACGCCGCAACCGCCGCAGCAAGAAGCACCTCGACACGGGTGCCAAGGACGCTGCGGAGCTCACCGCCGCGGCGACCGGCGGTATGCGCGGAGGGCCTTTCTGACGGTTCGTCTTTCGCTTGAAACCCCCGGCGCTGCTTTCCTTGCGGCGCTGGGGGTTTTCTTGTTGTCAGCCGTGCGCTGTGGGATGGCGTGGTTGATACAGCGGCAGGACGCTGCCGCTGGGCAAGCGGATCGATACCCGGGTGCCCCATGCCGCGGTGGTCGCCTCACCAGCCGCTTCGGCTCCCTTGTCGGTGAGCTGCCGGACTGTTTCGTCGAGGTTGTCGCACATCAGGTAGAACTCTTGCTGTGGCGCTCCTTCGGTTGGATGTACTGCTAGTTCTGTTGGGGGCAAACGGAAAATGAGCCAGCCGTCGCCCGCGTCTACGTGCCCTAGTTCCAGGACGTCCCGCAGGAATTCGCGGTCTGCTGCCGCGTCTTTGCTGTAGAGGATTACGTGGGCGCCGGTTATCATAGTTCCGTCCTTTCGACTTTCGGGAAGTTATTGCCTGGCAATGGGAGCCTTCTTCGCGATCGAGTGATGCGGGGCCGCTGGCGGACGCCGCTAACGTTGGTTTCATCAAAGCGAGTCCTGCGGCCTGAGCCCGCGAGCATCCTCGTAGCTTCCTTGATCACTCCTGTGCACCGGGCCACGCCCTGGTCAGTTTGACGCTGCCGCCGCACGGCCAGGCCGAGCCGCCGGAGCTTCGCTGCCTTCGGCATCGAGATCGCGGAACTGATCGCGGCGGGCCTTGGCATCACTCCCGGGAAGATCACCTTCAAGACTGCCGACTCCGGCACGGGCCAGGACCCGCTGGTGCGCAAGGACGACAATCGATCACTGTCCGGAGACGTTGAAGGGCAAGGAGGTCTGCCCCGGTCAACGGATCCACCCTAGTCCAGAACGTGCGAGAGAAGAAGCTCACCGAGCCGAGCGGTGGCATCGTCGAGTTCCAGAAGTACTCGCAGCCCGCGGAGAACTGCTGTCCCAGGAGATCGACGCGGTCACCACAGACGAGGCGATCCCCAAGGGCTCCGCCGCGCAGGAACCGGACACGCTCAAGGTCGCTGGTAAGCCGTCTCCGAGGAGCCGTACGGCATCGGCCTGAACAAGAACGTCAAAGCGCTGCGCGACAATAGAGGACATCCTCCATAAGGCGATAGACGACGGCACCTGGGAGAAGATCTACAACGCCACCCTAGGCAAGTCCGGCACCGCTGCGACCCCGCCTGCCATCCAATACTGCTGACCTGTCACGCGTCCGTTGATCCCCTCCGGGGTACAGGCCGCACCACGTCTGCCTTCCACCACAACCGTCGGTCACCGCAGGAGGACGGCTCCAGGAACGTCCTGCTCGACGACCTGGACCTGTTCGACCCCTTCTTTCTCAGCACCATCGAACTGCTCGCCCCGACCGCGGTCGACAGCCTGGTGCTCGGCACTCTCCTGGCCATACAGCGGGTTTCGCCGGTGACGGTGTTCCGGGGCATGGGTGCTGCCCACGTCACGGTGGTCCACGACACGCCGCTCGCGTTATTCGTCTTTGCCTATCCGCAGGGAGATCGTCAAGCTCGAATTCTTCACCGCCGCGGTGGTTTCGCTGACGCTGCACACTTCGGCCTTCAGCTGCGAGGTCGTGCGCTCAGGCATCAACACCGTCCCGGTCGGGCAAGCTGAGACGGAACGCGCACTCGGGCTGTGCGCTGGCTGGATCCTCGGCACGATGCTCCTGCCGCAGACCCTGCGCTCGGTTGTGCCGCCACCGATCAGCACCCTGATCGCCCTGCTAAAGAACACCATCGTCGCGGCCGGGTTCTCGGTCGCCGAAGCCGAGACGGTCCGGCAGCACCTCTCAGAGCGGAGTGACATCAGCTAGTCGATCCGCAGTGGATCACACTTGGGTTTATCATCCTGGTCTCCGGCCCCCGATCCAGCGAAGACTGGAAACGCGCTGGAGCGTGGCAAGATGAGCAGTGGTTTTGCGGCAATGACGCAGGTGGAGCCGACGGTTAGCTGCAGTGACCGCCGAGGCCGCCAACCGGCGCACACCTCTCGGTTGGTCATGACGGAGACCTCCGTGTGTGACGACTGGTGCCGTCGCTGCTCACACGGAGGTCTCCGTTTCCGCCGTAATACTTGGTCGACGCTCGGACGCCGGTGCTGATTGGAACGTGTTTACACCAGGCGGCCCGATCATCACACAACTAGCAGTGCACCTCGATTTCGTCGACGTCGTCGTAGAAATTCAAGTTCTTCGACGTCCACGGCGGCACATACTCGGAACGACTCGGCCCATTGTCGGGCCAGTCGTAGAGAGTGACTCCGTTGCCGTAAGTTCGAACCGATCGAGCCCAGTTAGCCGGCGGAAGATTGAAATTGCAACGCGGCGCTTCCCACTTGGCCCCACCACCGTTTTCCAGCGAGAACAGGCAGACTCGGCCATAACTGCAACTTTCGTAGCCAGTCACGGTGTCAGCGCCGCCGACTGCGGCGGTAGCCGGACTCCCGACCACGGACACGCCAGCCATCATCGCAATTGCCACAGCTCCAGCTCTGCGCAGACGTCTGGCCAGCCTTGAATCAACCATTGATGAACCCTCCCTGAAGTCACCCCATATCGTGAACCACGCTATGGGGCTGCCAATTTGACGGCAAGTGTTTTCACCCAAAAAGTCTAATTCCGACATTTTGGCAGAACCGATATCCCAACCCTGCCACAACTTGAGCAAATTCTGCCGATTTACTCGATTGCGGGGATATCATATTCACAATCCGCGTTCTCTCCGAGTATCCAGTGTTGATTTCGTAAACTAGTTCGCCACGCGATCCCGTCACCGGGAACCCGGCCGACGACCTTCGCCGCCTGCTGACGGACCTCGGTTAGGACCTCATGTGCCGGGAGACGAAGAAAGCTGTGCGATCCAGCGGCTGATCCGCCTCGCCCAACCCGCTGGCCACCACGTTGAGGTCACCTCCGGCTCAGCCGCACGGCCGGACGCGCCGGGCGTCCAGAAGCATCTCGTTCATCTCTCCCCGCAAGCAACTGCTCGAACCCGGCGAGATCGGCGAACACCGCCGAACTGAGCAAACCGGCGCGGGTCCAGGCCCGCGAAGTGCATCACCCCGGCGTGCGCCAGGCGCTCGCGGGCGAAGAACCGGTCGGCGTCCGCCCTGATTCCGTGCTCCCGGCGGTAATCGTCTTGCTCAGGTCCAGAGGGAACGCCGTGCACGCGGGCAGGTCCCCCACCGTATCGAGTGAGCTGTCCGGGCAACCACCGCCGCGGAAGTGCAGGCTCGTCACGGCCGGTTCGACGCGCCCCACGGGCCTGCCTATGCAAGGAAAACGACCGCCTGGAGAAAACAGGGTTAAACCGCCAGGCAGCCGAACTCGTCGGATCGTCGGTTCTCATCGCTCGCCCTGACCGGCAACGAACGGGAGCTGGCCGAAGCAGCGGAGCACGCGGGCGAACTGCCCAGGTATTCCGACGTCGGAGGCGAGTCCGTCAGGGTCCTGGCGAACACGGTCGTCGGCAGATCGGCCAGCCCAAGCTCCCTCGCAGCCGCGTTCTGCGGTCCCTCACGAGCCCGAGCAGCACGGCCGCGGCGAAGCCGAAGCGGCATCAGCAGGAGTACGAGGTCACTCGGGTCCTTCGGCAGTCGCTACTGACCCCGTCAAGCAGTACAACACCATCCGGCACCGGCTTGCCGCCGATCCAGTGTGGCCTCTTCGACCACGGCGGCGAGGCCGGGCTCACGAACGGTCGCGCACTCGATCCGGGGCGACATAAGCTTCGGTCGAGTACGCCCCCGTCGTCTAACGGCCTACCCCGCCCGGGCAGACGTCACCGGTTACGGCGGAACAGCTTGTCTCCCAGCCAGACAATCGGGTCGTACTTGCGGTCGGCGACGCGTTCCTTCATCGGGATCAGCGCGTTGTCGGTGATGTGGATGCCTTCCGGGCACACCTCGGTGCAGCATTTGGTGATGTTGCAGAACCCGAGCCCGTGCTCGTCCTGGGCGGCGTCGCGGCGGTCGGCGACGTCCAGCGGATGCATCTCCAGCTCGGCGATCCGCATGAGGTACCGCGGCCCGGCGAAGCTCTCCTTGTTCTCCTCGTGGTCGCGGACGACGTGACAGGTGTTCTGGCACAGGTAGCACTCGATGCACTTGCGGAATTCCTGCGAGCGCTCGACGTCCACCTGCTGCATCCGGTACTCGCCGGGCTTCAGCCCCTCCGGTGGGGTGAACGACGGGATCTCGCGAGCCTTCGTGTAGTTGAACGACACGTCGGTGACGAGGTCGCGGATCACCGGGAAGGTGCGCATCGGCGTGACCGTCACGACCTCGGCCTCGGTGAACGTCGACATGCGCGTCATGCACAGCAGCCGCGGCCTGCCGTTGATCTCCGCCGAGCAGGAACCGCATTTGCCTGCCTTGCAGTTCCAGCGCACGGCGAGGTCGGCGGCCTGGGTGGCCTGCAGCCTGTGGATGATGTCGAGCACGACCTCGCCCTCGTTCACCTCCACGGTGAAGTCCTGCAGGTCGCCGCCGGTCGCGTCGCCTCGCCACACGCGGAACTTCGCCTGGTAGCTCACGCGGTCCTCCCGGGGTGGGTCTCCAGCTCGCCGTCGGTGAAGTACTTGCCGAGTTCGTCGAGTTCGAACAGTTCCAGCAAGTCCGGCCGCATCGGGACCTGTTCCTTCACGGCCACGTCGACGTCCGGCACGAGCGGGTTGTCGCCCGGCCGCGCGGAGCAGACGAGCAACCGGTGCCGCCAGTCCGCGTCCATCGACGGATAGTCGTCGCGGGTGTGGCCGCCGCGGCTTTCCGTGCGGGTCAGCGCCGCGCGGGCGACGCATTCGCTCACCAGCAGCATGTTCCGCAGGTCGAGCGCGAGGTGCCAGCCGGGGTTGAACTGCCGGTGGCCCTCCACCGCCACCTGCCGCACGCGCTGGCGGATATTCGCGAGTTTTTCCAGCGCCTGCCGGATTTCCCCGGCCTTGCGGATGATGCCGACCAGGTCGTTCATCGACTGCTGCAACTCGGTGTGCAGCGTGTACGGATTCTCCGGTGTGCCCTCAGCGGGCGGGTTGAACGGTTCGAGGGCCATCGCGGCCGCGGCGTCCACATCGGACTGCGACACCGCGGGCCGATCCTTGAGTCCGTCCACATAGGACGCCGCGCCCAGTCCGGCTCGCCTGCCGAACACGAGCAGGTCCGACAGCGAGTTGCCGCCGAGCCGGTTCGACCCGTGCATGCCGCCGGAGCACTCGCCCGCCGCGAACAGCCCGGGCACGCTCGCCGCGCCGGTGTCCGGGTCGACCTCCACGCCGCCCATCACGTAGTGGCAGGTGGGGCCGACCTCCATGGCCTCCTTGGTGATGTCGACGTCGGCGAGTTCCTTGAACTGGTGGTACATCGACGGCAGCCGCCGCTGGATCTCCTCGGCGGGCAGCCGGCTCGCGATGTCGAGGAACACTCCGCCGTGCGGGGATCCGCGCCCCTCCTTGACCTCGGAGTTGATCGCCCGCGCCACCTCGTCGCGGGGCAGCAGGTCCGGTGTGCGGCGGTTGTTCTCCTGGTCGGCGTACCAGCGGTCGGCCTCGCCCTCGCTGTCCGCGTACTGGCCCTTGAACACCTCGGGCACGTACTCGAACATGAACCGCTTGTCCTCGGAGTTCTTGAGCACGCCGCCGTCGCCGCGCACGCCCTCGGTGACGAGGATGCCCTTCACGCTCGGCGGCCAGACCATCCCCGTCGGATGGAACTGCACGAACTCCATGTTGATCAGCTTCGCGCCGGCGCGCAGGGCCAGCGCGTGCCCGTCGCCGGTGTACTCCCACGAATTCGACGTCACTTTGAACGACTTGCCGATGCCGCCCGTCGCGAGCACCACGGCGGGCGCCTCGAACAGCACGAACCGCCCGCTCTCACGCCAATAACCGAACGCACCAGCGACCGCGCCATTGTCCAGCAGCAGCTCGGTGACGGTGCATTCGGCGAAGACCTTGATCCGGGCCTCGTAGTCGCCGTACTTCTTGAAGTCTTCCTGCTGCAGCGAAACGATCTTCTGCTGCATCGTGCGGATCAGCTCGAGCCCGGTGCGGTCGCCGACGTGCGCGAGCCGCGGATAGGTGTGCCCGCCGAAGTTGCGCTGGCTGATTCGCCCGTCCGCGGTGCGGTCGAAGAGCGCCCCGTACGTCTCCAGCTCCCACACGCGGTCCGGCGCTTCCCGCGCGTGCAGCTCGGCCATCCGCCAGTTGTTGAGGAATTTCCCGCCGCGCATGGTGTCGCGGAAGTGCACCTGCCAGTTGTCGTTCGAGTTCGCGTTGCCCATCGACGCCGCGCAGCCGCCCTCGGCCATCACGGTGTGCGCTTTGCCGAACAGGGATTTGCACACCACCGCGACGCTGAACCCGCGTTCGCGCGCTTCGATCACCGCGCGCAGACCGGCGCCGCCGGCACCGATCACCACCACGTCGTAGCTGTGCCGTTCGACCTCGGTCATGGAATAAGCCACCTCACGAGCTGGGGAGAACTGCCTTGCGCTGCTGGATTTCCGGGGTTCAGCCCACGAATCGCAGGTCCGGGATCGCGCCGCTCGACACGAGCATCACGTAGAAGTCGGTCAGCACGAGCGTGCCGAGCGTCGTCCACGCGAGGGCCATGTGCCGGGTGTTGAGCTTCGTGACCTGCGTCCAGATCCAGTAGCGGACGGGATGTTTCGAGAAATGCTTGAGCCGCCCGCCGGTGACGTGCCGGCACGAGTGGCAGGAGAGCGTGTACGCCCACAGCAGCACGACGTTCAGCACGAGAATCACGTTGCCGAGCCCGAAGCCGAACCCGGTGGGGCTTTGGAAGGCGACGATGGCGTCGTAGGTGTTGACGAGCGAGACGACGCACGCGACGTAGAAGAAATACCGGTGCACGTTCTGCACGATCAACGGCAGCCGCGTCTCGCCGGTGTAGCGCGCGTGCGGTTCGGCGACCGCGCAGGCAGGCGGGGAGAACCACACCGAGCGGTAGTAGGCCTTGCGGTAGTAGTAGCAGGTCAACCGGAACCCGAGCAGGAACGGAAGCACGAGCACGCCGAGCGGCAGCCAGGACGGCATTTCGCCGAACCAGTGCCCGAAATGGCTCGATCCCGGGACGCACGAGGTGGACACGCAGGGCGAGTAGAACGGCGTCAGATAGTGGTATTCGGGCACCCAGTAGGCGGTGCGCACGAATGCCCGGACAGTCGCGTAGACGACGAAGGTGGCCAGCCCCAGCACAGTGAGCAGGGGCGACAGCCACCACCGGTCGGTGCGCAGTGTCCGGGCGGCGAGCCGCGCCCGCCCCGGCGCTCGAACGCCGGTGCGGGCGCGGCTGACGTCGTTGTCAGCGGGGGCGCTCACCGCTGGTCGCGCTTGTAGCCACCGACGCCTTCGTCGTCAGCGCCGCTCCACAGCGCCGGATCGTAGGGAGTATCCGGGACAGGCACGCGTTCGACGGGTTTCGCCTGCGCGGGCACAGCGGGCGGATGCCCGTCCAGATCCGCGGTGTCGATGTCGAGCCGCTCGACGTCATTGGCCAGCCGGCGCACCGCGGACGCGTCGCCGTAGCGCGATCGCAATGCGCCCACGCACTGCCGCAACTGGCCGATGGTGCGCCGGAGTTCGGCGATCTCTGTGGTGGACATCGGAAGCCTCCCTGATGGTGGGGCCGGCAGTTCGGGTGACGATCAACGTCGCCAAGTACGACTCTGCCTCGCGCGGTGCACTGTGACAAGTAGCACATTTACCAGAAGAAGGCATGCTGTACCGGTTGACCTGGGGATTTATGACTAGATAGGGGTCGAAAGTGGGGTCCAGGACGTCACCAGGACGTCAGCCGCACAACTCAAGCCGCCGACGCGAGTTCGGCCGACGGGCGGAACACGCTGTCGATCGCCGCCCGCGCCCGCTCGTAACTCGTCTCCATGAGGTGGGTATAGACACGGAGCGTGAACGCCTCGCTGGAGTGCCCGAGATAAGCGGAGAGTTCTTTGATGCTCACGCCACGTGACAGCATCAGCGAGGCGAACAGGTGCCGGAGCGCGTGCGTGCCGTCCCGGTCATTGACATAGGCCAGCCCGGCCGCGACGAACGCGGGCAGCCACACACCCATGTGAAACGACTGGTTCTTGTACGGCACACCGCTCGGCTTGGTCATGAGCAGATTGACCGTCTCGAACGCCTGCCCGTCCCGCTCGCCCCACGGCAGCGTGACCGCGACGGGCGGATACTTCTCGATGTAGGCGTCGATCTTCTCCAGAAGGCCGTAACCGAGCGGGATCTCCCGCACCTACCGTCCCTTCGGAAGCTTGAACTTCTGCACGCCCTTGACCATGACCAACTGGCGGGTGCACCGGTAGATCATCTTCTTCCGGTCGATGTTGTCCGGGCTGAACGCCAGCACCTCACCCGGCCGCAGCCCGAGGCCCGCGCCGATGAAGACCGCTGGCTTGAACCGGTCCTCGACGGCTTCCTCCAGGGCGTGCACCCGCTTCTCCGGCCAGACCTGCACCTCCTTGGTCGTCGCCTTCGGCCGAGGGATCGTCGCCTTCTTGAGCGGGTTGGATCGCATCTTCTCGTCGACCACCGCAGCGTCCCAAATGGACAGCACGAGGTCGAACACCTGACGCTGGTAGGTGCCCGACAGCTTCCGCTCATCGTCGTTGAGCCACGCCAGCCACTTCCGGGCAAGATCAGAACTCTCGCACATGTCGAGACTCCGCTCCCCGAAGAACGGAAACACGTACTTGTCCAGTTGCGACGTCATGGTGTTCAACGACGATTCGCCAAGCGGACGGCTCTTCAGAACTTGCGCGGCATAGGTCCGGAACTTCTCCCTGCCCGCGCTCGAATCCCGGTACACCCCCGCGTAAAGCTCGTTCTCGATCTTGGTCTTGAATTCCTTCGCCGCGCCCAGCTTCTTGTCCGGGAAGGACCGGGACGCCTCCGACTTGTCCGGCTTGACCCAGCGCACCTTGTACCGCATGCCTTTCCCATAGTCCGCGGTGCGCTCTTGAACCGGCTTTTTCTTGTCGTTGAGCACGACTTCCCCGGTTTCGGGATCGACCTTGTCGCGAAACCAGCGATCTTCGATGTGTGCCATCAGATTCGCTCCCCCTCGTCCCTCACGCGGCAGGCATGGTTTCGGGACCGTCCAGCCATTCCCGAACCGCGTCGGGGTGATAGCGGACGTGCTTGCCCATTCGCCGCCACGGCGGGCCGTAGTTCTTGTAACGCCAGTCCTTGAGCGTGTCCTCGGGAATGTCGAGGTAGGCGGAGAGATCTTCGGGGCTCCACAAGCCCTCCACACTGACCAGCCGCACACGCGGGTTGTTGTTCATGTCTCCCCCTTCCCAGGTCAGGCCGCCAACGCCGGAGTTGCCGAAGTTTCCGGCGGCTCAGGTGGCGATCCGGACGCGGCGAGCCGGGCCGCTTCGTACTCGGCCTTCCAGGCGCGGCGTTCGGCGATGGCACGCATCACGAGCTGATCCCGGGGCGGGCAGTGCGGGTCGCCAGGCTCGACCTTGCGCCACGCCATCTTGTCCGGATTAGGGCGTGGTTTCTCGATCCCGACCGCCGCCAGAGCGGAGAGCACGAACCCGACCCGATCTGCCTTGTGGTCGGCCACGGTCTTGCCGGACCACTTGCGCGACACCAGCACCCGACGGCCGGGCAGCCCGAGCGTGGTCCGCCGATGCGCACGACCCCGGCAATGCCCCGGGGTGGTTTTCGCATTGGCTCCCTTGGGATTGACCCCGTAAAGAAGCCACACCGGGCAGCGCGGCGAACACGGAGTCACCGCCAGCTCAGCGTGCAACCGGTCGTGGTGATCACGCTGCGCCGCAGTCTCCGCGTCGACCACTTCACCCGTGGACTTGGTGAGGTACTTCGTCAGGTAGCCGATATGCCGCCCAGCTTCCTCGGTGCCGCCGAGGATTCCCTTCGAGTGCACCTGTTCCCCGAACCGCACGACGTGCGCCGGTTCCTCCACTTCGGACACCGCGTCATCCCACCCGGTCAGCGGCTCTCGGGTTTCCGGGTCCACAAAGGAACGAACGTCCGGGTCCCACAACGGTTTGCGGTCGTCGCCGTAGATCATCACGTCGTGGCTGGGCCACCACACCTGGTGGTAGGTCGCTTCCGTCACAAGCCGGATGACCTCGTGCGAGATCGCACCCCGCAGCGCCGTATGGAGGTGAGGCGCAGCCCGACGCTGGGGTTCGACGGTCGCGAAGTACTGCACGTCGAACCCGACCACCCGACGCAGGTTCTGCCACCACCGATCCACCAGAGCCGCGAAGTGCACCGCGTCCCGAGCCGCCCGCCTGTAGTCATAGCTGACGGGATCGACCGGGGAACCATCCGGACGCACGCGGCCGTAGGTATCGCAGGTGAGGGTGACGAACATCGACGGCCGAAACCGGCCAGCGAACTCCCGTCCCACAGTGGTTTTCGCGACCTTCTTCCGAGGCAGGTTCGGCGCGTCCTGCCGCCGCCGAGTCGAGCGCTTCACCCCCTTCTTGGCGGGTGCGTCGAGGGCGGGCAGACGGCCGGTCACGCCCGACTCACGCAACTCTGCGTCCACACTGGACACTTCCGCGCGCAGTTCCTCCGCTTCAGCCTCGTTTCCCGCCGCGACCGCCTCCCGATAGTGCGCGGCCAAGTCCGCCCGGTAGGTCAGCAGCTCCCGTTGCGTCTCGCTCGGCTCCGCGCGGGTAATCACGGGCTCTTCGGTCAGGTGCCAACCTTCCCGGCACTGGGCCTGCCGCAGGGCCTTGGCCTTGCGGGCACACGGGAGGCACACCGATTCCACCGTCGAGCCACACGGCACCGGGACGTAGCGCAGCTCACCGGTCTCGGTATCGGCGACCTCCATCGTGAACGGCCGCACACACACCCCGTACTGCTCCGCCGCCGCCTTGACCACATCCGCAGCAAGGGCACCGCGGATTCGTTCCCGACGTGCCCCGGCCGGCAGCGCTTGACCAGCGGTTTCCTGTCCAGAGGTCGTCATGCCGCCGCCTCCCCGGCACGCGCCCACTCCCGCAACAGCCAGACCGGCAGGTCTTGATCCGTCTCCGGAGGCAGGTCGGGAAAGGTGCTCGGATCGAACGGCACTCCCCCGTAAACCCGGACCGGGATTCCGCACGGTGTCCGCCCAGTCAGCTCCAGTTGAACTCGCGCACCGTCCGGCGTGCGCCACAGACTCACCCGCGCCCCATCGAGCGTCGCCGCCCAAGTGGCCAGTCCCGCCACGACGCCGGGCACGGTGTCGGTGTCCAGAGCCACGGTGACCGGTGCGGCCCAAGTGGTGACCTCGACCGAACAAGCCGGAGGCAACGCGTGCGAGTCGAGGTGATCCCGGATCGCGTCGAGAAAGACCATCAGCCGGTTCATGCCGTCCCCCTCTCCGCGCTGTGAGCAAGGTCGAGCACCTGCGCCCCGCCGTTGGTGACGTAGTCCTCCAGCGCCTTCACCGTCGCGTCCGAAACCCATCCCGCGCGAATACGCAGCGGTTCGCGGATGCCCTCGCCCCACACGTAGCCGACGCCCGGAGTGCTCTCGGGGATGCGGTTGGCCCACGCCCCGCGTTCGTACGCGCCGTCGCCGAGCACCATCGACACCTGAGACTTCGACGTCACCCGCAAGCACACCCGGCGGGTGAACAACTCCCGCACCGGCACGGTTTCCTTCGTCGGGTCCTGCACGTAGCCACGCACCGAGATCAGCGCAGCGCGTCCCTGGGTGTTAAGCACCGACACGTGTTCGGTGATCGCATCACGGGTCTTGCGATCGGTGTAACGGGTCAACGCCGCCAGCTCATCGAACTCCAGCAGCTCCAACGGAAACTCCTGCGACAGCGGCACTTCCCGCGTCTGCCCCGCGAACGCCCGCTTGCGCCGTTCCAGTTCGTCCCGCAGCGCCTCCAGCACTTCCAATACCTCTTTGCCCGAGACCGCATAGCGGCAGAAGATCCCGCGCCCGTAAGCGAGTTCCATGCCCTTCGGGTCCACACCGGACACCCGCACCAACCCCGAGCGGATCGCCGGAGCAGCCGACACCAGCGGCGACCACATCACCGAGTTCTTCCCCGCACCCGACGCACCAGCCACGAGGGTGTGCGCGCCGCCGCCGAGCAGGGGCAGCCGCCAGGCCGTGCCGTACTCGGTGGAACCGGCGAACACCCGCCGCAGATCCACCGCCGACGCCTCGGCCACGTCCGGCAGCGGCAGACAGGACACCGCCGAAGCGAGCAGGTCCCGGCGCATGAAGTCCACCGAGACGACGTCCGGCGAGATCTCCCGCACCTGCACCCGCGTGACCCGCCGAGCCGTCGCCAATGCACGGGCAGCCTCGCCGAAATCCTCCGGAGTCTGGCCAGGCACCAGCCGCACCCGCACCTCATCCCACGACGGACCGGAACGAACCCGCAGCACGCGAGGGAAGGCCACGCCCGCGTCACGCCGGGACTGGGCCACCGCTTCGCGCTTGCGACGGCGAGACACCAGGTTCACGGTCACGTCCACCGGGATCGCTTCATCCCGCACGGTCAACCCGCAAGCGTGCAACCAGCCCGGGAGCTTGCGCCCGTACACGGCCCAGCGCAGCCACCACGCCCGCACCCAGCGCCCGCACCAGCGCTCGAATCCCACCAGCCAGCCCTGCCGCCACACGAGCGCCACCAGGCCGACAGAACCCGCCGCAATCGCGAGCGAAGGCCAGCCGAGCCAGCGCCACCACGCGCCCAGAGCGAGCACAGCTACGCAAGTCCGCCAGTGCGTGGCCAGTTGCCGAACAATCCAGCCACCCACACGCACGAGACCCCACAAGGCCAGGCCGAGGAACGCCAGCGCGGCCAGGGTTTCCGCGATAGCCGCGAACGCGCGGCCGAGTTTGGCCAGGACCCACACCAGCACCGCCAGGCCAGCGCCGCCGATCAGCACCGCCGCCGCGTTCATCGCCGCTCACCGCCTGAAGCCGCGGTGAGGTCAAGCGGCAGCATTCCTTGACAGGAAGCACATTTCTTCTCACCCGGAACGAGCCGAGCGAACTTCTTGCATGCGGCGCAACGCATCCGGGTGACCCCCGTTGACGCACGCCGTCCAGAACCGGTTATGTTCGTCATTGTTCACTTCCCAGTGGACAGCGCAGAACCGGTGAAGGTTGGCAGCCAGAGGCCGGTTCTGCGTTTATACGGAACAATTCCAAGCGCAAATGAGCGCGTTGAACACAGCACACGTCGCCGTGCGCTTTTTCAGTACTCGCTTAGGTTTCCGGGCTAGTCGGTGTTCGATTCGTCGTCGGTCGGTTCCTCGCCGGTCAACAACCGGTTCAGCCCGGCGTCAGTCGCCCGCCGCTGTGCCTTCACCTCTTTCAGGAGCTGGTCGACCACGACCGACAGCCGCGCCAGCGATTCCGCCGGAGACAACGCCGCCACCCTCAGCCGCTCGATCGTCACCTCATACGAGGCCGCTTCCTTCCCGACCAGGAACACGCCCATTGCGCGATGCGGGCAGTACACGACATCCGAGGTGTCCTTCAGCGCGTACCGGCTGAACGCCTCCTCCGTCACCGCCTGACTCGGGGCCAGCCGGATCGTCATCGTCCGCGACAGCCCGACCAAGTCCTTGAGGAACCGCGTCTGCCTCAGCATCACCTCGGCATCCCCGAAATGGTTCCGCAGCGCCTCCGACCCGATGAACATCTCCGCCTTCACCGCGCCCGCGCCGAACAGAATCCGGTTGCGGTCCATCCGGCTTTCCACGACCTGGTCCAGCTTCTGCTTGTCCCGCAGGTCCGGGCCAAAGACAAGCCGCGCGTAATCCGGTACCTGCAACAGATCCGGGATCAACAGCGGAGCCCACACCGTCACCGCCGTCGCCACCCGCTCGTGCGCGATCAACGTCGTGTAGTGCGCTGGGTCAGCCTGCGAACCCACCGACGACCAACTCGGCCCCGTCACGCCATGGGCCAGCAGCATGATCCAGGCTTTCCGCTCCCCGGTCACGCCGAGCGCACCGAGCACGTTCGACACCTCTTCCGGGGTCGGGACCCGCTGCCCGAGTTCCCAGTTCGACAGCAACGCCGGGTTCACCCCGATCCGCCGTCCCAGCTCCCGCAACCCGAACCGCGCCTCAATCCGGGCATCCCGCAACGCTGCACCCAGGCCGCGGGCTCGCGGGCTCGCCATATCCGTCCCACGCATCTACGCCGCCTTGCTGTCACCAGTTGCAGACGCAGACCGCGACGGCTTCGCCGCAGCAGCCTTGAAGCCGGTCGCCCGGAACACATACGTCTGGTACTTGAACTCGCCCTGACCGCCGACACGCGGCTCCGCCGTCAGGCCCTCCAGCTCCACCGGCCGCATCCCCGGCAACGCCTCAGAGGTCGTCGGCACCGGTTGCACGTCGGCCAGGAACGTCACCTCGAATGAGGCCCGCTTCGCCCGGGTCTCGCCCGGGTCCGTCACCGCCGCCTTCCACTGCCGCTTACCGGTCACCTCATCCACGCGCTGCCGCACCGGACGGCCTGCCGCTCGATCCTCACGCGACTGATACTCGTTGTCCGGAATCACTTCGCCCACCATCACAAGCCCCTGCGGGAACGCGTCGTCGAAGTCGATCGCAAACCGGTGTCCCTTTTCGATAGCCATGCTGAATTCCCTTTACTTCTCTGGTTTTTGTGCGCTCAGTCGCGCTCTTCCGGCCACTGGTCGCCGAGAGGAGAGGAGTAGGTGCGGGTACGGTTCTGCGTCTCGCACCACTCGCCGAACTCGCCAGCGGCCACAGCGAGGCTCCGCGCAAACCGCGCGGTGTCCATCAGGCCGCCGATCCGAGCCGGTACCTGGATCACGATCGCGGTCTCATCGCCCCCGGCCACCAGCTGGCGAACCCCAGGGGAAGGCGACACGACGGCAGCGCCGTATCCGACGAGGGGCTGAATCACCACGTGAATGCCCATGTGCTCTCCCGATGTCTCGGCTTCCGCACGCCCGATTTGGCGCGCTGGGATCAGGAGACACCCGGGTAAGGCAGATCACCCGGACAAACTGTCCGGGTGCATTCGAGCAGGGGCTAGCGTCCGGCCGGAACGGCCTTCTCAATGGCATCGAGCATCGCTGACCAGGGCAGTTCCCGACCGGGAGCGCTGCGCGGTTCGTGCAGCGGCCAGACGTCGTCACCGTAAAGCAGGTCGACGCCGACGCGCCGCAGGTTCTCGATGTGCATCTCCCAGAACGGCTGACGCGCATGCGCCGCGTTCACGCGCGGGAACACCACGACCGGCAGGTTGTGCGTACCCATGGCCTCATTGACCTGCGTCAACGCCTGATTGTCCGCGATGCCGAGAGACATCTTCGCAACCACGTTCGCCGAGGCCGGCGCGACCAGATAGCAGTCCGGCGCAGGATGCGGACTGCGCTCCGAAGGCGACCGCGGCTCGACCCGCACCGGGTAGCCCGTGACCTCCTCGATCTCCGCCAGCGCGCCCGACTCAGCCAGCCAGCGCCCAGCCGTCGGAGTCAGCGTCACCGCGACCGTCCACCCCGCTGCCTGCGCAGGCCGGATCAGCTTCGGCAGCAGATCTTCAACCCCGCCAGCGCCGGAACCGACCAGGCCGAGAACACGCGACGTCATCCGCCTACCTCACCGCGCCGCAGCGCTCAGCCAACGCCAGCAGCGCCGAGGACTTCTTGCCCGCCGACGCCGGAGCACGCCGATACATCGACCGCACCACCTCACGCACCATCGTGTTGTGCCGGACGACAGTCGGCGCTTTCGTCTCCGCCTCCAGCAACGCGTCAAGCGCTTCGTCGTCCTTCGCGACCAAGCTCAACGCCCGCGCGAAGTCGATCAAGTGCGTGACCTGCCGCTCCACCGGCAGATGCTCGACATTGACACGCGGAGCGGACTCGATCACCTGCCCGACGTCGCCGAGATCCAACGCCGCCGACAACCGGTGCAACTCGACGTTCGCCGGTCCGAACCCGGTCTGCCAGTAGTTCGCGTCCACGCCGAGCTGATCCGCCGCCCGGCCCGCGTGGCCAAGAAGGTCATTCGCCGTCGACCGGTCCTGATGCCGAGCCGCGGCCACCGCAGTCCGGAGGTAGAGCATCCCGTAGAGACTCAACGCCGCCGGATCACCTTCCGCCATACGCGGCAACAGCCACTTGGCCGCAACGTCGCCCAGCTCCAGCGCATCATCGAACCGACCCACCGCCAGCAGCGCATGCGTCCCCGACCGCGCAGCCGACGCCAGCACCAGCGGATCATCCGCGTCATCAGCAGCCTGCATCGCCCGCTCAGCCGCGATCCACGCGAGGTCAGCTTCACCGATCTTGCTCAGCGTCGTCGCGGCCAGGTGATGAACCCGCGCCGACACCGCCGCGCACGCCCGCTTGTACGTCGCATCGTCCGAAGACGCGGCCTCCATCGCCTGACTGGTCTTGATCAGACCGGGCAGCGCCGCGACGACCCGGCCGAGTTCGCCGTTCTGATAGCTGGACCAAGCACCTTCCACCAGCTGCGCGACCGGCGCGGGGTCGATGTACTCGGGCGACATCGCCGAGGAAAACAAGGTCCGGGAGAGCCGACGCGGAGCCATGAGCGCATCCCGGATCGCCGGGACGTCGTCGTTCTTCTCCTGGTCCTCCAGCAGGACCGGTTCGCCGAGCAGGTCACCGAGCGTCACCCTCAGCGCCTGTGCGACCTCTGCCAGCACGTCCAGCCTGCGGATATCCCGCTCACCGCGCTCGATCTTGCTCAGCCAGTCCTCTGTCCGGCCCACCAGGTCAGCAAGCACCGCCTGCGACAGCCCACGCCGCCGCCGGTAGAAAGCGATCCGCTCACCTATGCTGAGCTGGTCACCTGCACCTCGCACCACTAGAGGCTAACAGGGCTGCCCTCGTCGAACGGTCACCATAGCGACGGTATAGCACTCGACGGACGAAGTATGACCGCACGAAGCGTGAGAGCACTATCGGATTAGGTGTGCAGGCTCAACCAAGCAGCCGATGAACGCACTGCTTCGACGTCCATAGCTCGGATGGCGGTATCCGGAATACAGGGATTGAACATCGTTGATCACACAGCGACGAGTTTCAAAGATCCAATACTACGATCAGTTAGCCTCTGAGAAGTATGCCCAACGGCTGATCTGAGTTCCAGGGCCACAGCATGCGAGCGTTGCCTATTTAGACGCCGTACCGCTAAGGGCATCTTGGCGTTTTTTGACCACTATTAATAATGAAGACCACACTTTGAGTAATCAAACTCGAATTACGATCGCATATTTGCCTGTACATCACATCGGAAAGCTTCACCCGGGCAATCAGCGTGGTATTTAAATAGTAAACGATGAGATCTCCATTCGCAGATTCCAGTACGCTTACTACCCGTTCCGGCTGCTCCTTAACATGGAGAACTTCGGCCGGAAGCCAGAAGGGGGCAGTGGCCAAATTAGCCAGGATCGAAATCGCGCCAATGGGAACCAGCGTGAAAACAAGTCGAACATGCATCTTGTAAAGCAGTCGATCTACTTTATCCCCTCTCTCGACTACCCTATCTAGTTTGTCAATTTCTTCTTCCAATTCATGGATAACTTGCTCGCGGTCTAAATCTTTTCTGTCCTCGATAAATTTCCTCAAGTTATCTTTGGAGCTTTTCAGCAGAACCCTGCGGGCGTACGCTCGGAACACCATCCAGAACAAAGCTATAGCCACAGCAACGCTATCCGCAAAGATCGTAGAGAACGGCAATAGAATCAAAGAAAACCCGAAGAATGCGAGCTTCCACGAGTCGAAGAGTATCTTCCGAGGAGAACCACCCGCCCGAGCGTGTTCGAATATCGATCCAGCGTCAAGAATCACCGTAACCGCCGAGGTGAGCTGAAGCAAGACCGTAGGGACGATCGGAAGTAATGCACCGAAAATGATGGCCTTCATATTCATCGAAGCAACTAGCGAGGCAATAACCGCCGTATCGCCCTGCGAGATAAACATAAGGCGTAGCGTTGATATGCTGACCGTGACGATAACAGTCAATGCTGCAAAGTTTCCCAGAACTGATTTCCATCCGCGAGACAAAGCCTGTTGTATTCTTTTCGGGATTAATTCGTCACCTTCATCTTCTGAAGATTTTTTTACTTCAATATCGCCATTAATTGATTCAGACATGAAGGCAATCTACCTCAAGATCGAGACTGCGCCAGCGAATCATTCCGGCAACCTGCTGCCGAATTTGGCTCTATGGGATCAAGGCGCGCCGCCTGTGGCGGCGCGCAACCGGTCACCTCACGTACGGCGAGACTCGCCGATTGGCTGGGCGGGCCTCCGCTAGCGCTCCGGCCGGCCCGCCCGGCGAGCCCGCCGCAGACTCGCCCCGGGTGCGCACACCGCCACAGGCGGCGCGGGAAGCTTCCCAGAGGGCATGACAGCGCAGGCACAGCCTTAGCCCAGCCGCCCACCTCCGGCGTCGGGCCGTCATCCTCGCGCCCGATGATCGAACGCCGCGCCACCGGCATCAAGGGCGCCTCCGGCGTCGCTTCGCGATGAGCTGCGCTCACCCTTGACCCCGGCACCGCCGCACTCAAGCTGGCAAAGGCGAGAACGACGGATCAGACCGCCCGACACCTCCCGCGACTACCCGGCTCGCCACTCCGAGTAGCCAGCCGACAGACACAGCCAGAGGCCGGTCCGCCAGGCCGCGAAGGGGCTCAGGCAGACCGGCCTCAGGACGTCTACAGGACGTCAGAGATCCAAACCGGACCAGACTCAACCGGTCCCGACCGACCCGAAATAGCAGGTCAGAGCGGTAGGCGGGCGAAGGTCCCCAGGTCAGGAAACCCCCTCGGCAGAAGTAGCACATTTACCAGAGCGGGGCATGTTGTACCTGTTGACCTGGGGATTTCTCGCCAGATAGGGGCCGAAAGTGGGGTCCAGGCCGTCGCTGGGCCGTCAGCCGCACAACGCAAGCTGCCGACACCAGTTCAGCCGAAGCTCAACGCAGACAGAGAGTTATCCGAAGATCACCCCAAGCGACAGCCCGTCAACCCGCCGGATCCTCGCCCGTCAAGAGCTTCGCCAGCTCGACCGCATCCGCCAGCCGTTGGGCTTTCACCTCCTCCTCGAACCCGGCAGCCGCGGCTGGCAGGCGGTGGAGTGAATCTTCCGGAGACCACGCGGACTCGGACAGCTGCTCGATGGTTCCCGCATACGGAGCGGCCTGCTGTCCCACCAGGAAGACACCGGCGCGATCGTGCGGGCAGTACACGACTTCCGGCGCGTCCCGTTGCCGGTATCGGCTGAACGCGCCCTCCGTCACGGCTTGGCTGGGGACGAGCCGGATCTTCACTGTCTGCGAAACCTCGATGAGGTACCGCACCTGCCGCAGCATTGCCTCGGCATCGCCGAAGTGGTCACGCAGCGCCTCAGTCCCGACGAACATCTGCGCCTCGATCGCCCCTGCACCAAACAGAATCCTCGCGCGGCTCAAGCGGTTCTCGACGACCTGTTCGAGAATTTCCTTGTCCCGCAAGCTCGGACCGAACACCAGCCGCGCGTAGTCGGGGATCTGCAGCAGATCCGGGATCAGGAGCGGAGCCCACACCGTCACCGACTCGGCGGTCCGCTCGTGCCCGGCGAGTATCGCGTAGTGCGCCGTATCCGCCTGCGATCCCCGCATGACCCAGCTCGAGGTCGCCAGCTCGCACGCCAGCGCCATGATCCGCGCCTTCTTCTCGCCGACCACTCCCAGCGCGCCCAGCACCCCAGCCACGTCCTCCAGCGTCGGAATCCGCTGGCCCAGCTCCCAGCTCGACACCAGCTCCGGGTCCACCCCGACCCATCGCCCCAGTTCGCGCAAACCGAAGCGCGCTTCGATTCGGGCATTCCGCAATGCCATGCCCAAAACGCGCTCATACGGAGCGGGCATCTCCGAATCTCGCATCCACCGTCACCTCCAGCTGCGGATAGTGCCTGTCGCAAACCGAGAACGCCCGTCGACCGTCATCAGCCGCAGACATCGGCTGCGGCGGCTTCCTCCGGACAACCGTCGTCCGGTCGTCTACTCCCGGCTGCGCGGCGGCATCCGGCAAGCCCGCCGACGTCGGCGGCATAGCCCACGCGAACGCCCACCTCCAGTGCCGCCGATCCCGGCCACCCTGTAGGGGCTTCTGAATCGATTTTGTTTCCGGAGGGTTCCCGGGTTACCGTGTGCACCGTCACGTTCCCGCGACGCCAGCGCCGCCGTCTCGCGAACCCGTCACGAGCCGGGAGCTTGAGATGAGCAGCAGCCCGAACCCGACCGCCGCGGTGCACCGCGTTCTCGCCGACGTCACCGACCGGATCGCCGAGCGCAGTGCGGACACGCGGGCGGCGTACCTCGCCCGCAGCGCGGCCGCTTTCGAGGAGGGGCCGGTCCGCCGCGGCCTCGCTTGCAGCAACCTCGCGCACGGTTTCGCCGCGATGGACGGCGTCGACAAGCAGGCGCTGCGGCAGCTGCGCGCGCCCGGCGTGGCGATCGTGTCGTCCTACAACGACCTGCTCTCCGCGCACCAGCCGATGCAGGAATACCCGGCGTGGCTGAAGAAATCGGTTCGCGAGGCCGGTGGTGTCGCGCAGTTCGCGGGTGGCGTGCCCGCGATGTGCGACGGCATCACGCAGGGGCGGCCGGGCATGGAGTTGTCGCTGTTCAGCCGCGAAGTGATCGCGATGGCGACGGCGATCGCGTTGTCCCACGACATGTTCGACGCGGCGTTGCTGCTGGGCGTGTGCGACAAGATCGTCCCGGGACTGTTGATCGGCGCGCTGTCGTTCGGGCATCTGCCCGCGGTGCTCGTGCCTGCCGGGCCGATGAATTCGGGCTTGCCCAACAAGGAAAAAGCCCGGGTGCGCCAGCTGTACGCGGAGGGGCTCGCGACGCGGGAAGACCTGCTCGACGCCGAAGCCGCGTCGTATCACTCCGCTGGTACCTGCACGTTTTACGGCACCGCCAACTCGAACCAGATGGTGGTCGAGGTGATGGGCCTGCACCTGCCGGGCGCTAGCTTCGTGCCGCCGAACACGCCGTTGCGCCAGGCGCTTACCGAAGAGGCTGGGCGGCGGGTCGTCGAGTTGTCCCGAGGCGAGGCGTACACGCCGATTTCGCAAGTACTGGACGAAAAAGCGTTTGTGAACGGCATTGTCGCGCTCCTGGCCACCGGCGGGTCGACGAACCACACGATGCATCTGGTCGCGATCGCCGCGGCGGCGGGAATCCAGCTGAGCTGGGACGATTTCTCGGATCTGTCGGCGGTCGTGCCGCTGCTGGCGCGGGTGTACCCGAACGGCAGCGCGGACATCAACCACTTCCACGCGGCCGGCGGCATCCAGTTCCTCGTCGGCACGCTGCTCGACGCGGGCCTGCTGCACGAGGACGTGCAGACCGTCGCGGGTCCCGGTCTGCGTCGGTACACGCAGGAGCCGATCTTGTCGGACGGCGAACTAGTGTGGCGAGACGTGCCGACGCGAAGCCTCGACGAAGAGGTGCTGCGTCCGGTGTGGCGGCCGTTCGCGCCTGACGGTGGACTGCGGATGGTGGAGGGCAACTTGGGCCGAGCGGTCACGAAGGTGTCGGCAGTCGCCCCGGAGCACCGCGTGGTCGAGGCACCAGCACGGGTGTTCACGTCGCAGGAGGAGTTCCGGATCGCGTTCGAGGCCGGGGAACTGGACCGGGACGTGGTCGTGGTGCTGCGGCAGCAGGGTCCGCAGGCGAACGGCATGCCGGAGCTGCACGGCCTGACGCCGGCGTTGGGGGTGCTGATGGACCGCGGGTTCCAGGTCGCGCTGCTCACTGACGGCCGGATGTCGGGTGCGTCGGGCAAGGTGCCGGCCGCGATTCAGGTGACGCCGGAGGCCGCGGTGGGCGGGCCGATCGCCCGGATCGCCGACGGCGACGTGGTCCGGTTCGACGCCCGGTCCGGGACACTCGACGTGCTGGTCGCGGACGACGAACTGGCGCGGCGGGACCTCGCGGACGCCCCGCCGTCGGAGGCCGCGTGGAGCGGGACCGGACGGGAGCTGTTCGGGGCGTTGCGGCGCGCGATCGGCCCGGCTGACCAGGGCGCGAGCGTGTTCGGGGCGCTCACGCCGGAGCTGGACCTCGCCCGGGGCGTTCCGCCATTCGGAAGCGGGACAATGGACGCGTCCCCCTACGCTCTCCAGACCCAGGAGGTCGGTCAGTGACCACCGGCACGGACCTGCTCGCCCTGTCCCCCGTGATGCCCGTCGTGGTGATCGACGACGTCGACGACGCGGTGCCGACGGCCCGCGCCCTGCACGCCGGCGGGATCGGGGTGATCGAGCTGACGCTGCGCACGCCGGTCGCGCTGGCCGCGATCGAGCGAGTGGCCGCGGAGGTGCCGGACATCGTCGTGGGCGCCGGCACGGTGACGGCGCCGGAGCAGGCGAAGCAGGCCGCCGACGCGGGCGCGAAGTTCCTGGTGACGCCGGGCTGCACGGACGCCGTGCTGGACGCCGCGTTCGCCACCGGGCTGCCGTTCCTGCCGGGCGCGAGCACAGTGTCGGAGGCGATGCGGCTGGCCGAACGCGGGTTGAGCGCGCTGAAGTTCTTCCCGGCGGAAGCCAGCGGGGGCGCGGCGTTCTTGAAGTCGATCGCCGGGCCGCTGCCGCAGCTTCAGTTCTGCCCGACCGGCGGGATCACGGTGTCGTCGGCCCCGTCGTATCTGGCGCTGCCGAACGTCGGCTGCATCGGCGGATCGTGGCTGACGCCCGCGAAGCTGGTGGCGGCCAAGGACTTCGCCGCCGTCGAGAAGCTGGCCGCCGAAGCCGCCGCGCTGCGCTGAGCGTTTCCGGAAACCCGTCGCCTTCGTGCTGGAGGCGGCGGGTTTCTTGGCGGCGCGGGCCGATCAGTCGACCGGCACGTCGTCCAGCATGGCGGATTCCGCCCCGAACTCGCGAAGTTCGTCGCGGATCACTGTGTACGCCAGTCCTTGCGGGTAGCCCTTGCGCGCGAGGAACCCGAGCAGCCGGCGGATCGCGGTCTGCTCGTCGACGTTCCCCAGCGACCTGAGCCGTTTGCGCACCAGCTCGCGGGCACGTTGTTCCTCGGCTTCCCGGTCGACTTCCTCCGCCGCTTGCGCCGCGATCTCGTCGTCGACGCCCTTGCGCCGCAACTCCGCGACGAGCGCTGTGCGCGACAGCCCCTGGTTGGCGTGCCGGTCGCGGACCCAGGCCTCGGCGAACTCGGCGTCGTTGACGAGACCGGCACGGTCGAGCTTGCCGAGCAGGGTTTCCGCGGTATCGCTGTCGAAACCCTTGCGCTGCAACGTCTGCCGCAGCTCCTCGACCGCCCGCGGCCGGGCGGCGAGGAGGTCGAAGCAGATCTCCTTGGCCTTCTTGGCCCGCTCCTCCGGAGGCAACTCCATCGGATCGACCTTCGGAGCCCTGGCCACGATCACACTCCTTGTTCCCGGTGCCGCCCGCCGACGACGGCACCTCCCTCTCCACACCGATCTCCCCGGCACCGAACACCGCGATTCGGCCCGGCTCGCCATCCCGTCGACCGAAACGCAGCCGCCGAAACTCGCACCGGCCCGGACCCCGCATCGGCGTTCCTCGCACTGGCCCGACCGACCGAACCCCGCACCGGGCGTTCCTCACACCGGCCAGGCCCTGCCCACACCGCTTCGGACCGGCCAACCACTCCGCGCCAGCGATGAGATCCCAGCCGCAATCCGGGCACGACCCGCTGGCCGAACCCAGCCGCCTCATACCCAGCCGGAGAACCATCCCCGCCGGGCAGGAGGACACCGACGCATCCGGAACACCGTCGAGCCTGAAGATCCCGTCACGGCGAAACCGCACCGGACCCCGGCCTCAGCAGCGAACCGACGTGCGACCCGAGCACCGGGGAGGGAACCCGCCGATCCCCTCCCCTCCCCGGATCAGAAGTCGACCGGTGCGGGCACTGCCTCGGCCGCGGCGTCGACCTGCGGACCGATGTTGAGCTTCTCCTTGATGCGCTTCTCGATCTCGTTGGCGATGTCCGGGTTGTCGCGCAGGAACTTCCGCGCGTTCTCCTTGCCCTGGCCGAGCTGGTCGCCCTCGTACGTGTACCAGGCACCCGACTTGCGCAGGATGCCCTGGTCGACGCCCATGTCGATGAGCGAACCCTCACGGGAGACGCCCACGCCGTAGAGGATGTCGAACTCGGCCTGCTTGAAGGGCGGGGCCATCTTGTTCTTGACGACCTTGACGCGGGTGCGGTTGCCGACCGGCTCGCCGCCGTCCTTGAGCGTTTCGATGCGGCGGACGTCGAGCCGGACCGAGGCGTAGAACTTCAGCGCCTTGCCGCCGGTCGTGGTCTCCGGCGAGCCGAACATGACGCCGATCTTCTCGCGCAGCTGGTTGATGAAGATCGCGGTGGTGCCGGAGTTGTTCATCGCACCGGTCATCTTGCGCAGCGCCTGGCTCATCAGGCGGGCCTGGAGGCCGACGTGCGAGTCGCCCATCTCGCCCTCGATCTCGGCGCGCGGCACGAGCGCGGCCACGGAGTCGATGACCAGGATGTCGAGCGCGCCGGAGCGGATCAGCATGTCCGCGATCTCCAGCGCCTGCTCGCCGGTGTCCGGCTGGGAGACGAGGAGCGCGTCGGTGTCCACGCCGAGCTTCTTGGCGTACTCCGGGTCCAGCGCGTGCTCCGCGTCGATGAACGCCGCGATGCCGCCGTTGCGCTGCGCGTTCGCCACCGCGTGCAGGGCGACCGTGGTCTTGCCGGAGGACTCCGGGCCGTAGACCTCGATGACGCGGCCGCGGGGCAGGCCGCCGATGCCGAGCGCGACGTCGAGGGCGATCGCGCCGGTGGGGATCACGGAGACGGGCGGGCGGTTTTCCTCGCCGAGGCGCATCACCGAGCCCTTGCCGTACTGCTTGTCGATCTGCGCAAGGGCGAGCTCGAGCGCCTTGTCCTTGTCGGGTGCTGCTGGCATGGAAGTCCACCTCGCTGGTTGGGGCCTGTGTCTGTTCGGTTGTCCAGATCAAGCTTGTCCGGGGTTCAAGCTCTGTCCGGTCCGACGCTACGGGGAGGGACCGACAATTCCAGGCGCGGCGACTGATCTGTGGATCGCTGGCCCCGTTGTGCACAACACCATAGACGAACAGGTGTTCGAGGTTCACGGCGACACGCCCATCCGGCGAGGTTTTCGCCCTCCCCCGCGCCCGGAACCGGAATCCCCAGGTCAGCGCCGTTCCGGCGGCACCTCGAACTCGACGCAGACCGCTCGCCAGATCTCTTTGGCCGACGTCCCCGAGCTCAGCGCCTCTTCGACCGTGCGCCCGCCGAGCCCGCTGAACACGTGGTCCTTGGCGAGCATCTCGGCGCGTCCGGACCCGAACTCCTCGGCCATCAGCCGTCGGAACACCGTGATACGCATCGGGCGAATGCTAGCTTTCCCGCGCGGGCGGGGATCACTCCCCCGGCTGGACGTTCTGTTCGAAGTAGTCGGCCAGCGCGCCCGGCGTGGCGGCCTGTCCGCCGGAATTCACCTGATAGAGGAACCCGACGAGGGGCCTGTCCTTCACCGTGAACACGAGGACCGCCGACGACTGCCCGGCTGCCGCCGCGTAGTGCCCTTCGAGGGCGTTGCCCTTCCAGTCCGCTTCGGTGCGATCGCCGCCCGCGGAGGAGAGCAGTCCGTCGGTGTACTGCTTCAGCTCCGCTGCCGACTGTCCCTGCACGTACGTCACCTGAGTGCCCGCACGCCCCGGTGCGGCGCACGTCGCCGCGGCACCGAGGCTCTTCGCCGGCGCGGCCGGACCGTTGCCCATGCCAGGAGCGCAGCCGCCGTTGTCAGCGACCTTGCCGGCCAGCTGACGCATACAGCCGGTCAGGCCAGACGAGTCGGCTTGCCCCGGCGTACGGCACTCGTCAGCGGTGTACGTCTTCACCGACGAACCCTGTGTTGTCAAGAACACGGTCAACCCCGCCGCGAGCACAACCACGACAGCCGCCGCGATGCCGATGAACAGCTTGGTGCGGCTCTTCTTCTCCGGAGCAGCGGGCGTGTACGTCGGGAAGTTGGACGGTGCCGGCGAAGACTGGAACGGCGGCATCGGCTGTGGCTGCGTCGGCGCGTACGCCGGGTAGTTGCTTTGTGGCGCAGCAGGCGGCGCGTACGGCGCGCCTGACGCCACCTGGCCCTCGACGTTCTGCGTACGCATTGACAGTCCGTCTTTAGCGACGTGTTGTGCACCCAGCGCGACGGCCGTCTCAGGCTGGTCAAGGCTTGTGGGGACGACGCCGAGCTTCTCCGCGATCATCGATCCGACCAGCGGCAACCGGCTCGAGCCGCCGACGAGGTAGATGCCGACGAGACGATCCGAGGTCAGCCCAGCCGAACGCAGCGTTCGCGAAAGCAGCTCAACGCTGCGCAGCATTGCCGGACGCACCAAGCCTTCGAGCTCTCCGCGCGTGACGAGCACGTCCTTGAACGGCTCCGGCATCGGCACCTCTGTCTGCGGATGCCGAGACAGTGCTTCCTTCGCGGCCTTCACGTCTTCTTGCAGCGCGCGTCGCGTACGCCGGTCCGCAGTGGACTCGGGGCGAAGCAGCCGCTGCCAGCGCTGCGGGTCCGAGTGCGACACCTCACGTCCGACGTGGACCATCAGCGCCTGGTCGACGTCGAGACCGCCGAGGTCGGGCAGACCGTCCTCGGCGAGCACTGTGTAGCCGTTCTGGTTCGCGCCGACGACTGCGACGTCGAAGGTGCCCGCGCCGAGGTCGTACACCGCGAGAGCCTTCCCTGGAGCCAACGCGCGCTCAGGGAACGACGCGAAGTGCGCCGCGGCGGCGACTGGCTCCGGCACGAGGACTACGTTTCCGCGAATGCCAGCAAGCCGCGCCGCGCTCAGCAGCACGTTGCGGCGCACCGGACCCCACTGCGCGGGGTGCGTGAGCCGGACCTCGTCCGGCTGTTCGCCGCCGAGCTGGCGCGTGGTCTCGTCGAGCACCCGGCGCAGGATCGCGGCCAGCGCTTCGTTGACAGGCACCACGTCTGTGCCGAGCAGCAACGTCTGTTCGTCGATGCGCCGTTTAGGGTTGGGCTCGAACCGTGTCGGGTCGAGCCGCGCGCGACGTTCGGCGTCCCGGCCGACCATGAGCGTGCCGTCTTCACCGGCGAACACCGCGGAGGGCATGTTGGCCGACCCGTCGACCTCTACGACGCGAGGCGGCCTGCCGTGCGCGGAAAGGACGGCAACGGTGTTGGACGTCCCGAGGTCCACCGACAGGATCCGCACAGTAATTTCCCCTCGACTCAAGCAGCGCTGGCGGAGATGCTGCCACGTGCCCGGTCACCGTGCGTGCGGACCCGCGAAACTCGCGACGCACGCAACCCGGGCAGGAAACGGAACGTCTCGTCTTCCGAGGACGGGGAGGCAATGACAGAGCTAGTGGACAAGACCCGTCGAGACCAGTTCGGACAGACGGCGGCGGGCGGTCCGGCGAGCCCGTGGCGGGTCGCGGCGGGCAAATGGGGCCGCTCCGGCTACGTGCACGCGGCGGTGCTGTTCCTTGTGGTGCGGCTGGTCGGCCTCGGCGCGCTCGCCGCCATGGCCGCGCCCCGGAACCTGCCGTTGGGCGAGCGGCTGCAGTCCTGGGACGGCTGGTGGTATCTGCAGATCGCGGAGCACAGCTACACCGGCGTGAGCAATCCGCTCGACGCTGCCGGGCTGCCGTACCCCGACGCGTCGTACGGCTATTTCCCGCTGTATCCGGCCTTGACCGGGATGCTCGCGAAGCTGCCCGGGGTGTCGTACTTCGGCGCGGGCATTCTTGTGTCGACGCTCGCCGGAATCGCGGCGGCGACGGCGATGTACCGGATCGGCCGATTCGTCCACAGCCGACGAGCGGGGCTGCTGCTCGCCGTGTTGTGGGGCGCCGCGCCGATGGCGATCGCCGAGAGCATGGTGATGACCGAGGCGCTCTTCACCGCGTTCGCCGCGTGGGCGCTGGTCGGCGTGCTCGAACGCAAGTGGTACCTCGCCGCTACCGCGACGTTGTTCGCCGGGCTCACCCGGTCCACCGCGTGCGTGCTGGTCGCTGTCGTGGTGATCGCCGCGGCCGTTGACGTGTGGCGGAACAGACAGCGGTGGAACGCGCTCGTGTGCGTCTTCGTCGCGCCGCTCGGGCTGCTCGGGTACTGGATGTTCGTCGCGGTGCAGACCGGCAGCTTGACCGGCTGGCAGGACGTGGAGCTTCGCGGCTGGAACACGCGTTTCGACGCCGGTGCCGAAGCCTGGAAGTGGATCACGCAGACGCTTTTCACCTCGGGTAACGCGTGGGAAACGCTCGTCGTGCTCGTGACGCTCGCGGCGATCGCGCTCGCGGTCATCACGGTCGTCGCGGTGGCTGGCCGCCGGATGCCGTGGCCGTTGGCGGCGTATGCGGTGGGCGTCGTGGTGCTGGTCCTGTGCAGTGCCGGGCTGCCTGCTCTGAAGTCCAGGTTCCTGCTCCCGGACTTCGCGCTCCTGCTGCCCGTCGCGATGGGACTGGCCGGTCGCAAGAGGTCCACGATGATCGCCGCGGCGACCGTGTTCGTGCTGGTCGGGACCTGGTATTCGGCCTATTCGCTGACCGTGTGGAAGTACGCGATCTAAGCCGATCGGTCACCCACACGAGGGGATCCGGGCCCGGGCGCCCCGCGCTGGCCCCGGAAATTGTCGGGGGCGCCGCGCATGATGGATCCCGTGGCAAACAACGTCCTCGACCTCTTCTCCCCGGCGACCAGCACCTGGTTCGCCGGAGCCTTCGCCGCCCCGACGGCCGCGCAGGAAGGGGCCTGGCGGGCCGCACACGCCGGGCAGCACGCCCTGGTCGTGGCGCCCACCGGGTCCGGCAAGACGCTGTCCGCGTTCCTGTGGGCACTGGACCGGTTGTCGGCGGAACCGCCGCCGGCGAACCCGCGCGAACGGTGCCGGATCCTCTACGTCTCGCCGCTGAAGGCGCTGGCGGTCGACGTGCAGCGCAACCTGCGCGCGCCGCTGGCGGGCATCTCCCAGGCCGCGCACCGGCTCGGCCTGCCCGCGCCGGAGATCGAGGTCGGCATGCGCACCGGCGACACCACGGCGGCGGAGCGCCGGTCGTTCGGGAAGACCCCGCCGGATGTGCTGGTCACCACGCCGGAGTCGCTGTTTCTCATCCTCACGTCCTCGGCGCGGGAATCGCTGAAGGGTGTCGAAACGGTGATCGTCGACGAAGTACATGCCGTCGCGGGCGGCAAACGGGGCGCGCACCTGGCGTTGTCGCTGGAACGGCTCGACGCGCTGCTGCCCAAACCGGCCCAGCGCATCGGGCTGTCGGCCACCGTGCGCCCGATCGACGAGGTGAGCGCGTTCCTCGCCGGCGGTCGTCCGGTCACCGTCGTGCAGCCGAAGCTCGCGAAGACGATCGAGGTGCGGGTGGAGGTGCCGGTCGAGGACATGGCGAACCTCGACGGCCCGGCCCCGTCGCCGATGGAGCGGCTCGACGACCTCACGTCGCTGTCGCAATTGCCGTCGGAGGGCGGGATCGGCACCCAGGAAGAGGTGGCCGGCGCGGCGGTGAAGCGGCCGTCGATCTGGCCTGCGGTCGAGGAACGGGTGCTGGAGCTGATCCGCGCGCACCGCTCCACCATTGTGTTCGGCAACTCGCGGCGGCTCACCGAACGGCTCACCGCGCGGCTCAACGAACTCGCGTCCGAGCAGACCGGCCTGTCTCCGAGCCTGTCTCCGGGCGACGCGTTCCCGGCAGAGGCGGTCGGGCAGTCCGGGGTCACGACAGGTGCGGAGCCGGTCATCGCGCGGGCTCACCACGGGTCGATGTCCCGCGAGCAGCGCACCCATGTCGAAGAGGAACTGAAGTCCGGGCGGCTGCCGTGCGTGGTGGCCACGTCGTCACTCGAACTCGGCATCGACATGGGCGCGGTGGACCTGGTCGTGCAGATCGAGGCTCCGCCCACGGTGGCGTCCGGGCTGCAGCGCGTCGGCCGGGCCGGGCACCAGGTCGGCGCGGTGTCGTCCGGCGTGATGTTCCCGAAGTTCCGCGGCGATCTGGTGTCGTGCGCGGTGGTCGCGGAACGGATGGCGACCGGGGCGATCGAGGCGGTGCGATACCCGCGCAACCCGCTCGACGTGCTGGCGCAGCATGTCGTGGCGATGGTGGCGCTCGAACCGTGGACGGTGCCGGAGCTGGCGGCGCTCGTCCGGCGGGCGGCTCCGTTCAGTTCGCTGCCGGACGACGCGCTGCACGCGGTGCTCGACATGCTCGCCGGCCGCTATCCGAGCGAGGAGTTCGGCGAGCTGCGGGCACGGATCACGTGGGACCGGGTCGGCGGCGAACTGCGCGGACGGCCGGGTTCGCAGCGGCTGGCCGTCACGTCCGGCGGCACCATTCCGGACCGCGGGCTGTTCACCGTGATGACGCCGGGCGACGAAGGCAAACCCGGCTCGCGCGTGGGCGAGTTCGACGAGGAGATGGTGTACGAATCACGGGTCGGCGACACGATCCTGCTCGGCACCTCGTCGTGGCGGATCATCGACATCACCCATGACCGGGTGATCGTCGTGCCCGCCCCGGGCCAGCCCGCCCGGATGCCGTTCTGGAAAGGCGACGCCGCGGGACGGCCGCTGGAACTGGGGCGGGCGCTCGGCGCGTTCGTCCGCGAACTGTCCACTTCGGACACCGCGACGGCGCGGGACCGGGCCGCCGCGGCCGGGCTCGACCAGCGCGCCTGCGACAACCTGCTGGCGTATCTGGAAGAACAGAAGTCGGCGACCCGGCACGTGCCCAATGACCGGGTCATCCTGCTCGAACGCTACCGCGACGAGCTGGGCGACTGGCGGATTGTGCTGCACTCGCCGTTCGGCGCGCAGGTCAACGCCCCGTGGGCGCTCGCGATCGCCGCACGGCTGCGGGAAAACCGCGGCGTCGACGCCCAGGTGGCGCACTCCGACGACGGCATCGTGCTGCGGCTGCCGGACGCGCTCGACGCCGACGGCGGCGAAGTCACCATCGGTGCCGACGACGTCCTGCTGGACCCGGAGGAGGTCGAGCAGCTGATCGTGGCGGAGGTCGGCGGCTCGGCGGTCTTCGCGGCACGGTTCCGGGAGTGTGCGGCGCGCTCCCTGCTGCTGCCCCGGCGTGATCCGCGGCGGCGCACCCCGTTGTGGCAGCAACGGCAACGGGCGTCGCAGCTGTTGTCGGTGGCGGCGAAGTACGAACGGTTCCCGGTCGTGCTGGAGGCCATGCGCGAGGTCCTGCAGGACGTGTACGACGTCGGTGGGCTGCGGGAGCTGATGTCGGACGTCCGGGCGCGCAAGGTGCGGCTGGTCGAGGTGGAGACGCCGGCCGCGTCGCCGTTCGCGCGGAGTCTGTTGTTCGGTTACGTCGGGATGTTCCTGTACGAGACGGACGCCCCGCTGGCCGAACGGCGGGCCGCGGCGCTGTCGCTGGATTCCGCGCTGCTGGCCGAATTGCTGGGCACGGAAGCGATCCGGGAGCTGCTCGATCCCGAGGCCGTGGCCGAGGTCGAACGATCGTTGCAGCGGCTCGATCCGGACCGGCACGCCCGGTCGGCGGAGGACGCGGCGGACTTGCTGCGATTCCTCGGCGATCTGTCCACCGCGGAAGCCGCGGAACGAGGGATCCAACCGGAATGGCTGGCGGAACTCGCCTCGGCACGGCGGGCGATCCAGGTGCGCATCGGCGGCGAGGAGCGGTATCTGGCCATCGAGGACGCCGGGCGGGTGCGAGACGCGCTGGGCGTCGCGCTTCCGGTCGGCGTGCCCGAGGCGTTCACCGAGCCGGTGGCGGATCCGGTGGGCGATCTGCTCGGCCGCTACGCGCGGACCCACGGTCCGTTCTCCGCGACAGCTGCGGCAGACCGGTTCGGACTGGGCACGGCCGTCGTCACCGGCGTGCTTGACCGGCTCACCGGTGAAGGCAGGCTGGTCCGCGGCGAACTGAGCCCGGTCGGGCATCCGGAAACCCATGGCGTGGGCGTCGAATACTGCGACGCGGCCGTACTGCGCCGGTTGCGGCGCGCGTCGCTCGCCCGGCTGCGGGCAGAGGTCGAGCCAGTGGAACCGGCGGCGCTGGGCCGGTTCTTGCCCTCCTGGCACGGAATCGGCGCGCGACTGCGGTCCGCGCCGACGGCCGACGACGTGCTGTCGGTGGTCGAACAGCTGGCCGGCGCGCCCTTGCCGGCGAGCGCGGTGGAGTCGCTGATCCTGCCTAGCCGGTTGCCGGGCTACTCCCCCGCGCTGCTCGACGAACTCACCACCGCGGGCGAGGTCACCTGGGCAGGCTGCGGCGCACTCTCCGGCGGGGACGGCTGGCTGGCGCTGGCACCGTCCGACGTCGCGGATCTGCTGCTGCCCGAGGTCGAGGAGAATCCGCCGACCAGCCCGCTGCACGAAGCGATCGTGACGGCGTTGGAAGGCGGAGCGCTGTTCTTCCGGCAGCTCGTCGACCGGGTCACGCCAGGTCTGGAGCAACCGCCGGACGACGGTGCCGTGCTGGCGGCGCTGTGGGCTCTGGTGTGGGCCGGGCTGGTCACCGGCGACACGCTCGCGCCACTGCGCGCGCAGGTCGCAGGTCACGGCGCACACAAACCGCGGCGGCAAGCACCACGCGGCCGGTACGCCCGCATGCGCGCCGGACGTCCAGCGATGCCCTCACGGACCGGACCGCCGACCGCAGCCGGCCGATGGGCACTGACCCCACCGCGAGAAGCCGAGCCGACGCGTCGCGCACATGCTCGCACCGAGGCGTTTCTGGAACGGCACGGCGTCCTCACCCGCGGCGCGCTCGACACCGAACGGGTCACCGGCGGTTTCTCCGGGATCTACAAGGTGTTGCGGGGTATGGAAGACACCGGACAGGTCATCCGCGGCTATGTCGTCGAAGGTCTGGGTGCCGCACAGTTCGCTGCGAAGGGTGCAGTCGACCGGCTGCGCGCCCTCTCCAGCACCGCGCCCGCCGCCGCGGGCCGCAACGACCACGCTCGTGCCGTAGTCCTCGCCGCAGCGGATCCAGCACAGCCGTACGGCGCGGCGCTGTCCTGGCCTGCCGCAACTGGAGACACGAAACACCGGCCAGCGCGCAAAGCCGGAGCGCTGGCGGTGCTGGTCGACGGAGTCCCCGCTCTGTACGTCGAACGCGGGGGCCGCTCATTGCTGAGCTTCACCGAAGAACGCAGTTCGCTGCAGGCCGCCGCGGCTGCCCTGTCGACCGCTGTCCGGGAGGGCTGGCTGGGTCAATTGGCCGTCCAGCGCGCGGACGGAGAACACGCGCTGACCTCGGAACTGGCCGAGATCTTGCAGGAAGCCGGCTTCCGCGCGACGCCGAAGGGACTCCGTTTGAGAGCTTGACACTGCCCCGGTCCGCCTCGGGTTGTCGCGCAGTCAAGCCACGACCGCGAGCACGTCCTCCCATTGCTCCGCCGACCGGCCAGCCCCGTCGCACGGCAAGCCACGACCGCGCGCCTCCGGCCCATCGCTCCGCCGACCGACTGGCTCCGTCGCGCGGCCAAGCCACGAACACGAGCGCGTCAGACCCATCCCTCGGCCAATCGGCTGGTTCCGTCGCGCGGCAAGCGGGCGGGGTCGGCGGACCCGCGTCTGGGAAGCAGGTGGTGTCACTAGACTTCTCGTGGCCCCTCGGTGGACAAAAGGACGTTCGATCATGGCGATGCGCGAGTTGCGCTACTTCGGTGACCCGGTGCTCAAGTCCGTGTGCGACCCGGTGACCACGTTCGACAGCAAGATCGAGGCGCTGGTGAAGGACCTCCTCGACAGCGTGCAGCCGGAGGGCCGCGCCGGGCTCGCGGCGCCGCAGATCGGGGTCGGGCTGCGGGTGTTCAGCTACGACGTCGGCGGGCTGACCGGGTACGTCATCAACCCGGAGATCGCCCACCTCTCCGAGGAGACGCACGAAATCGGCGAGGGCTGCCTGTCCGTGCCGGAACTGTGGTTCCCGACAGTCCGCGCCAAGCACGCCGTCGTGCGGGGCGTCGACCTGCGCAACGAGCCGATCGAGGTCGAGGGTGTCGATGTGCTGGCCCAATGCCTCCAGCACGAAACCGACCACCTTGACGGAAAGCTCTACCTCGACCGGCTCACTCCCGAGCGGAAGAAGCAGGCGCTGCGCGAGGCGCGGGGCAAAGACTGGTTCTGGAACCGCTGACCGTCCGCGGCGTGCGGGCGGCGAAAAGCCGGAGCACCGTGCTGTCATCCGGGCTGGTTTCGACGTACAGTCCGGCGCGAGCAGCAGTCCGGACCATCGCGTTGTTGTCCGGAAGACAGACCGCGGTCAGTTCCGTGATTCCGCCCGCCCCCGCGAGGGCGACCAGCCGAGCAAGCAACGCCGTGCCGATTCCCTGTCGCTGCCAAGCATCCTCGACGAGCAGCGAGACCTCAGCCGTGCCGTCACGTTGAGAGATCAGCTGTCCGAACCCGATCACGTCCCGACCGCACACTGCGAGCAAACTGGTTCCGCGCGGCGGCATGAGCAAGCGGTGCAGCCATTTTCGGGGAACCGTGCGCAGCCCAGTGTGATAGCGGTTGAACAACGTCTTCGCCGAACAACGAAGATGCACCGCGCCGATCGCGTCGGTGTCGCGCGGAGTGCCCACCCGCAGAATGACCGCGGCCCCGTCCGGACGGTCCAGCACCACCGGACCAGCCAGATTCTGCTCCGCCGCGGTGAGTAATTCCAGGAATGCCGCGGCCTGGGCGAGTTCGGATTCAGCGAACGCCACCCAACGCCGCCGCGCGACGAACGCCTGCCCGGTGCCGAAGGGAAAGACCGCCCGGTGCCCGCCCTCCGTGCGCCCCGGGTTGGCCTCGCTCGCCGGAACGAGTGTGACGAGGTCGGCGGACAGGACCATCCGCAGCATCGGAGCACGGCGACCGGGATCAGCAATCGCCCGTCGAGCGGCGGTGAGCGCAGTCGCGGTCGAATCGCGAAGTCCGCAAACGCTGGTTTCGGCAACCGCCTCTCGCCCGACTGCGCGGGCGGGTGCTGCCGGGATGCGCGGTTCGCCGGTCCCGATGCACAACTCCCCCGCGACGGGGAGCGCAGTTGCCGCACGACGTTCCGCGGCTTCGGCTTCGGCTTCGGCTTCGGCTTCGGCTTCGGCTTCGGCTTCGGCTTCGGCTTCGGCTTCGGCTTCGGCTTCGGCTTCGGCTTCGGAAGCAGCCTTCTGAGCAGCAGCGAATCCGTCTTCCGTGGGGGCAAGCCACTCCCGGATTGTGGCCTCGGCGTAGGTACTTCTCAGCGCGGCGGGTTGAGTTGCAGCAGGAGCAGACGGCTCCCGGACGCCGGTGCCGGAGGTTGCCTCTCGATCAGCAGCGAGAGCATTCGCTTGAGGGCCACGCAATTCTCGGACGACGGAATCAACGGGCGAGTTCTCTTCGGCGAGGAGCGGATTTGCCGGAGCAGCACGTTCCCCAGCATCGGTTTCAGCGGCGGTCGTCCGGGCAGCGGCTGGTCTATCCGTGATCAGGGTGAGGAGTTCTCGGGCGGCAGCTTCGGCGATCGGCTTCGCGGCGGCTGGTGTACCCGTGATCGGGGCCAGAAGTTCTCGGGCGGCGGCCTCGGCGATCGGCTCCTCAGTGGCTACTGCGGCGGCTGGGGCGCGGATTTCGGGGATGGCGGTTTCGGTCATCCCCAGGCAATCGCCGCCTTCGTCGCGGAGGGCGTCTATCAGGAGGTGTTGCGGTAGGCCGGCCGCGGGGCGCAGTACGAACTCGTCCAGGACTCCGCCGGGTACGGGGTGTCTGGTGAGGCCGACGACGCGGCATTCGAGGTCGGCTAGCCGGATTGCGAAGCGGGCCAGCGTTCCGGGGTGGTCGTCGGAGCGTACGCGCACTCGCCACGCTCGGGCTGGTGACAGGTTTTCGTTGGGGTAGCTGGGGTTTACCTCGGAGCCAGAGCGAGAGAGGGGTGCGGGCTCGTCGGGTAGGGCGTTCGCGAGGAGGCTGCGGGGCGTCGAGGGCATGTCCATGGGACTTACCGTCCCCGACGTGGGTAACCGGGGGTTTCCTGTGGTGTTTCGGGCGTGTCAGAGGGTGCCCGGGAATGCGTGATCTGCGCGAAACGTGGCGTGGATCAGTGTGGGGTGAGCAGGCGGAATTCGTTGTCTTCCGGGTCGGTGAAGTCGAGCTGAGGGTCGCCAGGATTGGTCGGGTGGGCGCCGACGGTTTGGAGGCGGCGGGTTTCGGTGGCGTGGTCGTCGTGGAGGGTCGGGGCCAGCTCCAGGCGGAGGCGGTTTTCGCCGTGTTTTGGGGTTTTCGCGCGGAGGAATTCGAGCGTGGGGCCGCGGCCGGTGGGGTTGCGCAGGGTGGTGATGGCGGGCTCGTCGGCGGTGATCGGCCAGGCTGTGAGCGGGGACCAGAAACGGGCCAGGCGCGCGGGGTCGTCTGCGTCGAGGACGATCGCCGCTATGGCACCGGAATTGGTGTATTCCTGGCGGGGTTCTAGTACGCAGAACTCGTTGTCCTCGGGGTCTGCCAGGACGATCCACGGGACGTTGTGCTGACCGATGTCGATCGGGCGCGCGCCCAGGGAAACGGCGCGGGCGACTGTTTCGCGCTGGTGCTCGGCGGAAGTGCTGGAGAGGTCTAGGTGGAGACGGTTTTTGTTGGTCTTCGGGCGGGATGCCGGGGCGAAGACCAGGTTGAGATCGCAGCCGTCCTCGGATGAAGCGTGGACGGTGACCTCGTCCGGGGATTCCGCGGTGGTTTGCCAGCCCAGGAGGTCGGACCAGAACCGGGCCAGGCGTGCCGGTTGTTCGGCGGCGGTGGCCAGGTTGACCAGACGTGTTGCCATGTCCCCACGGTAACGGGGAGGGCCGACAAAAACGGCGGATCGAGGACTCGGCGAAAGAACTGTGCCGGCAAGCGCGGGGGTATCGCGCTTGCCGGCACAGCCGGATCGCCAGGTGGCCAGTAAGAAACCGAGAAGCTTCCCCACTTTCGGTTCTCGACGGTCACCTGGTGGCTAGTCGCAGCAGTGCCCAGGCTTGGGCGGACAGCTCGTGGTCCCCGTCGGTGTGGACCATGGTCACCGGGACTCTTCCCCAGAGCCAGAGGTACACATTCTCGGGCGAGCCGGTGACTATCGCGTCCGCGGCGTCGGCTTCCCGGGCAGAGCAGCGCCAGGCTTCCGTTTCGCCGGGGCCCGCTCTCGCGATCCAGCTATGGCCTCCGGTGTGGAAACCCACTGTGCCGCTTCGGGTTCCCGAGATGCCCATGGTGGTGAGCTTGTGTCCGAAGTAGAGGGTGAGGGCCTCGTCGACGCCGTCGGCCGCCAGGTCGTCCGGGACTGTCGAGTCGTCGGTTCCGGCCGCGTTTTCCGCGTCCACCCGGTGCACGAGGGTTTCGTGGAGCATGCGGCGACGCCAGAAACCGTGGGTCGGGTCGGCCGACCACCAGGTGGCGGATCGGGAGACCGGGTCGTGATTGGCCAGTTCCACCTCGAGTTCGGTGCGGGCGGCGGAGTAGAAATCGACCACCGGCTGACCGGGAAGCGGCTCGCGCCACGATTCGGGACGGCGACCTTCGCGGATCCAGCCGAGCACCTGCCAGTACACGACGCCGACGTGCTTGAGCAGCTCGTTCAACGTCCAGCCCGGGGCGGTGGGCACCGGCGAATCGGGCGACGCCGAGTGCGCCACCTCCCCCAGCAGTTGCGCCTCGACGGAGAACGCCTCGAGCAACCGGCCGTGGTCGACCGTGCCGAGTTCACGCGACATGAGCTTCCCCGGACATCGGCAGGCCGTGCACGACCCGGCGGACCAATTCGAGGAACTGGGCGGTCGCCTGCAGCAGGCCCTCAGCCAGTTCGGCGGTGACGCGGCCGGTGATGCCCGCTTCGGCGGCGGCCCGGGTTTCGGAATGGTCGGCGAAGAATGCCGACCATTCGCGCAGTTCGGGAGCGACGGCGTCGAGCAGCACCCAGCCGCTGGCGGGGCGGCCCCGGCCTCGACGCGGGCGGCCCCGGACGGCGAGCACCGCGCCTGCGCCGCGCAGGGCGGCGAGGTAGGCGGCGATGAAGCGTTCGGCTGGGTCGCGTTCGTTTTCCGCGTGGTCGAGTCCGCGATTGGCCTGGGCGAGGAGGGTGACCGCCTCGGGAGGGGCTGGCGGGCGCAGGGACAGCGGGAGTTGCGGCTGTCCCGGGGTGCCGGAGCGGCGGGCGGGCGGTTCGGCGGAGGGCCGGACCGCGGCTCGGCTGCGGTGGACGACCTGCCTCGGGGGTGGAGAGCTGGACAGGGTGGTTTCGGGGACGTGGTGGACGGTTGGCCTGGGGGTGGGGGAACCCGCGGGGGTGCGCTCGGGGTGGGCCGCCGTGGCAGAGGGGGCGATAGAGCGGTTTTCCGACGGGCTGGAAGTCGGAGAAGCTTCCGGCGCGAGCTCGGGCTGAGGAGCGGGACTGGGTGCCGCAACAGAGGGCGCGACAGACCGGTTCTCCGAACGGCTGGAAGCCAGAGAACCTTCCGAGGCGCGCCCGGGCTGAGGAACGGGACTGGCCGCCGTAGCAGGGGGCGCGACAGTGCGGTTCACCGAACGGCCGGAAGTCAGAGAACCTTCCGGCGCGAGCTCGGGCTGAGGAACGGAACTGGCCGCCGCAACAGAGGGCACGACAGCGCGGTTCACCGACAGACCGGAAGCCGGAGAACCTTCCGAGGTGCGCTCGGGCTGGCGGGCGGCATTGGCCGCCGTGGCAGAGGGGGCGACAGCGCGGTTCTCTAACGACCTGGAGGTCGGGGAACCTGCGGCGGAGGCGCGCTCAGGCTGAGGAGCGGGACTGGCCTCCGGGACAGAGGGCGCGATAGAGGGGTTCTCTGCCGAAATGGAAACCGAAGAACCTTCCGACGCGAACTCAAGCTGGGAAACGGGACCGGCCGCAGAAGCAGACAACCCAGTGGAGCTGCGCCCCGTCGCAGGCCATAGCTCAAGGCCGGGCTCCGAGACATCGCCTCGAACAGGACCGGACGACAGAACCGAAGCAGCCCCAGAAGCCGACGTCTCAACCGCACCGCCCGCAGGAACCACCACAGCCGCAGCAGAACCGTTCTCCGCACTCCCTGGCTGCGTCACCGCCGCGCCGAACGTCAGCTGTTCGCCAACCGCGCCAGGTCGGTCTGTGGCGGGGCGTCCCTCGGGAGCACGGTCCGCGGGGGACACGACCGAGACGGACATGGCGACCCTCCTCCTGCTCGGGTGGGCCCGGCCGGGGGCCCGAGGTGCTTCCCCCACCCCGGGACCGGCCGGTGCGCTCCCACCGGGTATCGAACGTCTGTTCGATCTGTTTCCAGAGTAGCCGCGCCGGCGGATCCGCTCAACCCCGCCGGTGGAATCCGGGCACGTGGTGCGGGACACGACTGCACTGACGTGGTCTCATAACCGGGTGAGCACCCACGACCATCCCGCTGTCGCCAAGGTCACCGCCGCGCTGGGCGAGGCCGGGCAGCACGCCGCCGCTGACGGAGTGCGGGTGCTGCCCGCCGAGGTGCGCACTGCCGCGCAGGCCGCGGAGGCGCTCGGCGTTCCGGTCGGCGCTATCGCCAACAGCCTGGTTTTCCGGGCCCGCGCTGCAGACGGGGCCGAGGTCGCGCTGCTCGCCCTTACCTCGGGCGCGCATCGGGCGAAGGAGTCCCGGCTTGCCGAACTCGCCGGGTTCACCGACGTCGGCAAGGCGGACGCGGCGTTCGTCCGGGAGCACACCGGGCAGCCGATCGGGGGCGTCGCTCCGGTCGGGCATCCGGAGCGGCTCGCGACGCTCGTGGACACGGCGTTGCGCGAGCACCCCGAGGTGTGGGCCGCGGCGGGGCATCCGAAATCGATCTTCCCGACCACGTTCGACGCGCTCGTCACGCTCACCGGGGGCACCCCTGGCGAGCTGGCCGGCGAAGGGGAGGATGGTCGACTGTGACCGCCATGCCCTCCTCTGGATGCTCCCGCTACGTGCAGCTCTCCGCCGACGAGTTCCGGTCCCGGCTGCCGGAGGCGCTGGCGATCTACGTGAACGCGATGCGCTACCCCGAGGGAACGGCCGAGCAGCGCGCGCCGATGTGGCTCACCCACGCGCTGCGCGAGGGCTGGCGCTGCATGGCCGCCCTCGACGACAACGGCGCGCTGCTCGGAGTCGCGTACGGCTACAAGGGCCGCGCCGGGCAGTGGTGGCACGAGCAGGTCCGGCACGGCCTCACCCGCCGCGCCGGGACGGAGGAAGCCGAGCGCTGGCTGACGGACTACTTCGAGCTCACCGAGATCCATGTGCGCCCGGAGAACCAGGGCAAGCAGATCGGCGAGGACCTGCTGCGCCGGCTGCTCGACGGCATCCCCAGCGCGAACGTCCTGCTCTCCACGCCGGAGGGCACGAGCCGCGCGTGGAAGCTGTACCGGCGCATGGGGTTCGTCGACGTTCTGCGCGATTACCAGTTCACCGGCGACCCTCGTCCGTTCGCGATTCTGGGACGGTCGCTGCCGCTCGAAGCGCGGTAGGGCCGGCGCGCTCACCTGCCGCACCGCGAGCTATCAAGCGTGACCGAGTGACGGTGCCACTGTCTTGGCCACGGCGACCGCCTTCGTGCAGGCCGTGGTCGTGTCGAGGCCGCTGGCGGGCTCGCCGCTGAACTGCACGGAGACGATCTCGCCGTACCCGTGAGCCTCGTCCTCCTTCGGCGTCTCGACCTTGCGCCACGTCGCGTCGCAGCTGATCACGCTGCTGTCCTCGTCCTTTTTCTGCACAGCCGTGACGCCACCGCCGAGGTCGGCGGGCTGGCCGTCCCCGGCTTCGGCGGGCAGGCCTTGATACAAGCGCACCGACACCTGCGGATAGTGGGTGCCGTCGCCGGACCAGAAGTCGCATTCGTGCAGGTTCTTGGGCTCCACGAAGGACTTCTGCCCCAGCGCGGCCTCCACGGCCTGCTTGCCCGCCACCGCGCACGGATCGGTCGTCAGCACGGAGCCGGGCACCTGCTTGTACTGCGGCGGGGCGGCGTGCAGGGCCTGTACAACCTTGGTCAGCGCCGCGCGGCCGGGCGCGCAGGCGTCGCCCGGGGACTTGGTCTGGAAGGTGATCCCCAGCGACTGTTCGAACGACGTCACGACCGAGACCCAGCACGACCCGGGCTTGTCGCCGTCGACGACCAGCGGGAGGCCTTCGAGCTTCTCGACCGGGTCCTTCGACAGGATCAGCTGGTCGCCGACGCGCAGCACCAATTCGACGGTCTTGCCGCCGGTGTCCTTGACGTCGACGCTGCACTCGCCCCACTCGGAGGAGGAGAGGCTCGACTGGTCCGGGGCGCCGAGGCCGCCAAGGGTCTTGCTGTCCAGCAGTGCGCACGGATCCACGGTCCGCAGGGCCGCCGCCCGCACCGCGGGATCGGTGATCGGGGGTTTCGCTTCGGAGGTGGGAGAGCCCGCGGCGGCGGTGCCCGCGGTCGAGCCGCCGCAGCCGCCGAGGACGGTCAGCAAGGCCGCCCCGGCGGCCAGCGCCGATGCCCGGAGTATTCGGTTTTCGGTGATCATGCGCGGCACCGTAGCCGAGTCCGTCACCCGTTCGTGGCGAAATCTCCAAGAATGCGGACAGTCGGTGAATGATGCGCCTCGGGCGTCGTTACCGAGGCTCGGGCCGCCAGTAGCCGACCGCGAGCGCCGCGACGAGCAGCACCGCCCCGCTCCAGGCGAACGCGCTCAGCCGTTCGTGCAGGAAAACGACCGAAAGCACGGACGCCGTAAGCGGCTCCAGCAGCGCGGACAGCGCGCCCAGCACCGGGTGGGCACCGCCGAGGCCGCGGAAGTACGCGGCATACGCGACGGCTGTCGGGACAACGCCGAAGTACACCGCCAGCAACAGCACATCGGCGCGGGCGGGCAGGTCCATGCCGAGCCACAGCGCGGCGGGCGTCAGCAGCAAACCGCCGGTCAGGCAGCCGAATGCCGTGGTAGCCAACGGTTCGAGGCCGTTGACGGGCTTCGCCGTGACAAGCGTGAGCACGGCGAACCCGGTCGCGGCGAGCAGCGCGAAGCCGAGGCCGCCAGCCAGGCGAGCGGGTGACGTCGCGGTTTCCGGCGACCAGCGCAACAGCACCAGCCCCGCGACGGCGCCACCGACGGACACCAGCGTCCACAACCGGGGTGCGCGACGGTGCCGCACCGCGGAAAACACAGTCAGCACAACGGGTGCGGCACCGATCGTGGTCATCGTCGCCGTGCGGACCGAGCTGAATGCGACGGCGGCGAAGTAGCTGGCTTGGAAGAGGGCGAAGAGAGCGCCGATGAGGACGAGACGGTGCCAGGTTTGCTTGGCGGGGAGGCGAAGTCCGCCGGTGAGACCGACGAAGACCGCGCTCGCGGCACCGCCGATGAGCAGGCGATAAGTGGCGACGGCCAGGGGGTGCAGGCCGGCTTGCTGGGCGAGAAGCGAGCCGGACAGGCCGCCGGTTCCCCAGAGCACGCCGGCTACGACGAGCGCGGCCGACGAGCGGGCGCGCGAAGGTACGGAAACAGACATTCGGGAGTGAGCTCCTGCGTCGAAGGAATCGGAGATCGACGACGCGGGGCAGCGTGCTTGGACCGGTTCAGGACGTCATCCGGTGGCCGCGGGCCCGGTTTCGGGCGCACGCGGCGAAAACTGCCCCGCTCAGGAGGCTGGTGGTGGGATGACGACGAGAAGCCACTGCACGACCGGGAGTCAACCAGAGGCCGAGGAGACGATCAACGGGTTTGTCGCGTGCGGCACCAGCGGACTTCGCCGTCCTGCCACTCGTCAGTGGCGGTGAGCCCGACCGCGGCGGCGACGGCGGCGGACGCCCGGTTTTCCGGGTGGATGTGGGCGATGATCGAGTCCACCGGCTGCCGGAGCAACCAGTCCACGAGTCCTCGCGCGGCTTCGGTGGCGATGCCCCGGCCCTGCCACGGAGTCCCCACCACCCAGGCGATTTCGGCGACAGAGCCATCGACGGTCGCCTGGACAGTGCCGGCCAGGCCGGAATCGCGCAGCTGGATCACCCAGTTCAGCCAGGACACCGCCGGATCGGGCGAGCCCGCGGTCATCCGCCGGTAACGCGAGCGGAGAGCTTCCAAGGAGTCCGGAGCGCCGCCGATGTAGGTGTGCAAGGCCGGATCGGACAGCACCGTCGCCATCTCCTCGGCATGCGAGACAGACAGCGGCAGCAGGTCCAACCGGGCGGTTTCGATGAGCTGTGCGGTAACCATCTGAATAAGACACCCGGGCCGGCGCGGGAAACACCGGCCCGGGAACGCAGTCTCAGTCCAGCTGCGCCAGCTGTTCGCGCAGCGTGTCCAGTCCCATGCCGCCCATCCGCAGGGCCTTGGTGTGGAACTGCTTGATATCGAACGCCGAGCCCTGGCGCGCGCGGGCGTCGTCGCGGGCCGCGAGCCACAGGCGTTCGCCGAGCTTGTACGAAGGGGCCTGGCCCGGCCACCCGAGGTAGCGGTCGATCTCGTCGTGGACGTGCGCGTGGTCGGTGATCGTGCGGGTCAGCATGAACTCCAGGCCCAGCTCGGGCGTCCAGCGCGAACCCTCGTGGAATCCGGTGCCCGCCGGGATCTCCAGTTCCAGGTGCATGCCGAGGTCGACCACGACGCGCGCGGCGCGGAACATCTGCTCGGACAGCATGCCGAGCAGGTTGCCGTCGTCCGAGAGGTAGCCCAGCTCCTCCATCAGGCGTTCCGCGTACAGCGCCCAGCCTTCGCCGTGCGCCGAGATGAACGTCATCAGCCGCTGGTACTTCGTGAGCGTCTCGGCCTGGTTGACCGCGGTCGCGATCTGCAGGTGGTGGCCCGGAACTCCCTCGTGGTAGACCGTCGAGACCTCGCGCCAGGTCGTGAACTCGTTGCGGTCCGCGGGAAGCGACCACCACATCCGGCCGGGACGGCTGAAGTCCTCGCTCGGTCCGGTGTAGTACGCGCCGACGCCGCCGCCGGGCGGGGCGATCTTGCACTCCAGTGCCATCAGCCGGTCCGGGATGTCGAAGTGCTTGCCGCGCAACGACTTCAGCGCGTCGTCGGACAGCTGCTGCATCCACGCCTCGAACTGCGGGCGGCCCTGCACGCGGTAGCGTGGGTCGGCGTCGAGCACCGCGGCGGCCTCCGCGGGCGTCGAGCCGGGCTTGATGCGGTTCGCGACCGCGCGCATTTCCGTTTCCAGCCGCGAGAATTCGTGCCAGCCCCACTCGTAGGCCTCGCGCAGGTCCAGCTCCGCGCCGATGAAGTACCGCGACCACAGCCGGTAGGTGTCCTCGCCGACGGCGTCCTTCACCGGGGCCTTCGGGGCGAGTTCGGCACGCAGGAATCCGGCGAACTCCGCGAACGCCTCGTCCGCGACCCGCGCGCCCGCGGCCAGGTCGGACTTCAGCGAATCCACGCCCGCGTCGGCGACCATGCTGGCGAAGAAACCAGGACCGTCCTTGAGCCCGGCCCACGTATCGCACTGGTCAGCGACCTTCGAGACCTGTCGCAGCGCCGAAACCTGCCCCTTGCCTGCCGAGGCCAGCAGCGACGCGCGGAGTCCGGCCAGTGCCTCGGGCACCTTCGGCAGCCGGGCCGCGACGTTCGCCCAGTCGTCCGGGGTGTCGGTCGGCATCAGGTCGAAGACCATGCGCAGGCTCTGCACCGGGCTCTCGATCACGTTGAGCGAAGCGGCGTCGAGACCCGCGTCGTGGATCTCCAGCTCGAGGCCGATCCGCTCGCTGAACACGGCCTTCGCGACCCGCTCCCCCGCATCCGCCGGTTCCGCGGCGGTCACCGCGGCCAGCGCGCGCCGCGCCAGCTCCGCGCGGGCGTCGTGGCCGGCGGGCGAATAGTCGGTCAGCTGGTCGTCGTAGCCCGCGACGCCGAGCATGGTGGCCGCGACCGGGTCCACGGCCACGTAATCGTCGACGTACCGGTCGCAGATCTCCGGAACGCTCTGTTCGGTGGAAGCCATGTCCGGCACGCTACCGGCCGGAGGCGCCCCGAGCCCACGGAGTTACGCGCGGGCGGGCACCAGTCCGAGCCGGGTGACCACCTCACGCGTCGCCTTGGACCGGTTGAAGGTGTAGAAGTGCAGGTCGGGCACGCCTTCGGCGATCAGTTTCTCGCACAGTTCGGTGACCCAGTCGATGCCCGCCGCGCGGAACGCCTTGGGGTCGTCGGAGAACGGTTCGAGCCGGTCGAGCAGGCGCTGCGACGCCGAGGCCCCGGAGAGTTTGATCGTGGTGTGCAGCGTCCGCAGGGTGGTCAGCGGCATGATGCCGGGCAGCACGAGCGCGTCGCAGCCCGCGGCGGCGACCCGGTCGCGCAGCCGCAGGAAGTCCTCCGCCTCGAAAAACAGCTGCGCGATCGCGAAATCGGCTCCCGCGCGGAACTTGCGGACCAGGTGCTTCGTGTCCGATTCCAGGTCCGCCGAACGCGGGTGGCCGTACGGGAACGCCGAGACGCCGACGCAGAAGTCGCCGAGCGAGCGGACCAGCTCGACCAGTTCCTCGGCGTAGGTGAGGCCCTCGGGGTGCGGCACCCAGTCGCCGTAGACGTCGCCCGGCGGGTCGCCGCGCAGCGCGAGGATGTTGCGCACGCCGACCGCGGCGTACCAGCCGATCACGTTCCGCAGCTCGGACACCGAATGGTCGACCGCCGTCAGGTGGGCCATCGGGCAGAGCGTGGTTTCGGTGGCGACGCGGGCGATGCTGCGGATGGTGCCGTCGCGGCTCGAACCGCCCGCGCCGTAGGTGATCGACATGTACGCCGGGTCCAGCGGTTCCAGCTCGCGGATGGCCTTCCACAGGACGGCCTCGTCGGCCTCGTCGCGGGGCGGGAAGAACTCGACGGAGAACGCGGGCCCGTCACCCCGCAGCCTTTCGATCACCGACGTCATGGGGTGAAATTCTAGTGGCTCGCCTCGACGCGCGGCAGAGCTGCCGGGTGGGCTTGGCCACGCGCGTGCCCCTGCCAGGGACGTCCGTGAGGGGAACCCTGAGGGACTCTGAGTCCTTCAGGGTTCCCCTCACGGACCGCAAACCATACGGGCGTGGACGCGCGTACCGTCAGGGCGAACCCTCCGGGGAGGCGAGCCCATGAGCAGTGAAGACGATCTGGCCTGGGACGAAGACGTGCGCGTGGCCGTTTACCGCGCGTTCGCCTCCCGCGGCCGCCCGCCCACCGCGCCCGAACTGGCGGACGCCGCGCACGGGTCGCTCGCGGTGGCCAAGCAGGCGCTGCACCGGATGGCCGACCCGAGATGGCTGTGGCTGGACGAGCGCGAGCACGTGGCGCTGGCCGCGCCGTTCGCGGCGGTCCCGCTCGGGTTCGCGGTGATGGGCGAGCACACCATGTGGTGGGGCGGTTGCGCCTGGGATTCGTTCGCGATCCCGCACCTGGTCTCCGGCGATCCCGAGGTGCTGGTGGCAACGCGCTGTCCGGGCTGCGGTGAGCCCTCCGCGCTGGTCGTGCGGCGGGACCGGCCGCCCGAGGGCGCGCAGGTCGCGTACTTCCCGGCCTCGCCCGACCAGCTCGCGGGCGACCGCGGAAAGCAGCGGTTGTACTGCGCCGAGTCCTGTGTGGACAGTCCGGGCGAGGTGCTCGGGCTCGACGCGCTGTGGCATCTCGCGAAGGACTGGTACGCGGGCTGCCTGGAACCCGGCTACCGGCCGCGCGGACCGGTCGAGGCGGCGGAGTACTTCGCGGCGAGCGGGCGTCCGGACGCGTTCCGGAGCGGCTGAGCGCGTCTGGTGCGCCACATCCGGGGGCGCCCGGCGTGACCCCGGCCGTCCTCGTCCCGGAGGATGAAGGCATGGACGCGCCCGGATTCGACGCCGATCTCCCCGTGCACGTGGAGCGTGCGCTGGCCGATTTCCTCGGCCGGGCGGGGACCGAGATCCTGCGCACCGAGCCGAGCGTCGCGGCCGGGATCGAAGCGCTGTCCGGTTTCGTGCTGGGCGGCGGCAAGCGGATCCGCCCGACGTTCGCCTGGTGGGGCTGGCGCGGCGCGGGCGGCGCGGCTTCCGGTCCGCTCGCCGAGGGCGCGCTGCAGGCGGTCGCGAGCCTGGAGCTGATCCAGGCGTGCGCGCTGATCCACGACGACCTCATCGACTCCTCCGACTCGCGCCGCGGCAGGCCGACCGTGCACGTGGCCGCCGAGAAACTGCACGCGGACCGCGGCTGGCTCGGTTCGCCGTCGGTGTTCGGGCTGGCCAGCGCGGTGCTGGTGGGCGACCTGGCGCTGGCCTGGGCCGACGACATGTTCGCCGGGGCCCCGCTGCCCGCGGCCACGATCGCGGCGGCTCGCCCGGCTTGGCGCGCGATGCGCACCGAGGTCCTCGCCGGGCAGTACCTCGACGTGCGCACGCAGGCGGTGGGCGACGCTTCGCCCGAGGCCGCGCTGCGGATCGACCGGCTCAAGACCGCCGCGTACACCGTCCAGCGGCCGCTGCACCTCGGCGCCTCGCTCGCCGGGGCGGACGACCGGCTGGTCGCCACGCTGCTGGAGTTCGGCGGCGACGTCGGCGTGGCCTTCCAGCTGCGCGACGACCTGCTCGGCGTGTTCGGCGACCCGTCGGTGACCGGCAAGCCCGCCGGCGACGACCTGCGCGAGGGCAAGCGGACCCTGCTCGTGGCGCTGGGCCTGCAGCTGGCCGCGGAGCAGGGCGACCACGCCGCGGCCAAGGTGATCGGCGACGCGATCGGGGCGGCCGACCTGACCAACGGCACCGTGGACCAGGTGCGCGAGGCGCTGACCTCGGTCGGCGCGGTCGCCGCCGTGGAGCGCCAGATCGACGAGCTGACCGCCTCCGCGAACGCCGCGCTGGACCGCGCGCACCTGGCCGAGCCCGCCCCGTCGGCGCTCGCCGGGCTGATCCGGCTGGCGACCCAGCGGAACTTCTGATGCGGACGGTGAACGGGCACGCCGACCACGTGGTGGTCGTCGGCGCGGGGCTGGCCGGGCTGTCGGCGACGCTGCACCTGCTCGGCGCGGGACGGCGGGTGACGCTGCTGGAGCAGCAGAAGATGCCCGGCGGACGGGCCGGGCAGCAGGACTTCGGCGCGAACGCCGTCGACACCGGGGCCAGCGTGCTGACCATGCCGGAACTGGTGGACGAAGCACTGCACGCGGTCGGCGAATCGCTGGCCGACACTGTGCCGCTGACCAGGCTCGACCCGGCGTATCGGGCTCGCTTCGCAGACGGCAGCACGCTCGCCTTGCACACCGACGGCGACGCGATGGAAGCCGAGATCCGGTCGTTCGCCGGTCCGGCCGAGGCGGACGGCTACCGGCGGCTGCGGCGGTGGCTCACCGAGCTGTACGCGGCGCAGAAGGACCACTTCATCGGCGCGAACTTCAATTCGCCGCTGGATCTCGTCCGGCCGGAACTCGTGAAACTCGCCGCGTTGGGCGGCTTCGGCCGGTTAGGGCCGCGCGTCTCCAGCTTCTTGCGCGACGAGCGCGTACGGCGGCTCTTCTCGTTTCAGGCGCTGTACGCGGGTCTCGACCCCGCGCGTGCGTTGGGTGCGTACGGCGTCATCGCGTACATGGACACTGTCGGCGGCGTGTACTACCCGCGCGGCGGCATGGGCGCGATCGCGCGCGCGATGTCCGACGCTGCGACGCGTGCGGGAGCCGAACTGCGATTCGGTACGGAAGCCGCATGGCTTGAGCGAGTGTCGTCGCGCGTACGTGCTGTACGCACGCGTTCGGGCGAGCGTATTGAGTGTGACGCCGTGGTGCTCGCGACGGAGCTTTCGGCGGCGTACCGGCTGATCGGGGCGCGTCCGCGGCGTGTGCTGCCGTTGAAGTACTCGCCGTCGGCGTTCGTGCTGCACGGGCACGCGGACCGTTCGTGGCCGGAACTGGACCATCACACGATCTTCTTCGGCCAGGCGTGGGAACGGACCTTCGCCGAGATTGTCCGCGAGGGCAAGCTGATGAGCGATCCGTCGCTGCTGGTCACGCGCCCGACCGCGACGGAGCCGTCGCTCGCCGGCGACGGCGGCGAGATCGTCTCCGTGCTCGCTCCGGCCCCGAACCTGAACACCGGCCCGATCGACTGGGCGCGCGTCGGTCCGGCTTATCGCGAAGAACTGTTGCGTACGCTGGAATCGCGCGGGCTCACCGGGTTCCGCGAAGAGTACATTGTGGACGAACAGCTCACTCCCGCTGATTGGGCGGCGCGCGGATTGGCCGCGGGCACGCCGTTCTCGCTCGCGCACACCTTTCCGCAGACCGGCCCGTTCCGTCCGGCGAACCTGGTGCGGGCGGCGGAAAACGTGGTGCTCGCCGGATGCGGGACGACGCCGGGCGTCGGCATCCCGCCGGTGCTGATCTCCGGACGGCTCGCCGCGGAAAGGATCACCGGCCGGTGAGCGAACTCGACGCGGCCGGCATCGCCGAACCCGCGCTGCGCGCCGCCTACACCGAGTGCCGGCGCATCAACGCCCATCACGGCCGCACGTTTTTCCTTGCCACGCGGCTGCTTCCGGCGCGAGCGAGACCGGCCGCGCACGCGCTGTACGGCTTCGCGCGGATGGCCGACGAACTGGTCGACAACCCCGAGCCCGGCACCGATCCGGCGGTCGCGCTGGACAAGGTCGCCGGGCTCGTCGACGAGGTCTACGACGGAAGCGTCCCGGCCGATCCGGTGCTGGCGGCGCTCGCGGACACGGTGCGCCGCTACGACATCCGACGCGCTCTTGTGGATGCGTTCCTGCATTCCATGCGGATGGATTTGACGGTTGCGGAGTACGCGACTTACGCCGAACTCGGTGAGTACATCTACGGTTCGGCGTGCGTGATCGGGCTGCAGATGTTGCCGGTGTTCGGGACTGTCGTGCCGGTGGAGGAAGCTGCGCCGAGCGCGGCGGCGCTGGGGGAAGCGTTTCAGCTGACCAATTTCCTGCGCGACGTCGGCGAGGATCTCGACCGCGGGCGGTTGTATCTGCCCACGGAGGAATTGGCGGCGTTCGGAGTGGACCGGACCGTGTTGCTGGACGCGCGGCGGAATAACCGGCCGGATCCTCGGGTGCGGGCGGCGTTCGCGGTGGCGGTTTCGCGGACGCGGGCGGTGTATCGGCGGGCCGAGGCGGGGATTCCCTTGCTGCGCCCGGAGTCTCGGCCTTGCGTGCGGACGGCGATCACATTGTACGAAGGTATTCTCGATGAGATCGAGGCGATGGACTACGCCGTGTTGAACCGGCGCGCAGTCGTCGGTAAGGGGCGGCGGGTCGCGGTCGCGTTGCCTGCCTTAGTGCGGCGCGCGCTTAGTTCCAGGCCGGGACGCCTTCGCTGACTCGGGCTGATGACCGCAGCGGCGCGCGGGTTGGCGCGGACGATGCTGGTGAACGCCATCAAGGAAAGAGTCTCCATGGCGGTCAGGTTAACCGGGCACGGTGGGCAGCGACGCGTTCCCTTGTGGCGCAACGGGAAGAGCAGTAACGGCGCGGACTTCCCCCGCCTAGGTGCGCGAAGGGTTTCCCGCACGACGGCGACGCGCACAGCCCGCCAGGGACACTCTGCCGGTCGGCCAGCAGGGTGGCCAAGGCCAGCGCCGACGACGTGATCAACCAGGCACCCCACGGGCCGTCATCGGCCGAGTCGACGTGCAGGTGCCAGCCGAAGTTGTCGTCGTGCGCGGTCAGGCGCGGGGGTCCGGCGCAGGCGGCGAACAGTGCGTTCAACACCTCGGCGGCCGTGGCGGCGTCCGGTGCGGCGAAGACCTCCCGCAGTTCCAACGCGGCTTCGCGCAGCTCGGCCACTTCGTGGACAGAAAGCCGGGGCTGCGGTTCGCCGTGCTCAACCAGCACCGCGGCTACCGAATCCGGCGATGGCTCAGCCGCCAGCAGCACATCGAGCAGCGCTACGGCACGGCGGACCGCGTCCCGAGCGGAGCGGCCCGCGGAATCCGGCTGCGTTCCAGGCATGAGCCACTGTAACATCTCATCAATGACAAGCCGTTACAGGTTCGCGGCGTATCTCACCGGGGCGACCGCTGCGCGCACTGGCGACGAGCTGTCCAGTCCGGCCGTGCTGCTGCTCGGCGTGGGCGCTTCGGGGGCGGTCGCGGGGTCGACGCTGCTGGCCGGTCTCACCATCGCGGCGGCGGTGGGCGGGCCGGTGCTGGGCGCGGTCCTGGACCGGTCGCGCAGGCCTGGCCGGATCCTCGCGGCGGGGCTGATCGGGTACGCGGTGGGGTTGGCTGCGATCACCGCGTTGTTCGGAGCGGTGCCGTTTGCGCTGGTAGTAGGGATTGCCGTGCTGACTGGGTTGCTGGTACCGGCGATCGGGGGCGGGTGGACGGCGCAGGTGCCCGCGTTGGTACCCGCGGCGAAGCTCGGCAGGGCGAGCACGCTCGACGCGATGACGTTCACCGCGGCGGCGCTCATCGGGCCGGGGCTCGCGGGAGTGCTCGCCACGGCTGCGGGAGCTCCGGTCGCGATGGTTGTGGCCGGGGTGCTGGCGTTGATCGCGGTGCCGTTCGCGTGGCGGCTTCCTGGGAGCACCGAAAAGCAGCGCCCTCGATTCTTTGAAGCGGCAACGGTTCTGGTTCGAAATCCGGCGCTGCGACAGTCGACCGCGACCTCGACGTTGTCGTGCGTCGGGATCGGGATGGCGTTCGTCTGCTATCCGCTGGTCAGCGAGCAGCGGCTGGGCAGTGCGGGCTACGGGACGTTGTTGCTCGTCGGCTTGTCGGTCGCGTCGTTGCTGGCGAATTCGGTTCTCTCGCGACGGTCGTACTCGCCGGACCGCGCGGTGCAGTTGAGCACTGTCGCTATTGGGATTGGGCTCGCGGGGGCGGCAGTGGCACCGAATGCGGTGCTTCTCGTGCTTGCAGTGGCACTCACCGGGATTGGCGAAGGACCGCAGCTCGCGTCGTTGTTCGCGGTTCGGCATCGGGAAGCGCCGCCGGAAATGCGGGCGCAGGTGTTCACCACCGCGGCCAGCATCAAGATCGCCGGGATAGCGCTGGGCAACGCGGTCGCCGGGCCGTTGGCCGCCTGCTCCCCCGCCGTCGGATTGGCCGCGGCGGCGGGGACGCAGGTGATCGCGGCGGTCGCGCATCCGTTGTGGACGGTCAGAAAGCAGCTAGTCCGTTAGGGGTTCCGTTCCCGGTCGGACCGTCGTATCCCGGGACGCCCGTGCAGAGGTAGTCCCCGCATTCCTCGAATACGACGTTGTCTCCGCCGACGACGTCGTTGAGTTTCCCGGCGTACAGTCGCGAAGCGTCCGGATACTGGTCGTGGTGTCCGGCCAAAGCGATGACTCCGGCGATGAACGGGGCGGCCGCGCTGGTGCCGCCGACTACCGTCCAGCCGGAGAGGACTGTTGTCTCGTAAACGGCGGGTCCGGTGGCGGGATCGGCTACCGCGGCCACATCGGCGACGGTCCGGCCGGGGCAGTTCGGGTCCTTCTGCCACCCCGGTTTCGCGATCCAGGCCGAACATCCGCTCGACGCGCCCTTCCACACCGATTCGGTCCAGCCACGCGCGTTGTCCGCTTTGGACAGTGAGGTGCCGCCGACTGCGACGACGCTGGAGTACACCGCGGGCGCGCTCGGTACCGCGAATCCGCCGTCACCGCTCGACGCGACGATTGCCACGCCGGGATGCCGGTAGTGCGCGGCGAAATCGCCGGACCAATGGCTTTCCGGCGCGCCATAGCTGTTCGACACAATCGTCGCGCCGAGTTTCACTGCCGTGTCCACCGACGTGCCGAGTGCTTCGAAGGACGCGTCGTCGCCTTCCACCAGCAGGATTTTGCACTGGGAGCAGGCGGCGGAGGCCATGTCCAGGTCCAGCGCGATCTCTACTGGCCAATCGCCCTGCCGTGGCGGGAGCTGCGCCGGATCGCCGCGCTGGTTGACTTTGCGGAAGCAGCCGTTCGCCGTGGTGCAGGGCGGAAGGCCGTAGGTTTGTCGATATACCGCCAGATCAGCTTCGGCGGTCGGGGCGTCGCCGGCGTCGACGATAGCGATCGTTTCGCTCGTACCGCCGGTGTCGGGCAAGCGGTAGGCGGAACGCAGATCAGCCGGGCTGTATCCGTTGGCGCGCAAGGCAGCGCGACTGTCCACTTTGGCGTAGCAGCGGGCGAATCCGGGTGCGGCGGGATCGCAGATGTCTCTCGGAGAGGCGGAGGCCACGGACGGGACGAGGGCGGCAAGGACAATCAGTACGGCCAGGAAACTGATGCGGCTCATCGCTCGGCCTTCCCGACAGTGTAGGCGTTGCTGATCGTCTGCGTGATCGCGTTGCCCGCCAGATCCCGTGCGGTCACCTTCAGCGACGGCGACGTCCCGGCCGGAGGATTCCGCCACAGCGCGACGTATTCGCCGAACAGTCCGAAGACCTGTGCGGGCTGCCAAGTGGCTCCGTTGTCGACGGACACCGAAACCGTCGCCGCGGCGATCGGCGAATGCGAACCGGCACCGCTGTAAGCGGCGTGGCCGATGTGCAGCTCAAGAACCTGCAACGGCGAGGAGGACGTCGTGGAGAGATCGGAATCCAGCCGATAGTCCACCGTCAGCGCGCCGAGGATCCGGCACGGCTGCGTCGGATCGCTTGCCTGGCAGCGATGCGGGGACGGCAGCGTGGCACCACCCGCGGCCGGGTCGTATTGCAGCGTCAATTCAGTGCGCAGTTTTCCGGCTTGGCCGACGCCGGGCATCGCGGTCCGGTCGACGTCCAGCACGCCTCGGAAAGTCGCCGGCGTCTTCGGCACGTCAACCGCCGCGCCGTAGGCACCGTCCTGATCGAACACTTGCTGATCGTCGCGATACAAGGAGAAATGTATCCGCGGCGCGTAGAACAACGGGATCGCGGTGTGGTCCGGCTCGCTGTCGCGCAGTTCCGGGATGGCGACCGAAACCGTGCCGCCGGAATAACAGGTCTCGCACAACCGATCCCGCTTCCACTGCCCGAGACCGGCGCTCAACGGGCCGCGCGACCAGTCGACGGTCGTGGTGCTGCCCGGCCGGTAGGTCCGCGGATCGGCGGTCATGAGCGTGTACGACGAGCCTTTTTGCTCGTACTGCACCCATTCCTTCGTGTGCGTGGTGCCGAGGTAGTCAGTCAAAACTCCAGGAGCCGGGATGAAGAAGCCGATCGCGCCGAGGCCATGCCGCTGGATCACCGGGTCGACCGGACCGTTGTCGATCGCGACCGGCAGAGTGTCGGCGGGATCGGCGTACATCCGGTCCCGGACCGTCGCGAGTTCACTGTCCTTAGTGGAAAACGACTGGTTCTCGGCGATGCCCTCGCTGGCGAACGAAAGATCGGCGCGGTAGCGGTCCTCGGGCTTGGGCGCTTTGCCGCCCCACTGCACGACGTAGTGCAGCACGCCTTGAGCCGGCTTCGGCACCGGCCGCACGTACTGCTTGGTCGTGCTGCCGGAGATGCCGATCGCGAACCCGCGGCCGGTCGGGTCCTCGCGGAAGAAGTTGGTGGTGAGCGAATCCTGCGTGGTCGACTTCGACGGGGCCACCTTGACCTCGGCGGTCGCGTACTTCTCTTCCACGGTCAGGGTCTGCGTGTCCGGCGAATCGCCGACGGCGAACCCCTCGACCCACGAGGTCCGCGTGGCGATCACGTGCCCGGCGCTGTCGAAGTCGGAGAAGGTCGCGGACGCGGCGTAGTTCCCCTCGGGAACCGCGATCCGGGTGACGCCGTCGACGTCGACGTGCCGCAGCAGCTTGGCCGCGGAATCGGTGTTGATCAGCGAGACGATGCCGTTGACCGAGCGACCCTGCAGGTCGGCGAGGCGGAGTTCGAGGATTTTCATCGGATAACGCGGCTGCTGTTCGCGGGGCGCGCCGGCCAGCCGGATCGTCGCGGGCAGCGCGCTGCTGCCTGCCGGACGTCCGGCGGCCGCGTCCTGGGCGAGACGTCGGTGCAGGTCAGCGGTGAATTCGGCGGGGGAAGCGAGGTAGCCGGTCGCGGTGTTCCCGGCGGACGAGACGATCGTGATGCCGGGCAGCGCCGTCGGGGCCGCTCCAGCGGGGAACGTCAGCTCAAGGGGCGGCTTCCCGGACTGCGTCCGGGCGAGCGCGGTGACGTCGAACAACGATTTGTCCAGCCGTCCGAGAAACGGAACGGCGTCGCTCGGAATGACATAACGGTCGCCGCCGTCGGCTTGATACGACTGAAAAGCGGTGCGCGGCGGCGACGAAAGGGCGTAATTCGTACCGCCGTTCGGCCCCGGGAAAACCGTCAGCCGGTCCCCCGTCGGCAGGGTCGCTTCCCGCGCTCTCGGTTCCGCCGCGAAGGGCGCGGCCGCGGCGACCGCGGGCGTTGCCAGCGAAGCGGAACCGCCCAGCACCAGCACGATCGACGCGACCGCGCGGCGTCTTCCGGAAACCCGTCCTCCCATGCCCGATGCTCCTCTCCAGCATGCGGCCGAGCAGGATTTTCAGGACGGTTTCCGAGGATGGACTGGACCAATTGACCGCGTCAACGAAAAACGCGGTTTCTGTCCGGAAGGCCAATTGTTGTCAGACCGTCCGGAGCAATGCCGGAAGGCTCAGAACGCCATCGCCTGCGCGCGCCGTTTGACCTCGGTCCCGTGGCTGGTGCGCAGCGCGTTGATCGGCGTGCCGCCGGGGAGCGTGTCGTCGGGGGTGAAGAGCCAGCGGAGCATCTCCGTGCGGCTGAACCCGGAGTCGCCGAGCACGGTGATGGTGCCGCTCAGCCCCTTGACGATGCCGTCTTTCACGAAGAAGGCGCCGGGCACGCAGAGTTCGCCCTTGCGCCGGACAGCGATCAGCTCGCCGTCCCGCAGCATCTGGCGCACCTTGTTGGCCGACACCCCCAATGCGGCCGCCACCTCCGGCAATGGCTTGACCGCGACCGCGGTGTCGAGGATGTCGTCGGCAACAGGAATCCCACTCACACGTGACACTGTGCCACATTCCCCCGTCCGGCCCACTGCTACGCACGGGTGACCCGCCCCGGCACACGCGCCCTTCCGTACGATTGCCCACCGTGACGCGCACCCAGCCCAGCCTCGTCGGCACCCTGCTCGAACGCCGGTACCGCGTTGACCAGCTGCTGGCCAGGGGCGGGATGTCGGCCGTCTACCGGGGCCTCGACACCCGCCTCGACCGGGCGGTGGCGATCAAGATCATGGATCCGCGCTTCGCCGACGACCGGTCGTTCGTCGACCGGTTCGTGCGCGAAGCGCGGTCGGCCGCCCAGCTGCACCACCCGAACGTGGTCGCAGTGCACGACCAGGGCTTCGACACCCCGGCGGGCCAGGACACCGGCCTCGCCTTCCTGGTGATGGAGCTGGTCGACGGCGGCACCCTGCGCGACCTGCTGGACGAGCAGGGGCAGCTGGACGTCTCGCTCGCGCTGAGCGTCGCGGAGCCGGTGCTGGCCGCGCTGACCGCCGCGCACGCCGCCGGGCTGGTGCACCGCGACGTCAAGCCCGAGAACGTGCTCATCGGCCGCAGCGGGCAACTGGCGGGCGGCGTGGTGAAGGTCGGCGACTTCGGACTGGTCCGCGCGGTGGCCAGCGCGGGCACCACGAGCTCGAGCGTCATCCTCGGCACCGTCGGCTACCTGGCCCCCGAACAGGTCGCCACCGGCGACACCACGGCCCGCAGCGACGTCTACTCGGCGGGCATCCTGCTCTACGAGATGCTGACCGGCCGCCTGCCCTACACCGGCGACACCGCGATCTCGGTCGCCTACCGGCACGTGAACGACGACGTGCCCCGCCCGAGCGAACTGCGCCCGGACCTGCCGCCGGTGCTCGACGACCTGATCCTGCGCGCCACCCGCCGCGACCCGGAGCAGCGCCCGGCCGACGCCGGCGAGTTCCTGGCGCAGCTGCAGGCCGCGCGCGCCGAGCTGGGCCTGCAGCCGGTCGCGGTGCCGGTGCCCCCGCCGCCGGACGGCGACCGGGTGTCGGACGTCGAACGCACACTCCCGAACATCCCGGCCATTCAGCAGACCCAGCAGACCCAGCAGACCATGCCGGTCTCCGGGCCTCGCGGCACGCGCGCCATGACCCGGGCCGTGCCCGCCGCGCCTCCCCCGTCCGGACCGCCGCACGCCGGGCCGCCCGCCGCGACTGTGCCTCCCCCGCCGGACGAACCGCGGAAACCGCGCGACAAGCGCAAGCTGATCGCGCTGGCGATCGCCGGGGTGCTGGTGCTCGGGGGGCTGATCGGCGCGTTCGCGTTCATCCTGAGCGATTCCAAGGTCACGACCACGACCGTGCCGAAGCTCGCCGGGCTGACCCAGGCCGAGGCGGGCGACCAACTGCGCGCGGCGAAGCTGAACCCGCGCTACAGCCAGGAGTTCGACAACACCGTCGACGCCAACCGGGTGATCAAGGTCGACCCGGCCCCAGGCACCACGCTCGACCAGGACGCCGCGGTGTCCGTGGTCGTCTCGAAGGGCAAGCCGAAGGTGCCCGACATCCAGGTCGGCACCGCGCTCGACACCGCGACGAAGGCGATCCAGGCCCAGAAGCTCACCGTGGTCCAGGGCACGCCGGAGTACAGCGACACCGCGCCGCAGGGCACAGTCGTGAGCGTGAGCCCGGCGGCGGGCACCCCGGTGGACATCGGCGGGCAGGTGACGCTGGTGCTGTCCAAGGGCCCGGAGCCGCTTCCGCCGGTCCCCGACGTCACCGGGCGGCCCAAGGACGAGGCGTTCCAGATCCTCAAGCGGGCCGGGTTCCAGCCGCAGGACGGCGGCGACGAGTTCTCGCAGAGCGTGCCCGCGGGCGCGGTCACCCGCACCGACCCGGGCGCGGGCACGCCGGGGACCAAGAAGGTCAAGGTCTATGTCTCCAACGCGGTGCAGGTCCCGGACGTGCGGTACCGCCCGTTCGACCAGGCCGCGGACATCCTCAAGCAGGCCGGGCTCGAGGTCGACCGCAAGGGCGGCGACGGCCACGGGCACGGCGGCGGCTTCGACTTCGTCCTGCAGCAGGACCCGGCCCCCGGCTCGTTCGTGCCCAAGGGCACCAAGGTCAAGATCCGGGGGTTCGGCGGATGATCGGCAGCCGCGGCCGGGTGACCGGCACCGTCGGGCCGGGGCTGATCGGCGAGGTGCTGCTCAGCGTCCGCGGCGGCACCGAGGCCTTTTACGCCTATCCGGCCGAGCCGGACACCACGTTCGCCGTCGGAACGCCCGTTCTGGTGGTCGATTTCGAGCCTCCGCGCACGGTCTACGTGGAAAGGTGGCAACCGTTGCGCGCTTGACCGCGTCGCAGTGCTGACGGCGCCTGAGCGCCGTGCCAGCTGAATACGGAAAGTGCGGCGAGGGCTATGGAAATCTGGGTCATCGTGGTGATCGCGGTCGTGGCCGTGATCCTGCTGTTCGGGCTCCTGCGGATCCTCTACAAGGTGGCGGAGCCGAACGAGGCGCTCATCATCTCCGGCTGGGGCGTCCGTGTCGAGCGCACCGAAACCGCCGACAGCCTCGGGTTCAAGATCATCACCGGCCGCGGCGTGAACGTGCTGCCGGGCTTCCAGACCGCGCGCAGGCTTTCGCTGGACACCCGAGGGGTGAACCTGCAGGTCTCGTGCGTGACGAAGCAGGGCCTTCCGGTCACCGTGCGCGCGGTCGTGATCTACAAGGTCGGCGACGATTTCGCCTCGATCGCGAACGCCGCCCGCCGGTTCCTCGACCAGCAGAAGGGCATGAACGACACCATCCACGAGCTGTTCTCCGGGCATCTGCGCTCGATCGTGGGCGGGCTGACCATCGAGGAGATGATCCACAACCGCGACGCGCTGACCGGCGAGGTCCGCCAGTCGTCGGCGACCGAGATGATCAAGCTCGGGCTGATCGTGGACTCGCTGCAGATCCAGGAGATCGACGACGAGTCCGGCTACATCGTCAACCTCGGCAAACCGCACGCGGCCGCGATCGCCGCCGCCGCGCGGATCGCCGAGGCGCAGCGCGACCAGGAGGCCACCGAGGCCGAGCAGGTCTCCGCCGCGCGCAAGGCGGGCGCGATCCGGGAAAGCCAGATCCAGCAGGCCGGGTACCAGGCCGAGGTGGACCAGGCCAAGGCGAAGGCGAGCCAGTCCGGTCCGCTGGCCGAGGCGACCGCGCGCCAGGAGGTCGTGGTCCAGGAGACCAGGGCGGCGGAACTCGAGGCGGCGCTGTCCGAGCAGCGGCTGCAGTCGCAGGTCCGCAAACCGGCCGATGCCAAGGCGTACGAAACGCGCACCACAGCCGACGCGGAACGCGACGCGCAAATCGCTCGCGCGCAGGCACAGGCGAAGGAAACCGAACTGCGGGCGGGCGCGGACGCGACCCGGGTCAAGACCGCGGCGGACGCCGAAGCGCAAGCCACGAAGGCCCGTGCAGAAGCGAGTGCGAGCGCGACGAAGGCTACTGGTGAGGCCGAAGCGGCCGCGGCCAAGGCGAAGGGCCTCGCGGACGCCGAAGCGGCGAAAGCCAAGGGTCTGGCCGAAGCCGAAGCTGCGAAGGCGAAGGGGCTCGCCGAGGCCGAGTCGATCAAGGCGCGCGCGGCCGCACTGGCGGAGAACCAGGAGGCTGTGGTAGCACAACAGCTGGCCGAGCGCTGGCCGGAGATCGTCGAAGCGGGCGCGCAGGCCTTCAGCAATGTCGACCACATGGTGGTCCTGAACGGCGCGGACGGGATGTCGGACATGTTCACCAAGGCGCTCTCCCTCGGCGGCACGGGCCTCGGCCTCGCCCGCCAGCTGATGGACGCCATGGGTGCCAAGAAGCCCGATTCCGACGGCAGCCTCGCCCCTCGCGAGGACTGATGAGCTTCTTCACGGACGGTCCTCGCGAGCGGCCCCTGTTCCCGGTCCGGGAACAGGAACTGTTCGGCTACGAGGGCCGTCCGTGGACCGGCCCGCCCGCCGACCACATCGTGCCCGCGCTGGTGCCGTGGGCGACGCCGCTGGGCCGGTCCGAGCGCACCATCGTGGCGCTGCGCGCGGTCGAGGTGTGGCCGGAGGCGATGACGCTGCGGATCGCGGTGTATTCGCGCGACCGCATGGACGGCGCGCCGCTGATCGGCCACCGGCGCGTCCCGGACTACAACTCGCTGCTGGTCGGCGTGCTGTTCCCGGACGGCGGCCGGGCCAGCTCCGAAACCGTTTCGGTGCCGAGCGCGGGCGAACCGCACGAGCCGGTGCTGCGCGTCGAGGACGGCAGCGGGTCGGAGTTCCGCTACGAGCACCCGGTCTTCGTGTGGCCGCTGCCCAGCGCCGGCCCGGTGAAGCTGATCGTGCAGTGGCTCGACCGCGAGATCCCGGAAACGCACACCAAACTCGACGGCGGACGGCTGCGCGCGGCGGCGCACGAGGCCGGCGAACTGTGGCCAGGGCTGCCGAAGCGGCCGGGCAACGGCGTCGCGATGCGCCAGATCGCCGCCGAGGTCAACGATTCCGCCGGGCCCGGACTGCCGCGGCGGCAGCCGCGCCGTGCCCCGGGCGAGTGAAATTCCGGGAAATTAGCGTCCCTGAAACATAACGGCCGTCCGCCGGTCATACCCGAGTAGTGTCGTGACATTCGCCCTCGACATTCGCCCTCGACGCCGGACGTTGGAAGGTGGGCCGCATGGCACCTGCCCCGCTCAGCTCGCTCGATGTCGCTTTTCTTTGCCTCTCCCGGGAAACCGCGCCGATGCAAATGGGCGTGGCTCTCGTTTTCGCGCCGGGGGAGCCGGTCGATCCGGACCGGCTGACCGCCCTGCTCGCGCGGCGGGCGGCGAATATTCCGCCGCTGCGCCGGAAAATCCGCGCCGGGCTGTTCCCGCCCGGCTCCGCGGCCTGGGTGGACGACCCGGATTTCCGGGCAGTGAAACACATTCACCACCACCGGCTGACCACGCTGTACGACCCGGACCCGCTCCCGGAGTTCGCGGCGAGGTGGATCGCCGAACCGCTCGACCCGCACCGTCCGTTGTGGGAACTCACTGTGGTGACAGGTTTTCCGGACGGCACCTTCGCGATCTTGCTAAAACTGCACCACGCGCTCACCGACGGCGCGGGCGCGTACGCCGTCACGGTCGGACTGCTCGACGGATCGCCGCTCCCGGAGCCCGCGCCGGCGATTCCCCAGCCGCGCACGCCGCTGGACGCGATGAGGGATACGTTGGAGACAGCGGGAATCGCGTCGTCGGTGGTCCGGGCGGCCCGGCCGCCGTGCCTGCCGCTGGCCGCACCCGCGACCGCCGAACGGCGCCTCGGTTTCGCCCGGCTGGCCTCGGCTGATCTTCGCCAGATCCGCCGAACCCACGGCGGGACCACGAATGATGTCGTGCTCGCGGTGTTGTCCGGCGCGTTGCGCGAATGGCTCATCAATCGCGGCATTCGCGCCGCCGGGCTTTCCGTGCGCGCGCTGATTCCCGTGAACGTGCGCGCGAGATCGGCCGAGCAATGGGGCGGGAACAAGCTTTCCGGCTATTTGTGCGATCTGCCGATCGGAATGGACGATCCGGTGCGGCGATTGGCGCACGTGCGCGCCGCGATGACGCGCAACAAAGCCGCCGGACCTTCCCGGGGCGCCGGGGCTTTTCCGCTGCTGGCCGACCGGATGCCCGCGGCGCTGCACTGGCTGGGCACGCGGACCGCCGGACTGGCCGCGCCGCTGCTGTTCGATCTGGTGGTGACGAGCGTGCCGGTGCCGCCCGTCCAGCACGCACTCGCCGGCGCGCCGCTGACCCAGGTGTACCCGTTCGTGCCGCTGGCCCCGCACCAGGCGGTGGGCATCGCGGTGGCACCCTATCTCGACAATGTCCACATTGGACTGCAGGCGAACGCGGACGCGGTGGCGGACCTCGGGTCGCTGCGCGACGCGGTGGCCAAATCGGCGGCGGAACTGCTGGCCGCCTCGTGAGCGCTGATCCCGGTTACGGCTGGCTGTCCGTGAAGGGCCCCCTGAGGGAACCTGATTCCCTCAGGGGGGCCCTTCACGGACCTCGGTATCGCTCGGGCTGTCGTCAGCCGCGCAGCATCTCCGCGACCAGGAAGGCCAGCTCCAGCGACTGCTGGGTGTTGAGCCGGGGGTCGCACGCGGTCTCGTAACGGCCGGAGAGATCGACGTCGGAGATTTCCTGTGCCCCGCCGAGGCATTCGGTGACGTCCTCCCCGGTCAGCTCGACGTGGATGCCGCCGGGGTAGGTGCCGAGCTTGCGGTGCACCTCGAAGAAGCCCTGGACCTCGTCGACGATGCGGTCGAAGTGCCGGGTCTTGTAGCCGGTGGACGACTCGTGCGTGTTCCCGTGCATCGGGTCGCACTGCCAGATGACCTTGTGCCCGGACGATTCGACCTTCTCCACGATCGCCGGCAGCACCTCGCGGACCTTGCCGTTGCCCATCCGGGAGATGAGCGTGAGCCGGCCCGGCTCGTTGCGCGGGTCGAGCCGCTCGACGTACTCGAGCGCCTGCTCGGGCGTGGTCGTCGGGCCGATCTTGAGCCCGATCGGGTTCGACAGCAGCTCGGCGAACGCGATGTGCGCGCCGTCGAGCTGCCGGGTGCGCTCGCCGATCCACAGGAAGTGCGAGGACAGGTTGTACAGCTTCGGGTTCGCCGCGTCGGCCTGGTCCAGCCGCAGCATCGCGCGCTCGTAGTCGAGCAGGAGCGCCTCGTGGCTGGCGAAGATCTCGGTGTACTGCAGCGAGGTGTCGGTGACGCCGCACGCGTTCATGAACCGCAGGCCGCGGTCGATCTCGGCGGCGAGCGCCTCGTACCGCTCCCCCGCCGGAGAGGAGGACACGAAGTCCTTGTTCCAGTCGTGCACCTGGTGCAGGTCGGCCATGCCGGCCCCGGTGAGCGCGCGGACGAGGTTCATCGCCGCGCCGGCGTTCGCGTAGGCGCGGATCATCCGGCCCGGGTCCGGCACCCGCAGCTCCGGCTTGGCGACGAGCGAGTTGATGATGTCGCCGCGGTAGACGGGCAGCCCGAGCGCGTCGGTGCCGGACGAACGCGGCTTCGCGTACTGGCCCGCGATCCGTCCGACCTTCACCACCGGCAGGCTGGCCCCGTAGGTCAGCACGACGGCCATCTGCAGCAGCGTGCGCAGATTCGCCCGGATGTGCGGTTCGGTGTTGGACTCGAAGGTCTCCGCGCAGTCGCCGCCCTGCAGCAGGAAGGCCTCCCCGCGAGCCACCATGGCGAGCCGGCTCTTCAACCGGTCGATCTCGGCGGGCACGGTGATCGGCGGCACGCTCTCCAGCACGCCCCGCACCCGCTTGGCCAGCGCGACGTCCGGCCACTCCGGCTGCTGCGCGGCAGGCAGCGACAAGGCGGTGTCGAGGCGGTCCCGCAGCTCGGGAGGCAGGGGAGGCAGCTCGGGGAGAGTGTCTACGGGAACGTCGACTGTCCAGTTCACGAGTCTCAGGATAGGGTCTCCCGCGTTTGCCCGGGGCGGTGGGCGTCGAGGGTCACGCGTCCGGGGCGTCTTGGCGGTAGAGGGCGCCGAATCGGTCGGCTACGTCCAGGAGACCGGCGAGTTCGTCCGTATCGAGGGCTGGGACGATGACGGACCAGTGGTCGAGGGCCGCTGCTTCGGCGAGGATTCGGCGACGTTCGTCCGGGCCCGCGTGCGCGGCCAGCTCAGCGAGCGCTTCCGCTCGGTCTCGCGGCGGCTCGATCCGGGCGGCCGCGGTCAGCGCGCGCTCCAGCTCCCGGGGGCCGAGCCCTCGCACGAACGCCTTCAGCAGGTCGCGGCGCGAGTCTTCGTCCTGGATGCGGCTCACGATGGTCTCGGCCCGGTCCGCGTAGCCCGCTTCGGCCAGTCCCGCGACCAAGCGGGCCATGGCTTCACGGCGGACGGACTCGGAGATGCGCGAGCACAGTTCGAGGGCCAGCCCGTCCTCGCCCCGCGCGGCCAGTTCGGCGACCCCGTCCTCGATCGACTTCGACCGGATCTCCACCCGGCGGGCGAGCAGTTCGGCGATCTCCTGGCTCGAGCCGACCGCGCACATCATCGTCACGCACCAGGTCCAGCCAAGACCCCCGGCGTCGTCGAGCGAATCCATCCGGCCGCGCACGTGCGCGGCCAGCCGGGCGAGCGCCGCGGTGTCGCCTGCTTGCCGCGACCTGCGGGCCAGCAGCAGCAACGGCTTGGCCGTCCCGGGCAGATCGCGGAGCCCGGCGATCACCTTCTCCGCGATCGCGCGGTCCCCCTCGGCCGCGAGGAACCGCACGAACCTGTTCATCTCGGGGAAGCCTTGCCAGCCGGGAGGCAGCAGCGGGGCCAGGATCTCGGCGCGCCGGACGTCCCGGGACGCGACAGTCGCTCCGGCCAGTGCCACGACCGCTTCCGCGACGCGCCGGTCGAGAACGGGACGGCGGGCCAGCCCCTCGGTCTTGACGGCGAGTTCACGGGCCGGGCCCCGGTGCCCCGCCCGCAGCGCGGCTTCGGTGATCAGGACGAGGAAATCCAAGATCTCGCGGCCCGAACCGGGATACGGCGACTTCGCCCGGATGCGAGTCGCCAGAGCACTCGCGAGAGATGTGTCGCCGCTCTCGGCGAGTACCGCGATGTACTGCGACATGGCGGGTGGCCAAACGGAGAAATCCGGGATCGCCACGAGCGAATCGGGGATGCCGGACAACTGCCCGACCATCGCCAGGACATCGACAAATTGCCGCAATTGCCAGTCGTCGCTGGCCTCGCGGCCCAGTCCTCCGGCCGGCAGCTTGAAATCCGCCAGGCGGTACCGCTCCACCAGCGCGTTGGCCCGGGCGTCCTGGCCGCGTCGGCGAAGCGCGAGAGCGATGTCGTGCGCCAAGGCGTCGAATTCCCGGTGCGTACTCGCCGCTTGGAGGAAGCGCTCGGCCATTTCCGGGTGCACGGCCACGACCAACCGTCCTAGCCGGGCGAGCGCCGTTGCCTCGTCGGTACGCCGGAGCGCCCTGGCGAAATCCGGGTCGGGGCGGGCGACCGCGAGGTGCGCCTCGACCTGTTTGCGCCCGTCCTCGGCGAGCCCGTCGAGGATCGCTTCGCGGCGGCGTCCGTCTTCGATCAGGGTTAGTGCGATCTCCGCGCGGAGATCGTCTCGCAAATCCGGATCAGATTGATCTTCCGCCAGCCGCCGGGCCAGGTCCGCCCGCTCGGCGCGAGCGAAGGCGCCGGCCACGCCGAGCAGGGCGGCGCGCTGCCGCGACGGATCGAGGATGGATTGCGCCAGCGCGATCGCGTGGTCGACGTCGCCGAGTTCGGCCCAGAGCCCGGGGAGCCGCTCGGGGATCTGGTTGTTGCGGTCGCGGAAGTTGTCCCGGTACGTCTCCAGCGTGATGATCCGCACGAGGTCCGGTTCCGGTGCTTCCAGCGCCGCCAGCAGGGCGGAATCCAGTTCGGCCAAAGCCGCCAGGTCGTTCCCGGACACGTCCAGCAGCCGGGCGTGCCGCGCGGGGTCGACGGCCAGATCGGCCAGCGCGGCGACATCCCCGGACTCCCGCACGAGCCGGAAATAGCCGCGCAGCAGGAATTGCGGGGTGTCCGCGGGCCAGCCCGCTTCGCGGGTGCCGTGAGCCCATTTGTCCAAAGTGGACCGATGCTGGGCGAGCACCTCCGGGCCCAGTGCGTCTTCGGCCGCGCGCTGGAGGTTTTCGTGGCCCAGCAAGTAGATCTCGGGTGCGTCGCCGGAGCGCCAGTGCGGCGGGCGGCGCGAGAACGACCGGCTCGCCACGCTGTTGAGGATCCGTTCGACATCGCGGGGCCGCCGCTGCGTCAATTCGGCCAGATCCGCAGCGGTGAGTCCGCCGCGGGCGGTCACGAGCAGGCCGAGCAAAACCGGTTCCCCGGCGAGGAGGGCGTCCAGTTCGTGTTCCATGTCGCCGCGAGCGAAGCGGGCCGCCGGGGACGGGGCAAGCAGCTGTTCGATTTCCCGCGCGCGCAGCGGGTGGTCCGGCCGGACGTCCGCGGGCACGTCGGGGTTGAGCCGGCTCGCGGCGATCACCCGCAGACCGTCCGAGGGGTACGGCAGCAAAGCCGCGATGCTGTGCCCGCCCGCGCTGCGGTCCTCGTCCAGGCCGTCGACCACGAGGACCAGTCGTTCGCCGCGAGTGCGGCAGTGCGCGGCCGCGTCGGCGAACACCGCGGGGAGATTCCGCGCTTGCGGATCCTTTGCCGCGCCGAGGATTTCGGCCAGCTGCTCCTGCACTGCGTCGACGAACGCCTCCCTCGTGTCGTCTCCGGCCGAGCGGGCGGTGACGAAGAACGAGACGATCCGCACCCCGGCGGGCGGATCCAGCACGAAGGTCGACATCAGGGCCGATTTGCCGGTCCAGGGCTCGGCGCGGAACCAGACGTAGCCCGGTCCGTCCGGGGCGGTGCAGAAGCGCGCCAGCCCGGCCAATTCCCCGGAACGGCCGACGAGTTCGCGCGGCGCGATCTGCCGCACCCATTCCAGGTACCGCGACCGGACGGGCGGAGCCGCGCAGCTGACCGAATCGGCGTGGCCCACCTGCACGACGTTTCCCGTGACCGGCCCCAGGATCTGGTTCGTGATCCGTTCGTCCACCTGGAGTCCCCCTCCGACGGCTCAGCTTCCCACGAACCGTGTTGGCCCGGTCACTTCGACTGGAAGTTGACACCGATGTCAACGAATAGCGTCGCTCCCGAATCGACCTGCTGCGGAAGGGACACGCGATGAGCACCGCCTTGGGATACCGGGCATTCGGCGCTGCCGACGTCCAGGAGTTCTTCGACCGGCCGGATCCGACGCCCGGCCCGGCCGAGGTTCTCGTCCGTGTCGCGGCGGCGGGGGTGAATCCGCTCGATCATCTGCTGCGGTCCGGGCACGTTCCCGACTTGAACGGGCACCTGCCGTTCCCCCAGGTCCTCGGGATGGAAGCAGCGGGAACTGTGCTCGCAGCGGGGAAAGACGTGAGCGGGCTCAAGATCGGCGACCGGGTCACTGGGTTCGCGTTGACCGGGGCGGGCACGTACGCGGAAACGACGCTGCTGCTCGGCGAATCGACCGCCCGGATTCCGGATACCTTGCCGTGGACCTGGGCGGCGACCATCCCCGTCGCTGGCACCACCGCGCTCGACGTGCTCGACCAGCTCGACCTTCCCGCGGGCGCGTCCCTGCTGGTGAACGGGATCGGTGGTGGCGTCGGCATCGCGTTGGCTCAGCTGGCACGGAACCGGGGGCTCGTCGTGACGGGCACGGGCAGCGCGGCCAAGCGGGATCTCGCGACGAAGTACGGGGCGAGTTTCATCGACTACACCGCGGGCAACGTCGCGGACCACCTAGGCAGCTTCGACGCCGTGGTCGACACCGTCGGCGGCGAATCCCTGCGCAACGTCGCGCCGTTGGCGGAGAAGCTCATCGCGGTCGGGGATCCGTCGGTGACCGAACTCGGCGGCGCGTTTGTCCATCGTCGCCTCGATCGGGCGAGTCTCGAGCGAGCGGCCGAACTGATGGCCGAGGGGCGGCTCGATCCGCACATCACCGGGATTTATCCGCTCGCGCGAGCACAGGAGGCGTTGGCCCTCGTCGAATCCCGGCACGCCTCGGGCAAGCTAGTCATCAGCCTCTAGCACGAACTGCCCGCACCCTGCCGGTATCGGGTGTTCGCCTCGATCAGCACGTCCAGGGCGTCGCGGGCATCGGCGAGCCGGGCGATGTCGGCGGTCAGGCGGTCGCGTTCGCCGACCATCGTGGTGAAAGCGTCTTCGATGACGTCCGCGTCGTCGCTGTGCACGCAGGGCAGCAGCCGGGCGATCACCTTGCTGTTCAAGCCCGCGTCGAACAACCGGCGGATCAGCTCGACTCGTTCGACCTCGGTCGCCAGGTACTGCCGCTGTCCGCCCGCGGACCGCGTGCTCTGTACCAGGCCCTGCTGCTCGTAGTACCGCAGCGAGCGGGCGCTGACTCCGGTCTTTCGGGCTAGTTCGCCGATCCGCACCTCGCCCAGTTTAAAGAAACGGGCCCCGGCGCGCCGTTGCGCCGGGGCCCGAGCTTGAACCGATCACACCACCGCGAGCGGCAATGCGGTCGGGTGCACGGGGGCGGGCAGGTCCGAAGCGCCCGTCAGGAAGGTGTCCACCGCGGCCGCGACCGAGCGGCCTTCCGCGATGGCCCACACGACCAGCGAAGCGCCGCGGTGGGCGTCGCCGCAGACGAAGACTCCGGGGGTTTCCGTTTGCCAGTCCGAACCGCACGACAGGGTGCCGCGGCGGGTCAGGGTCAGGTCCAGGCCTTCCAGGAGCGGCATTTCCTCCACGCCTTCGAAGCCGATCGCCAGCAGGACCAGGTCCGCGGGCAGGGTTTCGACCTCGTCGTTCACCGGGATGACCTCGCGGCGGCCGGTTTCCGGGTCCTTCTGCACGCGGACTTCCTGCAGTTCCACGGCTTTCACGTGGCCGTCGCCGTCGTCGACGAACTGCTTGACGGCCACCGCGAACTTCCGCTCGCCCGCTTCCTCGTGCGCGGGATAGGTGCGCAGGATGTAGGGCCAGGTCGGCCACGGAGACCGTTCGTCGTCGCGGGTTTGCGGCGGCGTCGGGTACTGGTCGAGCTGGGTGACCGACAGCGCGCCCTGCCGGGTGGCGGTGCCGTAGGAGTCCGCGCCGGTGTCGCCGCCGCCGATGATGACCACGTGCTTGCCGTTCGCGTCGACCGGGGACGGGCCGTCGCCTTCGACGAACTTGTTGGCTGGCACCAAATGTTCCATCGCCAGGTGGATCCCGGAGAGCGAACGGCCCGGCGTGGTGCGGTCGTCACGGCCGCGCAGGGCGCCGACGGCGAGCACGACCGCGTCGTACTGCGCGCGCAGGTCTTCCACCGACAGATCGACGCCGACCTCGCAGCCGGTGACGAACTTCGTGCCCTCCTTGCGCAGTTGCGCGAGGCGCCGGTCGAGGACCTTCTTCTCCATTTTGAACTCGGGAATCCCGTACCGCAGCAGGCCGCCGAGCCGGTCGTCCCGTTCGAACACGGTGACCTCGTGGCCCGCGCGGGTCAGCTGCTGCGCCGCGGCGAGCCCAGCGGGACCGGAGCCGACGACGGCCACCTTGCGGCCCGAGGACACCTCGGACACCTGCGGCTGCACGTATCCGGCTTCCCACGACTGCGCCGCGATCGTCTCTTCGACGCGCTTGATCGCCACCGGTCCGCCGGACAGCGGCGAAATCGACAGCACACAGCCCGCCTCGCACGGCGCGGGGCACAATTTCCCGGTGAATTCCGGGAAATTGTTGGTGGCGTGCAAGCGATCGCTCGCCGCCGCCCAGTCGCCGCGGCGGACGAGGTCGTTCCATTCCGGAATCAGATTGCCGAGCGGACAACCCGAACCGCCGGAATGGCAGAACGGGATTCCGCAGTCCATGCACCGCGAAGCCTGCGTACGGACCTGCTCGTTGCGCTCGTCCGGCGCGACGTCCGCGTAGACCTCGCCCCACGAGGCGAGACGGTCCTCATAGGACTTCTTCTTCGGCTCTTGCCGCTGGTGCTTCAGAAAACCGGTGGGGTCAGCCACGAGCCGCCTCCATGATCGCTTCGTCGACATCGCGGCCGGCGGCGCGCGCCGCCTTCGCCGCATCGAGGACCCGCTGGTAATCGCGCGGCATCACCTTGGTGAACGCCGCCGCGCGCCGGGTCCAGTCGCCCAGGAGCGACGCGGCCACGGCCGAGCGGGTGAGGTCGTGGTGCCGCTGCACGATCTGCTTGAGCCAGGCCAGATCCTCCGGGGCGGGCGGAAGCAAATCCACCATGTCCTGGTTGACCTTCGCCCGGTCCAGATCGAGCACGAACGCGCTGCCGCCGGACATCCCGGCCGCCAGGTTCCGCCCGGTCGGGCCGAGCACCACCGCGCGGCCGCCGGTCATGTACTCGAACGCGTGGTCTCCCACGCCCTCGGCCACGACCGTCGCGCCGGAGTTGCGGACACAGAACCGTTCGCCGACCTGGCCGCGCAGGAACAGCTCGCCGGACGTAGCGCCGTAGGCCAGCGTGTTGCCCGCGATCGTCTGCTGTTCGGCGGCGAAGCTCGCGTCCGGATGCGGACGGACGATGATCCGGCCGCCGGACAGGCCCTTGCCGACGTAGTCGTTGGCGTCGCCGACCATGTCCAGCGTGATGCCGCGCGGAAGGAACGCGCCGAGCGACTGCCCGGCCGAACCGGTGAGCAGCACGTGGATCGTGTCGTCCGGCAGGCCCTCGCCGCCGTAGCGGCGGGTGATCTCCGAGCCCAGCAGCGTGCCGACGGTGCGGTTCACGTTGCGCACCGGCAGTTCCAGGCGCACCGGATGCGCGTCCTCCAGCGCCGCCTCGGCGAGCTGGATGAGCGTGCGGTCGAGCGCGTGCGACAGGCCGTGGTCCTGCTCGCGCACGCGCCGCTTCGAACCGCCGTACGGCGTCTCCGCGGGCATGTCGAACACCGGGCTGAGGTCGAGCCCGGAGGCCTTCCAGTGCTGCACGGCCTCGTCGGTGTCGAGCATCTCGGCGTGCCCGATCGCCTCGTCGAGAGTGCGGAATCCCAGCTGTGCCAGGGTTTCCCGCACTTCTTCGGCGACGAACTCGAAGTACCGCACCACGTGGTCGGCCTGTCCGGTGTAGCGCTTGCGCAGCTCGGGGCTCTGCGTCGCGACGCCGACCGGGCAGGTGTCGAGGTGGCAAACGCGCATCATGATGCAGCCCGCGACCACCAGCGGGGCCGTCGCGAAGCCGTACTCCTCGGCGCCGAGCAGCGCCGCGATCACGACGTCGCGGCCGGTCTTCATCGCACCGTCCACCTGCACCGTGATCCGGTCGCGCAAACCGTTGAGCAGCAACGTCTGCTGCGTTTCGGCGAGCCCGATCTCCCACGGCGTCCCGGCGTGCTTGAGCGAGTTCATCGGCGACGCACCGGTGCCGCCGTCGTGCCCGGAGATCAGCACGACGTCCGCGTGCGCCTTGGACACCCCCGCCGCGACCGTGCCGACGCCCAGCGAGGACACCAGCTTCACGTGGATGCGGGCCTTCTCGTTGGCGTTCTTGAGGTCGTGGATCAGCTGCGCCAAGTCCTCAATGGAGTAAATGTCGTGGTGCGGCGGCGGGGAAATCAGCCCGACGCCCGGCGTCGAATGCCGCGTGCGGGCGATCCACGGGTACACCTTGTTCGGCGGCAGCTGCCCGCCCTCGCCCGGCTTCGCGCCCTGCGCCATCTTGATCTGGATGTCGTCCGCGTTCACCAGATACTCGCTGGTGACACCGAAACGGCCCGACGCGACCTGCTTGATCGCGCTCCGCCGCTGCGGGTCGTACAGCCGCTCCGGGTCTTCGCCGCCCTCGCCGGTGTTGGACCGGCCGCCGATGCGGTTCATCGCGATGGCGAGCGTTTCGTGCGCCTCGGCCGAAATCGAGCCGTACGACATCGCCCCGGTGTTGAACCGGCGCAGGATCGCCGACGCGGGCTCGACCTCGTCCAGCGGGATCGGCTCGCGCTCGCCGTCGCGGAACTTGAACAGCCCGCGCAGCGTGCCGCCCTCGCGGTAAAGCCGGTGCACCTCTTCGGTGTACTGGCGGTACACCTCGTCGCGCCCGGTCTTCGACGCGTGCTGCAGCAGGAACACCGTCTCCGGCGTGAACAGGTGCAGCTCGCCCTCGCGGCGGTACGCGTATTCGCCGCCGGTGTCGAGTCCGCGGTGGACCCGGTCGGTCGGGTTGTCCGGGTACGCCCGGCGGTGCCGCACCGCGACCTCCTCGGCGAGCACCTCCATCCCGACGCCGCCGAGCTTCGACGACGTTCCGGTGAAGTACTCGTCGAGCAGTTCCTGGCTCAGGCCAAGGGCTTCGAACACCTGCGCCGCGGTGTACGCGCCGACGGTGGAGATGCCCATTTTGGACATGATCTTCAGGACGCCCTTGACGAGCGCCTGCACATAGCTGCGGACGGCCTTCACCGGTTCGATGCCGGTGATCGCGCCCTGGCTGATCATGTCTTCGATGGTTTCGAAGGCGAGGTACGGGTTCACCGCTGCCGCGCCGTAGCCGAGCAGCAGCGCGATGTGGTGCACCTCGCGGGCGTCGCCGGTCTCCACGACCAGCGCGACGCGCAGCCGTTCCTTGGTGCGCACCAAATGGTGGTGCACCGCGGAAACCAGCAGCAGCGACGGGATCGGCGCCATCCGGTGGTCGGAATCGCGATCGGACAGCACGAGCGTGCGCGCGCCCGCCGCGATCGCCTCGGACGCGTCGCGCCGCACCCGCTCGATCGCCGCTGCCAGCGCTTCCGCCCCGCCGTCCACTTCGTACAGTCCGGAAAGGACACTGCAGGAGAAACCGGGCAGGTCGCCGTCGTCGTTGATGTGGATGAGCTTGGCCAGCTCGTCGTTGTCGATCACCGGGTAGGGCAGGTTCAGGTGCCGGCACGACGCGGGCCCGGGCGCGAGCAGATTGCGCTCCGGCCCCATGATCCGGCTCATCGACGTGACGAGCTCTTCGCGGATCGCGTCCAGCGGCGGGTTGGTCACCTGCGCGAAGTTCTGCTTGAAATAGTCGTAGAGCAGCCGGGACCGCTTGGACAGCACGGCGACCGGGGTGTCCGAACCCATCGACCCGATCGGCTCGGCCCCGTTGGCGGCCATCGGCGCGAGCAGGATCTTCAGTTCTTCTTCGGTGTAGCCGAAAGCGAGCTGGCGGCGCAGCACCGAATCGTGGCTCTGCACCACGTGGTCGCGGTCGGGCAGCTCGGCGATCTTGAGCAGCCCGGCGTGCAGCCAGTCGCTGTACTGCTGGTTGCGCGCCAGCCCGGACTTGACCTCTTCGTCGTCCACGATCCGGCCCGCGGCGGTGTCCACGAGGAACATCCGGCCGGGCCGCAAACGGCCCTTCGCCACGACGTTTTCCGGTGCCACGTCGAGGACTCCGGCCTCGCTGGCCAGCACGACGCGGCCGTCGGCGGTGTGCCACCAGCGCGCCGGGCGCAGTCCGTTGCGGTCGAGCACCGCGCCGACGAGCGTGCCGTCGGTGAAGGTGACGCACGCCGGGCCGTCCCACGGCTCCATCAAACTGGCGTGGAACTGGTAGAAAGCCCGCCGTTCCGGATCCATCGAGGTGTGGTTCTCCCACGCCTCCGGGATCATCATCAGCACCGCGTGCGGCAGCGAACGGCCCGCGAGGTGGAGCAGCTCCAGCACCTCGTCGAAGGACGCCGAGTCCGACGCGTCGGCCGAGCAGATCGGGTACAGCCGCGAGAGATCACCGGGAAGCAGGTCGGATTCGAGCAGTGCCTCGCGGGCGCGCATGCGGTTGCGGTTGCCGCGGATCGTGTTGATCTCGCCGTTGTGCGCCACGAACCGGAAAGGGTGCGCGAGCGGCCACGACGGGAAAGTGTTGGTGGAGAACCGGGAGTGCACGAGCGCGATCGCGCTGGCGAGCCGGGAATCGCGCAGATCGGGGAAGAACCGCGGCAGCTGCTCGGGCGTGAGCATGCCTTTGTAGACGATCGTGCGCGCGGACAGCGACGGGAAGTACGTGCCGCAGCCGGAAGCGAGGCTCTCGTGCTCGACGCGCTTGCGCAGGCAGAACGCCAGCCGGTCCAGTTCCAGGCCGGTCTCGCCGTGCGGCGACGACACGAACAGCATCGCGAAGTGCGGCATCACCGAACGCGCGGTGGGGCCGATCTCCGCGCCGTCGGTGTCCACCGGAACCTCGCGCCAGCCAAGGACGGCGAGCCCTTCCTCGGCCGCGATCCGTTCGGTGAGCCCGATCGCCTTGCGGCGCTGCTCGTCCTCGGCGGGAAGGAACGCGATCCCGGCGGCGTAGGCACCGCTGGCGGGCAACGGGAATCCCGCCTCGGCGCGCAGCAGTTCGTCGGGCAGCTGCAACAGGATCCCGGCGCCGTCGCCGCTCGTCGGCTCGGCTCCCGCGGCTCCGCGGTGGTCGAGATTCGTGAGCGCGGCGAGACCGTCGGTGACGATGCCGTGCGTGCGGCGGCCCTGGACGTCGGCGACCATGGCGACGCCGCAGGAATCCTGCTCGGTGTCCGGGTCGTACAGACCCTGCTTGCCGGGGATGGCGGAGAAGATCATGGAAAAGGGACCTCCTTCGTCGTTTCGTGCGGTGGCCGGCGAACCGGCCGCGGGGAGCGCACGGGACGACGATGGCCCGCTTGTTAGCGCGACTTTAACACCTGGGAAACACCCCAGCAGCGCCTCGGAGCTCCCCTAACGGGGAAGAACGGTAACGATCCGGCAGCGCGGAACGACATAGTTCCGGATGGGTTCCCAATGCTTCGGTCCGCGAAGCATAAGCCCCGGAGCCGCCTCGCGCACCTGTCACGTGACGAAGTCGATGCGCCCGCTTCGTCCCCTTCGCCCGATCTTCCCAGGTAATCGCACAAATTTCCCGGAACCGCCCACACTCGGTGATCGTCGGTTGCCATAGTGTTCGGCAACCGAATAGCTCACGGGGAGGGCGGTTTCTTTCATGTCCGGCATAGAAGTCGACGTCGAGACGATGAACCAGTACGCCGAGGTGCTCGACAGCCTCCACGAGAAGATCAGCAAGATCAACGACTACATGCGCTCCACCGCGTGCGACACGTCCGGTTTCACCGGCCTGTTCGTGGTGCTGCAGCCGGTGGTGCAGCTGGTCGCGAACCTCTACGGCGGCACGCTCGACTTCGGCCACTCGCGGCTGACCTCACTGTCCGAAGGGGTCAAGCAGGCGGCGCGGGCCTACGCGCACCACGACGCCAACTCGGCGCAGCTGCTCCAGCAGTTCATCGACCAGTTCGACGGCATCGACGCCGGCCGCGGCGCGGCCTGATGCGCATCCGCACCACACGGTTCTGACGAGGGGGACAAGACATGGCACGGCACGGCGGCGGGCACGGCGGCGGCCACCACCCCGGGGGGACGGGGACGACGCATCCGCCGTCCCGCCCGGGCGGCAACCAGCCGCATCCCGGGAACACCCAGCCGCATCCCGGCAATCAGCCGCCTCCGGGAGGGAATCAGCCCACCCATCCAGGGGGGAACCATCCCGGCGGCACCGGTCCGGACGGACGCCGTCCGTCCGGCGGGGACGACCAGACGCATCCGAGCGGCAGCGGCGGCAACTCCGGCGACGACAACGGCAACGGCAGGCGCCGCGACCGGCAAGGCGACGACAACGGACAGTCCAATGACGACGGCGGCAACGGCCGGGGCCGCGGCGAAGAAGGCGGCGACGACCGGGGCCGCGATCGCGGCAACGAGGGCGGCGACGAAGGCGGCGACCGGGGCGGCGACGAGGGCGGCTCCGGCAGCGAAGGCGGCGACGGGGGCGACGGGGGCGACGAGGGCGGTTCCGGCAGCGAAGGCGGCGAAGGCGGCGGCAACGGCGGCGAGGGCAGCAGCGGGGGTTCGGGCGGAGAGCCCGGCGGGGTTCCCGGCGCCTCCGGCGACTTCGACCGCGGCGACTCGATCACCGAACTGCTGCAGCCGCCGGAAGACACCTCCGGCGAGGACGTCCAAGCGCTGGTGAAGGACGCCGGCGTCGAGGTGATGGCTGTCGAGTGGGTGTATCAGAAGTTCACCGGCACGACGCTCACCCAGCAGTTCATCGAACCGCTCACCGGCGACTTCTCGAAGATGTCGGCCGACGCCGAGGCGTGGCGCAACATCTCCGAGGCGATGAAGGCGTTCTCCGAGGTGATGGTCGCCAACGAGAAGACCGTCAGCGATTCCTGGCACGGCATGGCTTCCTTGGAGCACAAGGCTTACGTGCAGGCCGGGTGGCGGGCCGGGCTCGCCGCCGAGGCCGGGATCGCGTCGCTGATCGCCAAGGGCTTCGACCTCCTGTCGGACACGTCGAAGAAGCTCGCGGCCAAGGCGCTCGACCTGCTCAAGAGCCTGATCGACCGGCTGCTGGTGATGGCCGCCGAGGCGTGCGTCCCGATCGCGGGCTGGATCGCCGACGCGATCACCGCGCTGTCCGAGCTGATCCCGCTGATCGACGCCCTGATCTCGATCATCGAGATGATCCAGGACATCATCACCAAGGTCCAGGACATCTGGAACTCGATCAAGGACATCGGGTCGCAGCTGCAGAAGATCAAGGACGTCGGCAGCATCGGCGACCTCGCCGACATCGCCAAGAACATCGGCGGGGACGTCGGCGACATCAAGGACAACGCCAAGGGCATCGGCCAGGACGCCAAGGACGCCGTGGAAGCGGGCAAGGAAGGCGTCAAGGGCGCTCGCGAGGCGCACGAGGAGAACCGGCGCTCGCGCGAATCCGGCGACGAGGACGGCGACCGCACCTCCGGCGACGAGGGGAACGGCAACCGCCGCTCCGGCGACGACGGCGACCGGTCGCGGGGGTCGGGCGAACGGGGGCAGAACCAGCCGGTCGATCCGAACGGGCAGCAGCACCAGTCCCCGCGGAACCAGCAGAACCACCAGCCGCCGCAGCCCCCGAACCACCCGCCGTCCCAGCCGAACCACCCGCCCGCGAACCATCCGCCGTCCCATCCGCCCCGGCGCTCGGCGAGCGGCCGGATCCACGGCCGCATCGACTAAGGAGGAACTGCCGAGATGTCCCACCCCGCGACCGCGGACGATTCGTGGAAGACGCCTGAGCTGCGGGAGGCCGAGGCCGCGCTCGACCGGACGGTCCGCAAGTCCCAGCAGCTGCTGAAGGACCTGGAGAAGATCAAGCTCCGCCCGCTGCCGAAAACCGACACCCCGGAACGGATCGAGGCGATCAAGAAGGCCGCCTCGCGTCCGGACGCTCCCGCTCAGCTGCGGCTGATCAAGCGGAAGGTCGACGCGGGCGAGTTCTCCTGGGAGGACGTCGCCGCGGGCCGGGCCTTCGCCGACCCCGAGGTCCGCGCTCTCGCCGACGAAAAGCTCAGCGAGGCCAAGGACATCCTCGAGGAACTGGAGGAGGGCCAGACCCCCGAAGAGATCCTCGAGGCGCGCACCGGCGGCGCCGGGAATCCGTTGTCGGACACCGGACGCGCGACGTATCCGGACGCGCCGGACAAGCCCGCCGGGTTCTCCGCCGAGGACCCGCTGGCGAGCAGCGGCCGGCCGATGCCCCCGGCCCCGCCCGCGCCGGGACCGGCGGAGTACTCGAACGAGGATCCGCTCGCCGACCGGACGCCGCCCCCGCCTCCGGCCCCGCCGAAGGAAGAACCGCCGGCGCCGCCTGCTCCGCCGCGGCATCGCGCCCCGGAACCGGAGCCGGAGGACGATTTCGCCGATCCCCTCGCCGACCGGGGCGACCGGCCGAAGCGGTCCGCGCCGCAGCCGCCGCCGTCGTCCGGCCGCCGAGCACGGCGGCAGGACTCCGGCGATGACGACGACTACTTCGGCGGTTCGTTCCTCGGCTGAACCCCGCTCCGCTCTCGCAGAAGTCCGTGAGGGGAACCCTGAGGGACTCTGATTCCTTCAGGGTTCCCCTCACGGACCTCGGCCGAGCACACCGCGAAGAGGCCCCCGCCCGATCCGGGCGGGGGCCTCTTTTTCGGCTCTGTGCCTAAGACTTCTCGGACTTGCCGTTCTCGCCGGAGGAAGAACCGGCGTCGACAGTGTCTTCCGCGGCCTTCTCGTCCGGTTCCGGATTCTCCCCCGCTTCGTCCGAAGTGGACTCGACGGCGGCGTCCCGTTCGTCTCCCTTGCTGCGCAACGTCTCCGGGGCTTCGCGCGGGCCGCGTTTGGCCGCGACGACGAAGTACGCCACCGCGCCGATGAACAGCAGGATCGACACCCACACGTTGACCCGCAGGCCGAGGATGTGGTTCGCGTGGTCGCTGCGCAGCAGTTCGGTTCCGCAGCGGCCGACGGTGTAGCCCGCGACGTAGAGCGCGAACGCGCGGCCGTGGCCGAGCTTGAACTTGCGGTCCGCCCACACCACGACCAGCGCGATGAGCAGGTTCCAGACCAGCTCGTACAGGAACGTCGGGTGCACCGGGCTTTCCGGCAGCGGGATGTGCCCGGTCGCGACGCCGCCGAGGGCGTCCGGGGCCCCGGTGGCCGGGTCGAAGCGCTGGTAGATCTCCAGGCCCCACGGCAGGTCGGTGTGCCCGCCGTACAGCTCCTGGTTGAAGTAGTTGCCGAGCCGCCCGATCGCCTGCGCGACGATGATGCCGGGCGCGATCGTGTCGGCCATCGCGGGCAGCGGGATCCCCCGGCGCCGGCAGGCGATCAGCGCGCCGACCGCGCCGAGCGCGACCGCGCCCCAGATGCCGAGCCCGCCGTCCCAGATGGCGAAGGCGTTCCAGGGGTTCTTGCCCTCGGTGAAGTACAGCTCGGGATCGGTGATGACGTGGTAGAGCCTGCCGCCGACCAGGCCGAACGGCACCGCGAACACCGCGATGTCGAGCACTGTGCCCTTCGTGCCGCCCCGGGCCTCCCAGCGCCGCTCGCCCCACCAGATCGCGACGATGATGCCGGCGATGATGCAGAGCGCGTACGCCCGGATCGGGATCGGGCCCAGGTGCCAGACGCCTTGGTCGGGGCTCGGGATCGTGGCCAGGAACGCTGCGGAGTACACGCGGCCACCGTAGCGCGTCGGGCTCCGGCCGTGGTCCGGGAGCCGGGGAACCCTTCGTCAAGACCCGGTCACAGCCCGGTCACGGCCGCCTCCGGATACTCCGGGTCGGAGGCCGCGGCCAGGTATCCGGCCAGCAGCGCGTCCGCGACCTGGCCGACCGCGGCGTCCTCGGGCAGGAACGTTTCGCCGTGCAGGCTGGGCGCGCCCGCGGTCTCGCCGAGGCCGACGAACAGCATCAGGCCGCGGATGCCGTCGCCGCAGTAATGCGCGAAATCGTCCGCGCCGAAGGACCGGAAATCGACATCGACATCGGCGCCGCCGCGTTCGAGCCAGCTCCTCGCGGCGGCGGCGAGCGCCGGGTCGTTGACCAGGACGGGCTCGCACGGGCTGATCCGGAGGTCGGCGGTGCAGCCGTAGGCGCGTGCGGTGGCGTGCACGACCTCGTCGAGGACTTCCAGCGCGCGTTCGCGGTCGCTCGCGCGCATCAGCCGCAGCGAACCGAACGCGGACGCAGTGTTCGGTACGACATTCGCTGCCGTTCCTGCGCTGAGCCGTCCGATGGTGCAGACCGCGCCGTGCATCGGGTCGATCCGGCGGCTCGCTACCTGCTGCAGGCTCACCACCAGTTGGCTGAGCGCCAGAACCGGATCGCGCAGCAGATGCGGATATCCGGCGTGGCCGCCTTGGCCGTGCACCACGACCTCGAACTCGTCGGTGGACGCGTTCACCGGCCCCGGCGCGGCCGAAACGACGCCGTACGGCAGCCGCGGCTGGACATGCGCGCCGATCACCGTGTCGATGCCGCGCTCTTCCAGAATGCCCGATTCGACCAGGTCGAGCGCTCCGGACGGGGGCGTTTCCTCGCGCGGTTGCAGGATCGCGAACAACGGACGCGGGAGTTCGACGCGCCGCGCCGCCCGGCAGACCGCAGTTAATGCGGCGAGGTGGACGTCGTGGCCGCAGGCGTGCATTAGGCCGGTCTTCGCGGCCCATTCGACGCCGGTGCGCTCAACTACCGGCAGCGCGTCCAGTTCGGCGCGCAGGGCTACGGCTGGGCCAGGGTGCGGTGCGGAGATTTCGATGAGCCGCCCGGTTTTCGCGACGCGTTCGCCCTCCCCCAGCGCGGCGGCCACGGCCCGGGCGGTGTCGTCCTCGTCGCCGGAAGCGCACGGATCGGCGTGAATCCGGTGGCGCAGTTCGATCGCGGCGGGCAGTTCCTCGGACAACGCGGCACGCCAAGCCTCGACCAGGTCGTTCATTTCCGCTCCAGCCGGTAGATCCTGGCCGCGTTTTCGTGTCCGGCCGACCGGGCGAGCCGGATCGCGTCCATTTCGGACAGTGCGTCGGCGGCGAGGGCGGTGCGCAGGAAGTCGGACAGTCCTTGCCGGAACAGCGCGGTGCCCAGGTGATACAGCTCGGCCAGGCCGAACGCGTCGGTGGAGAACAGCAATTTTCCGAACGGCGCCAGCTCCAGCGTCTCGGCCAGGATGGCGGGCGCGCGGAAGCCCGCGTTGTGCGTGATGAGGCCGACGTCGACAAAGACGTGCTCGAAGACCTGCGCGAGGTAGGCAGCGTTGCGGTGGAACGGGTAGTTGTGCAGCAGCAGGATCGGGACGCCCGCGTCGCGGGTCGCGCGCAGCAAACCGGTGAGCCGCAAGGGATCGCAGCGGTGGAGGTCGACGTCGGAGTCTCCGTAGCCGACGTGGAATTGCACCGGCAGCCGTCGGTCGATCCCGGACCAGATCAGGTGGCGGTGCAGGACCTCGTCGGCCAGCCGGACCGGTTCGCCCGCCTCGATCTTGGTCAGCCAGCGTCCGGCGGCAGCTTCGACCTCGGCCGGAGCCGGGCGTTCGCCGGGCAGCTCCAGCCCGACCCGGTATGCCGCGATGGACTTCACGCCGACCGCGTTCGTGGTGCGGCGGTCGAGTTCGGCGGCGAAGTCCTCGGCGAAACTGGCAGCGCTGGTGCCGCGGATGACGTCTTCGGCGACCTGCTCCAGCCGGACGATGTCGTGCGCGCGAGCGTCGGCGAGTTCGGCGAAGTCTTTCGTGGCGGTGAGGGATTCGGGCAGGAAACCGCCGTCCAGCATGTAATCCGTGCTGCCGGTGCCGCGGAGGAACCGCCGGTTGACCTCTTTTGCGCCCAGTTCTTGCCGACGCGCGAGATAGTCGTCGGCCGGGGCGTGTTTCGGCAGGTCGAGGATCGGCGCGCAGCGTTCGCGCACGGCCAGGCCGATCAGCGAGTCGAACAGCGACGTCCCCAGCGGCGACACGGTGTCCGCCTCGGTGAGCATCCGCTCGAACCCGTCGCGGTCGACGTCTCCGGTGCGGACGCCGTGGCAGTGGTGGTCGACCAACGGCAGGTCCGCGACGAAATCGAGCAGTCCGGTCATGCCTCTCCTTCAGCGAGCCTCTCCCCCACCCTACGGGCGAACCCCGGCGCCGAGGCGACCACGACGACAGCCAGCACGAGCACCCCGCCCGCCACGACCGGGAACCACCGCGCGGGGCCCTCTGTCGGATACGGCACAACGTTGACGTACACGGTGTAGCCGAGCAGGACCAACGCGCCGATCGGGAACACCAGATGCCACCACGGCACACGCATGCGCCGTCGCACGAACAACAGCAGGATCGCGCCGAGCGTCGTGAGCAGGTAGATCACCAATAGGAGCAACGTCCCGATGGAACCTGCCCAGGCGAAGGTGTCGTCCGCGGTGGCACCGAAGAACACCGCGCACACCAAGATGATCAGCGCCGACGCGAGCGCGACCACGGTCACGGCGACGGCTGGTGTGCCCTTGGCGGAGATCCGGCCGATGCCGCGGCCGTCGAACGCGTCGCGGCCGAGGGCGAACAGCAGGCGCGAGCCGCCGACGACGCAGGCGAGGCAGCAGCCGAACGCGCTGATCGCGGCACCCGCGCTGATGACGTCGCCGACCCACGGGCCGACGAAGCGGCTGCCGAGATCGCCCAGCAGCGACGGAGAATTGTGGAACGCCGTGGCGTCGCCGCCGAAGGCCATCATCTCGACGGCGGTCACGAGCACGAAGTAAGCACCGCCGAAGACGGCCGTACCGAGGATCGCGCGCGGGATGTTGCGGCGCGGGTCGCGGGTCTCCTCGCCGAGCGTCGCGGCGGCCTCGAAACCGGCGAACGACAAGAAGCCGAACACCGCGCCGAGGAAGATGCCGGAGACCCCGGTGTCGGGCACGAAAACCTGCATCGTGAACCGGCCGCTGGGGGCGTCGCCCGCGACGAGCCGGACCAGGATGACCACGGTGACCAGCAAGATGAGCGCGATAGTCGCGCCTTCGACGGCGAGCAACGTGCTGGTGCCGCGCCGGGCCGGGGCGACCGCGAGCAGCCAGCTGCCGATCAGCGCGACCGCGGTCAGCACGAACGGCCCCCACGACGGCGGATGCGGCCAGATCCCGACCTGCGTCAGAAACGCCGTACCGAGCACACCAGCCGCGGAACTAGTGACTACGGCGTAGAAGGTGTACGTGCCGAGCAGCCCGATGCCGGACACGACGCCCGCGCGCGGACCGAGGGTCGCGCCGACGAACGCGTAGACCGATCCCGCGTGCTGATAGTGGCGGCAGAGCTGGACGAAGCCGTACGCGACCAGCAGCACTCCCGCCGCCGAGAGCAGGAACGCCAGCGGAACCGCGCGCCCGGCGGCCGCGGCTGTTTGCTGTGGATTGATGTTCGCGGCCATGCTGGGTGCCATGAGCGCGACGGACAGCCCGACGGCCTGCCAGACCGAGAGGGTGCGCCGCAATTCGGGACGGTCTCCGGACACGGATGCGCTCCTTTCCCGAGGAGTACACAGTGAACCGTCCGGGCGGCACGGAGAGCGAGCGCCGACCGGCTGAACCTCTCGTGTGGCGATGAGGAGCGCCTCTCGATTCCCGCCAGGTCCGACCGTGACCCGGGTGGCCCGCCGGGAACGCTCGGTCATCCGCTTCCCCGTTCCCGCCAACTCGGCCGAACCCCCTCCAACGTCGAAGGAGCGCCCCTCTCGACACCCGCCAACCCCGACCACAACCCGCCGCCCCGCCAGAAACGCCCGGCCATCCACTCCCCCGGGCTCCCGCCAACTCGGCCGAACCCCCTCCAACGTCGAAGGAGCGCCCCTCTCGACACCCGCCAAGCCCGACCACACCCCCCGCCCCGCCAGAAACACGCGGCCATCCACTCCCCCGTCTCCCGCCAACTCGGCCGAACCCCATCCAGCGTTGAAGGAGCAAACCTTGCCGTCCCCTTTCTCGTCTTCCGCCGGGCTCGACCGCGACCGGCTCGCTGAACTCGGCGCTGCTGCCGCCGGTCGAATGGAGCAGGCGGGCGTCGACCTCGTCGCGCTGAGTTTCGTGGACAACTCCGGCATTTCGCGAGTCAAGGCGGTGCCGGTGGCGAGACTGGCGTCGGTCGCGGCGTGGGGCGTCGGCGCGTCGAACTCGTTCGACTTCTTCCTCGGCACCGACAGCATCGCGAACGGCGAGCACTCCCTCGGCCCAGTCGGCGACCTGCGGCTGCACCCCGACCTCGACGCGCTCACCGTCCTCGCCGCCCAACCCGGCTGGGCGTGGGCCCCGGCGTGGCGCTTCGACCAGGACGGCCAGCCGCACCCGCAGGACACCCGGGTTCTCGCCGCGACCGCCGTGGCGCAGCTCGCCGATCGCGGACTGACCGCGCGGATGGCCTTCGAACTGGAGTGGATCGCGACCGACTCGGACGGGGTTCCGCTGCCCGGTCCCGCCTACGGATACTCCCGGCTGAGCGCGAACCACGAGTATCTCCGCGCGATTGTGTCCACTTTGGATAGTCAGGGCATCGAGGCGGAGCAGATCCATCCGGAATACGCGGCGGGCCAGTTCGAGCTGTCGATCGCCGCGACGGATCCAGTACGTGCGGCCGATTTAGCTGTGCTGACAAGGGAAACCGTGCGAACGGTGACCGCCGCGCACGGGCTGCGGGCGTCGTTCACGCCGAAGTTCGAGCCCGGCGGCGTCGGCAATGGCGGGCACGTGCACCTGAGCCTCTGGGACAGCGAACGGAATCGGTGCGCGGGCGGGACCGGAGCGTTCGGACTGACCTCGACCGCGGAATCCTTCGGTGCGGGCATTTTCCGCCGGTTGTCCGCGCTGTTGGCGATCGGCGCGCCGTCGGTGGTCAGCTATCTGCGGCTGGAACCGCACCACTGGGCGGGCGTGTTCACCGCGTGGGGACTGGAAAACCGCGAAGCACCATTGCGGCTGATCCGCGGCGCGGCCGGGCAGCGCGACACGGCGGCGAACCTGGAGGTGAAGTGCTTCGACCTCACCGCTAACCCGTATCTGGTGGTGGCGGGGCTGCTTTTCGCCGGACAGGCAGGCATCGACGCCGAGGCGCGCTTGCCGGAACCGGTCAGTGTGGACCCTGGCTCGCTCTCCCCCGCGGACGCCGCGGCGGCCGGAGTCGCGCGGCTGCCGCAATCGCTGCCGGAGGCGATCGCCGCGTTCGAGGCCGACGATGTGCTGACGGGCGCGTTCGGATCCCAGCTGGCCACGACGTTGGCGGACGTGCGCCGCGCCGAGGTGGCCGAGCTGGGATCCCTGGAGCCAGCGGAGTTGTGCCGCGCGATGCGTTTCCTCCACTGACGCCCGCTCAACGAAGCAGTGCCGCCACCCGGGACTGCAGTTCCGGCAGCATCGCGTACAGCTTGTCGCCCGGGCAGTCGGTGTTGTAGAAGTCGCGGTGTCCCTTGATTTCCTTCACCGGGATGCCGTACTGGCGGCACACGTACGCCACGAACACGACCAGCGAATCGAACTGCGCCTTCGGCGGGGCGACCTGCATGTAGGTGCCCTCGTTCTCGATGCCGATCGCGTTGTCGTTCTGTCCGGGGCAATGCGCCGCGCGGACGATCTTTTTGCCGCTGCGCAACGCGTCCAGACTGCCGTGCCGGCCTTCGAGGCGGTAACCGCCGCGCGAGACCGTGAAGTGCTGGCCGGTGTCGGACCAGCCGTTGTTGTCGATGTGGTCGGCCTGGTCGTCGCGCGCGACCTGGAACGCGTGCTCGAGCGAGTAGTCGGTGCTGTTCGGGCAGTCGATGTGGTGGATGAGCACGCGATTGGCCGGATGGTCGAGCGTGGTGAGCGGATCCGCGGGCGGGCGCGCACCCCATTCCGCACAGCTGTAGACGCGCGGCGCGGTCGCGGCGTCCGCGAGACCGGGCAGCACGAGCCCCGCCGCCGCGGCAGCGCTCACGCCGGCCGCCCCGCGCAGGAACGTCCTCCGGGGAACTTGTCCGATGTCGAAAGCCATGCGCCGCACTGTGCGCGGACGGCGTACACGATGCGTACAACCGGCCGCTCAGGCGCGCAGATCCAGCTCCGCGGCGAACGGTTCGGCCAGGGTGAGCACGCCGCCCTCGCTTGTGGCGTGCGGCAGGTAGTCGCCGCCGGAAAGCGCGTACACGGTGGCGGCTTCCTGCTCCGGGTCGACGAGCAGGTAGTACGGGATGAGCGCTTCGGCGTAGAGGGCTTTCTTGAAGATCCGGTCCTGCACCCTGGTGGAGGGCGATTCGATCTCCGCGGCCAGCAGCACCTCGGACGCCGGGTACCAGGTCGTCGCGACGTCCGGGCAGGTGACGATCACGAAGTCCGGGATCAGCAGCCGGCTTTCGCCGCAACGGACCGCGACGCCGGGGAGCAACTCGCCGCCCTTCGGCAAGACTGGCACGAGTGCGAGCTACAACCACTTCTGGTGCGGCGCGGCCGGAGCCGGGACCATCACCAGGGTCCCGTCGACGCCTTCTATCCGGTTGCCGAGGAGCTGTTCGTTCGGCAGGGCAAGTACTTCCGCCAACCCCGGAGCCTCACCTGGGTTGATGTCGCTGGTCCGCATACCGAGAGAATACGAACGACCACCGACAGTTTCCGTCCTCCGACCCGAAGGTCAGGCCGGAGCGACCGCCTCACGCACCCCCTGCGCCAGCTCCGAAGCCAGCTTCGCCACCCCGTCCGGACCGTCCGCCGCGGCCGTGACCAGCGCGGACCCGACGATCACCGCGTCCGCGAACCCGGCCACCTGCGCGGCCTGCTCCCGCGAGCGGACCCCGAGGCCCACCCCGATCGGCAGTTCCGTGTGCGCCCGCGTCCGCCGCACGAGGTCCTCGGCGTGCACGCCGACCGCGTCGCGGGCACCGGTCACGCCCATCACCGCGGTCGCGTACACGAAGCCCGACGAGGCCGCCGTGGTCTTCGCCAGGCGCTCCTCCGACGACGACGGCGCGACCAGGAAAATCCGGTCCAAACCGTGCTCCGCGGACGCGGCCAGCCACTCGTCGGCCTCGTCCGGGATCAGATCCGGCGTGATCAAGCCCAGGCCGCCGGCCGACGCCAGGTCGCGCGCGAACGCGTCGACCCCGTAGCGGTGCACCGGGTTCCAGTACGTCATCACCACCGCGCGACCGCCGCGCGCGGACACCGATTCCACGACCTCGAACAGCTGCTTCAGCCGGAACCCGCTCGCCAGCGCCGACTCGGCGGCCGCCTGGATGGTGGGGCCGTCCATGACCGGGTCGGAGTACGGGACACCGACCTCGACCAGGTCCGCGCCGCCGTCGATCGTCGCGGCCAGCAGGTCTTTCGAGCCGTCCACGGACGGGAATCCGGCGGGGAGGTAGCCGACCAGCGCGGCCCGCTGTTCCGCCCGCGTCGCCGCGAACAGCTCGTCGAGGCCGCTCACTTGCCCTCCCCGTCCACGAGCCCGAACCACTGGGCCGCGGTGTCCATGTCCTTGTCGCCCCGGCCCGACAGGTTGACCACGATCAGCCCGTCCGGGCCCAGCTCGCGGCCCAGTTCCAGGGCCCCGGCGAGCGCGTGCGCCGATTCGATCGCCGGGATGATGCCCTCGGTGCGCGACAGCAGCCGGAACGCGTCCATCGCCGCCGCGTCGGTGACCGGGCGGTATTCGGCGCGGCCGGAGTCCTTGAGCCACGCGTGCTCCGGGCCGACGCCCGGGTAGTCGAGCCCGGCGGAGATCGAATGCGATTCGACCGTCTGGCCGTCCTCGTCCTGCAGCAGGTACGACATCGCGCCGTGCAGGTTGCCGGGAGTGCCCTTGGTGAGCGTCGCGCCGTGCCGGTTGCCCTCGATGCCCTCGCCGCCCGGCTCCAGGCCGACCAGCCGCACGGACGGGTCGTCGTAGAAGCCGGAGAAGATGCCGATGGCGTTGGACCCGCCGCCGACGCACGCCGCGACGACGTCCGGCAGCCGGCCGGCCTTCTCCAGGATCTGCGCCCGCGCCTCCTCGCCGATGACGTGGTGGAAATTGCGCACCATCATCGGGAACGGGTACGGGCCGGCGGCGGTGCCGAAGAGGTAGTGCGTGGTGTCCGCGTTCGTGACCCAGTCGCGCAGCGCCTCGTTGATCGCGTCCTTCAGCGTGCGCGATCCGGTCTTCACCGGGATGACCTCGGCGCCGAGCAGCTTCATCCGCGCGACGTTCAGCGACTGCCGCTCGGTGTCGACCTCGCCCATGTACACGACGCAGTCGAGGCCGAGCAGCGCGCACGCGGTGGCCGTCGCGACGCCGTGCTGGCCCGCCCCGGTCTCCGCGATGACGCGCTTCTTGCCCATCCGCACGGTGAGCAGCGCCTGGCCCAGCACGTTGTTGATCTTGTGCGAACCGGTGTGGTTGAGGTCCTCGCGCTTGAGGAACACCCGCGCGCCGCCGGCGTGCTCGCCGAACCGCTTGGCCTCGGTGAGCAGCGACGGACGGCCCGCGTACTCGGTGAGCAGCCGGTTCAGTTCGCCGGTGAACGCGGGGTCGTGGCGGGCCTTCTCGTACTCCGCCGCGACCTCGTCGACCACGCCGATCAGCGCTTCCGGCATGAACCGGCCGCCGTAGGGCCCGTAGTAGCCGCGTTCGTCCGGGTCGTGCTTGCCGCGCTCGGTCACCGCGAGGGCCTCGGGCAGGCGGGGTGCGAACCGGCGGTGACCAGCTTGACGACCGCGCCCTTCGGGTCGCCGGAGGCCACCAGGCCCTCGCCGACGAGCACCGCGTCCGCGCCGTGGCCGGCGTAGGACATCAGGTCGCCCGGGCCGCGGACGCCGGACTCGGCGACCTTGAACACGTCCATCGGCAGGCCGGGCGCGAGGCGGGAGAACACGTCGCGGTCCACTTCGAGGGTGTGCAGGTTGCGCGCGTTGACGCCGATGACCTTCGCGCCCGCTTCGAGCGCGCGGTCGGCCTCCTCGGCGTTGTGGATCTCCACGAGCGCGGTCATGCCGAGCGATTCGACGCGGTCGAGCAGCGCGGCGAGCGCGTTCTGCTCCAGCGCGGCGACGATCAGCAGGACCATGTCCGCGCCGTGCAGCCGGGCCTCGTGCACCTGGTACGGGCTGACGATGAAGTCCTTGCGCAGCACGGGAATGTCGACCGCGGCGCGCACCGCGTCGAGGTCGGCGAGCGATCCGCCGAAACGGCGCTGCTCGGTGAGCACGCTGATCACGCGCGCGCCGGCGTCCTCGTAGTCGCGGGCCAGCGCGGCCGGGTCGGGGATCGTGGCCAGCTCGCCCTTCGACGGGCTGCGCCGCTTCACCTCGGCGATGACGCCGATGCCGGATTCGCGCAGCGCCGCCATCACGTCACGCGGCGGGACGGCCTTGGCCGCCCTGGCCTTCAGTTCGTCGAACGGCAGCGCGGATTCCCGCTGCGCGAGATCCTCGCGCACGCCGGCGACGATGTCTTCGAGCACGCTCATCGGACGCCCCTACCCGCTGCCGCACTCCTGGGTCCACTCGCAAGCTCGCTCACAAAAACCTTCCCCTTCCCGCCGAAACGATGCTAACCCCCGCTCGATGACCGGCCGGTCCCGGGTTGCTCAGCGACGCGGATCCCGGCCGTCGGTCGGGTCGTCCCCCTCCGACAGCGCCTCCCACAATTCGGTGTCCGGATCCTTGCGCGCCGCCTTGGCTCCCGGTGCGGCGTAACGGGCTCCGAGCTTCCGCGCGGCTCCCGCCCACTTGATCGCTGCCAACCCGCCGAACGCGACAAGAATTCCGCCGAGCACCGCGATCAGGTGGCCGAGCACGATTTCCGTGCCGGGCAGCCCGGGCGCGAACCCGCCGAAGGAGATCCCGTCGACGCCGCTCCAGACGCCCGCCACACCGGCCAGCACCAGCACGATCCCGAGCACGCGGCGCAGCCAGCCGCCGGTCGCGACGGCCCCGGCGACGCCCGCGAGCGCGAGGATCGCGAGCGGCACGAGCGCGGTGGAACGCTGCTCGCCGGGTTCGGTGTACAGGACGGTGCCGCGCACGCCCTCGTCGCGGAATTCGGCGAACCACACCATCCGGGACGCTCCCCAGAGGGCCAGCGCGCCGAGCAGGAGGGCGAGAATGATCGTCCACAGTGGACGGCGGGGCGAAGCGGCGGGTTCGGCCGTCGTCGGCGATTTCCCGCTGTCCGAGGACTCTCCGGCAGCGGTTTTCCCCGAGCCAGGCGATTTTTCACCGACATCCGCCGATTCGGCCGCATCAGGAAGAGCCGCGGCCTCGTGCGCCGCGGCACCGCCGCGCCGCGGTTCCGCCTCCCCGGACCGCTCAGACACCGGCCGAGTCCTCAGCCGGGTCCAGCTCCCCCGCCGGGATCATCGTGCCCGCCGCGGCGATCGCGGACAGCACGGTGCGGGCCTTGTTGAGCGATTCGGTGTCCTCGTAGTCCGGGACCGAGTCCGCGACCACGCCGCCGCCTGCCTGCACGTACGCGGTCCCGTCGAGCATCAGCGCGGTGCGGATGGCGATCGCCGTGTCCGCGTCGCCCGCGAAGTCCAGGTACCCGACCACGCCGCCGTACAGCGCGCGGCGGACCGGTTCCAGTTCCTCGATCAGCTGCATCGCCCGCACCTTCGGCGCGCCGGAGAGCGTGCCCGCCGGGAAGCAGGCGGTGACCGCGTCGAAGGCCGTGGCGTCGTCCTTCAGCTCGCCGGTCACCGTGGACACGATGTGCATGACGTGGCTGTAGCGCTCGATCTGGAAGAAGTCGACCACGTGCACGGTGCCCGGCTTGCAGACCTTGCCGAGGTCGTTGCGGCCGAGGTCGACGAGCATCAGGTGCTCGGCGCGCTCCTTCTCGTCCGCGAGCAGGTCCTTGGCCAGCTGCGCGTCCTCCTCCGGATCCGCGCCTCGCCAGCGGGTGCCCGCGATGGGATGCGTGGTGGCGCGGCCGTCGCGGACCGTCACCAGCGATTCCGGGCTGGAGCCGACGATGTCGAAGCCCTCCAGCCGCAGCAGGTACATGTACGGGCTCGGGTTGGAGGTGCGGAGCACGCGGTAGACGTCGAGCGCGTCGGCCCCGGTCTCGATCTCGAACCGTTGCGACGGCACGACCTGGAACGCTTCGCCCGCCTTGATCGCCTCGACCGCCTTGTCGACGGCCGCGTGGAAGTCTTCCTTGCTGCGGTGGCGGCGGAATTCCGGCGCGGGCCGGTCGAACGTCGCGACGGTCGGCGGCGCGGGCACCCGCAGCTGCTCGGTCATCGCGGACAGCCGGGCCAGCGCGTCGTCGTACGCGGCGTCCACGCGTTCGGCCGAGTCGTCCCAGTTGACCGCGTTGGCGATCAGCGTGACGGTGCCCTCGTGGTGGTCGAACGCGGCGAGATCGGTGGCGAGCAGCATGGTCAGCTCGGGGATGTCGAGGTCCCGTTCGGCCAGCTCGGGCAGCTTTTCCAGCCAGCGCACGGAATCGTAGCCGAGGTAGCCGACCATCCCGCCGGTCAGCGGGGGCAGGCCGGGCAGCGGTTCGGTGTGCAGCGCCTCGACGGTCGCGCGCAGCACCTGCAGCGGGTCGCCCTCGGTGGGCAGGTTGTCCGGCGGGGTGCCGGTCCAGACCGCTTTGCCGTCGCGGACGGTCAGCGCGGCCGGGCTGCGCACGCCGACGAACGACCAGCGCGACCACGATTTCCCGTTCTCGGCGGATTCGAAGAGGAACGTGCCGGGCCGGTCGGCGGCGAGTTTGCGGTAAATCCCCAGCGGGGTCTCGCCGTCGGCGAGCACCCGGCGCACCACGGGGATCACGCGGCGGCTCTCGGCCAGCGCGCGGAAGTCCGCACGGGACGGGCTGACCGGGCCGGGCCCGGCCGTGGACGTGGCTGCTGAGCTGACCATGCCTCTCATTGTGCCGCTACCGCCGCGTCCGCCGGTCGGCGGGCTCTCAATTCAATGACTGTTGAATTCGAGGCGGCGACCAGTCAAGATGGTCCGGTGAGCACCGAAGACACTACCGCGCGCCGCCGCGGCCGCCGCCCCGCTGGTCAGGACACCCGCGCGGTGCTGCTCGAAGCCGCCCGCACGGTGTTCGCCGAGAACGGCTACGAACGCGCGACGGTCCGTTCCATCGCCGGGCGCGCCGGGGTCGACGCGGCCATGGTCAACCACTGGTTCGGCGGCAAGGAAGGCCTGTTCGCCCAAGCGGTGCTGAAACTGCCGTTCGAACCGGCGGAACTGGTCACGGTCCTGCGCGACGGGCCGGCCGACGAACTGGGAGTCCGGATCGCGCACACCTTCCTGACCCGCTGGGACGGCGTCGGCGGCGACACGTTCCAGGCACTGATCCGCAGCATCGCCAGCCACGAGGCGGCGAGCACGGTGCTGCGCGAGTTCTTCTCGCAGTTCTTCACCGAATTGCTGAGCGAACTCGGCGGCGACCGGCGCGAGCTGCGGGTGGCGTTGTGCGCTTCGCAGCTGGTGGGGATGGGGTTGATCCGGTACGTGGCGCGGTTCCCGCCGATGGTGGCGGCGGAGGCGGACACGCTGATCACGGCGGTGGCTCCGACGTTGCAGCGTTATCTGACCGGGGACATCGACTAGCGCGACAGCAACAGGAAGACCAGCGCGAGCGCGCCCGGCAGGACCTGCACCAACAGGATCCGCTTCGACGCCGTCGCGGCGCCGTAGAGACCGGCCACGATCACGCACGCCAGGCCGTACAGCTTCAGCTGGAAGCCCGCCGGGTCGGCCGCGATCAGCCCCCAGATCAGCGCGGCGGCGAGGAATCCGTTGTACAGCCCCTGGTTCGCCGCCAAAGTCTTGCTCTCGCGGGCGAATTCCTCGGTGGTGCCGAACGCCGCGCGCGCCCGCGGCGTGGTCCACAGGACCATCTCCAGCACCACGATGTACAGGTGGATCAGGGCGACCAGCCCGATCAGCACGTTCGCGACGACAGTCATGACGCCCTCTCGTCCGCGAGCAGCAGCCGCTCGTCGGTGTCGAAGCACGTGTGCGTCCCGGTGTGGCAAGCCGGGCCGGTCTGGTCCACCCGCAGCAGCACCGTGTCGCCGTCGCAGTCGATGCGGACCTCTCGCACGTGCTGGACGTGCCCCGAGGTCTCCCCCTTCACCCACAGCTCCTGCCGGCTGCGCGACCAGTACGTCCCGCGCCGCGTGGTGAGCGTGGACTCCAGCGCGTCGTCGTTCATCCACGCCATCATCAGCACGTCCGACGTCGCGTGGTCCACCACGACCGCGGCGATCAGCCCGTCCGCGTTGCGCTTCAGCCGTGCGGAAAGTTCCGGCGAGAGGCTCATCGCACGACCACCCCGCCGGTGCGCAGCGCGCCCTTCACGTCGCCGATCGTCAGCTGCCCGAAGTGGAATACGCTCGCCGCCAGCACCGCGTCGGCGCCCGCTTCCACGGCGGGCAGGAAGTGCTCGGTCGCGCCCGCGCCGCCGCTGGCGATCACCGGGACTCGCACCGCCTTGCGGACCAGGCCGATCAGTTCGAGGTCGAAGCCGGTTTTGGTGCCGTCCGCGTCCATCGAGTTGAGCAGGATCTCGCCCACGCCGAGTTCCTCGCCGCGCGCGGCCCATTCCACCGCGTCGATCCCGGTGCCGCGACGGCCGCCGTGCGTGGTGACCTCGAAGCCGGACGCCGTCGGTTCGCTGCCTTCCGGCACCCGCCGCGCGTCGACGGACAGCACGACGCACTGTGCCCCGAACCGGCGCGACGCCTCGCGCAGCAGCTCCGGGCGGGCGATCGCGGCCGTGTTGACGCTGACCTTGTCCGCGCCGGTGCGCAGCAGCCGGTTGACGTCGTCGGTGGAGCGCACGCCGCCGCCGACGGTGAGCGGGATGAAGACCTGCTCGGCGGTGCGGCGGACCACGTCGAAGGTGGTTTCGCGGTCGCCCGACGACGCGGTGACGTCGAGGAAGGTCAGCTCGTCGGCGCCCTCGGCGTCGTACCGGCGCGCGAGCTCCACCGGGTCGCCCGCGTCGCGCAGGTCGGCGAAGTTGACGCCCTTCACGACCCGGCCCGCGTCGACGTCGAGACAGGGAATCACCCGAACCGCCACAGCCATGCCCCGCAGCCTAGTCGGCCGCTCGGTCAAGCCCGCCACCACGGCTTCGTCACCAATTCGCGCTCCGAAGCATCAAAACCGGACCGTCGCGCGTCTGATGATCGTGACCACCGGTTTCGACGATTTCGTGGCGGAACGCCTCGACGGGCTGCTGCGCTACGCGACCGTCCTCGCCGACGACCCGCATCTGGCGCAGGACATCGTGCAGGACGTGCTCCTGCGTGCCCAGCAGCGCTGGGCGAAGATCGGCTCGCCGCCCACCTACGTCCGCCGGATGATCACCAACGAGTACCTCTCGTGGCGCCGCCGCGCCGCCCGCCGCGTGGTCCCGTCGAACCATTCGGTGCTCGATTCGCTCGGGCCGCCGACCGCCGATCCCAGCACCGCCTACGACGAACGCGACGAAATGCTCGCTTTGCTGGCCACGCTGCCGCGGAAACAGCGCGCCGCGGTCGTCCTGCGCTACTACGAGAACTACACCGACGCCGAAATCGCCACTTTCCTCCGCTGCGGCGTCTCGACCGTGCGCAGCCAAATCTCGCGCGCGCTGGCGACACTGCGCGCCGGCATGCCCTCGTTGCCGCCCGTCCTCACCACCGGAGCAGGAGAATGACCCCGTCGAACGAGACCGAGACGCTGGTGCGCGACAGCCTCGAACGGCTCGCGGAGCGGGCACCGGACGGCAATGAAGTCCTCAACGCGCTCGCACGAGCCCGCCAGCGCCGACGCCGTCCTCGCCTCGCGCTCGCTGCCGCGGCCGCCGCGGTGATCGCGGTCGCCGCCGGGGTGCCGCTGGTGGTCAACACCGTCACCGAAGCGCCCGCGCAGCTCACGCCCGCCGCCGGGCGGCCGGTGCTCGCGTACACGCCGGGCTGGCTGCCGGACGGCTTCACCGAGCAGTACCGCTCGGGCGGGCCCGGGAACGCCGCGCAGGTGCGGCAATGGCAGGACGGGGCGAGCCGGGTGGAGCTCGCGGCGCACTCCACGGCCTATCCGGAATGGGCACAGACCGCGCTGCGCATCTCGGCGTTGAAGGACCAGGTCGTGGTGCACGGGCGGGTCGCCATGGTGACCGGCCCGAGCGACACGATCGCCACGCTGACCTGGATGCCGGACGACCGGCACGTGCTCACCGCCAAGGTGGAAGGCGTCCCGGACGCGCGCACGGTGGCCGAGCAAGTGGCCGATTCGGTCACCCAGGAGCCAGTGCTGGTCCGTGGTGAGGCGCGGTTCGGACCGCTGCCCGAGGGAATGCGCGAAGAGTCCACGACGGTGCGCGGAAGCAACTCGGACAACGCGACGACGGTGCTCGACGCCAGCGGTCCGACCGGCAAGGTGCGCGTGACGATCGGCGGCGGCTCCCCGGCGCTCAGCGGGTCTGGACCGGTGCAGGTGCGCGGCCTGCCCGGGGCTTACGTCCCCGCCTCCGGCCCGGCCGACGCGCAGGTCACCGTGCGGCTGTCGTCCGGACGCTGGCTGACCGCTTCCGGCCGGTTGCCGCGCGAACAGCTCGTCGCGGTGGCGGACGGGATCGTGCTCGATTCGGCGCCGGATTACGCCTGGCTCGGCGCCCGCTGACCACTACCGTGAAGCCATGTCCGAACTGGGGGAGTCTCGGAGCACGCTTTCGCGAGTGGCGTACGCCGTCGGGATCGGCGCCGCGATCATCGCCGTTCTGGTGGCCTGGTGCGTTGGCGCCAACTACCTCGCGCAGCTGACCGCGGGCGAGCAGCTGATCTGCCGGTTGCGCAATCTCCTGCCGTGGTCAGGACTGGGCGTGACGCTGTGGCAGGTCAGTTCTCTTGTGCTGTTCCTGCTCGCCGGAGCCGGGATTTCCGCGCTCCTCGGACGAATCTGGGTGCGCAAGACGGCTGTCGGCATTTGCGCGGCTCTGGTCGTCCTGTTCACCTGGGGCTACGTGGCGACGACCCACGTGGTGATGCACAAGGTGGCCGACCACGGCACCTCGGTCGCCGTGCCGACGGCACCCGGCGGGCAGCAGCCCGCCGACCGCTGCCAAGGGCTGTGACGCCGTCTACCGTAGGGCTATGTCCGAACTGGAGCGTCTCGGCGCCGAGAAGTACGTCGTGCTGACCACTTTCCGCCGCGACGGCCGCGCGGTCCCGACCCCGGTGTGGGCGTCCCGCGACGGCGACGAACTGGTGCTGTTCTCCGAACGCACCGCGGGCAAGGTCAAGCGGATCCGCAACAACGGCGAGGTCCGGCTGCAGGCGTGCGACGTCCGCGGCCGCCGGGTGCACGGCACCGAGGCGAGCGGGACGGCCCGGCTGCTCGACGCCGCCGACAGCGACCGCGTTCGCGGCGTGATCGCCCGGGACTACGGCATCGTCGGGCGGGTGACAATGTTCTTCAGCCGGCTCCGCGGCGGGCCGGAGCGGACGATCGGGATCGCGATCAAGCTCGCCGGGTGAGCTACCGGGCCGTCGCGCGGAGCTGGGCGCCCATGGCGGCCGAATCGTGGTCCGGCCCGCAGCCCTCGGCCAGGACCACGTCGCCCACCAGATGGTCGGTGCGCAGATGCAGGATCTTGCGGTAGCCGGCCGATTCGTACCACGCCTCGGCGGCGGCGAAGTCCGGGAATTCGAGCACGACGGTCCCGCCCGGCCAGGCGCCTTCGAGCACCCGGGTGCGTCCGCCGTGGACCAGGAACCGGCCCTCGAACGGGTCGAGCGTCGCCTGGATCAGCTCCATGTACTCGTAGACCTCGGCGTCCACGATTCCGGGCTGGCGAAGGTGGGCGATGGCGTAGGCGGGCATGTCCGGCTCCTCGGGTCGATTCCGTTGCCTGCCAAGCAATCCTGTCCGCTTCGGTGCACAGCGTCGATTACGTCGCGGGTAATCGTTCAGCTCCCGTAGCGAGCCGTCAGTTCCCGTCCGATGCGGGCGAGTTCGGCCCGGACCGGCTCCGGTTCCACCACCTCGACCAGGTCTCCCCACCCCGCCAGCTGTTCCGCGACAGAGCGCGCCCAGTGCGCCGCCACCTTCACCTTAACCCGGCCGTCCCGCTCCCCGACCACCTCGCAATGCCGCCCGAAATGCGATCGCAGGACGGACAAGTACCGCGCGTCAATCAGCACGGTGGCGGACACGAGCGAGCGCCGTTGCTCCATCTCCTCCACGACCCGCGCCCACTGTTCCCGGAGATCGAAGTCGTCCGGCCGCTCCGAAGGCACGTCCGTGGTCTCCGCCGCCGAGATCCGGTCGACGCGGAAAGTCCGTTGTCCCGCAGGGGTTCCGGCGATGAGATACCAAACGCCGTCCTTGTCGGCGAGACCGTACGGATCGGCTAGCCGCCCTTTGCCGCTGTAGTCGAACCGCACCTTGCGCCGCCGCACGACCGCCTGCTGCAGGGACCGCACGAGCGCGGGCGGCTCGCGATCCCGCTCGCCCCACCCCGCCGGATCGGACACGACGGCCCGCGCGGCGGCTTCGGCGTCGGCCCGGAACGTGGCGGGCAGCGCGCGGACGAGCTTGCGCAACGCCGACGACAGTTCCGGCCCGCCGGCCGCCGCCGGGCCCAGCAGCAGGAACAACGCCTGGGATTCGGCCGCGGTCAGCCCGCTGAGATCGGTGCGCGCCCCGCCGACGAGCGACCATCCGCCGCCGCGCCCGGGCTGCGGATAGACCGGGATCCCGGCCGCCGACAACGCTTCCAGGTCGCGACGGGCGGTCGCCACGGAGATCTCCAGGTCCGCAGCCAGCTCGGCAGCGGTCACCCGGCCGCGGGCCTGCAGCAGCAGGACGGCAGCGACAAGACGGTCAGCGCGCATGTTTTCGATTCTCCCGCCAAAAGTGCTCAGAAGATGAGCACTTTGCCGGAGAAGCTAGTCCGGTAACCGAGCAGACAAGGAATCAGAGATGCTTCGAGGACTCAGCACCGTCACCTTCTACTCCCCCGACTTCGAGGCGGCGAAGCGCTGGTACACCGATCTTCTGGGCGTCGCGCCGTATATGGACACCCCGGCGTATCTGGAGTGGCGCATCGGCGACTACCAGCACGAATTCGGCATCGTGCACAGCTCCTACGCCACGAGCGAGCTGTCCCGGACCGCCGACCTCGCCACCGTCGGGCAGCCTGCGGGCGCGGTCGTTTTCTGGCACGTCGAGGACGTCCCCGCGACGCTGGATCGGGTGGTCGCGATGGGCGCGAAGGTCCACGACGCCCCGCGCGACCGCGGCACCGGGTTCATCACCGCGTCGGTGATCGACCCGTGGGGCAACGTCCTCGGGCTGATGTACAACCCGCACTACGTCTCGGTCCGGGAAACGCTGGTGCGGTCGTGAGGATCTTCAGCGACGAAGCGCTCTGCCACGGCTGGATCGACGGACTGACCCGCCGCCGTGACAACTCGACCGGGCCACCAGTGGGTGATTTCCGTTGCCCAGCACCAATTCCCGCCGTCAGCGAACCGCGGCGAGCGCCTCCGGCAGCGTGAAAGCGCCCGCGTACAGCGCCTTCCCGACGATCGAACCCTCGACCCCGTCGGAAGCCAGCCCGGCCAGCGCGCGCAGATCGTCCACACTGGACACTCCGCCGGAGGCGATCACCGGTGCGTCGGTGCGGGCGGTGACCTCGCGCAGCAGCTCCAGGTTCGGGCCGCGCAGCGTGCCGTCCTTGCTCACGTCGGTGACGACGTACCGGCTGGCCCCGTCGCGGTCGAGCCGCTCCAGGACCTCCCACAGGTCGCCGCCGTCGGACGTCCAGCCGCGCGCGGACAACCGGTGCCCGGCCTCGGTGATCCGCACGTCGAGCCCGATCGCGACGCGGTCGCCGTATTCGGAGACGACCTTCGCCGTCCAGTCCGGGTCCTCGAGCGCCGCGGTGCCGAGGTTGACCCGGCGCGCGCCGGTGGCGAGCGCGGCCTCGAGCGACGCGTCGTCGCGGATGCCGCCGGACAGCTCCACCTGCACGTCGAGCCGCTTGACGACGTCGGCGAGCAGTTCGCGGTTGCTGCCCTTGCCGAACGCCGCGTCGAGGTCCACCAGATGGATCCACTCGGCGCCGTCGCGCTGCCACTGCAGGGCCGCTTCGAGCGGGCTGCCGTAGGAGGTCTCGGTGCCCGCCTCGCCCTGGACGAGTCGGACCGCCTGGCCGCCGGCAACATCAACTGCGGGAAGGAGCGTGAAAGTCACGCGCACAGACTATGCGGCGGGGTCCGGCGCACCGTCCGGGGGATATCCGCTCAGCCCGACGGCCCCAGCGATCTGGGCGAGGCGGCCGCCCGCCGGAACCGGCGAAGTGAGCAGCAGCACATCCGCCTGTCGCCGCGGCGTTCCGCGGCCAGCGCCTGCCCGTCCCGGCCCTGCGAACCCGCCGGAACTCCGGTTACGCCAGCGTGCCGAGCCAGTTGCGCAGCAGCTGCGCCCCCGCGTCGCCGGACTTCTCCGGGTGGAACTGGGTCGCCCACAGCGGACCGTTCTCCACCGCCGCGACGAAATCCTCGCCGTGGTTCGCCCACGTCACCTTCGGCTGCAGTCCGGCGAGGCCGGAGTCCAGCTCCCACTTCCGCGCGGCGTAGGAGTGCACGAAATAGAACCGCTCTTCCGGGTCGATCCCGGCGAACAGCCGCGAATCGGCGGGCGCGCGGACGGTGTTCCAGCCCATGTGCGGAAGCACGTCGGCGTGCAGGCGCTCGACCGTGCCCGGCCATTCGCCGGTGCCCTCGGTCTCCTCGCCGTGCTCGACGCCGCGCGAGAACAGGATCTGCATGCCGACGCAGATGCCCAGCACCGGACGCCCGCCCGCCAGCCGTTTGCCGATGATCCGGTGCCCGTGCACGCCCAGCAGCCCGCTCATGCACGCGGAGAACGCGCCGACGCCGGGCACCACGAGGCCGTCGGCTTCGAGCGCGGCGTGCGGGTCGGCGGTGACCTCCACCTCGGCGCCCGCGCGCGCGACGGCGCGCTCGGCTGAACGGAGGTTTCCGGAACCGTAATCGAGGATCACCACACGAGACACGCTCCCGAGCGTAGTCCCCCGGAGATTTTCGTTCCGACCCCGTTTGGTCCGCGCGGCGAACGGGTACCCACCAAGCTATGTGTGGCACCGCCGGTGCCCCCGGACCCGGAAAGAGGACGAGATGTCCGAGTCCGATCTGCTGTGCCGGATGTTCCAAGCCTGGCGGGAAGACATCGACAGCGTGCCGTTCCCGCAGTTCAGGGAACTGACGATCCCGCTGCAGAAGACCCGCGCGGAGATCGACCTGGCGCGCCGGTCGACCGCGCGCACGGCGAACCCCGTGCGACGCGCCGACAGCGGCTGGTGAGCGCGGGCGGTTGCCCGCTGCCGAAATCCCTCCCTATCCGGTGAAAAACTCCTTGAGGGACAACGCGATCGAATCCGGGTCGAGCCCGTGCACGAGATCGTGGTCGGCGAGCGTGCCGTAGATCCGGATCTCGGTGTCCCGGCGGGTGCCGAGGTTCAGCAGCCGGTGCGGCCGGCCGGCCAGCGCGTCGGCGACGCAGTGCGCGGACGTTCCCTGGAGATACGGCTCCACCAGCGCCACCTCGGCCACGTCGGTCATCGCGGCGCGCAGCCCCTCGGCGTCGAACGGGCGCACCGTCGAGGTGTAGAGCACCGTCACGTCCATGCCCTCGGTCGCTTGCAGCACCCGGTCCAGCATCGGGCCGACCGCGATCACCACGCCGCGGGCGCCCTGCCGGATCGTCTGGAGCCCGACGCCGAGGTGCGGTGCGGAATTCTCCTGCGCGGACAGGCGCAGATACGTCCGGCTGTCCCCCGGCACCGAATCGAGCAGCAACCGCCGCGCTTCCTCGGTATGGCCGGGAACGTGCACGTACCAGCCGGGCAGGGAATCGATCAGCGCGACGTCGCCGGGAGCCTGATGCGTGCGGCCTTCCATCGGCATGTCGTAGGAAGCGCCGCAGGACACCAGCACCGCGCCGAGTTCCTGGTGGCTGAGGTCCAATTTGATCTGTTCGAACGCGCGCTCCACGAGGAACGCGTTGAAGGTGTGCACGATCGGCCGCAGCCCGGCGAGCGCGAGGCCGGCCCCGGTGCTCACGAGCAGCTGCTCGCGGATCCCGACGTTGATCACCCGGTCCGGATGCCGTCGCGCGGCCTCGGCGAGCGCCGCGGCCGAGATGTCGGCGAGGACGACCGCCACGTCCGGGTCGGTGTTGACGATTTCTTCCGCGGTGGCCAGGAAGGTGTCCCGCATGTTCGGCATCAGTGCGCGCCTTTCGGTTCCACGACGGCGACGACCGCGAGCGGGCGTCCGGGATGAGGGGTGGTGAACGCGTCGTACAGCGCTTCGTGGTCGCGGCCGGACACCGTCCGCACGGCCCAGCCCTCCGTTTCGAAGCGGCGCGCGATGCCGCCCGGCCAGCCGTGGGTCGAGGACTGGTTGTCGATGACCACCGCGGTCAGCTTGTCGAGCCCGAGCCGGGCCGCGACGACGATCGCCTCGTGGTTGGAGCCCTCGTCGAGTTCGGCGTCGCCGATCAGCGTGACGATGCGCGAGCTGAACCGGCGGGCTCGCAGGCCGAGCGCGGTGCCGATGGCGATCGGCAGTCCGTGCCCGAGCGAGCCGCTGGAGATCTCGACGCCGGGCGCGCGGACGCGGTCGGGATGGTGGCCGAGCCGCGAACGCGCCGAACTCCAGTCGGCGAGTTCGTCCTCGTCCAGCCAGCCCTTCGCGACGAGCACCGCGTAGTACGCCATCGGGCCGTGCCCCTTGGAGAGCAGGAACCGGTCGCGCCCGGGCCGGCGGGCGGTCTCCGGGCCGAGGTCGAGGACGCGGTCGAACAGCACCCACAGGACGTCCACTGTGGACTCCGCGGCCGCGTGGTGTTTGTCGTCGCCGGTCATCAGCGAGATCAGCCGGGGCAGGTCCGCGTAGCCCGGCTGCGAGGTCGTCGTGGTCATGGTCCCGACAATGCAACCTCGACCAAACTGAAGGTCAAGCGCTAACCTGAAGCAATGACGAGGTTGGCGGACAAGCTGAGCATCGGGCAGGTCGCGGAACGCAGCGGGGTGCCGCACACCGCACTGCGGTTCTACGAGGAGCGCGGCCTGATCACGTCCGAGCGCTCGGCGGGCAACCAGCGCCGCTACGCGCGCTCGGTGCTGCGGCGGATCGCGTTCATCCGCGCCGCGCAGCGGGTCGGGCTGTCGCTGGAAGACATCAGCGCGGCGCTGGAGACGCTCCCCGCGGACCACGCGCCGACGAAAGCGGACTGGGCGCGGCTGTCGCGCGAATGGCAGACCGAACTCGACGCCCGGATCGACGCGCTGCAGCGGCTGCGGGACCGGCTGACCGGATGCGTCGGCTGCGGATGCCTGTCGCTGCGCAGCTGCGGCCTGTACAACGCGGAGGACGAACTCGCCCGCTTCGGACCCGGAGCCAGCAAACTCCGCCCAGTCTTGGAGGGCGGCATCTGAATTCCGTTGCGCGACAGGGTGTCGGTGTGGGTTACTGCGGTTCGCAATGAACGAGAAACATCGAACCCGGGTATCGAAACGACTGTCCCGGCACCTGCGCCACGATCCCGGCGGACTCGGTCTGACCCTCTCCCCCGGCGGCTGGGTCCCGGTCGCCGAACTGCTCGCCGCACTCGCCCGGCACCGCTTCCCGGTGAGCCGGGCGGAGCTGGACGAGGTCGTCGCGAACTGCGTCAAACAGCGGTTCGCCTTTGACGAGACGGGGACGTTGATCCGCGCCAGCCAGGGGCACAGCGTCCGCGTGGATCTGGAACTGTCCGACGCGCCGCCGCCGGAAATCCTCTTCCACGGCACAGCGACACGGTTCCTGCCGTCGATCTGGGCGGAGGGATTACGGCCGATGAAACGGCACGCGGTGCATTTGTCGGCGACCCGCGAGACGGCGTGGAAAGTCGGGTCGCGGCACGGGAAACCGGTGGTGCTGACGGTCGCGGCAGGGGAAATGGCCGCGCGCGGACACGCGTTTCAGGTGAGTGACAACGGGGTGTGGCTTACCTCGGCGGTACCGGCTGAGTTTCTGGCGGTGCTCGAATAGCGGATACTGAGCCGCATCGCTTCCGAGGGAGGTGGCTATGCCGGACTACACGATCGTTCAGTGCAGCCAAGGCCACTACTTCTCCGCCATCTGGCTCCCGTTCGTGTCGCTCAAGGCGATCCGGCTCGGCGACCGGCGGGTGCAGAAATGCCCGGTGTGCCACCGTTTCCGCGGTGTTGCCCGGGTTTCCCCGGACCAGCTCACCGCCGAAGAACTGCGGGCGGCCGAGGCGCTGAGGGATTCCCGGCTGCCGTGATGAGGTTTTCTCAGTAGCCGGTGCGGTGGCGGCGGGGCGCGGGAGTTCCCTGGCTGACTGGCCTGGTCCGCGATGGATGTCCGTGAGGGGAAGGCGGATTCAGGTGGTGGTTGCAACACCTGGTGTCTGGTGGCCTGAGAGTAGCGTGGCGAGGGCTTCGGCGGGTGTGTGCCAGCCGAGGGTTTGG
>NZ_JBVKDQ010000015.1:0-280413 GCF_055633755.1 Amycolatopsis sp. NPDC114484 | reverse complement strand
GCCGGCATGCCCAACCGGGCCGCCTCCGCGAAAAGAGGACCGATCTTCGCCGCACCGTCCAGCATCGAATACTCGGTATGGACGTGCAGGTGGACAAACGATGGCATGGCCGCATTGGACCCGCCGCACCGCGCCGGCGTCCAACAACCGACACGCGCGCTCGGACTACCTCCGGTTGTGCCCCGAGGTAGCCGCCGGTGGTCGAGTCCTTTGTGGACTCACCCACCGGCGGTTTTCATTCTTCGGAGTCGTCGTCCGCGAGCAACGCGTACAACCGGCGGCGGGCTTCCCGCAGCACCTTGCGCGCCTCCGCGAACTGCGCCTCGCTTCCGGCGTGCGCGACCTGCGCCGCGGCCCCGCCCAACTCGCCGATCTGCTGATACAGCGCGGCGAACCGGTCGGCCCCCGGTTCCTCGTCGCGCACCGGAGACTCCCAGAGCGCGGCGAACTCCTCCTCCCGCCCGGCGACGTGCTCGCGCCCGGCCTCAGTCAGATGCGCGACGCGCCGCCCGCCTTCTTCCTCGGTGCGGACGAGGCCTTCGTCCTCGAGCTGCTGCAGGATCGGGTAGATGGAACCCGGACTGGGCCGCCACTCGTCATTCGTGCGGCGGCGGATCTCCTGCATCAACTGGTAACCATGGCGAGGTTCCTCGGCCAGCAGAGCGAGGACGGCCGGACGCACCGGGCGGGCTGGGCCTCGTCCGCCGCGAGGAGGGCCGCCGAAGAATCCTCCCGGACCTCCTGGCCCACCGGGACCGCCCGGCCCGCCGGGGAACCCAGGGAAGCCCGGAAACCCGGGAAACCCCGGCCGATGCGGCGGCCCGGGCGGACCGGGAGGCCCAGGCGGGAAGCCGCCTCGGGCTTCGAGGACGGTGTCTTCCCAGGCTTGTTCTTCACCCGGGTGCCCAGGGTGATCGGGGTGACCGGGATGCCGGTGGTGCTCCCCCGGCTCACCGAGCCAGCCGCGGTGTTCGCCCGGCTCACCGGCTTGCCAGCCTGGATGACCAGGCCAGCCGAAGCCTGCCCCCGGCCCGCCGAACGGCCCCGCCTGGGCAAACCCAGCGCCCGGCCCTCCGAACGGCCCCGTCTGGGCAAACCCAGCGCCCGGCCCGCCGAACAACGGTCCGGCCTGGCCGAATCCCGAACCTCGACCGCCGAACAATCCCGCCCAGCCTGGCCCGCCCGGGTGCCCGAACCCGGCACCCCGTTCGCCGAATCCGCCCGGACGCCCGCGCTCTTCGCCCAGCCCATCTGTCTCTCCCGGCCGACCACGCTCCCCGCCCGGCCCGTCTCCCCAGGGCCACCCGTGTCCTTCCCCCGGCCCGCCCGGATGCCTCCCCTCGCCCGGCCCGTCGCGATGCGCCTCCGGCCTGCCCGACGGCATCCCCCGACCCCCGTCACCAGGGCGAACCGGTCCGGGGCGGCCGAATCCGAACGGCATCCCGTGCTCGCCGAAACGCTCCGGGCCGCCGAAGCCCCGGAACAGGTGTCCTCCGCCTGCGGTCCTGGTCATGTGGTCCTCCTTAGTCGTCGAACGATCGCCGATATGCCCACGATATATCGGCGATTGTTCGACGGCAAGGTCACCCGAACCAGCAGGCGAAAAAGATCAGGACGTTCCGGCAGGCGCGGTCGTCGCGCCTTCCCCGCCGAAGCGGATGGACTTCGCCTCCTTGCCCAGGGAGGTCAGCACGGCGACCGCGATGAGCACCGGGATCACCGTCCACAGCAGCGCGGGGTTCAGCGCGGCCAGCAGGTTGCCGAGCTGATAGGTGACACCGGGGAAGAAGCCGCGGATCGCGGCGGGGGACATCTCGGTGAGGTGCGCGGGGATGACGCCCCACGCGCCCTGGACCATGACCTGCATCAGGAACGAGCCGAGCGCGAGCACCCCGGCGACGGCCGCGAGCAGCGGCAGATCGTCGAACGCGGGCAGCGCGCCGGCGAGTTCGACCGTCAGCCGCCGGTGGATTGGCTGGTCACGGTGATCATTCAGCTGGGCCACGCCGCCGCGGGAGAGGCCCAAGCGGGCCGGTTTTCCCCGGAGGAAGCCGAAAAAGAGCTGTCCACCACGGTGTTGCGGGTGCTCGGCGCGTCCTGACGCGGCTCAGATCGCGACGCGGGACTGGACCCGGCGGCCGATGTCCCGCGCCCACGCCCGGATCCGGTCCCAGTCGCGAAAGTCCCCGGCCCGGTTGCCCCGCGCCATCAGCTTTTCCAGCACGCCGTCCGCGAGCGCCGGATCGAGCCGCCCGCCGAACGTCTCGGTGCGCCCCGCGTCGATCGCGGCGGCCAGCAACGTCACCCGCGCGGGCAGGCTTACCCGGGTCAGATTCGCGCCCGGACCGCACGGTCCACTGTGGAACAACCAGACCGGACGCGCCCGCAACGCTTCGGTGTTGCGCTCCAGCAACCGCACCGCTTCGGGCCGCCACCGCGCGTAGTAGAGCGCACTGCCGACCACCACCGCGGCGTACCCCGTGACGCTGCCGACCTCGCCCGCCTCGCGCACGTCGACGGCGAACCCGGCGGCGCGCAACTCCTCGCCGACGACTTCGGCGATCTCGCGCGTGCCGCCGTGCCTGCCCGCATGCGCGACGAGGACGTTGATCATGTCCTTATTGTCCACCCCTTCAGCGGACCGCGCCTGTCCGAAAAGCCGTAGGGGGAACCCTGGGGGACTCTGATTCCCGCAGGGTTCCCCTCACGGACGTTCGGCCGGACGTGAGGGCTCCCTTCACAGCCCACCACCAAACCCGCAGCCAACGCACCCACTCATCGAGGCGCCCAGCCCCTCCCCCGCACCCCGATACGAAGCCTCCCTGCGGTCGGTGGGTGCTTGTCAAGGCATCTTTCCCGCCTGACAAGCACCCACCGACCGTCAGCACAATTGGGCTTCGGGGTGCCCCACGCAAACTTCGGGGCGCCCCACGCCACCACGCCCCCACCAGCTCAACCGATCGTCCGAGGCCGAGAAGCCAGCGCCCCGAACACCGTCTGAACCAACGCCAGCCCGATCAACACCCCCAGCGCGGGCGTCCAAGACCCCGTAGCGTCATGAATCGCGCCAATAGCGATCGGCCCCAGCGCAGCGAGCGTATAACCCGCGGACTGCGCCATCCCGGACAACGCACCCGCGTCGGAATAGTCCTTGGTGCGCAAGCCGAACAGCGACAACGCCAACGCCAGCGTGATCCCGCCCGCGAACCCGGCCAGGACCGCCCAGAGCACCGCGATCCCCGGCGCGGCCAGCAGCCCGGTCAGCGCGGTCGTCAGCAGGAGCGACCCGGCGATCGCGACCGCGCGCTGGTCGGGCAGCCGGTGGATGAGCGCGGAACAGACCAGGCTTCCGGCCAGTCCGGAGAGATTGAACAGCAGCTGGTGGAACCCGGCGGTCACCGAGCTGATGCCCGCCGCGTGCTCGATCGACGACAGCCAGGTCACCAGCACGTAGAAGGCCAGCGACTGAAGTCCCATGAAGAGGGTGACCTGCCAGGCCAGCGCGTTCGTCCACGGCCGCGCCGCGCCGGTCGTGGACGCGAGCGCCGGGGCGGCCGCGGAACGGCGCAGCTGCGGCAGGAAAACCCCGAGCGCCACGAGCGCGAGCCCGGCCCAGATGCCCAGCGACAACCGCCACCCGCCCGCCTGCTGCCCGGCCAGCGGGACCGCGACCCCGGCGGCGATCGCCGCGACGCCGGACTGGACCGCGGTGTACGTGCCGGTGATCGGCCCGATGCGGGTGGGGAAATCGCGTTTGACGAGCGCCGGGAGCAGGACGTTCAGGATCGCGATGGCGACCCCGAGCAGCACGGTCCCGGTCCACAGCAACAGCTGCGGCGGCGTGGAGCGCAACAGGATCCCGATCGCGAGCAGCAGCACCGCCGCGCCGAGCGCCCGCTCAAGGCCGAGTTTCGCGGCGACCTTGGGCGCGATCGGCGAGCACACGGCGAAGGCGATGAGCGGCACGCTGACCAGGACAGAGGCGGCTACCGACGAGAGCCCCTGATCGGTTTGGACGAGGCTCAGGATGGGGCCGAGGGTGGTGATCGCGGCGCGCAGGTTGGTGGCGATCAGCAGGACGCCGATGAGGACGAGCGCGGGACGCAACGGGGTCCCGCGTTCGGGGGGCGCGGGGGCGGGGCGGGCGGTCATGCGGCGGCCTCCGCGTCGGGACGTTCCGGCAGGTGGGGAATGCGGTGCGGGGCTGGACTGACGGCCAGGATCGGCTCGGGACGCCGCCGGATCCTGCGCTCGGGAGTGGGGCGGGCAGTCATCCGATGGCCTCCACAACGCGGAGTTCCGGCGGGCAAGGAACGGGTTGCGGGGCCGGGCTGACGGCCATACCCGGCGCGGGACGGAGCAGAGTCCCGCGCCCCAGGACCGGGGAAGCAGGGCGAGCCGTCAGGACGCGGCGGCCTCCGCACTGAGAACCCTGGCAGACAGCAAACGCGGGCCGACCAGAACCCGCCCGGCGCACAACGGAACCTAACGCGGACCGACCAGGACCCGCCCGGCGCGCAACAGAATCTAACGCGAGCCGACCACAGCCCGCCCGACGCACAACAGAACCTAACGCGAACCGACCACAGCCCACCCGACGCACAATGAAATCTCGCGTTGAGCAACCACCCGAACAGCCGCCCCAGAGCGAGCGATCCAGAACCAAGCCCCGCGAGGCGGCGACCACCACGACATCCCCCGCCCGGCCACCGCCGCAACGGCCCGCCCGCGCGGTCACGAACCAACCTCCACGCCGGGAATCCCCAGCGCACCGGAGGCACGTCGCGGAACCAGGTCGTCGCTCATCGGATCCTCTCCCCCGGGCCACCGCCGGACGCGACTGCCGCCGAACCCGCCCGGAGCGGCGCCCACGTCCGGCTGGGCCGGAATATTCCCGCCCAGCCGCCCACCGGAAAGGCGGGCGAAATCGTCGATTCCGATCTTGCCCGCCCCCGCGCCGCGTCGGCAAGATCCTTACCGGTACACCGATTCGTAAGCGGCGCTCAATTCGCGGTGCAATTCGGTCGAGTCGGGCAGCACTTTGCCGTCCAGGGTGTGCACCCGGGTCAGCTTGCGCACCGACGACGCGACAAAAACGCCGTCGCCGGAAAACAGGTCTTCCGCGGTCAGCGTTTCGATCTTCGCGGTGAAACCGGCCCTCTCGGCTCCCCGGTACACCGCGGCCTGCGTCGTCCCGGGCAGGATGCCGATGATCGGCGGCGGCGTGTACAGCGTCCGGCCGCGCACCATCACCACCGACACCGTCGGGCCTTCCAACACCGAACCGTCGGTTGCGGTGAAGATGACGTCCGACGCGCCGCGGCGGTCGGCCTCGCGCAGGGCGGCCATGTTCACCGCGTACGACAACGTCTTCGCGCCCAGCAGGAGCCACGGCGCGCGTTCGGCGAGGCCCGGTTCGACGCCTCGTTCCAGGGTGATCGCGGCGATTCCCTCGGTGCGCTCGCGCATCATCCTCGGGCTGATCTCGAGCCCAAGCGCGAAAGCCGTCGGCGGGGAATCGGGCTCGGCGTCCAATCCCCTGGTGTAGATGAGTTTCATCGCGATTTCGCTGCCGTCCGGCCAGCGGTCGATCACCGCGCGGATGGCACGTTCCCACTGCGCGTCGTCCGGTTCGGGCAGCTCCATCATCCGTGCCGACCGGGCCAGCCGGTCCAGGTGCAGGTCCAGTTCCCGAGGTTCGCCGTCCTCGATCAGGACCGTCTCGAACACCCCGTCGCCGCGGAGCAGGCCGAGGTCGGCGACCTTGATCGCCGGGTCGTCCGGGTCGGCTACAGAACCGTCCAGGCAGCCAAGAACACGCACGTCACACAATCCTTTCGTCACTGTGGCACGAGGCCGGCCAGGAGGTCAGGCGCCGACCCGGTCGGCCAGAACGGTGGCGAACCGCAGCGCGCTGCCTTCGCCGAACGGCAGGTTGAGCGACGGTTCGCAGATGTCCAGTTCCAGCACCCGCGGCTGTCCCCGGCCGTCGCGGACCAGGTCGACGCGGCCGTACAGCAGCGGCCGGTCCAGGCCGAGGTGGCTCGCGGCGGCGTCGAGAGCGGCGGAGGCGACCGCGCGTTCGTCCTTGTCGGCCACGCGCGGTTTGCGGAAATCGAGCGTCGGGACGTGCACGGTTCCGTCCGGCATCAGCATCGCGGCCTTGCGGATCGCGTGGCTGTACTCCCGGTCGAAATAGATCAGGTTCGTTTCGCCGTCCCGGTCGACCGACTCGAAATACGGCTGGACGAGCGCGTGCCCGCCTTCGCCGAACAGCTTCGACAGATGCGCCGCGGCTTCGGGCGCCGCCGGCCGGGTGAATCGGCGGACATTGCGCGAATAAGCGCCGACCCCCGGTTTGACGACGATTTCCGTCGCGTCGCGATGCTGTTCCAGCACTTCCCGCACCACGACGTCCGGGTCGTCCCCGGGGGACGCGAACCGGCTCGGGACGATCGGGACGCCGAGCGCGGCCAGGTCCGCCAGGTAGGACTTGTCCAGCGCCCACCGCGCGACCGCGAGCGGGTTGAGCAGGAGCGTCGCCTCCTCGACCCGTTCGCACCACGCCAGGAACTCCGGCAGCTGGTCCACGTAGTTCCACGGCGAGCGCAGCACGACCGCGTCGAACCGGGACCAGTCGGCGTCGGCGTCCTCCCACTGGCAGACCTCGGTGTCGAGCCCGGTTTTCGCGCAGGCCTCGCGCAGCAGCGGCATGTCGTAGTCGATGGGCAGGCTGACGCGGTCGGTCACGAGAGCAACGGTGGTCATCGGCAAATTCCCCCGATCGGGCAGGCGCGGGTCACCACGGCAGCACCTTCCCAGCGTGCAGGTAGCTGCCGCTTGGGCCGTCCTCGCCGAGAAGCGCGAGTTCGACGCTGGTCACGGCGCCGTCCGGCGGTTCGAGGTCGCCGGCCCCGTCGTTCATCCCGGTCTTGGTGTAGCCGGGATGCGCAGAGTTGACCTTGATCGGCGTGTCCCGCAGCTCGTACGCCAGGTGCACGGTCCACGAGTTCACCGCGCTCTTCGTGGCGCTGTAGGCCGGAAGCGCCTTGAAGGTGTCGCTGTGGGTGTAGGACTCGGGATCGCTGTGCAGGGTGAGCGAACCGAGCAGGCTCGACACGTTGACGATCCGCCCGGCGGCCGACTCGCGGATGAGCGGCAGCATCGCCAGCGTCGTCTCGACCGTGCCGAACAGGTTGGTGTCGAAGGTTTCCCGCCATTCGGCGAGCGTCTGTTCGGACGGGTTCTTGCCGTACTTCTCGATCCGCACGGCCGCGTTGTTGACCAGGATGTCGAGCCGCCCGTACCGGGCCTCCAGCTCCGCCGCGGCGGCCGCGATGCTCTTCAGGTCGGTCACGTCGAGCTGAAGCCCTTCGACGGCGAGGCCCGCGTCGCGCAATCCCGTCGCGGCTGTCTCTACCGCGGCTTCGTCGCGCCCGCTCAGCACCACGCGGACGCCGCGTTCGGCGAGCTGCCGCACGATCTCGAACCCGATGCCGCGGTTGGCCCCGGTGACCAGGGCAATGGTGTCGTCCAAATCGGTCTCGCTCTCTTGTCGGTCCGGCGGTCACAGGGTGGACAGGAACTTCGCCACCGGCGGCCCGAAACTGTCGAGGTCCGCCAGGAACGCGTCGTGGCCGAGATCGGTTTCCAGCGCGAGGAACTCGACGTCCGCGCCGCCCGCCCGCAGTCCGTCGGCGATCTGCCGCTGCTGGTGCAGCGGGAACAGGATGTCCGTCTCGGTGCCGATCACCAGCGCCTGGTCGACCCGCAGCCGCGCCAGCGCCTCGGCGGTGCTGCCGCCGCACAGCTCGCCGAGGTCGAACCAGTCCATGCTGCGGCTGAGGTAGAGGTAGCTGTTGGGATCGAAGCGGCGCACGAACCGGCGCGCGTGATGGTCCAAATAGAACTCGACGGCGAACTCGGGACCGAACGCGGCGTCCCCGGTCCCGGATCTCTCGCGGCCGAACCGGCGTTCCCATTCCCGCGCCGACCGGTAGGTGGTCATGCCGATCTTGCGCGCGGTCAGCATGCCGCGTTCCGGGTAGCGTTCCGGAAGGTACTTCCCGTCGTTCCACAGTGGATCGGAGCGGATCGCTTCCCGTTGCAGGGAACGGATCGCGATCGAGTAGGGCAGCGAATGCGCGGCCGCGGAGATGCTGACGTGGCTGCGCGCCAGCTCCGGATGCCGCGCCAGCAACGCCAGCGCGCTCATCCCGCCCATCGACGCGCCGATCACGCACGCCAGCCGCTCGAAACCCAGCTGCCGCACCGTATTCGCCGCGGCGTCCGCGATGTCCTCAATGGACAGTTCGGGGAAGCCGAGCCGGTAGGCCTGTCCGGTCGCCGGGTCGCGCGAGGCGGGCCCGGTCGAGCCTTGACAGCCGCCGAGCGAGTTCACGCAGATCACGTGCCACTGGCCGGTGTCGATCGGTTTGCCCGGCCCCAGCATCGACTCCCACCAGCCGGGGGCGGGGTCCTCCGGGCTGGACGCGGCGTGCGCGTCCGGCGAAAGCCCGGTGAGCAGCAGGATGACGTTGTCCCGTGCCGCGGTGGGCTGCCCAAAGGTCTCGTAGGCGACGCGCGCGCCGTGCAGCACACCGCCGCGTTTCATGGCGAACCTCTCCGGCAGCCGGGCGAACCGCGTGGCCGGAGGAATGAACTCGTGCATCATGGGTCCCCAGGTGGTCGTACGTCACTCACCGAGCGAGGCCAGCCATTCGTCGTCCGAACCGTCGCTGATCCCTTCGAACCAGAAACTGGACAGATACCGTTCCCCGGTGTCGGGCAGCATCGCGAGCAGCACCGCGCCCTCGGGCGAGTTCTCCGCTTCGCGCAGCGCGGCGGCCAGGGTCGCGCCCGCGGACATGCCGGCGAAGATCCCCTCCTCGGCGGCGAGGCGGCGCGCGGTGTCCCTGGCCAGCTCGTCGTCGATCGTCACCAGTTCGTCGATCACGGTGCGGTCCATCACCCCGGGAACGAAGTTCGGCGCCAATCCCTGCAGCTGGTGCAGATTCCACGACTGCCCGGCCAGCACAGCCGCCTTCTCCGGTTCCAGCACCACGGTCCGCACGTCGGGACGGGCCAGTTTGAGCATCTGCCCGACGCCGGTGATCGTGCCGCTGGTGCCGAATCCGGTGACGAAGGTGTCCAGCCGTTTCCCGGCGAAGTCGGAGAGGATCTCCGCGGCCGTGGTCTCCCGGTGATACGCGGGGTTGGCCGGGTTCTCGAACTGGCGGGCGCGGAACCAGCCGTGCTTCTCGGCCAGCTCGTCGGCGATCCGGTTGCCGCCGAGGCTGCCGAGGTGGCCGGGGAACAGCAGCACCTTGCCGCCGTACGCGCGGATCAGCTTGCGCCGCTCCACCGAGTACGTGTCGCCGAGGACCGCGACGAACTGGTACCCGCGCGCGGCCGCCACCATCGCCAGCGCGATGCCGACGTTGCCGGACGTGCACTCCACGATCGTGTCGCCGGGCTTGAGCTCTCCCCTCGCCTCGGCGTCGAGGACGATGGCCAGCGCCAGCCGGTCCTTCACCGAGCCGCCCGGGTTGAACGACTCGACCTTGACGTACACCGAGACGTGCCCGGGCGCCATCCGGTTCAGCCGCACGATCGGCGTGCGGCCGATCGTGTCAAGAACGCTGGAGTACAGCGGCATGACGGAATCCTCCTTCGTACACAGTCGTGGCCGGACCGGCCAGGACGATCGGCTCCTCTTCGGCGGGCCAGGAAATCCGGAGTTCCCCGCCGGGCACCTCGACCGTCACGTTCCGGTCGAGCCGCCCGGCCCGGATCAGGACCGCGGCGGCCGCGCAGGCGCCGCTGCCGCAGGCGAGCGTCTCGCCCGCGCCGAATTCGTGGACCCGCAAGCGGATCCGGTCGCGTGCCGCGACCTCGGCGAATCCGACGTTGACCGTCGGCGGAAGTCCGGGCAGCGCCCGCACAGCCGGACCGAGCCGCGCCACTGGGGCGGCACCGGCGTCGTCGACTTCGAGCACCACGTGCGGGTTGCCGGTGGAGGCCGCGGCGAAGCGGACGGGGGTCCCGTCCGCCAGCGTGGCTTCGTACCGGCCGTCCCGGCTCGCGAAACCGGATAGCGGGATCTCCTCGGGAGCGAACTGCGGAACGGTCAGCCCGATGCTGAACGTGTTGTCTCCCAGCACTTCCACCGGATGCGTGCCGCTAGGACTGTCGATCTCGAACGACGGCGGACGCGCCAGTCCCGCCTGGACGAGCCAGGAGGCGACGCAGCGGGCGCCGTTGCCGCACTGCATCGAGCTTTCGCCTTCTCCGGTCCAGATCTCGAACGCCGCCACCGCGGAGGCGCTGCGCGGCGGCCGGATCCCGAGGATCAGGTCGCAGCCGACGCCGGTGTGCCGGTCGGCGAGCGACCGGCACAGCTCCGGCGACGGCGCGGGCGCGGCCCGCAGGTCGAGTACGACGAAATCGTTGCCGCACCCGTGCATTTTGGTGAACGGAAGCGAAGGATTCACCCGCGCCGCCTTACGACGGCCGTCGTGCGCCGGTTCATCGCACCGCCGCGGTCGCGAACACCGGGGCGACCATGTCCATGATGGACTCGGTCGCGCGCGCGTCGGTTTCCTCGTCGCCGGTCGCGGCGAACTCGGCCAGTTCGAGGCCGAGCACGTCGGCGGCCGGGATCGCCCCCAGGATCTCGCGGATCCGGTCCGGAGCCAGGCCGTCCGGCACGTGGTAATCAGCGGGCACCGTGCCCGGTTCGAGCACGTCCCAGTCGATGTGCACCCACACCCGCGCGCCGCCGACGGCCGCCGCGACCCGCTGCCCGGCGACGTCCGCCGGGGCGATGATCCGGACCCCCGCCCTGTCCAGCAGCTCGCGTTCGGACGGATCGATGTCGCGCGCGCCGACGAGGACGACCCGGCTGGGGTCGACACCCGCGCCGTGCCCGCTTTCCCACAGGCCGCACGCGCCGGAGAGAGCCATTCCGCCGAGGTAGCCCGATTCCGTGGTGTCCGGGGTGTTGAAGTCGCCGTGCGCGTCGATCCACAGCACCGCGCAGTCCGGGTGCGCCCGGACCGCGGCCGGCAGCGTCGCCAGGCTGGCCGAGCAGGTGTTGGCCGCGAGCACGGTGCGTCGTCCGGCCGTGACGCTCGCCGAAACCGCTTGCGCCAGACCGGAAAGCGTCTCCTCCGCCGCCGGGAGGCTGACTGTCCAGTCGTCGTCCTCCGGACCGGCGGGGGTGCCGACGAACCGCGCCTCGAGACCGTATCGCTCTTCCAGCGCACGCGCCGTGCGCGCCGCGCCTTCGATCATTCCCGCGCCGCGGTCGCCTATGCGGCCTTGGGAAACGATCACTTCCATCATCGCCTGTCTCCGATCAGGTAGCGGCCGCGGCCCCGTCCGGCTGCGCGGTTTCTTTGGCCCGGAAGGAAAACGGGCAGGAATCGGTCCGGTCGGCGTCGTCCTCGGGCAGGCCGTACTGCCACCATTCGAGCCCGGCGACGCCGTAGGAGCCGAGCTGGCGCGCGCGGGGGGCGCGGTCGTAGCGGTCGATCCTCGCCCGGATGTTGCTGCGGACCTTGCGGCCGCTCGGGGTGTCGCCCGCGACCACGTCGAACCGCTCGCGCGGGTTGACCACGAGCACGAAATGCTCGCCGAGGTTGCGGCTGCGACGGACCTCGTGCGCGGGATTGCTCATGTTGAAGAACAACGGCATTCCGTTGAAACACATGGACCACGAGCTGTCGCCGGGGTCGGTGGCGACGTTCTCCGGCCACGGGGCGGGGTCGACGTGATGCAGTTTCTGGATCACCTCCCAGCCGAACGCCTGGTACCCGGCGACCGACCGGGCGGAGACGGCCGAGGGCGAGAACACGATCAGCAACGGGTACGCGGTGTCGAGATGGCCGTTCCAGTTCTGGGAAAGCTCGACGTAATCAGCGAGCGCGGCGCCGAGTCCCGCGATGCTGTCCGGTCCGACGTCCTCGGCGAAGGAGAACAGGAGCAGTCCCTTCCGGAACGCGTTTCTCGAGAAGACACAAGGGAAACCGCGGTCGGTGAGCCTCGACTCGACGTCGCCGAACGCCGCGGCGCGCCAGTCGTTTCCGAATGTTTCGGCCTCCTGCTGGGTGATCAAGGTCGTGCTGCGGGTTTCGAGCGAGCGGTGCATTACGGCCCTCCGGGAATATTCTTCCTCGGGATACGTGGTCCTCTCCGCCGTCCGGCCGGGCCTCAGTCGCGGGAGCCGGCCGTGCGGGATCTCCCCGGCGGACCCGCGGAACGGATTCCGGCTGGTCGACGGCCGCCCCGGTGCGGCGTCGATCGTCCGGGCATGCGAACGCCGCCGGCCGGTGCGGACGGTGGCGCGGATGGTCGTGGTGGTGCTCGGCTGCGTGGTGCTGAGGTGCTCGCGATGCGCAGCGTGCTCAATGCCGTGCGAATACAGGGTGTTCGCGCAGCCGACCGGCCCGGTGCCGTACGCGGCGCGTCCGGGGCTCACCCGCACCCGTCCATACCCGCCGCGGCCGTGTGCGAGCCGCGATTCGGAGCCGCTGGCGGTTATTCCCCCACTGGACCAGCGCTGCTCCTCAGACTCTATGGACCCGGGCAAACCGGCGCAGCGACCATCCGGGTGAACAACATTCTACGCGAAAAAAATGAATGTCGGAGAATCTGTCGAGGCAATACCCGGAACCGACCAATTCGCTTCCGGCATCCGGCGCACCCCCGGTCCGGGAGGGTGTGGAATCGACAGCGACAACTGGCACGGACCACTGAAATCGCCTGGAAGAAAGGACAAAGCGTGTCCGTCCACAGTAGACAATCGGTACTCGCGAGTTCCGTACTTTTCCGGCGTTCCACCGGGTGCGAGCCTGGTTCGGTTCCGCTAGTCAGCCGTCGATACCGCCGCGGCCGTAGCCTGATCGGCCGCCGCGGAATCCGCCATCCCGCCCACCGGGCGGCGAAACTTCGCATATTCCGGACGAAGCGACTTTTGCCGACACCTGCCGCACGTGACAGCGGGCCGCCGAAGGCGTTCGATTTTTCTTGGAAAACTGCTCATCGGTGCTTAACACAGTGGGCAAATCCGATTGTGCACTGCGGGCAACCAGGCAACTGCCAGCTTGCCTTGCGGGAAACCGAAGCGCGGCAGTTCCGGGTCGGCCTCGCCCCGTACATGCGCTGCACCCCCGGGATACCATCGCGGCAGAGGATCGGCTACTGGGGGCGAAGATCGACGACATGGACTGGGCCGCGCTCACGCGAATGCCCGCGAAGCGCACCGCTTACCGCCGCGAAACCTACTTCCGGGAAGGCGCCCGCGACGCCGCCCGGTTCCTCGGCGACCAGGCCCCGGAGATCCTGCGCCGGCACGCGCTGGTGATGGTCAAACCGGACGGCCTCGCCGCGGGCAAGGTGCGCCCGGCGCTCGACTGGCTGACTGAGCAGGGATTCGCCGTCCAGGCCGTGCAGCGCCCGGCGTTCACCGGCCTGCTGTGGCGGGAAATGTGGCGGTACCAGCTGACGTCGGCCACAGTGGACGGCTCGCGCTGAACGACCTGATCTGCGTCGGCTCCGGCCTGGTGTTGCTCCTGCGAGACGAACGGCCGGGGCCGATGCCCGCGACGACCCGGCTGGCCTCGTTGAAAGGCTCAGCCGATCTGGCGCAGCAGAAGCCCGGCACACTGCGCGCCCGGTTGCGCCAGCACAACCGCAACTTCAGCTACGTCCACGTCGCCGACGAGCCCGCCGATCTGCTCCGGGAACTCGGCCTGCTGCTCGACCCGGCGCAGCGGCGGGAAGTGCTGAACGGACTTGCCTCCGGCGATCCGGCTGGTCTCCCGCTGCTCGAAGAAGCGCTCGCGGCGGAAGACGTCGCCGTCCCGCGAACCTTCGACGCCGGCGCGGCCGCCGATGCCGTGACGGACGCGCTCAAGCGGTCCGAGCGCGGCGGCCTGGCACTCCAGCTGCTGGAACGCCTGCGGTTCGGGGAATCCGTGCCCTGGGTCGAGGTCGCCGAGGCCGTCGCCGAAAGCGGAGCCGAGGTCGATCGCTGGGACCTCGCCGCGGTCGGGGCGAGCCTGATCGAATGCGACGAACCCGGCGAGACGAAGCTGATCTCCAACCCGGGCCCCGTGCTCTGGGACAAACCCCGGGCACGCCGTCCTTTGTAGACGAACTGGTCAGCCGACGGCCGGATGATCCGACGCTTGCGCAGTCCACGCTGCCGGCGAAACCGGCGGCAGCAACGCGTGCGGCACCGGGCGCTCGTTGTGCACCACGAACGACGCCGTCACGATCACGTCCCAGCGGTCGGCCTTGGCGAAGGGCACCAACTCGGCCAGCTCGTCCCAGCTGATCCGCTCCCCGCCCGCCACGACTTCCCGCAGCCGGGCGACCGCGGAGTCGCCCGCCGCCGGAGCCAGCCGCTCCAGCGTCGCGCCGATGTCCAGGTCGTGCGCCGGGCAATCCGCCTCGATGGCCGCGATCTCGGCCCGCGCCTGCGCCGTGCGGTCCTCGGCGAGGTGCGTACGCAGTTCCTCGAGAAACCGGAGCCGCTCCGGACGGTCGAGGAAAATCGCCAGCTCGCGCACGATGTCCGCCGGTTCGTCGCCGACGTGCACGAAGTTCAGGATCCGGTTGGGCGGGTTCAGCTTCGTGCGCAGATGACGCGGCTCGCGCCGGGCCGGATCGCCGACGCCCTTCAGTTCGCAGAGCCGGACCGTCGCGGGCAATCCCGCGGCCGGGCGGAGGTCGCGCGCCAGGAACAGCAGCACCTCGTTGGCGAGATAATAGAAAGTGCACAACTGCAGCCGGTCGACGGTGTAGATGTGCCAGTCGTAGCGCCACACCTCGCGCATCGAATGCCGGGTGTAGCCGAACCGGGTGGTGGCGACCGGCACGAAACCGTTGTCCGCCAGGTACTCCATGATCGGGCCGAGCCTGCGGCCGGCCACCGCGTCCGGTTTGACCACCAGCATCGCCAGCCCGCCGAGCACGCCGGTCGCGTCGCCGCCGAACACCGCGAGCACGTCCGCCCAGCCCTCGCGGAAATACAGGTCGCAGCCGAAGACCTCCCGTTTCTCCGGCACGACCGACAGCTGCCGCCATTCCCCGGCCGTCGGCATGCCCTCGACCCGGTCCTGTCTGCCCGGCGTCCAGATCATCCGGTCATCCTGCCACAACGGCGCACTCCGCCAGCCCCGTTCGCGGCGGCGGCAACGCCTGCCTTCCCGGCACCGCCAGGTATCGTCGGCGGCCCGGACGACAGAAGGGGTTGAAGCGTGGCCAGGCAGCGGGTTCCGGTAGTTCTCGTCGCGGGTTTTCTCGGCGCGGGGAAGACCACGATGCTCAACCACCTGCTCGCCAACCGCCAGGGAGCCAGGATCGGCGTGGTGGTCAACGACTTCGGCCGCGTGAACATCGACGCGCTCGCGGTCGCCGGGCAGGTCGACACGATGGTGTCCCTGGGCAATGGCTGTCTGTGCTGTGCCGTCGACGCCAGCGGGCTCGACGCCATGCTCGGCAAGCTCTCGCGGCCGGAGGCTGGCATCGATGTGATCGTCGTGGAGGCCAGCGGGATCGCGGAGCCGCGTGACCTGCTGCGGCTGATGATCGCCAGCGAGAACCCGGATATCCGGTACGGCGGGCTGGTCGAGGTCGTCGACGCGGTGGAGTTCGAGGCTTCCCGAGAGCGGCATCCGGAGCTTGCCGAGCATTTGCGGGTCGCCGACCTGGTGATTCTCAACAAGGTCGACCGGGCTGACGCGGATGCGGTGGCCAAGGTCCGGGCTGTGATCGAGGAGTACGCGCCCGGGGTGCCGGTGGTGCCGACTGAGCGCGGGCGGGTTGATCCGGCGTTGTTTTTCGATGCTCGACCTCGGGAGAGTTACGGGCAGTTGTCGTTTGACGATCTTCGTGAGCATGATCATTCCGAGCATTTGCACGCGCGGTACGAGAGCGTCGCGTTCACGTCCGATCGGCCGCTTTCGCCGCGGCGGTTTATGGCGTTTTTGGAGAGCCGGCCCGCTGGGTTGTATCGGGTCAAGGGGCAGGTGGATCTGGGGGCGGAGGGGGCTCGGTCTCGGTTCGGGCTGCATACCGTGGGGGCGTTTGTGCAGGTCGAGCGGTCGGTTTGGCCGGCTGGCGGGCGTCGGACGGAGCTGGTGCTGATCGGGGCCGGGATTGATTCGGCGGGGGTTGCGCGGGAGCTCACTGCGTGTGTCTCCGAGGACGCCGGGCCTGATGAGCGAGGGCTTTTGCGGTTTCTTCGGTATTTGGACGAGCCTGATTCCGAGGCTGCCGATGGGTGAGCACGCCACGCCGAAGATAGCTAAACGCGCCGGTTAGCGGGGCGGGGGTCGCAGTATGGCCTGGTAGCTCGACGCAGCCTCTTTGGAGGACGAGTTCCTATGGCGAAGACTATTGCGGCTCGGTGGTATTTGGTCGGGGCGCTGCCGGAGGAGGATCCGGTCGCGCATCTGATGACTCGTGCGGATGATCTTCGGTATCGGCGGTCCGCTTGCGGGGAGCGGGATTCGCGGACTTGGACGCCGGTGGATTTGACTGGGCCGGGGGGTGGGGAGGTCACGCCTTGTCCTGGGTGTGTGGCTCGTTTGTCCGGGGCGTCTGTTGGGGTTGGGCTGGAGGAGCAGTTGGCGTTTGATCTGCCGTTGGGGTGAGGGTGGGGGCTCGTCGCCTGGCGGCGACATTGCTCCTCGTTGCTGCGGGGGCACCCCGAAGCTTGATTGTGCTGAAGGGCGGCTTCGTATCGGGGTGCGGGGGGTGGTGTGGGTGCGTGGTTCGTTGGGTGCGTTGGTGGGGGTTGTGAGTTCCAGTTCGGCGGCGCGCCTTAGGCGCGCATCCACCGTCTATGGAGTCCCTCAACGCACCCGCCGCCTGCTGATTCCCTCACCACCGCCTATGGATCCCCCCGAAGAGTCCGTTGTGAGCCGTCAACCGGCACTCCCGAATCCGTGGGCCGCTCACTGTCGCGGCGGGGTCGTGAGGGGAACCCTGGGGGAATCAGCGTCTCTCAGGGTTCCCCTCACGGACGTCTGGGCGGCTCGCGGGCGTGGTGGGTTGCTCGGCAGGGCCTGCTGGAAGAGCCCGCTTCTCCTCTGCTGAGCGGGCTGGGCGCAGCTGCATCGGCGGGTGGAGGGCTTCAGCGATCTTGGGAAGGTCCTCCGGCCGCGCCTTCGCCGCGAGCGTCCTCACCGTGAGCCATTTGCAGAGCGGGCGGACGATTCCGCCGACGATTGTGCCGGTGACGGCGACAATCGCCGCGTATTCAGCGAGGCCCATCGCCATTGGTCGCGCTCCCTGCCTGCCTGGCCAGGCAGACGAGAAGACGTCAAGCCCGACCAATGTTTCCATTGGGCAAGCTAAGGTCCGCCATCCTTAGCACGGCTGAACGCGGTGCCTCAACGTCGCGCCCGGACAGGCAACACGATCAAATCGCCGTGGCGTCACAATATCAGCCCTGTGACGTGCGTCCCACCGAGTCACTCCTCGGCAGCCACCTTCTTCGCCCGGCTCGGCGCGACCCGAGGCGGCTCGTTCGGCATCTTCGGATACACCGGCGGCCAAGGCGCGTCCATCAAGCCACCAGCCATATCCTGCCGGGACATCTCCAGCAGAGCCTCGATCGACTGCGGCCGATCATTCGCCCCCGCCCATGGATCGCCCCGCTCCTCCACGAGAACCGGAACCGTCGACAACGTCAGGGCGTCCGGTTCCACTGTCGCCAGTTCGTCCCAGGCAATCGGCGTCGAAACCTGTCCACCGACTCTCGGCCGCACGCACCAAGCCCCGAAAACCGTTTTGTGCGGGGCATTCTGGTTGAAGTCTACGAAAACCCGCGAGCCGCGTTCTTCCTTCCACCATTGTGCGGTGATGAGGTCCGGGTGCCGCCGTTCCAAAGCCCGCGCCAAGGCCACTGCGGCTGCTCGTACCTCGTAGCCGTCCCAGCGGGGTTCCAGTATGGAATACAGGTGCAGACCCCTCGAACCCGAAGTCTTCACATAGACCTCGATTTCCAGCTCGGCAAGGAATTCGCGCACTAACACCGCTGCCTCGCGCAGTTGCGGGAAGCCGATCCCGGGCGACGGGTCCAGGTCGATTCGCAGTTCGTCCGCGATATCCAATGCTGCCGCGCGGTTCGGCCAGACGTGGAAGCCCAGGCAGCCTTGGTTTACCGCCCACAGGACGTGTGCCAGGTTCGCGGCCACCAAGGCGTCGCTGGTGGTGCCGTTCGGGGTGGAGACAACGGCTGTGGCCAGCCAGGAAGGAGCGTTTTTGGGCGTGCGTTTTTGGAACCACGATTTTCCGCCCGCGCCGTCTGGATAGCGTTCCAGCAGCAATGGGCGTCCGCCCAGTCTGGCCAGCAGTGGGCCTGCGACGGCCTGGTAATAGCGTACGAGATCGAGTTTTGTCTCGCCTCGTTCTGGGAAATAGATCTTGTCGGGGCTGGAAATAGTCAGTTCGACGCCGTCTAGTTCCAGTGTCACGCCGCTCATCGGGCCTCCCCGAACAGGTCCGCCAGTTCGGCCGGCGGGGCTTCGTCGAGTTGTGCGTAGGTGCAGGAATCCGGAGTCCGGTCCGGGCGGAAGCGGACCAATCGTCCGCCGTGCCGGAATCGGCCGCCTTGCAGGTGTTCGTAGCGGACTTCGGCGACCTGTTCCGGGCGCAGCGGTTCCCACGACAGGTCCTTGTCCGGCGCCCACCGGCTGTTCGCGCCCGGCCGGCGGACCTCGTCGGCCTGCCATTCCGCCCAGCTCCGCCAGGGGTGTCCCTCGAGCGCGTTCTCCCGCCACGGAGCCAGCTCCTCGACCAGCTCCCGCCGCCGCACCGCGGTGAAGCTGCTCGCGACGCCGACGTGGTGCAGCGAACCCTCGTCGTCGTACAGCCCGAGCAGCAGCGATCCGACGCCCTTGCCGTCCTTGTGCCACCGGAAACCGGCGACGACACAGTCCGCCGTGCGCTCGTGCTTCACCTTCAGCATCACGCGTTTGTCCTGCTCATAAGGCAGATCGGCGGGCTTCGCCATGACCCCGTCGAAGCCCGCGCCCTCGAACCGGGTGAACCAGTCCTGCGCGATGTCCGGGTCCGTGGTGAGCGGGGTCAGGTGCACCCGCTGCAAACCGCTCGAGGGCGCGAAAATCCCCTCCAGCGCGCGCCGCCGTTCGGCGAACGGTTTCTCGGTCAGGTCCTGCTCCCCCAGCGCGAGCAGGTCGAACGCGACGAAGCTGGCGGGAGTCTCCTCCGCCAGCTTCCGGACGCGGCTGGCCGCCGGGTGCAGCCGCAGCTGCAACGCCCCGAAGTCCAGCCCGCGCGGCGTGACCAGCACGATCTCGCCGTCGACCACGCATCTGTCCGGCAGCGCGTCCCGCAGCAGCTCGACCAGCTCCGGAAAGTACCGGGTGAGCGGCCGGTCGTTGCGCGAACCGAGCTCGACCTCGTCGCCGTCGCGAAACACCACGCAGCGGAAGCCGTCCCACTTCGGTTCGTACCAGAACCCGCCGTCGCGCGGCACCTCGTGCACAGCTTTGGCGAGCATCGGCCGCACCGGCGGCATCAGGGGTAGCTCCACCCGCGCGATCCTAAGCGGAACAGACGCTGACCTGCACCTTTTACCAGCGCGCCAGCACCAGCCCGCCCCGCGGCTTCGGCGTGAAGTACGTAGCCTTCCGCGGCATCCGCCGCCCCACCGCGTGCACCGCCTGCACCGTCTCGAACGGCACCGGGGCCAGCTGCACCACCGCGTCCGCGTCCGGCGGGACCGGGCTGACCGGCAGCAGCGGGCGGACGTGCGGGCCCTCCGGGTCGAGCCCGAGCGCCGAGCCGAGGAGCAGCTGTTCCACCACCTCGTGGTCGATCACCAGCGGATCCGATCCCGGCAGCCGCACCCGCAGCACCCGCGATCCGGCCAGCACCACCGCCGTGCCCGGGCAGGAAGGCGGGGTTCCGTCATCCGACCAGGCCACGTCCAGCCCGGCCGCCTGCCAAGCCTCGAACAGGGCCTCGGCGGTGCGCCCGGTTCCGACGAGCACGCGGTTGATCGCCCGGATCTCCAGCTGCGAGCCCGCCGTGATCAACGCCAGCAGCTGCCCGCTCCCGGCCGCGGCCGCGACCCGGTGATTCCCGTCCGCCACCAGCAGATCGCTCGCCGACGCGGCCTCCAACAGCCGTTCCTGCATGTCGCCGGGACCCACCACCCACAGCTCGTGCGGCAGGCCCGCCCGGTCCACAGTGGACACATCCGGATCCGCTGAGCTCGCCGCTTCCTTGACCGCCGCGGTCAGGTCCGCACCGTCGCCGACCGGCACGAGGAGCGCGGCGCTCGTCGCGCAGCCAAGGCCGTCCAGCACGGCCGCGCGCTCGGCGACCACTTCCGGATAGACCTCCTCGGTGTGCTTCACGTGCGCGTCGGCCGAGGTCAGCTCCCGGACGTCGACCATGCACAGCACGCCCGCGATGGTTTCGCCGATCCGGTAGGCCGCGACGAACCCGGTTTCCGGCCGGTAGTGCCCGGTCAGCAGCCGTTCGAGCGTCGCCCGCGCCTCCGGCAGCGCGGCCTCGACGTCCAACCCGGCCGCCAGGGCCGCCGGGGTCCGCGCCGGATGCTGCGCGGCCAGCAGCGTGTCCCCTTCCGCCGCCGCGAGTGCCCTGGTCACCGCCTCGGGTTCAGCGAACTCGTCGACATCCGGTCCCGGCACCGCGCCCTGAACGACCCAGCCCCGGCCGATCGGCCGCACCCATCTGTCCATCCCTCCATGATGGCGGTCAGGCGGACCCTCGGGCACCGATCGATCGGCTGGGGAATGCTTGCCGGGGCGAAGGGGTTTATTCCCGGCATGGGTAGCACGAGCAGTCCGCCCGCGGCGAAACGCGCCGCCGTAGGCCTTCGTTCCGAGCGGGGACCCGTCCTCGCCGCCGTCATGCTGAGCACCGGCCTCGTGGCCCTCGACAGCACCATCATCGCCACCGCGGTCCCTTCGGTGGTGCGCGACCTCGGCGGGTTTTCCCAGTTCCCGTGGCTGTTCTCGATCTACCTGCTCACCCAGGCGGTCACCGTGCCGCTGTACGGGAAGTTCGCCGACGTCCTCGGCCGCCGCCCGGTGATGTTCTTCGGCATCGCCGCGTTCCTGCTCGGCTCGGTGCTGTGCGGCGTCGCGTGGAGCATGCCGGTGCTGATCGCGGCGCGCGCGGTGCAGGGCATCGGCGCGGGCGCGGTCCAGCCGATCAGCATGACGATGGTCGGCGACCTGTACACAGTCGAGGAGCGGGCCCGGGTGCAGGGCTACCTGGCCGGCGTGTGGGCGGTCGCCTCGGTGATCGGGCCGACGCTCGGCGGCGTGTTCGCCGAATACCTCAGCTGGCGGTGGATCTTCTTCGTCAACCTGCCGCTCGGCGCGCTCGCCGCCTGGATGCTCTACCGCAAGTTCACCGAGCAGGTGAAACGCACGCGGCACAAGGTCGACTACACCGGCGCGACCCTGCTGACGCTCGGCTGCGCGCTGCTGATCCTGGCCCTGTTGGAAGGCGGGGTCGCGTGGGGCTGGACGTCCGCGCCGAGCCTGGCGATCTTCACTGTCTCCGTTCTGATGCTGGTCACGTTCGTCCTGGTGGAGCGGCGCGCGGAGGAACCCGTGCTGCCGCTGTGGGTGTTCACCCGGCGCACGCTGATCGGCGGGAACCTGGTCGCGCTCGTGACGGGCGCGGTGTTGCTGGGCTTCAGCTCGTTCCTGCCGACGTATGCGGAAGGCGTGCTCGGCACGGACGCGCTCACCGCGGGCTTCGCGCTGGCCGCGCTCACGATCGGTTGGCCGATCGCGGCGTCGTTGTCCGGAAAGGTCTACTTGCGCATCGGATTTCGCGACACAGCCCTGATCGGCAGCGGATTCCTGCTCATCGGGACCATCATCGCGACGTTCCTCGGCCTGGACTCGGTGGTCTGGATGGCCGCGGCGGCCGTGTTCGTGGTCGGTATCGGGCTCGGGCTTTCGTCGAGCCCGACTGTGGTGGCCGTGCAGTCCACGGTCGGCTGGGAGCGCCGCGGCGTGGTGACCGCGACCAACATGTTCAGCCGTTCGCTGGGCAGCGCGGTCGGCACGGCGATCTTCGGTGCGATCGCCAACGCCACCCTCGCGGGCCGGTTCGCGAACCCGCCCGCGGAGGTCGCCGGGCACCTTCCGGCGAGCGTCGACGCCACCAGCCGCATCCTCAGCGGCGCGCACGACAACTCACCGGCCACGATGTACGTGCGCGAATCGCTCGCCGGGGCCACCCACAACGTGTTCCTCGCGATCGTGGCCGTGTCGGTGCTCAGCGTCGTCGCGCTGCTGCTCATGCCCCGCAAGACCGAACAGCTGACGTTCTAGTTCTGCAGCGGCACGAGTTCGCGCACGAAATCGTCGAGGAACTGCCGGTAGTCGCCGGAGTATCCGGGCCGGACCACGAATTTCGTGAGTCCGGCCTGGATGTGCTGCTCGATCATCCGGCGTGCCTCGGCCCAGCTGGTGGGCACGAGTTCGGTGGCCGGACGGCCCGGATTGCGCTGCTGCGCGACCGCCCGCAGCCTTTCCGGAATCCCGTGCAGCGCCAGCACCAGGCTCAACCCGAAGTGGTCCGATTCGATCTCCCGATCGGCCTCGGCAGCGGCTTCCTGGATCGCCAGCCGCGCCGCCCGGGACTGCTCCGGCGTGTGAAAACTGCCGAGCCACCCGTCGGACAACCGGCCCGCGCGACGCAACGCCGCCGGGGCCGACCCGCCGACCCAGACGTCGAGCCGCTTCGCCGGACGCGGTCCGATCGTCACGCCGTCGACCTGGAAAAACTCGCCGTCGAAGGACACATTGTCCTGTTCCAGCAGCAGGCGCAGCAACGCGAGCGACTCGTCGAAGACCGCCGCGCGCCGGCCCTCCGGCACCGGGAACAGGGCGCGTTCCGCGGGCTGTGCGGGCATCAGCCCGAACACCGGAAGCACCCGTTTCGGAGCCAGCCCGGCAAGCGTGACCAGCTGTTTCGCCACCAGCACCGGGTTCCGTCCGGGAAGGATCGCCACGCCCGTGCCCAGTTTGAGCCGTTCGGTGCGGGCCAGCGCGTGCGTCATGCCGATCAACGGGTCGACGTCCGGCGAATAGACCACTTCCGACAGCCACAGCGAGTCGACGCCCGCCGCCTCCGTCAGCTCCGCCAAACCGGAGAATTCCGCCGGCCCGGTCCCGAGTCCCGGAGCCACCCCCACCCGGATCTTGTCCACGCTCGCTCCGCTCAGTCGGCACGTTTCCTTGAGCGGAACCGGATCCGGACGCTGGTTCTTCCCGCTAGGCGGTCGCTTCGATCACGCGGCCGAGCGCGGCGTGCAGCGCCTCCAGCTCGGAAACCTCCATGCCGAGCCGCTCGACGACGCGATACGGGATTTTCTCCGCCTCGGCGCGCAGCTCCCGCCCCTTCTCGGTGAGTTCGACGGTCAGCTGGCGCTCGTCGGCCCGGCTGCGGCCGCGGGTCACGTACCCGACCGCCTCCAGCCGTTTGAGCAGCGGCGACAGTGTCGCGGGCTCGTGCCGCAACGCCGTGCTGAGGTCCTTGACCGAACGCGGCGACTGCTCCCACAGCGCCAGCATCACCAGGTACTGCGGGTGGGTCAGCCCGTGCGGCTCCAGCAGCGGCCGGTAAATCGCGATCACGCTGCGCGAGGCGACCGACAGCGCGAAACACACCTGCCGGTCGAGCTTCAGCGGGTCCTCGCCAAGGTCGATCTCGGCCACTCGTCCTCCTCGTGCTCGGGCCCACTCTAGCGCGGGCTGCACCACACTAATAGTTAGTGTACTAATCATTAGGGTACTATGGACGCAGACTCCGAGGAGGGACGATGACCGAACGGCCTGGCGTTCTCCACTGGTTCTGGTACGCCGTGAGCGGACGGCTTCCCGAGCGCTACCGCGACTGGCTGCTGCACGACGCGACGTCCAAACACTGGAAGGCGCGCCACGTCCTGCGCGCGTCGGTGGGCATCGCGCCGCTGTGCCTGGTCTGGCTGCTGCTGCCGGCCCCGCTCGGGTTGCGGCTGGCGATCGTGCTGATGGCCGCGCTGGTGTCGTACTTCTACTCGTGCGCCTACATGGAGGAAAGCATCGACCACCGGTTGTCGCGCAACGGTTTCCCGCCCGGAACCGGCAAGCGGATCCGGCGCGAGAAAGCCGCCGAGGCCAACGCCGAGGCGACCGCCCGCTACATCGCGGCCTACCGGCGCGACCCCGCCGACTAGACTCGGGAGCCGATGAGACGCAAGCGCCCGGCCCCGATCCCGCCCCGGCACGGCCTAGACCCGGCCCGGCTGCGGCTGCCCGACGAGGGCCCGTGGACGACGCTGCTGGAGCACCTGGTCGAACGCCTGCCCCGCGTCGCCCCCGCGCGGATCGAGGAAATGCTGCACGAGCAGCGGATCCACGGAGAGGACGGTCCACTGGGGATCGACGCGGCGTACGTCCCCGGTTCGTTCATCTGGTTCCACCGCGATCTGCCGGACGAGGTCCCGGTGCCGTTCGACGTCACCGTCCTGCACCGCGACGAGCACCTGCTGGTGGTCGACAAACCGCATTTCCTGGCAACCATCCCGCGCGGACGGCACGTACTGGAAACCGCGCTGGTGCGGTTGCGCCGTTCGCTGGATCTGCCCGCGCTGTCCCCTGCCCACCGTCTCGACCGCGTGACGGCGGGGGTGGTGATGTTCGTGATCACGCCGTCCGCACGGGGCGCGTACCAGACGATGTTCCGCGATCGGTTGGTGCACAAGGAATACGAGGCGATCGCACCGTACGATCCGGCCCTGGAACTTCCTCGGACCGTGCACAGCAGGATCATCAAGGAGCGCGGAGTGCTGGCCGCACAGGAGATTCCCGGACCGCCGAACTCGGAGTCCACAGTGGAACTGCTGGAACACCGGGACGGGCTGGGCCGCTATCGGCTCACTCCCGCTACTGGACGCACGCACCAGTTGCGGGTCCACATGTGTTCTTTGGGAATCCCCATCCTCGGCGACGATTTCTATCCGGAGCTGCACGAGAAACCGCTGGACGACTTCACGAAACCGTTGCAGCTGCTGGCGAAAGTGCTGGAATTCGACGATCCGCTGAGCGGGGAACATCGCCGGTTCACCAGCCGCCGGAAGCTCACGGCCTGGGATTCGCCGGACAAATGGGCTAGTTGACGGCCACGGCGAGGAAATACGGACTGGCGTTGATCAGGAGCGGATCTTGTTCGACCAGGCGGGCGCAGCGAAGGGCCGCGTCCACGCGGGCCAGGCCGGGCCTTCCACGCCGTACACCGAAATCCCCGACAGGTCAGCGGTTTCCAGCTCGCTGCGAAGTTCGTCCGCGGTGTGGAAATGCGCGGGAACGAAACCGACGTGGCCGTCGTAGTGTCCCGTGTCGAGGACAGCTCTTACTGCCCGGCCATTGATTCCGGCCTCCATGGTTGAGAGATAGCGGCTCATCGCAGCGGCGAACAAAATGCCACCGGGACGAAGCACGCGCCGGGATTCGGCAATCGCCCGCGCGCGACCTCGGCCGCCTCCGCGACATGACCGGCCACCGGATCGACCACGTGCACCGAATGTCCGTCCGCGGCCAGCCATCGGGCGTGCACGCCAGTCGCCCCGCCGACGTCGAGCACTCTCTGCCGCGTCGCCGGTATCGCTCTGCGCACGATTTCTTGCGTGCGCCGGAATTCCAGCCTGCCGTGCGGCGACCGGACAAGCCGGGCGCTCTCAGCGGTCTCGGTGCCGTAATGCTCAACCAAAGTCATGGCGGCAACAGTGACCGAATTCCCCTGCCACGGCAACGGAAATTCTCGCCGGACGGATGCCAGGCGGCGGAAAGCACCCGTCCGGCGAGAAAGCGATCACCTGGTCCAGAACTTGATTCCGCTCCACTGCACGGTAATCGGCCCCGCCCCGCTCGCCGTCCGGTACGACCCGAACTTGTCGTAATAACTGCCCGACGGGCTGTCGTCCGTCTGCTTCAGCGAACCGTTGATGTACACCTTGTGCGAGCTGCCGACCTCATTGATCGTGTTGACTCGCACCGAAGTCCCGACAGTCGCGCCGGTCGCCACCGTCTGACCGTTCTCCACGGTGTACAGCCGGCCGCCCTTCTCCACCGCCAGCAGGAAATACGGCCCGGCGTTCGAACCGTCGCGGAATGTCTGCTTCAGGCTGATCCGCGAGCCGCCCATGCTGGTGATCTTGAAGGAGCCCTCGAATTGGTGCGTACCGCCGGTGTAGGTGTCGTAGCGGCGCTCGGCCCGCTGCTCGCCGCTTCCGTCGGAGCAGGTCAGCTTGAAAGTGAGCCCGCTGACCTGGCCGCAGCCCTTCTGCTGTTCCTTGTACCCCGGCGACCACGGCTTCCAGGTGCCGCCGCCGACCTGGGCGTCCGCGACCGGGGCGAGAATCGCCACCCCGCACACCGCCGCCGCCAGTGCTCCGCCGATCCGGGTTCTCGTGCGCACGTGCCAACCTCCGTCGAACTCAGGGCGGCGGTAGCGGTACAGGTCCAGACCACTGGGTGATCACTGTAAGTCCCCGGCCGGTCGCGGACAAGGGCGCGTCCCTTGACGACTTTGTTTGTCACTGCTTGGCTCAGGGAATGCAGGACGTCGAAGTGATCGAGGACCCCGCCGTCGCGGCGGCCGCGCTGGACCCGGTGCGCGCCCGCCTGCTGGCCGCGCTGACCGAACCGGCGTCCGCCGCGGCGCTGGCCGCCAAGGTGGGCCTGACCAGGCAAAAGGTCAACTACCACCTGCGCGCGCTCGAATCGCACGGCCTCGTCGAACCCGCCGGAACCCGGCAGTGGGGCGGCCTCACCGAACGGCTTTTCGCCGCCACCGCCGGGGCCTACCTGGTCTCCCCCGCCGCACTCGGCCCGGCCGGCGCCGCCCGGGTCGAGCCGGACCGCCTCTCGGCGAGCTACCTGCTGGCCGTCGCCGGCCGGACCCTGCGCGAGGTCGCCGGCCTGGCCCGGCGCGCGGCCCGCGCGGGCAAACCGCTCTCGACGCTGACCCTGGACACGGAAATCGCGTTCGCCTCCGCCCGCGACCGTTCGGCGTTCACCGACGAGTTGACCACCCTCGTGACCGACCTCGTGTCCCGCTATCACAACGAATCCGCCCCCGATGCCCGGCTGCACCGGCTCGTCGTCACAGCACACCCCAAGCCCGCCGAGTAGTTCATCCGAACAGGTGTTCGATCGTCGTGTAACTTGGAGGCATGAGTCAGGCATTTCAGGGCTCGCTGTTCGGTGCCAGCGGGCCGGCCGCACTGGGCCCGCTGTCCGGGGTGCGGCGCACCGAACTGGGGCAAGGCGCGTGGATCGACGTGCTGCCGGGATGGCTCGACGGCTCGGACGAGCTGTACGAGCACCTGGCGGCCGAGGTCCCGTGGTACGCGGAGCGCCGGCAGATGTACGACCGAGTCGTCGCCGTTCCGCGGCTGCTGTGCTTCTACCGGGAGCACGCGCCGCTGCCGCATCCAGTCCTGACCGAGGCGAGGGAGGCACTGTCCGCGCACTACGCGGCTGCACTGGGCGAACCGTTCCGCACGGCCGGGCTCTGCTACTACCGCGACGGCCAGGACAGCGTCGCCTGGCACGGCGACGACCTCGGCCGCGGCCGGACCGAGGACACCATGGTGGCGATCCTGTCCGTCGGCGCGGCCCGGCATCTGGCGCTGCGCCCGAGAGGCGGCGGGGACTCGGTGCGATACCCGTTGGGACACGGGGACTTGATCGTGATGGGCGGGTCGTGCCAGCGAACGTGGGAACACGCGATCCCGAAGACGGCCCGGGCGGTGGGGCCGCGGATCAGCGTGCAGTTCCGGCCGAGAGGGGTGCGATGAACCCTTTCGGATCGGCGCCGCTGTCGAAGGACGGCAGCGGGTTGAGCCCTGTTCCGAATCGGCGCGGCCGCCCAAGGACGGCGGCAGGTTGAGCCCTGTTCCGAATCGGCGCGGCCGCCCAAGGACGGCGGCAGGTTGAGCCCTGCCGGGAATGTAGTCCGGCGAGGGGAACCGGGGGCAGGTTGCGCACTGAATCTCTCGCGCTGTGAGGGTGCCGTCATTCGACTGCCTCGTCGTTCACGGCGTTGGTTCGACCGCACTCAGGCCTCATCAGCTCACCGCTGATTCGACTACGCTCGCACCTCGGCAGCCCACCGCTGATCCGACCGCACTCGCACCCCGCCAGCCCACCAGCTGATCCGACCGCACTCGCACCCCGCCAGCCCACCGCCGATTCGACCGCGCTCGCGCCCCATTAGCGCGCCGCTGATCCGACCACGCTCGCCGCCCCATCAGCTCACCGCTGAATCCGGCCGGGCCATCGGATCGGCCGCTGCCCGCTGGCCCAAGCCGTCGGCCGGGTCCATCCGCCGAATCCGGCGGTCATTCCCGCCGCGCACCAAGCCCGGGCGCCGACCGGCCGTTCCCCTGCCCGAACCGGCCCGGGCAACCACCCCCCGACGCCCGGAGTTCCGGCGTCAGTCCACCAGCACCGGCAGCGAATCGAGCCCGTACACGATCGACACCTTCCGGAACGCCAGCTCCTCCGGCTGCACCGCCAGCCGCAGGTTCGGGAATCGCCGGACCAGCGCCGGGTACGCCGCGCGCAGCTCCATCCGGCCCAGTTCCGCGCCGATGCACCGGTGGATGCCGTATCCGAACGCCAAGTGCGAGGACGGCTCCCGGGACGGGTCGAAGCGGTCCATGTCGCCCGTGCCGAGCACCGGGTCGCGGTCCGCGACCGACAGCGACACCAGCACGATGTCGCCCTCGCTGATGTGCACCCCGGCGACGTCCAGGTCCTGCTTCGCGAACCGCGGGAACGCCATCTGCACCACCGTCAGGTACCGCAGCAGTTCCTCGACGAACCGGTGCACCGAGTCGTCGTCGCCCCGGACCGCGTCGAACGCGGCCGGGTCGCGCAGCACCACCAGCGCGCCCAGCGCCAGCATGCTCGCCGTGGTCTCGAGACCGCCGGTCAGGATGCCGTCCGCGAGACCGGCGAGTTCGCGGTCGTCGATCTCGTCGCCGTGTTCCTTGATCAGCATGCCGAGCAGACCGTCGCCGGGCTGTTCGCGCTGTTTGCGCACGATCTCGAGCAGGTATCCCAGCGATTCCGAGATCGCGCCCAGCGACGCGCCCGCGCCGCTGAACAGGTCGAACCGCGCGGTGCTCAGCCGCTGGAAGTCCGCCCGGTCCTCATAGGACACGCCGAGCAGCTCGCAGATCGTCAGCGACGGGATCGGCAGGGCGAACTGCTCCCACAGGTCGACCGGACCGTCGGCGGCGGCCATCGCGTCCAACTGGCCCGCCACGATCTCGTCGATCCGCGGCGTGAGCCGGGACAGCCGGCGCATCGTGAACTCCGGCGTCAGCAGCTTCCGCAGCCGCGTGTGCACCGGCGGGTCGGCGAATCCGAGACCGCCCGGGTTCTGGTCCTCGGTGACGCCCGCGTTGCCGACGAGGTTCGTGAAGTCGTTGCTGAACTCGTTTCCCTTCCCGAGGACGGCCTTGGCCTCCTCGTACCCGGTCACGAGCCAGGCGTTCATCCCGAACGGCAGGTCCAGCTTGCTGATCGGCGCCTCGCCGCGCAGCCGGCCGAGGTCCGGCACCGGGTCGAGGCCGTGGCGGCGCAGCGGCTCCAGCGCCGAATCCGGCAGCAGCGCCATCTTTTCGAGATCGAAACCGCGCTTCTGCTGGCGGGCGATGTACCGGCGGCCGGCCCAAGCGAGGACGCGCGAACGGAGACTCCCCATGTCGGCGACAGTACCGCAACCACCCCTCGCGCCGGTCCTCGGCGGAGACGCCCGTCACCCTGTGACCAGCGCCGGTCCACAGTGGACTCCGGTCGCCCGGCCAGGTGACGGGCTCCGGGAATTGTCAGACCCCCCGGACAGAATGGCCCGCATCGGCATCGGCCGGCGTGACCGGCCGGTCGCAGCCGGTGAAAGCACGCGACGGCATCGCGAGTCCGTGAGAGGCTCGCAGGGAAAGGGAGGAACCGGACATGACTGCGGCGCTGATCGGGCGGGCCCACCCCGCCTCGACACTGCGCGCGCAGCTCTCGCGCGCCACGGCCAGCCACGGTGGCCTCACCCTGGTCACCGGCGAGGCCGGAATCGGCAAGACCACGCTGGTCAGCGCATTGGCCGACGACGCGCGCGAGGCAGGCGCGCTCGTCCTCGGAGGCACCTGCTGGGAGTCCGGAGCCGCGCCGGGTTATTGGCCATGGGTCCAGGTCATGCGCTCGTTGCGCCGGGAAGCCGCGGCGCACGAATGGGCCGTCGCCAGCTCGCCGACGCTGTCCGCGCTGCTCGGCGAAACCCCCGAACCGCCCGCGGACGACGGGTTCCAGCTGCCCGACGCCGTCACCCGGGCGCTGGTCACGGTGGCCCAGGAACGTCCGGTGGTCGTCGTCCTGGACGATCTGCACTGGGCCGACCCCGCGTCCCTGCGGCTGCTCGAGTTCGCGGCCCGGCACACGTGGTTCGAGCGGCTGCTGCTGATCGGCACCTACCGCGACGTCGAGGTGGACGCGCCGAGTCATCCTCTGCATCAGCTGATGCTGCCGCTGCTCGCGAAGGCGACCACGATCACGCTCACCGGCCTGGACGAAACCGGAGTCGCCGAGCTGATGAGCCGCACCGCGGGCGCTGATCCAGATACCGAACTGGCTGCCGACGTGCATCGGCGCACCGGCGGCAACCCGTTCTTCGTGGAGCAGACCGCGCGGCTGTGGCGCAGCGGGAGCACAGTGTCCGCGGTCGCGCCCGGAGTCGCCGACGCACTCCAGCGACGGCTGTCCCTCCTCCCCCGTCCCGTCACCGATCTGCTCACCAACGCCGCAGTGCTCGGCCGCGAGTTTTCCCTCCAACTGCTCGCCGCCACCGCCGGTGCGCCCGTCGCACAGGTCGACCACCTGCTCACGCGCGCCGTAGCGGCCCGGCTCGTCCTCGCACTCGGAGAAGGCCGTTTCGCCTTCGCGCACGACCTGGTGCGGGAATCGAGATACGCCGAACTGACCCCCGCCCAAGCGCAACGCCAGCACGCGGCGGTCGTACGTGCCAGCGAACACACACCCACCCTGGTCGGCGTCGCCGAGCGAGCCCGGCACGCCTATCTCGCCAATACCGACCTCGAACCGCGACACGTCGTCCGCCTGCTGCTCGCCGCGGCCAAAGACGCGGGTGCCCGGATGGCGTTCGAGGAATCCATCGCGCACCTGCGCCGAGCCCGCGAGCGCGCCGCGGACGAACGCGGCCAAGCAGTCGTCGCGCTGGAATTAGGCACCGCGCTCTGGCGCTTCGAGGAGAAAGACGAGGCCTGGCTCCTCTGCGAGGAAGCCATCGCACTGGCTCGCCAACTGGACAACGCGAACCTCCTCGCCCGCGCCGCCCTCACCCTGTCGAAGCTCGGCACCAGCGGCGCCCGGCGCGAGTTCACCGCTCAACTCCTCCGCGAGGCACACGAAAAACTGTGCGGCGGCAACGCGGCCGAACCCCTGTCGCTCGACCGCATCCGGCTGGAACTCACCGCCCGCGCCGCGATCCTCGCCCGAGACGACGAGGACGACGACGCGCTGGCGTTCACCTTGTGGGCACGGCACGACGCGATCTGGGGCCTGGGCAGCGGCGCCGAACGCGAGCGGCTCACCGATGAACTGACCGCCATCGCGAGACGCACCGACGACCGCGAGAACGAATTCTTCGCCGCCTCCCTCAAATGGGTCGCGATGCTGGAACAAGGAGATCCGCGCTACCTGGACCAGTTCCAGGTGTTCCAAGCGATCGCCGACGAGGGCGTGCCCGCCGCGAAGGTGGCGGAAGCGATCGACCGCAGCATCATCTGCACCTTCCGCGGCCGCTTCGCCGAGGCCGACACAGCACTCGCCGAAGCTTTGGCCGCCCCGGAAACGTTCGGCAGCAACGATTACGGCTACCTGCCCGATCAATTGCGCTGGAGCGCGCTGCTCGTACAAGGCAGATTCGCCGAAGCCTCAGAGTTCCCCGCAAAAATGACCGACGCCGGTTTCCCTCACCCCGCCCTGCTGCGCACCCTGACCGCAGCACTCGCGGGCGACGCAGCCACTACCCGGCACGAACTGTCCGAAGCGGCCGCAGATGGCCCGTATGCGCGCGCCTTCACCCCGCTGTGGCTGCGCTGCCAAGCCCAAGCCGCCGCAGTCCTGAAAGACCGCGCAGCGGCGGAACGGCTACTGCGCGAACTCTCCCCGCACTCCGGAGAATGGCTGGTCTCCTTGTACGGCTGCGAATTGAGCGGCCCGGTAGACCTGTGGACCGGCCTGCTGCACAAAACCCTGGGCGACCACGAAACAGCCGCCGCCCGCTTCACTTCCGCCGCCCGTTCCGCGGACCGGCTGCGCGCCCGCCCGTGGGCAGTCGAAGCCCGCAACCACCTCGCGAGCACGTTGCTAGACCTGGGCGACCCCGACCGCGCGACCACCCTGGCCGACGCCGTCGCGGCCGAAGCGTCCGAACTGGGCATGCAGCACCTCACCGCCCGCCCGCTCCCCACGACGTCGCCACCGCCTGTCCCCGCGAACGAATTCCACCGAACCGACGCGGTGTGGACGCTGCGTTTCGCCGACCGGGAAGTACGCATGCCGGACGCGAAAGGCCTGCGAGACTTGAACTTCCTGCTGAGCAGACCAGGAACCGAAATCCCCGCCGCACAACTGCTCTCCCCCGACGGCGGCGCCGAATCGGAAGCCACCCGAACCTTCAGCGGCGACCCCGTCCTGGACGACACCGCGAAAGCCGCCTACCGCCGCCGCCTCGACCAGTTAGACGAGGCGATCGACACCGCCGCCCTCCGCGGCGACGACGCCAAAGCCGCCGCCCTGGACACCGAACGCGCGGCACTGCTCGACGAACTCCGGACGTCCACCGGTCTGTCCGGCCGAACCCGCCGCCTCGGCGACGAAACGGAACGCGCGCGCAAAGCCGTGACCGCCCGAATCCGCGACACCCTCCGCAAACTGCGCGACCTCCACCCGGAACTGGCCGACCACCTCCGCACCACCATCACGACCGGCTCGTCCTGCAGCTACCAACCGGAGAAGCCGATGACCTGGCGCTTGTAACCGCCCAGCCCGCCCCGCAGCGCCGGGGCGACGCCACATTGCCTCGCGGAGGTGCTGAGTGGCGTCACGAGACCGGAGGCGGCGAACGACACCACGGGCCGGACGTGGCAAGCGGCGTCACGAACCCGAGACGGCGAGCGACGTTGCCGAACCGGAGGCGGCGAGTGGCGTCGCGGGAGCGGAAGCGGCGAACGCCGTCGCAAAACCGGAGGTCGCAGGACCGGACGCGGCGAACGGCATCGCGAAACCGGAGGTCACGGGTGGCACCACGAAACCCGAGACGGCGAACAACCTCGCCAGACCCGAGGCGGCGAGCGGTATCGCCGAACCGGAGGTCGCGAACAGCCTCGCCAAACCCGAGGCGACGAGCGGCATCGCCGAACCGGAGGTCGCGAACAGCCTCGCCAAACCCGAGGCGACGAGCGGCATCGCGAAACCTGAGGCGGCGAACGGCGGCACCAAACCGGCGTCTTGCCGACGGTACTGGCCGGGCGGGAACCTGAGTTCCTTCGCCCTGCCGCCGGTGGAGCGATTGCGGAAGCGTTGCCGTCGGCGAAGCAGCGAGAGCGCGACGTCCGCACCGTGAGCGAGTCGCCAAAAGCTGCCGTGCCCCTGCGGAGGTCTGAGCAGCCTGGCTGACCAGCCGCAGGACCGGGGTCGCGGGGCGGGCAACCCGCGCGACCGGTCGGCGGCGGCTAACGGGCGCGGCAGCGTGGACCGTCCGCGCAGGCCCAGTCGAAACCGCGCTATCCGAGCGCCGAAGCGGCGGCCTTGGCTAGGCTGGCCGTCCGCGTCGACGTCGAGGTCGTGGAGGCCGCAGGCTGGTATGGCAGGCACACCGAAACACAACGACTCCGGTTATCTCGGTTCAGCGGGCGGGACCTCGTGCTATCTGGTGCGCACGAACCGTCCGTGGGAGTCCGGCATCGATGCCATCGCGGTGTCCGTCGGCGGAAGTCTCGGCAGCCTCGGCCGCGCGGTTCGAGAGCAGTTTCCGGACGCGGACTGGGATTCCGTCGACTACGACGCGATCGTCCCGGAGCGGCCGTTCGTGCTGGATCTCCGCGGCACCAGCGCGCTGAGATTCGCCGTGCTCGTGACGCCGCACGAAGACGGTTCCTTCGGTCTGCCGTCGTTGCCTGCGATCGCGACTGCCACTGAAGCCGGTATTCGGTTCGCGGCGAGTGCGCATTCGAGCGCGCTCGGGTTTCCCCTGCTGGGCACCGGCGATATCGGGCTCGGGGAGGCGGAGGTCGCCGCGGTGGTGATCCCGGCGGCCGTCCGGGCGCTCCAGGAAACCAGCGGGCTGCGCAGTCTTGTCTTCGTCTGCAACTCCGAACAGACGGAAGACGCGATCCACGAGGCCTGGAAACAGGCAGGGGGCGCGAGGTTTTCCGCCGTCGAGCTGGCCGGCGGCATCTCGAACGATCTGGTCGATCCGACGCTCGGCATCCCGCTCGACCGCGACCGGCTCGGGGTCGCGCCCTACGTGTCGATGCTGGCGACGGTGATCGCCGACCGGAGCACGCTGCCGCCGCTGTCGGTCGGGGTGTTCGGCGAATGGGGGTCCGGCAAGAGCTACTTCATGGGGCTGATGCGGGACGAGGTGGACCGGCTCGCGGGCTCGGGCAATCCGGCTTACTGCGGCGAGATCGTCCAGATCGGGTTCAACGCCTGGCACTACGCGGACCGCAACCTGTGGGCCAGCCTCGGCGACGAGATCTTCCGGCAGCTCGCCGGCCCTGGCCCGAATGCGCAGCAGCGCCGCGAGCAACTGCGCGAGGAACTCGCCAAACGGCTCGACCAGGTCACCGAGCTCGAGGACGCGAAGCGCCAGGCGCAGGCGACCGCCGCGAAGCTTCAGGCGGACGTCGACAAGGCCGCGCTGAGCCGGAAGGACACCGCGAAGGTTCTGATCCGGTCGTTGGCCGGCAGCCGGGAAGTATGGCGCCGCCTCGGGATCCAGGACGAGGCCGAGCAGGGTGCGCTGCTGGTCGAGCAGCTGCGCGGCACGTTGTCCGAGGCCGAGGCGTTGCGCAGATCGCCGAAGGGGCGTTGGGGCAAAGCAGCGCTGATCGCGTCTGCCGTCATCTTTTTCGTTGGTTTCTTAGTCGCCGCGGCCACGCCGGTCGCGAGGGAATGGCTGGCCGGAGTCGGTGCCGGGTTCGCCGCGGTGGCGGGCACCGGGGTCGTGCTGCTGAGCCGGGCCCGTTCGGGAATCCGGGAGTTGCGCGAGCTCAGCGAAGACCTCCGGCGCGGCGTGGACCGGGGCGCGAGGGCAGTCGCGCCTGAGGTCGTGCGGATGCTCGAGGAGATCCGCAGGGCCGAGACCGATCAGCGGGTCGCCGAGGCCCAGCTGGAAGAGGTGGTGGCGAGGGTCGGCGAACTCGGCCGGGAGCTGACCGAGCTGACGCCGGGCCGCAATCTTTACGCGTTCCTGGCCGATCGCGCGCACGGCGATTCCTACCGGCGCGACCTCGGACTGATCTCGACCATCCGCAAGGATTTCGAGCAGCTGGTCGACCTCATGGCCGACTGGCGGGCCAACCCCGGTTCGGGCGGCACCCCGATCGACCGGATCGTGCTGTACATCGACGACCTCGACCGGTGCAGTTCGCGCCAGGTGGTCGAGGTGCTGGAGGCGGTGCACCTGCTGCTCGCCCTGGAACTGTTCGTGGTGGTGGTCGGCGTCGACCCGCGGTGGCTGACCCGGTCGTTGCGGAGCCACTACGACGGGATGCTCGACGATTCCCTCGACGACGGCAGGCTCGCTTCGCCGGAGGACTATCTCGGGAAGATCCTCAACCTGCCGTTCGTGCTGCCCGCCATGTCGGAGGGGAGCCTGCGCAGCCTGCTGCGGTCGCTGACCGACGACCGGCTGCTGGAGCCGGCGGGCGAGGAGCGGCCGCGGACCCAGCGGATTCCTTCCCCGGACCGGACGCTTCCGGACGTCCTTCCCGCAATCGAAAAAGGGTCCGAAGTAGACAGTCAGAGCCGTCCGGAGCGGGCCGCGGATCCGCCGCGTCCGCTCACGCCCGCGGAGATCGACCTGTTGTCCGACCTGGACCTGCTGATCAGCACCCCGCGCGAGGCGAAGCGGCTGTTCAACCTGTACCGGATGCTGCGCGCGACCCGGGATCTCTCCGAGGCGTCGCGTTTTCTCGGCGACAACACCGAACCCGGCGACTACCAGGCTGTCGTGGCGCTGCTCGGTCTGCTCACCGCACCGGGGCTCGTGCTCGAAAAGGCTTTGGACACGGCACCGGACCCGGACCGCTCGATCGCCGGCGGCCTCGTCCACCGTTCGCCGGAAGCCACCTGGTCCGGGTTCGTGGCCGACTGCGCACCGCGGCGGCACGGCGAGGTCTGGCAGAACCCGGTCGCCGGGACCCTCTGCGACAAGGAGCTGCGGGATTGGCGACAGCTGCATCGCGGCCTTGCTCACGTGTCGGCCGCGCTGCGCATCGACACTCTTTCCCGGTTCCAGCAATGGGTCCCGGCGGTCCGGCGGTTCTCCTACGTGCTCTCCCCTACGACCTGAAGCAGCGACAGGCTCGGGAGGCCGTCCGGCTCGCGGCCGGGCGGCCTCCCTCCGCGCAGGGATCATTTCCGGTTGTACAGCCGCATTGTCAGCGTCCCGAACACCGCGGTCAGCGCCGCCGCCGCGATCAGCGTCCACATGATGGCGCTGCCGTCCCAGGCCCCGGACATCGTCGAGCGCACCGCGGTCACCAGGTGGCTGATCGGGTTGGCCGAGACGCCGGCCTGGAGCCAGCCGGGCATGGTGGCGGGGTCGACGTAGATGTTGCTGAGGAACGTCAGCGGCATGATCACCATCATGCTGACGCCCATCACCGATTTCTCGGACCTCAGCAGCAGCCCGAACATCGTCCACACCCACGACAGCCCGAACGAGAACACGAGCAGCAGCAGGACTCCCGCGGCCACGCCGCCGATCCCGCCGTCCGGGCGGAAGCCCAGGACCAGGCCGACGACCATGATCACCACGGACGCGATCAGGTATCGCAGCACGTCGCCGAGGAGGTAGCCGACCATCGGGGCGGGCCGCCAGATCGGGAGGGTGCGGAAGCGGTCGAACACGCCCTTCGCGATGTCGGTGTTCACCGCGACGCCGGTGTACATCGTGATCATCACGACGCTCGACGCGAGGATGCCCGGCAGGAAGAACTGCAGATACTGCGTCGGCGAACCGGCCAGCGCGCCGCCGAACAGGTAGGTGAACATCAACGTCATCATGATCGGGAACGCGGTGACGTCGAACAGTTGCTCCGGCACGTGCTTGATCTTCAGCACGGCCCGCCAGCCGAAGGAGAACGACGCGGACAGCGCGCTCGGCCGCGGCGGTCGTTCGGTGGCGAGCAGGACCGCGGCCAGTTCGTCCGGTTTCGGGGCCGCGAGGTCGAGATCGGGTTCCTTGACGGTGGTCACGCCGCCTCCTCGGTGGCTGTGCGGTCGGTGAGGGCCAGGAAAACCTCGTCGAGGCTGGGCTGGCCGAGCGAGAACGTGTCGACGATGACGCCGGCCTTCGCGAGTTCCGCGAGAGCCCGCGACGCGCGGTCGGCGGCGGCCTCGTGCGCGTCCGACGACAGCCGGGCGGTGATCGCGACCGGGTCGTGATCCAGTTGCACGGTGGCGGAAAGCGCGCGTTCCAGCACTTCGGCGGCGGTCGCGCGCTGGTCGGCGTCCCGCAGTCGCAAGTGGACGGCGCCGACCCCGACCGAGGCCTTCAGCTCGCCCTTGGTGCCCTCGGCGATGACGCGGCCGTGGTCGATCACCGCGATCCGCGACGCCAGCTGGTCGGCCTCGTCGAGGTACTGCGTGGTGAGCAGGACGGTGGTGCCCTGCGCGACGATCGCGCGGACGATGTCCCACACCTGGTTGCGGCTGCGCGGATCGAGGCCGGTGGTCGGCTCGTCGAGGAACAGCAGGTCCGGCGTGTTGAGGATGCTCGCGGCGATGTCGAGCCGCCTGCGCATGCCGCCGGAGTAGTTCTTGACCTGCCGGCGCGCGGCTTCGGTGAGCCCGAACGCCGCGAGCAGCTGAGCCGCTCGATCACGCGCGGCGGCGCTGCGGTGCCCCAGGAGCCGGCCCAGCAGCACCAGATTCTCTTGCCCTGTCAGGTCTTCGTCGACCGACGCGTACTGGCCGGTGAGGCTCACCCGGCTGCGCACGGCGTCTGCTTCGCGCACCACGTCGTGGCCGAACACCCGCGCTTCGCCGCCGTCCGGGCGGGACAACGTGGCGAGCATCCGGACGGTGGTGGTTTTGCCCGCGCCGTTGGGCCCCAGGACGCCGTACACGGTTCCGGCGGGCACCACGAGGTCGACCCCGTCCACCGCCCGGGTCTCGCCGAACACTTTGACGAGCCCGGAAGTCTCGATCGCCGGTCCCCCGGCTGCGTTGCTCATGTCTGTCCTTTCCCCTCAGTTCCTCATCCGCGATACGGCCGCGCGCGCCGGCCCTCGCGCAGTGCCAGGCCCCACCAGATCAGTTCGTCCAGTAGAGCAGAGGCCGCGTGGCCCGCGGATTCTCCGTGCGGACCCGCGCCGGGGTCGCCGCATTCGTGCTCGAGCAGGTCGAGACACACCGAATCCCGCACCGTCGCCGTGTGCAGTTCGGTGAAGACGTCCCGGAGGTGCTCCACCGCGTAGCGGCCGCCCGCGCGGTAGCCGTAGGAGACGAAGCCGACCGGTTTGGCCCGCCACTCCTCGTACGCGCAGTCGATCGCCTGCTTCAGCGACGCCGGGAAGCTGCGGTTGTACTCGGGCGTGACCACGACATACGCCTCGGCCACCGCGATCCGCTTCGCGAACCCGGCCATGGCGGCCGTCGGCTCGGCGGGCAGCCGGGCCGGGATCGCGAACGTCGCGAGGTCGAGCACGTCGAGCACCACCCCGCCGTGCCCGGCGGCCCGCTCGGCGAACCATCGGCCGATCTCGCCGCCGACCCGGCCCTCCCGGGTGCTGGCGACGAGCACGGCCACCCGCAGCTTCTCGTCCACACTTCTTGGGCGCCAGATCGGTGCGCGATGGTGCCAGGTTGGATCTAGCGGGGCGTTTTGGCTGGTCAGGGGGCCAGGGAGGGATGAGTGGCGCGGTGACGGAAGCCAGCGAGGAGGGGTGCGAGACGAGATCTGGCACGGCTAACGGCCGGACGGCGCGAGGGCGGGAAAGCCCGGCGGGCCGCCATCCGCGCGACCCACGACCAGACCAAGGGATGCGCGAGATCGGTTCAGCCGGAGCTCCGGCCGGGCCGAACGCGCCGAGCGCAGGAAACGGCGAGCAATAGCCGGAGGGATGGCGGGAAGGAAGCGCGAGTTCACGGGTGACGCGGCTGGTGGCCGAACCGCGCGAGCAACGGCGGGACCGGCATGCGCATGGGGATCAGGCAGCAAACCGAAGCAGGAGAACAAGAACAACCGACCCAGCACAGCCCGCGAAGAAGAAGTAGGGCACCCGCCAAAATCCCGAAAACCCAACCGCGCTCACGAGCGAAGCAGCAACGCGGATGGAGGCGCTCTCTCGGGAGCGCATCGTCGAGGCGGCGGTGGAACTGCTGGACGCGGCCAGCAGTTCCACCGGATTGGTACCCGTGACCGGCGAAGCGTCCGAACAACCCCGCCGGTCACGGAGTCTCACTCTTCCCGCAACGCCAACGCCACCGCGCCCAGCAACGCTGCGTCCTGGTCGAACCGCGCAGGCACCAGCTCCGGCGGGAACGGCACGGCCGCCGCCAGTCGCTCCTGCAAAGCAGGCAGCAGCACATCAGCCGACCGAACCAACCCGCCCCCGACCGCGATCCGCGAAGGGTCGAAGGCGATCGCCAAGTTGGCCACGTGCATGGAAAGCTCGTCCAGCGCCGAAGCGACGAGTTCCTTGGCCTCCGTATTTTCCCGCGCCAGCGCGAACAACTCCCCCGCCGTGACCGGGCGGCCGAGCAGCGCGGTCGCCCGCGTGCCCAGCCACCGGCCTCCGACGGCTTCCTCCAGCGGCGCCGCTCCGCTGGCGAATCCGTCGGTGTCTTGGGGGGTGCGCAGGTTGTATCCGATCTCCCCGGCCGCCCCGTTGGCGCCGGTCAGCAGGCGGCCGCCGACCAGGACCGCGGCGGCGATGCCGGTGCCTAGCGAGAGAAACACCGCGGGGTCGGCGCCCGCCAGGGTGCCCCACGTCCATTCGGCCAGGGCGGCGGCTTTCGCGTCGGTGCCGACCGCGACCGGCACCGCGGGGAAGGCCGCCGACACCAGCTCGGCCAGGTGGAGTTCTTCCCAGCCGGGCACGTTCGGGGCCAGCAGGATCCGGTCCGGCAGCACGATTCCGGGGCTCACGACCCCGATCGCGGCGATCCGGGCATCGGCGACCAGCTCGGCCGCCGCGGCCAAGGCCCGGGTGACCACCTGTTCGGCGCCCGCTTCGGCGTCGGTGTCCAGGCGGCGGGTCGCCAGCAGCGTGCCGGTCCGGTCGGACAGCCCCAGCGCCACTTTCGTGCCGCCGAAGTCGATGCCCAGGATCAGGTCGTCCGATGTCACTCGCGGGTCCCCTCGATGACCGGCGGGACAGCGCCCTGGCTGTCCCGGTGCGGACCGGCCGGTACCACGACCCGGCCGGTGTTGAACCCGTCGACGCTGACGGTCGGCCGGGCGCCGTGGAGGTCGGCGGCCCGGTAGCGGACGGTCAGCGTCTGCGACTGGCCCGGCCACAACGTGATGTCGTTGTCGTCCCAGGTCGCGGCTGGCAGCTGGGACCCGTCGGTGGAGCGCCGGAGGTCCGCCCGCAGGAAGAAACTGACCGCGGAGGTCTTAGACGTGTTGGCGACCGTGACCGTCGTCGCGGTGTCCGCGCCGTCCGGCCCGCGCGAGGGGCGGGTCGACGCGGTCACGTCGACCTGCGACTTCGGCAGGTCGCGAAGTGCGGTCAGGTCGCCGTACTGGCTCATCGTCGCCTGCGGGTTCTGCAGCGTCTTGGCCCAGTCCACGACGTCCTTCTGCGTCGACATCCAGTAGACGTTCCGGTCCACGACCTTCCCGGCCTGCCGCACCTGCAGCTCCACGAAATACACCTGCGCCTTCGCCGGCGCCTTCGTCTCCGCCGGGACCTTCGGCTTCAGCAATCCGGTCGCGACACCCTGGCTGTCCAGCGACACCGCCGGCGCGGTCTGGTCGTCGAGAACCTTGCCCGCGGTGTCATACACCTTGGCCTGCAAGGAAATCCCGTTCTGCCGCGCGGCGCCGAGGTTGTCCAGCGCGACCGTGCCGGTGTCATAGGCGTACAGCGCGTGCAGCGGCTTGTTCGCCTTCTGCGCGCCGAAGTACGCCCCCGGCTGATCGCCGTCGTTGTTGTACAGCGACCACAGCAGCGTCGGCCAGCCCTTGTTCAGCTGCCAGTACACGACGCCGGTCGACGGGTTCTTCTTGTCCTTGGAATGCGCGAGGAACGCCTCGAACTGGGAACGGGTGTTCTCGTAGTTCGCGATCTGCGCGGACTCCACATAGGACTCCAGCGAATCCCATTTTCCGTACCGGCGGGCGATCGATTCGTCCAAGGTGTACAGCGTGCCGAACTTGTAGCCGCCGTGCCCGGACTCGTAGTTCGCGTGGTACTGGTTGTACGCCGGGTCCTGCCACAGCTTCGCCTGCTCCTCCGGCGACAGGAACCGCCGGATCGAATCCAGGGTCGGCACGGTGTGCCCGGCACTCTGCTCGCTGGCGAAACCCCAGGCGCCGCCCGCGTTCGTACGGCTCGGGTCGGTCTTGTCGAAGGTCGACGAGTCGTACCAATAGGTCGGCGGGACCCAGTCGTAGGGGCCTTCCTTCTCCCCCGACGGGCCGAGCGTCTTCGTGCTCTTGTACTCCGCCGACGCGATCACCGGCACGTCCCAATCGGCTGCCTTGAACGCGCTCAGCGTCTCGGTTTCCTGCCGCGCGATCGGCTCGTTGTCGCTCCAGCCGTAGGTGATCACGCTGGGGTGGCTGCGTTCGGCCCGCGCGATCGAGTACGCGGAGTCGTGCATGATCCGGTAGTCGCGCTCGGTCAGTTTCTCCGGATGTTCCGGCTGCCAGGCGTCGCAGCAGAGGAATCCGCCGAGCACCAGCAGTCCGGCGCGGTCGGCCTGCTCGTAGAAGTCCGCGGGCATGTCGTGGCCTTCGAGCCGGACGCCGGACAGGCCCAGGTTCTTGATCAGCGCGAGCTGATGCGCGATGTCGGCCTTGTCGTAGCGCAGGAACAGGTCCGGCGCGAAACCGCCGCCGCGGAACACGAAGTCGCGACCGTTGACGGCGAACTTCCGCGCGCCGTCCGGCAGTGCCGGCGACTTGCCGATCAGCTTCGACGTCACCGTCCGGATCCCGAACGTCTCCGAGGACGACGTCGACACCACTCCGCCCTGCGAAACTGTCGTACCCAAGGTGTACAACGGCTGTGCACCCATCGAGTACGGCCACCACACTTGCGGCTTGACGATCTTCAACTGCGGGAACTTCGCGGGCGTGAACGTCACGGTTTGCTTGGCGTGCGCGGGAATCGTGACGTTCTGCTTCACCACGATCGGCGCGCCGCGGCCCGGCGTGACCGTCGCGGCGACCTCGCCGGTCTGCGGCGTGCCCGCGTCGTTGGTGACGTCGACCTTCGCGGTCAGCGAGGACGTCGACAGATCCGCCGCGTTGTCCTGCACGACGTGCGCGTTGTCGCCGCTCAGCGCGTCCGACAGCTGCAGCGTCGGCGGGAACTGCAGGCCGGTGTTGTTGTCCGGCACGATCTGCGCCCAGTCGGCCTGGTCGAGCGTGTACATCGAATTCGGGTCGTTCGGGTACATCTTGACCGCGAGCGTGTTCTTGCCCGGCCGCAGAAGTTTCGTGACGTCGAAGGTGTGGCCCGCGTACGCGCCGCTCACCACGTCTTTGCCCGCGACGAGCGTGCCGTTCACCCACACGTCGCCCTCGCCGACGACGCCCGGGATGGTCAGTTTCGCGTTCTTGCCCGGACGGAAACCGGGGTCGAAATCGGTGCGGAACCACCACGGGTCCATGAACTGCTTCGTGGTGACCGGCCCGCGCTTCGCCTGGTAGCCGAAGCATTTGCGCATGTTGTCGGAGTAATACGCGTTCGGGCACTTGCCGTTTTGCACCAGCGCGGTGATCTCGGTGCCCGGCGCGCCCGCGTCGTCCGGCTGCACCTTCAGCCAGCCGCGGGTCGGATAGCCGGGCCCCGACACCGCCGGGCCGCCGTCCTTGACCTGCGCGGTCGTCAGCACCTGCCAGCCGTCGAGCCCGATCGTCGACTGGCCCTGCGGACGGGAGGCCGTCGCCGTTTCCGGCTGCTGCGCGGAAGCAGTGGTCGACACCAAACCGGGGACAAGGACCAGCGCGGCGATCCCGGCGATCAGCGGTTTCCTCACGACTCCACCCCCGCGGGCTGGGACGCGAACGTCTCGCGGATTTCCTTGGGACCGAACGGCCACACCTTTTCCTTCGAGGCATAGATCAGGAAGGCGACAACCCCGAGGACGATCCAGGCCGCCGTCAGCCACTTCGACAACGCGGTCGCGGAATAGAAGACGTAAACCCACCCGAGAAGCGCGATGATCGTCGGCACCGGGTACAGCACCTGCCGGTAGGGACGCTTGAGATGCGGCTGCCGACGCCGCAGCGCCCAGATCGCCGCGACCTGCGCCAGAGACTGGATGATCACCAGCACCGTGACCGCCGCGTTGATCACGTCGGTCAAGGTGAACAGCGAACCGATCGCCGTGATCGCGCCCATCGCGAGCACGCCCGCGGTCGGGAGGTTCAGCTTCGGGTGCAGTTTGCCGAACACCGGCAGGAACACCTTGTCGCGCGCGGCTTCGAACGGCACCCGGGACCCGCCGAGCAGACCGGCGAACACCGAACCGACCGCGGCGATCACGATGAAGACGGTGACGATCTTGGCGGCCGCCGAACCCCACGCCTGCTCCAGCACCGACGACGCCACCGACGTCGCGTTCTTGATCGACTCCAGCGGCTGCGAGCCGAGAACGCCGACCTGAAGCAGGAAGTAGAGCGCCATGATGCCGAGGATGGAGAAGATGATCGAGCGCGGGAGCGTGCGGCCCGGATTCCGGACCTCTCCGCCGAGATACGCGCTCGTGTTGTAGCCGAGGTAGTCGTAGACGGCGATGACCAGGCCGGCGCCGAGACCGGACCACAACGAGCCGTCCCAGCTGAAGGCTCCCGGGGTGAAGGCGAACGCCTGGTGCGCGTCGAAGTGCGTGAAGGCCGCGATGATCACCGCGAAAACGGCGAACAGCATGATCAGGAACAGCGCGGTGGTGAGCTTGCTGATCTGGCCGATCCGGCGGAACAGCGCCAGCACGATCAGCACGACGAGGCCGATGCCGATGACCTTGCCCAGCGGGGTGACGCCGCCCGCGTCGGTCACGCCCGGCACGAGATAGCCCAGGTACTGGACCAGTCCGATGATGCCGGTGGACATGATGAGCGGGATGAACAGCACCGCGCTCCAGGCGAAGAGGAACGGCATCAGCCGCCCGGAGCGGTACTGGAACGCTTCGCGCAGGTAGATGTAGGTCCCGCCGGCCCCGGGCAGCGCGGCCCCCAGTTCGGCCCACACCAGCCCGTCGGCGAGCGCGATGATCGCGCCGATGATCCAGCCGAACATCGCCTGCGGGCCGCCCATGGTCGCGACCATCGCGGGGATGGTGACGAACGGGCCGATCCCGCACATCTGCGTCATGTTGATCGCGGTCGCCTGCAGCGGCCCGATCCGGCGTTCGAGACCGTTCCCCGGAAGGGTCGCGGAGTCCCCCGGGCGCGTGGGTGAGCTCACGTCGTGCCTCCATCCAATAGTTAGTAAAGCTTCTTAACATAGAATGAACGGGGTGGGGAAGGGCTGCGTCCGGAAAGTTGCCGAAACCGGTGCGGGAGTGGGAGAAGGGAACGATGGGGCGCGGGCTCGGCGGAGGGGGCGCGTCCCGGCGGGAACGGGCGCTCCGTCCGGAGGGCGCCGCTGACCGGGAGGCACCGCGCGCGGACGAGCGGAAAATCGGCTGACGGGCGGACCGCGCGACTGCCAGACTGCTTGCCGTCGTCTGCCGATCCGGGAGCGTTCGCCTGATGTCCCAACCGATTCTGCACACCGAGCGCCTCCGGCTGGTCCCGTTGTCCGCCGGACATCTCGAGCACCTGGCCGAACTCTCCGCCGACCCCGAGGTGATGCGCTATCTGGCCGGTGCGCAGACCCGGGAGCAGTCAGTCGACGAGCTCCGGCGAACCCTCGCGTACGCCGGTCGCGGGATCGGTTGCTGGACTGGCTTCGTCGACGCCGCTTTCGCCGGTTTCTGGTCGCTGCGCCCCGGCGAGTCCCCGGGAGAGGCCGAATTGGGCTACCGGCTGCTTCGCGGGTACTGGCGCAAGGGACTCGGCAAGGAGGGAGCGCGGGAGATGCTCCGGCACGGATTCCGCGACGTCGGCCTCGACCGCGTCTACGCCAGGACGGCAGCCCTCAATCAAGCTTCCCAGGCGACGATGGCCTCGATCGGGCTCCGGCACGTCCGGGACTTCATCGCCGACCCCGAGTACTTCGCGCCGGGCGACGACCTGCACGCGGTCGAGTACGCCGTCGGCCGCGACGAGTGGCTGGCGCGGGGCTAGCGTGTTCGCCTGACGTCCCAACCGATCTTGCGCACCGAGCGCCTCCGGTTGGTCCCGTTGTCCGCCGGGCATCTCGCGCACCGGGCCGAACTGGGGTACCGGCTGCTTCGCAAGCATTGACGCAACGGACTCGCTGCGGAAACACGTTCACTCCGGCGCGCCGCGGAGGCGGATGGCACCCCTCCCCCGCGACCCCATATCGTTGCGCGAGCAGCCGTCCGGAGGTGGAACCCGAACCGTGCCCGACTACTACGCGGTACTCGGCGTGGGCAAAACCGCGTCCCCCACGGAGATCAAGGCCGCCTACCGCCGGCTGGCCAAGACGCTGCACCCGGACGCGGGCGGCACGGTCGGCACGTTCCAGCTCTTGCGCGAGGCCTACGACACCCTCGCCGACCCCAACGAACGCGCTCGCTACGACGCCGGCGTCCCGGCCGCCTCGGTGCCCAAACCCCGGCCGCGGCGGCGGTTCGGCGAGCAGCCCGGCTACCGGCCGGAAGCGCCGGACATCGATCCGGAAAGCCTGGAGTGGTGGTCGTTCGCCGCGGCCGACCCTCGCATGCGGCACGGGCGGCGGCGCGGGCCGGGGCACACGCCGGTCGTCGCGGCGATCGCCGGCGCCGTGCTGGTGCTGTTGCCGCTGCTCGCCGGGGTCGACTTCACGCCGCCGGTGCTGATCGTCTGGCTCGCGCTCACCGCGGGCACCGCGCTGCTCGTGCACCGGCTCGCCCGAGGCTTCCTCTCCGCCCGCCGCGCCCGGCACGAGTTCGCCGAGGAATTCGGTGGCAGCGCGGTGTTCGGTTCCCCCGGCGACGAGGCCGACGAGCTGGCCGAACGGCTCACCGCCGACCTGCTGGAGCGGTATCTCACCCGGTTGCCCGGCGCGCGCATCTTCCACGGTCTCGCCTGGCCCGGTTCGGTGTTCGCCGACGTCGACCACGCGGTGCTGTGCGGGAAACGCCTGGTGCTGGTCGAGTCGAAGCTGTGGCTGCCCGGGCATTACGAAACCGCCGAGGACGGACGGCTGCTGCGCAACGGCCGCCCGTTCCGCGGCGGCGGCACCCAGCTGGAAGAAAGCCTGGACCGCTACCGCGAGCTGCTGCCCGGCGTCGCGCTGCGCGGAGCGATGATCGTGTACCCCAGCCGTGACGGCGAGGTCACCACTGCCGAACCGGACGGCGAACCGGCTCCGCCGATGACGCCGGAGCAGTTCCTGCACGAGGTCGGCGGCTGGCTGTCCGCCGAACCGTCCACTGTGGACCACAACGCGCTGCGCACGGTGCGCGCGCAGGTCACCGGGTCCGGCCGGGCTGCCTGACTCACCGGGGACATATCCGGCACGTGTCACGCTGAGTGCATGACGACCTTGCCGGCAGGCCGCCGCCCCGCGCTGGCCGGGATCGCCGCGCTCGCTCTCGGCGCCGTGCTGATGCTGCTGTTGCAGGTGGTGCCACCCACCGACGAGATCAGCGCGACCCGGCGGACCATCAGCGAATACGGGCTGTCGGAACACAAATGGGTGTTCGACCTGGCTGTCGTGCTCGTCGCGGCCGGTTCGGCGGTCGCGTTCGCCGTGCTGCGGCGGCAAGGACGGCTGCCAGGCCTCGCGGCAGTGTTCGGAGCGTTCTGGACAGCCGGATTGCTGGTGATCGTCGCGTTCCCGAAGACCGACTGGGCCAACGCGGCGGCGACCGGCGCGGGCGGCACGCTGCACCGGATCGCCAGCGTCGTCGCCTTCATCTGCCTTCCGCTCGCAGTGCTCGTCTCAGCGCGCCCGGCCTTTCCGGACTCGCCGCGCCGCCGACTCCTCGCCCGTGCGCTCGCCGTGGCGTCCCTCGCCTGGTTCGCGGTGATCCTCGGCGCGGTCGCGGTCGCCGCGTTGACTGACCAGCACTGGTGGCTGCTCATCCCGCTGGGCCTCGTCGAACGCGGGATGGCGCTCACCGAACTCGTCGCGCTAGCCGTCCTGGCCGCTCCGCGCGGTGCCGAACGGACGGCCGGACCAGCATCCGGACAGTAAGGACTGCACCCGCGGTCAACGCACTCAGCACATAGGCGTTGCCGAACACCGCCTCGACCGGATTCCAGGACAGCTCCCGGTGCCCGCCCTCGGGAACCACAGCCAGCGCGACGCCGGTGAAAACCGCTCCGGCACACACCAGCGCAGCCCGCCTGGTCACGAGAAATCCGACCAGCGGCACGGCCCAAATCCAATGGTGCGTCCAGGAAAGCGGGCTCACCAGCAGGCCGCACCCAGCCGTCACGAGCAGCGCGGCTCGCGGATCGCCGCGCCGGTGGAACTCGCGGACCAGCAACGCACCCGCCGCCAGGCACAGCGCGGCCGACGCCGCGTACCAGCCGAGCGAGGTCGCGCCGAACCGCGCGAACATCCCGTGCAGGGACTGGTCGAGCACCCAGTCGACGGTTTCCGCATTGCGGTTGTCCAGCACCGCCGAGGTCCAGTACCGGATCGAGTCGCCCGGCAGGACCAGCGCCCCGGCCGCGCTCACCCCGGCGAAGGTCGCCAGCGCGCGCCACGCGTCGGCACGACGGCCGGTCAGGAACAGGTGCGGAACGAAAATCAGCGGAGTCAGCTTCACCGCCGCGGCCAGTCCGATCAGCATCCCGCCGGTTCTGCGGTCGCGGACCGGCAGCGCGTCCAGCACCACCATGGCCATCAGCACGCCGTTGATCTGGCCCAGCGAAATCATCCGCCACACAGGTTCCAGGACCGGCAGGAGACAGAGCGTCAGCAACGGTCGTTCGCGGGCGAACCGGCGCGTCACCGACCACAGCGCGAACACCGAGCCGACCGCGAGCAGCAACCACGCGAAGTGCGCCGGGAGCACCGCCAGCGGCAGGAACAGCAACACCGCGCTCGGCGGATACGTGAACGGCAGTTCCAGCACGGACCTCGGGTCCAGCGCGAGCAAGGGCTCGTAGAGCGGCTGTCCGCGCAGCACGGCCAGCGCACCGGCGCGGTACACCGCGCTGTCCACCCCGAGCGGCGCGCCGCCGAGCCAGCGGACGACGGCGATCCCGGTCAGCGCGGCGATCGCCGCCGCCAGCCCGAGGACAATCTTTTTCTCTTGGCGCACAAGGGAAAGCTAGGAAGGTCAGCGCCCCGGAATCGTCGGTCCGCGGAGCCGTCTTCGGCTGCTCCCCCGGTAGCGTCCCCTCGCGCCGGGTGCTACCGGCGTATCACTGGCCCGGCACCACGAACTTCGCCTCGTAGGCCAGCACCACCGCCTGCGCGCGGTCGCGGACCCCGAGTTTGCCGAGCACCCGGCTGACGTGCGTCTTGGCGGTCTGCTCCGCGATCACCAGCTGCCCGGCGATGTCCGCGTTGGACAGTCCGCGCGCGATCAGCCGCAGCACCTCGAGTTCGCGCGCGGTCAGCTCGGACAGCCTGCCGACGTCCTGCGACGGCGGCCGCGTCCCGGCGAACCCCTCGATCACCCGGCGGGTGATCGAGGGCGCGAACAGCGCGTTGCCCGCGGCGACCATCCGGACCGCGACGACCAGATCGTCCAGCGGGGAGTCCTTCAACAGGAACCCGCTGGCCCCGGCACTGAGCGCGCCGTAGACGTACTCGTCGGCGTCGAACGTGGTCAGCACGAGAACCCGCGGCGCGGCGTCCCGGCCGCCGCCGAGGATGAGCCGGGTGGCGGCAAGCCCGTCGAGGTCCGGCATCCGGATGTCCATCAGCACCAGGTCCGGGCGCAGCGCGCGGCACGCGGCCACCGCCTCGGTCCCGGTGGCCGCCTCGCCGGTCACCTCGATGTCCGGCTGTGCGTCCAGCACCGCGCGAAAACTCTGCCGGACCATGGTCTGGTCGTCGGCGATCACCACCGTCACCGCCATGCGGTCCCCCTCAGTCCAGCGGAACGGTCACGACGACCGCGAACCCGCCGCCGTCCCGCCGCCCCGCGGAGAACGTACCGCCGAGCGCCGCCGCCCGTTCCCGCATCCCGAGCAGCCCGTGCTTTTCCCGGCCCGCCGTGTCTTCCGGAGCGCTCTCGACGGCGCCGGTGTCCTGGACGGCGAGCCGCAGCTGTCCCGGATCGACGTGCACGAACACCTCGACCGGCGCGCCGGGAGCGTGCCGCACCGCGTTGCTGAGCCCTTCCTGGACGATCCGGTAGGCCGACAACCCGACGCCCTCGGGCAACCCGCGGCAATCGCCGCGCAGTTCGAACCGCACTTCGACGCCCGCCGCGCGGACCCGTTCCACCAGCTGTCCGATCTGCTCGGCTCCGGGCTGCGGCTCGGTTTCCCGGCCCGCCTGCTCGGCGCGCAGCAAGCCGAGCAGCCTGCGCATCTCGGTCATCCCGTTGCGGGCGGTGTCCTGGATCGACTGGAATTCCTCGCGCAGCCCTTCGTCGAGGCCGGGGAACCGGTAGCGCGCCGAGTCCGCGCGCATGGCCAGCACCGACATGTGGTGCGCGACCACGTCGTGCAGCTCGCGCGCGATCCGGGCCCGTTCCTCCAGCACCGCCCGGCGCGTCGACTCCGCTGCCAGGTCGCGTTCGGCTCCGCGCAGCCGCGAAACCAGCCAGCCGAACGCCAGCGGCACCGCGAGCAGCACGCAGATCACGACCAGTTCGCCGCGCACGTTCGCCAGCGACGCGCTGACCCCGGCGGAGATCAGCCAGACCCACCCCAGAACGCCCGGCCGGTGGTTGCGGCCGACCGAGGCGAGCACCGGGACCGCCGCGAAGGCGAGGCCGCCGGTCCACGGCCAGCCGAACCGTTCGTGGATCCCGTAAAGCTGGTTCGCGCAGGCCACGACGACGATCAGCACCCGCCAGGACCACAGCGGGCGCACCAGGGTGAGCCCGACCGAGAACATGGTCAGCGCGGCCGCGGGCACCAGCGTGCCCTCAGGGGCGCGGTCGGCGGGAAAGTACGCGAGCACTCCGGCGACGACCGCGGCGAACCCGATCAGCACTTGGTGCTTCCGGCCGGGCACCACAGCGGGAGCGCCGCCGCCGGCCACCGTCTCCCCCAGCGCGCGTCCCGCCGCGGCAAGAGGCGCGCTCGTGATCCTCATCGGCGGCGACCCTACCGGTCCCGGCCGATTTCCCGGCCGCACGCGGCGAACCGCGCTCGCGGGGTCTCGCGGAAATCGCGTACTAAGCGTACGCTTAGCCGCCAGCGACAGGTGCCGCGCCGTGGCATCCTGCGCAGGCAGTCCGAGCGTGCCCAGCCTGTCCGGACGTGCCGGGCAGGCTTTCCCCGACGATGAGGAGATCCCCGTGACCGCTTCCCGTGTGGCCATCGTGACCGGCGCCGGCCGTGGCATCGGCGCCGCCGTAGCCCGCCGCCTCGCTTCCGACGGGTTCGCCGTCGGCCTGCTGGACCTCGACGAGGCCGGGGTGAAACAAGGCGCGGAGGCGATCGCCGCCGAGGGCGGCCGCGCGGTCGGCGTCGCGCTGGACGTCAGCGACGCCGGGCAGGTCGAGACCGCGGTGACCCGCGTGGCCGAGGAACTCGGCGCGCCGACCGTGCTGATCAACAACGCCGGCATCACCCGCGACAACCTGCTGTTCAAGATGACCGAACAGGACTGGGACTCGGTGCTGAACGTGCACCTGCGCGGTTCGTTCCTGATGACCCGCGAGGTGCAGAAGTACCAGACGCAGGAGAAGTGGGGCCGGATCGTCAACCTGTCCAGCACCTCGGCGCTGGGCAACCGCGGGCAGGTCAACTACTCCGCGGCCAAGGCGGGCATGCAGGGCTTCACCAAGACGCTGGCGATCGAACTGGGCAAGTTCGGCGTCACCGCCAACGCGATCGCCCCCGGGTTCATCGCCACCGACATGACCGCGGCGACCGCCGAGCGCGTCGGCATGAGCTTCGAGGACTTCAAGGCCGCGGCCGCCTCGCAGATCCCGGTGCAGCGCGTCGGCACGCCCGAGGACATCGCGAACGTCGCGTCGTTCCTGGTCAGCGAGGGCGCGGGATTCGTGTCCGGCCAGGTCATCTACGTCGCCGGCGGACCGAAGGACTGATCTCGATGCGCGTGTTCTCCGATGTCGCCGAACTCGCCGAAGCAGTGGGCGGGCCGTTGGGCACGAGCGAATGGCACACCGTCTCCCAGGAGCAGGTGCAGCTGTTCGCCGACGCCACCGGCGACCACCAGTGGATCCACCTCGACGCCGAAAAGGCCGCCGCGGGCCCGTTCGGCACGACGATCGCGCACGGATTCCTCACGCTGTCGTTGATCCCGGCGTTCCTGCCGGAGATCTACCGGGTCGACGGCCTGAAGATGGGCATCAACTACGGCCTCAACAAGGTCCGGTTCCCGCAGCCGGTGAAGGTGGGCTCGCGGGTGCGCGGGACCGCCGACCTGGTGGAGCTGACGGACGTGCCCGGCGGCAAGCAGGCCGTGGTGCGCTGGACCGTCGAGATCGAGGGCGAGGACAAACCCGCCTGCGTCGCCGAGATGGTTTCCCGGCTCATTCTCTGAACCCCTGCCCTCGCACGCGCCACGACCGAGCGGTCCGTGAGGGGAACCCTGAGGGAATCAGAGTCCCTCAGGGTTCCCTTCACGGACCTCCGCATCGCCCAACGAACTGGAGTCCTTCCGATGACCGAAACCGACCCGCCCGGCCTCGATCTGGCGAGGCTGCGCGCCCATCTCGACCGCGAGCGGCCCGGGCTCGTCTCCGGCGCCCTCACCGCGGACGTGGTGCAGGGCGGGCGGTCCAACCTCACCTATCTCGTCACCGACGGCGCCCAGCGGTGGGTCGTGCGCCGTCCGCCGCTCGGGCATGTGCTGCCGACCGCGCACGACATGCGGCGCGAGTTCCGCGTGATGAGCGGGCTGGCCGGAACTCCCGTCCCGGTGCCGGAAACCGTTCTGCTGTGCGAGGACGCGGACGTTCTCGGCGCGCAGTTCTACGTGATGGAGTTCGTCGAGGGCACGCCGTACCGGACCGCCGAGGAGCTGGAGCAGCTCGGCCCGCAGCGGACGAGGGCGATCGCCGATTCGCTGGTGGACACGCTCGTCGACCTGCACGCGGTCGATCCGGAAGCGGTCGGGCTCGGCGATTTCGGCCGTCCGGAAGGCTTTCTGGAACGCCAGCTGCGCCGGTGGAAGAAGCAGCTCGACGGATCGCGCAGCCGCGACCTGCCGGGCGCGGACCGGCTGCACGACCAGCTCGCCGCGGCGATCCCGGCGTCCGGCCCGCCCGCCATCGTGCACGGCGACTACCGGCTGGACAACGTGCTCGTCGACGGCGACGACCGGATCACCGCGGTGCTGGACTGGGAGATGTCCACGCTCGGCGACCCGCTCACCGACCTCGGCCTGATGATCACCTACGCGCAACGGGATCAGCTCTCGCTGCCGATGGTGTCCAACGCCAGCAGCGCGCCCGGCTACCCGGACACCGACGAGACGATCGCCCGCTACGCGCAGCGTTCCGGCCGCGATCTGTCCGCGCTGAACTGGTACGTGAGCTTCGCGTACTTCAAGCTCGCGGTGATCCTCGAGGGCATCTACTTCCGTTTCCAGCAAGGCAAAACCGTCGGCGAGGGCTTCGACCAGATCGGCGCCGCCGTCGCCCCCCTGATCGAGCAGGGCAGCAAGACGCTCACCAAGGAGAACTGATGGACTTCGCGTTCGACGCCCGTACCGAGGAACTGCGCGGGCAGCTGCTCGAATTCATGGATTCGCACGTCTACCCCGCCGAAGCTGTTTTCCACGAGCAGCTGGCCGCGCGCACCGATCCGTGGTCGCCGCCGCCGGTCGTCGACGAACTGAAGGCCGAGGCACGCAAGCGCGGGCTGTGGAACTTCTTCCTGCCCGGCGACCACGGTGCGGGCCTGACGAACCTGCAGTACGCGCCGCTGGCCGAGATCACCGGCCGCAGCCCGCACCTCGCGCCCGCCGCGGTCAACTGCGCCGCGCCGGACACCGGGAACATGGAAGTGCTGACCATGTTCGGCAGCGAGCAGCAGAAGAAGCAGTGGCTGGAACCGTTGCTGGCCGGGGAGATCCGCTCCGCGTTCGCGATGACCGAGCCCGACGTGGCGTCCTCGGACGCGCGCAACATCGCGACGAGCATCCGCCGCGAGGGCGACGAGTACGTCGTCAACGGGCGCAAGTGGTACATCACCGGCGCGATGAACCCGAACTGCAAGATCTTCATCGTGATGGGCAAGACCGATCCGGACGCGCCCGCGCACAAGCAGCAGAGCATGATCCTGGTCCCGCGCGACACGCCGGGCCTGACCGTCGTGCGCGGCATGCAGGTGTTCGGCTACACCGACGGCGACCACGGCGGACACGCCGAGGTGCTGTTCGAGGACGTGCGGGTGCCCGCGGAGAACCTGATCGCCGACGAGGGTTCCGGGTTCGCCATCGCGCAGGCCCGCCTCGGCCCCGGCCGCATCCACCACTGCATGCGCGCGATCGGCATGGCGGAGCGGGCGCTGGAGGCGATGTGCCGGCGCACGCTGTCGCGCGAGACGTTCGGCCGTCCGATCGCCGATTCCGGCGTGGTGCAGGACTGGATCGCCGAGGCGCGCGTGCGGATCGAACAGCAGCGGCTGCTGGTGCTGAAGACCGCGTGGCTGATGGACACCGTCGGCAACCAGGGCGCGCACACCGAGATCCAGGCGATCAAGATCTCCACTCCGCTGGCCGTCGAGTGGATCCTGGACAAGGCGATCCAGGCGCACGGCGCGGGCGGCGTCTCGCAGGACTTCCCGCTGGCGGAGATCTGGGCCGGGGTCCGCACGCTGCGGCTCGCCGACGGCCCGGACGAGGTGCACAAGCGTTCGCTGGCCCGGCGCGAGCTGAAGAAGTACCGGACGGAGGCGGGCAAGTGACCGCCGAGGAGCTGCGCGCGCAGGTCGCCGCGTTCCTGTCGCGACACGACCCGGCTGAGTTGTCCACTTTGGACTTCCTGCGGGCCCGGTTCGACGCCGGGCTCGCCTGGGTGCACTTCCCCGAATGCCTTGGCGGACAGGGCGCTCCGCGCGCGCTGCAGGGCGAGGTCGAGGCGGCTTTCGCCGCCGCTGGCGCACCGGACAACAACCCGCGCCGGATCCTGATCGGGCTCGGCATGGCCGCGCCGACGATCCTCGCGTTCGGCACTGAAGAGCAGAAGAAGCGCTACCTCCGTCCACTGTGGACCGGCGAGGAGGTGTGGTGCCAGCTATTCAGCGAACCGGGCGCCGGCTCCGATCTCGCCGCGCTGGCCACCCGCGCGGTCCGCGACGGCGACGACTGGGTGGTGACCGGGCAGAAGGTGTGGACGTCCAGCGCGCATCTCGCGCAGTGGGCCATCCTCGTCACCCGCACCGACCCGGACGTGCCGAAACACCAGGGCATGACGTACTTCCTGTGCGACATGACCGCGCCCGGCGTCGAGGTGCGGCCGCTGCGGCAGATCACCGGCGAGGCGGAGTTCAACGAGGTTTTCCTGACTGAGGTGCGGATCCCGGACTCGCAGCGGATCGGCGCGGTCGGCGAGGGCTGGAAGGTCGCGCAGACCACGCTGATGAACGAACGCGTCGCGATCGGCGGCACCGCGATGCCGCGCGAGGGCGGCATGATCGGGCTCGTCGCGAAGACCTGGCGGGACCGTCCCGAACTGCGGACGCCGGAACTGCGCGACCGGCTCGCGCAGCACTGGGTCGAAGCCGAATCGCTGCGGCTGGCCGGGGAACGGCAGCGCCAGCAGCTCGCGGCGGGCGCGCCCGGCCCGGAGGGTTCGGCGATGAAGGTGGCGTTCGCCGAGCTGAACCAGCAGCTGTCCGGCCTGGAGCTGGAACTGCTCGGCGAAGAGGGCCTGCGCTACGAGGACTGGACGATGCGCCGTCCGGAACAGGTCGACTTCTTCGGCCGCGACGCCGGGTACCGGTACTTGCGCGCCAAGGGAAACTCGATCGAAGGCGGTACCTCGGAGGTGCTGCGGAACATCATCTCCGAACGCGTGCTGGGGCTGCCGTCCGAGCCGCGGGTGGACAAGGACGTCGCTTGGAAGGACCTGCCGCGATGAGCACGCCGGACCTGCTGTACTCGGAGGTGGAAGAGGACCTGCGGTCCTCGGTGCGGGCGCTGCTGACCGACCGCGCCGGGCCGTCCGCCCTGCTGGCGCGGGTCGAGACGGACACTCCCTACGACCTCGCCCTGTGGAAGACCTTGGCCGCAGATCTCGGCGCTGCCGGGCTGATGGTGCCGGAATCCCTTGGCGGACACGGGGCTTCGCCGCGCGAGGTCGCGGTCGTGATGGAGGAACTGGGCCGGAGCGTCGCGCCGGTACCTTACCTGGGCAGCGCGGTGCTCGCGACTGCCGCGTTGCTGGCCGCGGGCTCGGAGCTGCTCCCCCAGCTCGCTTCCGGCTCGGTGATCGGTGCTCTGGCGGTGCCTTTGTCGACCGCGCCGGGTTCGCCTTTCCCCTCTGCCGTCGAGTTCGCTGACGGTGTTTTGACCGGTCGAGTGTCCACAGTGGTCGATGCCTCGGTCGCTGATCTGCTGATCGTTCCGGCTGTCGGTCCGGATGGGCCTGGACTGTATGCCGTGGACGCTTCCGCGGCGACTGTGACCGAGGCCGTGTCGCTGGACCTGACACGCCGCGTCGCCGACGTGACGCTGGATTCTGTTGCCGCGCAGGTGATTTGCACTGGTTCCGCGGCCGCGGAGGCTTTGGACAGCGCGCTGACCACTGCGGCCGGATTGCTGGCTTCGGAGCAAACGGGCATCGCCGAGTGGGCGTTGACTGAAACCGTGACGTACCTGAAGGGCCGGTACCAGTTCGGCCGCCCGGTCGGCGGTTTCCAGTCGCTGAAGCACCGGTTGGCGAATCTGTACACGGAACTGGTGAACGCACGGGCGACGGCTCGGTATGCGGCAGATGCGCTGGCAACCGGGAACGACGTGCCGATCGCCGTGGCGGTCGCACAGGCGCGGGTGTCGCCGATCGCGGTGCACGCGGCGGAGGAAGCCGTTCAGCTGCACGGCGGGATCGGGATGACGTGGGAACATCCGGCGCATCTCTATCTGAAGCGGGCCAAGAGCGACCAGATCGCTTTCGGCACGCCGGGGCGGCATCGGGCTCGGTTGGCTGACCTCGTGGATCTGCCTGCCTGAGGTTTTTTGTCGGTGGCCGGGGTTACCGTGGCTGATGTGTCCGATACCCCGGCCTGGGCCTTTGAGCGGCCCGAAATCCGTCCCCCGGATCCGACGTGGGCGCCGCGGGGCTCCGCACTGTGCGCGGAGCTTGCGCGGCTTCTCGCGCCGTGGCTTGCCCGTGAGCAGGTGGAACACATCGGCTCAACGGCGGTGCCCGGCTTGGCGGCCAAACCGGTGCTCGACGTGATGGCGGCGGTGCGGGATCTGTCGGCGGAGACGGTCTCGGCGGTGGTACCGGTGCTTTCGGAGCACGGGTGGTGTTTCGTGCCGCCGGAACTGGATGTCGCCGCACCGTGGCGACGGTTTTTCGTGCTGCCGGACGCGGAGGGGCGGCGTCGGGTAGCGCATCTGCATCTCCTGCCGGAGGGACATCCGAGGTGGCACGCACAGCTGAAGTTCCGGGACGCGCTGCGAGCGGATCCGAGGTTGGCGGCGGAGTATGCCGAGCTGAAGCGGCGGCTGGCCGGGGAGGTGACTGATCGGGAGGAGTACACGGCGGGGAAGACGGAGTTCGTGCGGCGGGTCCTGGGGGCTTCGGGAGCACGGCTGGCTTGACTGCGGGTACCCGATTGAGGCGCGAGCGGCGGCTCCGACTCGGCGAGGAGGCTGCCTGGGGAACGTCCGCGTCTGGCCCGGGAGTGCTCGCTTCGTGACATGCTGGACCGGTGGAGAAGCGTCGCCGGATCGGCCGTGCGCCCAGTGGCTCCGAGGTACGGCGGGTACTGCGCGCGATCGGCTCTCGCGGTGCCGGCGACGAGGTGATCCGAGAGCAGATCACCTGGCTGCGGTGGGAGAATGACCACGCCGAGGCAGTCTTCCTGCCGCCGGGACTGCCGCTCGGCTCCGTGTGGAACGTCAAAAAGGCCTTGCTGCGGGACCTGTGCACCGCACCGTCCCTCGCCCCGTTCGAGGACGAGCTGGCCGATCTGGTCATCGGCGTGGTCTACCGCCGCCAGGAAGCCTGCGACCGCGGCTACTCGCGACTCGCGCTTCGCCTGGACTGTCCGCGTCTGCGGTCGGCCTTGGCCGCCGCGATGACGAGCCGGAGCGAAGGCGCCCGGACGCGGGCGGCGTGGCTGCTCAATGTCCTCGACCATCCCGAGGTCCCGCCGACGCCTGCCAGCTGGCGGGCCTGGACCGCCGCCCAGGGGCTGCCGCACTCGACCGGCCGTGCCGCGCCCGAAGACCACCGCGATCAAGTCCACGCCCGCCGTCACGCGGCGATGGCCGCTCCGCGGGAGCCGGCACCACGTCGTTGACGGCCGATGCCAGGAATTCACGCTGCGTCGACCGCACCCGGTCCAGCTGATCCATCGCCGCATCGACCACCGCCACGATGATCTGCCGCATGACCGGCCGTCGCGGCGTTAGGCCGTCGCCGCCGGGTTCTCCGGGCCTCGCAGACGTGGCCGGGCCTGCCCCAGATAGGCGTCGATCGCCTCCCGGTCCTTGGCGAGCGCCTCGATGCGCCGCTGAATCCGTTCCCGTTCGTGCTCGAGTTTGGCCAGCGTTTCGGGAGCGACCACGCGCATGTGGATCGCGCCGGGACTGTTCAGGCACGGCAGGATGGCGCGGATGATCCGGGTGGGGATGCCGTGCTCGAGCAGGCCGCGGATCTTGTGCACCCGGTCCAGGGAGGCTTCGGTGTACTCGCGGTAACCGTTGTCGTCCCTGGTGGACCGGAGCAGCCCCTTCTCTTCGTAATACCGCAGCAAGCGGACGGAAACACCGGTCTGTCGCGCCAGCTCCCCGATTCGCATGTGCCCCACCTCACCACTCGTCGGCTTGACCCTGACACCAGTGTGAGACGCTGAGGATAGCCGCATGACTGTGGATGCCGCCCCTCCCTGTGACGTCCGCCCGAAGCTGCCGCTCGGTGCGCTGCTGGCTTTCGCGACGGTGGTCTTCATCGGTTGCGTGACCGAGACGCTGCCCGCCGGGGTGTTGCTCGGCATCAGCGCCGACCTGCGCATTTCCGAGGCACAGGCAGGACAACTGGTCACGGTGTATGCCATCAGCACGGCGGCGACGGCGGTGCCGCTGACCGCGTTGAGCGCTCGCCTGCCGCGTCGTGCGCTGTTGCTGTGCCTGATCCTCGCCTTCGCCGTGGTCAACGCGATCACCGCGGTCTCGTCGGTGTATGCGGTGACACTGGCGGCCAGGGTTCTCGCGGGCGCGGTGTCCGGGGTGCTGTGGGCGATGATCCCCGGCTATGCCATGCGAATGGTCCCGGCGGCCCACGCGGGGAAGGCGCTGGCGATCGCGATGGCGGGTACCCCGATCGGGTTCGCGGCCGGGGTGCCGGCCGGGACGATACTGGGCGACGTGGTCGGCTGGCGCTACGCGTTCGCCATGCTGGTCGCCATCGCGGTGCCGCTGGCATGCTGGGTCCGATGGCAGGCCCCGCCGCTGGCCGGAGAACCGGCGGGGCAGCGCACGGCCCCCTGGAAAGTCCTTGCCGTCAAGGGTTTTCCCGCCGTGCTGGTCACCACGTTCATCTTCGTCCTCGGACACAACGTCCTCTACACCTACCTCGGGCCGGTACTCGCCGCGACCGGTGAAGCGCGGCTGCTCGGCTCCGTGCTGCTGGTCTTCGGCGGCACCTCCGTGCTGGGTATCTGGCTGGTGGGCGCGGTGATCGACAAGCGGCCGCGCTCGCTGGTGCTCGCTTCGACCGCGGCGTTCGCCGTCGCGGGCGTGCTGATCGGGTCCGCCGCGGACCGGCCGGTCCTGCTTTACGCCGCCGTTGCTGTGTGGGGCTTGGCTTTCGGTGGAGCGCCCACCCTGTTCCCCGCCGCGGCGGCCAGAGTCGCCGGACGCACCGCGGACGTCGCGCAGTCACTCGCGATCACGGTCTGGAACCTCGCGATCGCGGGTGGAGCGCTCCTGGGCGGATCGGTGCTCGACCGGGCCGGAACCGCGACCCCGCTGCCCTGGATCGCGGTGACGCTGACCGCACTGGCCTTGGCCGTGGCGATCGCCGCCCGGCGCGGTTTCCCGGCCGTCCGACGGTGACCCGGTGCGACGGACGGATCCGTCCCCTGCTCGGATCCGTCCGGCCGGCGCGGGGCGACGACGAGGCCGCACCCCTCGAAACGGCGGCCTCGTCGCCAAACTTCGCCCTGCCCGGCCGGGGTTGATCAAGCTCGGCGGGATCGATCAGCCCCAGCCGACCCGGCAGCGCCCGACCCGAGCCGATCAACCTCGGCGGGACCGATCAGCCCCAGCCGACCGGCAGCGCCCGACCCGAGCCGATCAACCTCGGCAGGACCGATCAGCCCCAGCCGACCCGGGCCGGTCACCCTCAGCCAGGCTCGGCCGACCGTTGCCGCGTCCAGCCTCCATCGCGCCCGTCCGGACCAGACGTCCTCGGCCGAAGCCAGCCCGGCTCAGTCACGCCAACTGCGCCCGGCCCTGCCAGGTCAGCCGTGATACCCGGCCACAACCTTCGTGAACGCGTACTTCGGCTGCGAAATCCCGCTGCACTCGCCGCCGCCCGAGCAGTCCCGGTTGGTCGCCCAGAAGGTGAAGCGGCCCAGGTGGTGGCTGGCCGCGTAGTCGCGGATCGCGGTGAAGTCGGCCACCGAGACGACCTCGCCGGGGTTGTCCGTCTTGCCGTTCATCGACGACAGGCCCGCGTGCCGGTACGCCGTGGCGCTGTCCCAGCCGAACGTCGACTTCAGCTGTCCGGCGAGACCGTCCACCGCGGACTTCGTCTTGCCCGCCATGTCGCCGCCGCTGGAGAAGTCGAACGGCATCACCGACCACACGTCCACCGGCGCGCCGATCGCCTTCGCCTGCTTGATCAGCCGCTTGCCCCAGTCGTTCGGGCCGGACGTTTCGGTCCCGATCGTGATCACGACGCGCACCCCGGGGTTCTTCTGCTTGGTGATCTTGACCGCGTTCAGGATCCGGTCCTGCACCGTGGCGTTCTCGAACTCGTCGGTGTTCTCGATGTCGAGGTCGATCGCCTTCAGGCCGTACGCGTCGATCACCTTCTGGTACGCCCCCGCCAGCGCCGCGGCCGACGTGCACTTCGCGCCGAGTTTCGTGCCGGACCAGCCGCCGAAGGACGGGATGACGTCGCCGCCCGCGTCGCGGATGCTCTTGATCAGGGTTTTGTCCGAGCCGGTCAGCGAACGGTCGCCGTCCCACTTCGGGTTGCACGAACCGTCCGACAGCATGAACGCGAGCGTGAACGTCTTGATCCCGGTCGCGGACATCGCCGCCGACGCGCTGGTCTGCCCCGCCCACTGGTACAGGTACGGCGAAGCGAGAACCGGGTCCGGAGCGGCCGCGAGCTGCGGGCCGGGCGCGGGCGCGGCCGTGGCCACCCCGGCCGCGGTCGCGAGAGCCGCCCCTGCCGCCGCCGCGAGCGCGGCCAGCCGACGCACTGATTTCATTGTGTTCCTCCCACGAGCACCACGGAACACCTCCGGTTTGAGGCGGCGGGATCAACCCGGGAGGAGTGCACCCGGAGGGTGCCGTCACACACTGGACTAGACCAAATCAGCGTGTCAAGAGCCGCAGCCCGAACGGCGCACCGGGCCGGAAACAGTGCGCCTGTCCGGGTTTCCGGGCATCCCCCGGCCGGGTGGGGCCGGAAGTCAGGAGCGACCGGCGGGGGTCTCCTCGCCGAGCCCGTCGGAGAAGTCGTCGTCCCGGGTTTCCGGCAAGCCCAGCACGCACAGGAAGCTGAGCACCCCGAGCGCGACCAGCACCAGCGCGACCGGCACCGTCGACCCGGTCGACGCCCACAGATTCGTCGAAATCAACGGCACGACCCCGCCGCCGATCACCCCGGCGACGCTGTACGCGATCGACGCGCCGGAGTACCGGTACCGCACCCGGAACAGCTCCGGCAGATACGCGCCCATCGGCCCGTACAGCATCGCGAAACAGGCCAGGCCGCCGACGAAGCCGAGCGTCAGCAGCACCGGGTTTCCCGTCTGCAGCAAGGCGAACAGCGGAAACGCCCACACCACAACGGACACCGCGGCCGCCGCGCTCAGCCGTCGGCGGCCCCATTGGTCGGACTTCATCGCGAACACCAGCGTCGCCACGCCCATCACCGTGGCCGCGATGAGCAGGCCGATCAGGACAGTCGTGCGCGGGATGCCGAGGGTGGTCGTCGCCATCGAAAGGCAGAATGTCGTGACGGTATAGAAAAGCGCGTGCGCGAGCACGAACGACAACGTCGACAGCACCAGCACTCGCGGCTGCTTCCGGAGAAGTTCGAACAACGGAACTTTCGCCTGTTCGGCCTTGTCCAAGGCGGCCTGGAACACCGGCGTCTCGGCGATCTTGATCCGGATGTAGAACCCGACGGCCAGCAGCACCGCGGAGAACAGGAACGGCAGCCGCCACCCCCAGGACAGGAATTCCGCGGGCGGGAGCACCGCGTCCAGCACCAGGAACAGCAGGTTGCCCAGCACGAATCCGATGGCCGGGCCGAGCTGCGGGAACGCCGAGTACAGCCCCCGTTTCCCCGGCGGCGCGTATTCAGTCGCCAGCAGAACCGCGCCGCCCCATTCGCCGCCGAGGCCGATGCCCTGCACGAAACGCAGCACTACCAGCAGGATCGGCGCCCAGAGGCCGAGCGTGCCGTACCCCGGGACCAGCCCGACGGCCACTGTGGACAGTCCCATCACCAGCAGAGACGTGACCAGCATGGACTTTCGGCCGATCCGGTCGCCCCAGTGTCCGAAAAGGACCGCACCGACCGGGCGCGCGACGAATCCCACCGCGAAGGTGCCGAGCGAGGCCAGCACCCCGGCGGTCGAGGAGAACGTCGGGAAGAAAACCTTCCCGAACACCAGCGCCGCCGCGGTCCCGTAAATGTAGAAATCGTAGAACTCGATGGCGGTGCCGATGAAACTGGCGGTGGCGATGCGCGACATGTCGGCCCGCGCGGGTGCGGTCATTCCGGCTCCCTGTTCTCCCCTGCGGCCCCGTGCCGCCCGGGGAGAATATCGGGTCACGCGTCGCCGGGCAGTTCCTCCATCTTCCGCTGCAGCTTGTTCATCCCGCCGAGCCAGCGGTCGGTTTCGGTGGCGCGCAAGGCATAGAAGTCGGCGACTTCGGCGTGCGGCAGCACCAGGAACCGGTTCTCGGCCATGGCGGCGAACAGCGCGTCGGCGACTTGCGGCGGATCGATCGCGGTCGCGCCCATCAGCAGTTTGCCGCGTTCGCCGGTCTCCTCCAGCATCGCGGTGCGCACGCCCTGCGGGCAGATCGCCTGCACCTTGATCCCGCGGTGCCGGTAGGTGGCCGACAGCCATTCCGCGAACGCCAGCGCGCCGTGTTTGGTCACCGAATACGGTGCCGAGCCAAGGCTGGTGAGCACGCCCGCCGCGGACACCGTCGCGACGAACCGGCCCTCGCCGCGCTCCAGCCACGCCGGCAGCAGCAACCGGGCCGCCCGGACGTGCGCCATCACGTTCACGTCCCACGCCAACGACCACGCGTCCTCGTCCGCCTGGGCGTCGCCGAACGGCGCGACTCCCGCGTTGGCACAGAAAACGTCGATCTCACCAAGCGTTTCGCGAGCGGCCGTGATCAGCTCAGCCACACCGGATTCGCTCGCCACATCGCCGGCGAACGCCGTACCGCCGACCTCCGCCGCGACTTCCGCCGCGCGGTCACCGTCGAGGTCCGCGACGACAATGCGCGCCCCGTCCGCCGCGAACCGCCGCGCCAGGGCCGCACCGATCCCGCCACCACCTCCGGTGATGACGACCCCGGCGCTCACAGACCGCCGCCGAGCGTCACGCCGCCGTCGAGAACGACCGTCTGCCCGGTCATCCAGCCCGCCTCATTGGACAGCAGGAACGCCACCGCACCCGCGATGTCCTCCGGCACGCCGAGCCGCTTCAGCGGATACGCCGCCGCGACCTCTTCCTCGCGCCCCTCGTAAAGCGCGGTCGCGAACTGCGTCTTGACCACCGCCGGCGCCACCGCGTTCACCCGGATCTTCGGACCGAGCTCGCCGCCGAGTTCCTGGGTGAGCCGGATCAGCGCGGCCTTGCTGACGCCGTACATGCCGATGCCCGGCGAGGTGCGGATGCCCGCGATCGAGGCGACGTTGACCACCGCCCCGCCGTGCTCGCCCATCCACGCGTCCCGCGCGACGCGGATCCACGACAGCGGCGCGACCACGTTGACCGCGAAGATCTTGCTCGCCGCGGCCGGGTCGATGTCCACCATCGGACCGTAAACCGGGTTGATGCCGGTGTTGTTGACCAGCATGTCGAGACTGCCGAACTTCTCGACCGCGGCGGCGACCGCCTCCTGCTGGTGCGCGGCGTCGTCGGCCTTGCCGGGAACCGCGATCGCGACGTCCGGCCCGCCGAGCTGCTCAACGGCCTCGGCGAGCGGTTCCGGCTTGCGCGCCGTGATGCACACCTTCGCCCCGCGCTCGACCAGCCCCTTCGCGATGGCCAGCCCGATCCCCCGGCTGGCCCCGGTGACCAGGGCAACGCGATCCTTGAACGACTCCACCACACCGTCTCCTTGTCCGCCGCTGGACAGCCACCGCTAAGCGGTTGCTTAGTCGCAGAATAACGGCGATACATCCCCACGCAACCTCAGGCCGTTACCTCGACCGTCACAACACGGTGGGTCACTGGCTTCAAAACCCTGCGTGTTCGCCAAAGCTCGTCAGGAGCAGCTTGACGGGCTCGGCCGTGAATCCCGCTCGGCGCCGCAGGTGGCCGGATGCCTGAGCCACAGCTCACTCCCCTGATCCCACCCACGACCACGCACCCGAACAGGGCGAGCAGCGCCGGTTGCCCACGCTTCACCCCCGTCTCCCCGAAGTCACCTGGGGTTACCCGATCGCTCGAATCGACCGATCTGGGCGGGTTGGCGAACGGAGACTGCTGCACACACTCGGCTGGGCCGCTGGCACCAGGCGGTCCGTCACGACGTGCGACGACACAGCGGTAGCCGTCCGCCGAAATCCCGAAGGGGCGTTCGCGGACCTTGAGTGCAGGTGCCAGCCGGTTTGCGGTCGCCGGTGCGAAATACGCACCGGCGACGCTCTGCTGCTGGCCACTACGCGGACCTGCTCCTGATCTGTCCGATGCCGCTTGTCGAGCAGATTCTCGCCGACACACACCAGCACTTCTCTCCTAGAGGACCTCGCCGATGAAGGCATCCACCCGGAGGCGATGCCAACTTTCGCCCAATACGTGCCGAAGACTCTCAAAGCCGCGTCAGCCAGTTCCCGGAAGATGTGGGCTGTCTACCTGACAATGTTGACAGAGGAATGGGCAACCCGAGGCGACGACGGGACCGACCATAGGGTTCTTCGGAATGGGCTCGCCCCGCCTGGGATCGGAAGCCTCGACAAGAAAGTCTGCGCTCAGCGGAACCGTGGCCCTCGATCCTTCGTCATCTACAAGGGCTAACTGCAACGGCGCACACAACGCCTGTCCCCAAGAACGTGATGGAACCTCAGTTCTTGGGGCGGCGGCAACTGTCATGCCTCGATGCGGTGCGCCTCACACAGTTTGGGAGAGCCGCGGGCCCACGACCACAGCCGGCCGTGGAAGTGCCGTGTCAGGCGTGAAGCCGTGCGCTAGCGCGGTCCGAACCTTACAAGAAAAGAGGAAATAGCCGTGAAGAAGCTTGTTTCGCGCCTGGCTACGACGGTCACGCTCTCTGCCATGGCAGTTGCGGCGGCCGCGAGCATCGCTGTCCCTGCGCAGGCAGCTACGCGCCCTGCGCTCGTGAACACCGTCTACGCTGGCGACTCCCAATGGGGCTGCCAGGCCGTTGTCGCAGCCGAAGCGGCGCGACTGGCCGCCGCGCACAAGCAGGTGATCAGCACTTCGTGCAAGCACACGAAGTTCGCCACCCAATGGGTCGGCACCGTCACCTACTACGCAGTGTGACCTGAACCCGGTTCCAACCTCGCATCACGAAACCCGCGATGCGACCCCCCTAGTGGGCGGGGTCGCATCGCGGGTGCCCACCGTCGCGGATTCAGCACGAAGCGTGATGCAGCACCAATTCCGTCTAGGATCCTGCACACCACAAAGGACAGGCAGCAGGCATAAATGGGCGAGGACCACCGTATTCAACGTTTACTCGCCTTCGCCTCGTCCGAGACGTTCCGCGGCGCGAGTCGCGTCAGCCGGGCTCGCACCGTAGGTCTTGCGATACTGCTTGATCGCGGCGATCTCCCTGCCCGATGCCGAGGCGAGCGTAGAGGCAAGCGAGCTGCCGTTCGAGCGCTTCTGCCGAGTCCACGCCAGAGGTCATGGAGACCGCCTTGGAGCACAACACGAAACCAGCTTTTTTGATCGAACAAACATCCTCGTGCTCTTCTGCGACAAGCGGAGGAGCGGCATATTGCGCATTGCAAGATCGGCAAGGTGGGGCGATGCTGTCGCGTTGGCCGAATACGAAGCCCGGCGGGGCAGTCGCACAGGACAGGCTCCTCCGGGAGCGAAGGACCAGGATGGACTGCGTTACCGTAGCGATGGCGCGTTGCTGGCGACTCTCTGACCACCCAGATTTCCGAACACGTTGCGAATACTATGAAGCTATGAACGTCGCAGCAGACCTCCCCGTGCGGACGCACGGGCCGGGCCGTGCCGGCCTGCTCCTCAAGATCCGCGAAACCCGGGACGTGGCATGACTCCTCGCCCGCGGGGCCCGTGGGAACGCAGAGCACAGGCCGACGCCGCCGCTCGGGGGCTGACCCGCGAGGAATACGGCGTCTACAAAGGCGATTACGGTGCTGTGGTCAAGCCAGTCACTTCGGTCGGCGGGCTGCTGTTCCTCGCCATTCTGCTCACCCTCTGCGCCGGGACTCTCGTGGCGGCCACCCTGGCGGTGATCATCGCCCCAGGCAACACGTCCCAGTCCCAATTCCACCCGGCCATGCTCGGTTACGACGCCCTGACCCTCCTGCTCGCAACAGTGGGCTGGAGGTACTTCCTCAAAGAACTCAAGGCGTCCCGGCTGCGGAAAGCCCGGGGAAAGACACTGGACCTCCTCCCAGGGGGCATAGGAACTCAGCCGGCACCGCCGAGCACCGGAGCAGACCTCCCATCAGTCGAAGCGGCCCGCCGCGCAGCGCCGGGCCAGCGGAACGCTCGGCGGATCATCGGCACCATCCTGGTCATCCTCGGCACTGTCGCAGAAGTCGCCGTCATTGTCAGGGCAGTCTGGTTGCTGGTCTCCTGGGACTCGCTGGAGCTCTTGTGGACCGGCCTCTGGCTGGCTTTGCTGGCAGCGGGACTCATGTTCTGGGGGTTGCGGCTGCGGGCCTCTTCGAAGTTCCCTTCGAAACGCGACGAACACCTCCGTGCCCGGCACAAGCAACTGGCCGGTTCCCCCGTCGTCGCCCGCGGCAAGGACGGCGAGCTCCACAGTTACACGCTCGAGGAGTACGGCAACTCGACCCACGGCCTGGAAAGCCAGATCCGCAGCGTGTGGGGCATGACGGTGCTGTCACTGGCCATGCTGGCAGGCACGCTCACCTGCCTGATCGCCTTCATCTGCTCCTGCACCACCGGAAACGATCCTGCCTGGAGCGGCCTGCTGGGTGCGGTGATGTGCGGAGCCTTCACCTGGATCGGCGGACAAGCCACCCTGCGTGAAGCGAAAGCCAAAGCCCTCCGCCGCCGCCGAGGGCTCCCAGACCCGATCAAGTGACCACCACAACTCCCGGAGTAACGCCGTGAGCCGACCCATCGGCACTGCCCGCACCGTGGTCAGCACGACGTCATGACCCGACAGCGAGCAGGCGTACCTCCCTATCGCCAGGAAATCATCACCGCTCTGACCTCCTAGGCGGCCTGGACCAGCGGTCTCCACCCAGTGAGCCACTACCGCCGAAAGATCAGATGTAATAGTCGCTTCCACCCACCAAGCACCCCCGCTCGAGAACTTCGCCGAACATGGCCAGATCCACCCGAGCATCCCGATTCACAGCCACTTCCCCACCTCATGACACCACCCGGAGGACTCCTTGACGGCCGATGCACCCTCCTGCATAGTCTCCTAGACATCGGATGTCCTGGCGCTCAGGACCTGCGATGCCTGGTCAAGGAGGACCTGAATGGCCAACCGCCGCCTTCTGTGCACCGTCCTGTCCGCCGTCGCCGGGTTGGGCGGGACGCTCGCCCTCGGCCCGCCTGCTGCCGCGAGCGGGCCGCCGCCGATGGTGGTGTACGCGGCGCCCGGTGCTGATGCGCCGCCCGGAAATCTGTGCAGTCAGCCGCGGCCGTGCTCGCTTTCGCAGGCGCAGCAACGGGTTCGGCACCTTCTCGACACCGGCGTCGGCAGCCACCGGGACATCGCGGTGAAGCTCGCTGGCGGCACCTACTATCTCTCCGCTCCGCTGGCGTTGGGCCCGCAGGACTCCGGGCGCAACGGCCACACCGTGACCTGGCAACCGGCGACCGAAGCGGCCGTGACGATCAGCGGCGGCCGACAGTTGCGTCCGGCCTGGAAGCCCGCGGCGCCCGGCAGCAAGATCATGGCCGCGACCATCCCGGCCGGGCTGGGCTTCGACGGTCTGTTCGTCAACGGGCAGCGCCAGATCCTGGCCCGCTATCCGAACTACGACCCGAACGCGGCCCGGCTCCAGGGCTCGACCTCGCTCGCCGACCTCGAGCGGGAGTCGGCGAAATGGTCGAACCCGTCGACCGCGCTGGTGCGCGCGATGCACTGCGGCGATTGGGGTTCCGTCTCGTTCGCCGTCAGCGGGCGCACCGGCAACGGGCTCGATCTGCATTATGTCGGCGACAACAACCGGCCGCGGGATTGCGGGCTGACGAAGGGCAACGGGCCCGGCCGGGTCGGGCCCGCGATGGCCGAGAACGTCAAGGAGGAACTGGACGCCCCCGGCGAGTGGTACTACGACCGGGCGAGCGGCCAGCTGCTCTACTACCCGCCGGAGGGGACCGATCTTTCCGCCGCGACGGTCGAAAGCGCGGAGCAGGACCAGCTGATCACGCTGGCCGGGGCGTCGGCGGCCAACCCGGTCCACGGCATCACGCTGCGCGGGCTGCGTTTCACCGCGACTCACCGCACGCTCTTCACCAGCCCCTTCGAAGCCGACGCCAAGGGCGACTGGGCAGTTGTCCGCAAGGGCGCGGTATCTCTGAAGAACGCCGCTGACATCTCAGTCACCGGTTCCTTCTTCGATCAGCTCGGCGGCAACGGCGTCTTCCTCGACGGCTACAACCGGCACAACACGATCAGCGACAACAAGTTCGAGGCCGACGGCGCCACGGACGTCCAGATCGTCGGCTCCCCCAGCGCGGTACGCGACTACTCCGCCAACTACTACGACAACGTCGCCGTCACCGACACCGCGCCCGGGCCGAAGAGCGACGACTACCCCCGCGACATCCTCGTGCGGAACAACCTCATGCAGGACATGGGCCGGTTCGAGAAGCAGTCCTCCGGCGTCAACATCTCCATGAGCGCGGACGTGACGGTCGACGGCAACACGATCTCCGACAGCCCCCGCGCGTGCCTCAACATCGAGGACGGCACCTGGGGCGGGCACGACATCAAGAACAACGACCTCTTCAACTGCGTCGAGGAAACCGGCGACAACGGGTCGGTCAACGTGTGGGGCCGCGGCCGGTTCTGGGCCAGTTCCGGCAACAACACCCTCGCGCCGGGCACGAGCTACGAAGGCTCCACCGGCACCGCGCTGACCGACGCCCAGGCCCGGCACCTGATGAAGCTCGACGTCGTCCGGCCGATCACCATCCGGCACAACCGGTTCTGGCACGCCGGCGACTGGGCCATCGACCTCGACGACGGATCGTCCAACTTCCGTCTGCTGGACAACCTCATCCTCAAGGGCGGCATCAAACTGCGCGACGGCTACGAGCGCACCGTGGCGAACAATCTGCTCGTCGACGGTTCGATCTACGAGCAGGTCAGCCATTCCGACTGCGGCGACGTCATCGAGCACAACATCACCCTCGGCCCGCAGGCGTACAACAACGTGCTGAACAACCCGGTCACCGCCAAGTACGGCGCCGACCGCAACCTCTTCTGGAACGACCACTACCCGGTCTACGTCAATCCCGACGGCAGCGGCAACGAGGCGCTTTCCGCGGACGGCAGCACGATCAACACCCAGTCGGCCTGGGTCCGCGCCGGCATGGACCCGCATTCGCTCGTCGCCGACCCGAAGTTCCCCGCGGCCGACCCTCTCGGCAGCTATGACTTCACCGTCGCCGCAGACTCGCCCGCGACCGGCCTCGGATACGCCAACTTCCCGATGACCGGCTTCGGCTCCGCCGGCGGACCGCTTCCGCCCAAGGCTGTCTTCGCCTACGGCCCCGGCTCCGGAGGGCCCGCCAACGGGATGATCGTCCAGCCCGAAATGCTGATGGGAGCCACCGCGACCAACATCCCTTCCCTCGCCGTCCAGTCGTCCCTCGGCCTGACCAAGCCGTACGGCCTCTACCTCCCCTCGGTGCCGCAGGGCAGCTACGCCGCGCAGAACGGATTGAAGACCGGTGACGACATCACGGCCGTCAACGGCACCTCAGTCACCGACGACCGCAACACTTTTTGGCTCAGCTACAACAAACTCGCCCCGGGCGCGCCGATCACGCTGACCGTCCGGCGCGGGCAGGCCGACGTCACCGTCCGCCTCGCCAAAACGCAGGAATCCGAAGTCCTCAACAACACCTCCGGCGTCGTCTACACCAATACCGGAGCGCCGTCGTCGGGATGGATCTGGCGCGGCAGTTCGGCCGGAGGCGCGAACTCGTACCTCGACGACATCTGGGCCACCCAGAATGTCGGCGATTCGTGGAGTTTGACGTTCTACGGAACGGGAATCGACATCATCTCCGAAACCAACACCGACGAGGGCGACGTCGACCTCACCCTCGACGGAGCGCCTTACAAAACGGTCAGCTTCGTCACGCCGACGAGGCAATACCAGTCGACGGTGGCGGCTGTTTCCGGTCTGCAGCCGGGAGTGCATACCATCAGTGGCACGATGAAGAACGGCAGTTACCTGATTGTGGATGCTTTCCGGACGCATCCGTAGGCATTCCCGAAGCGGGTGCCGTGCGTGCACGGCACCCGCTTTTATGGTCCTATGCGGCGCTAGGACCGGCCTTCGTCAGAAGGTAGTCGCGAGGATCCTCGGGCACCGGCGTCGCGGTGACGTGCAACCGGGTGTAATGGCCGTCGGCCAATCCGCTGACGGTCACCGACGTCGGAACCGAAACCAGTTTTCCGGACGCGCAGTCAGGTACGCAGTCGTACTGCCAGAACCTGCCGGTGGCGTGAGCGGTCGCCGAGCCCCAGCCCGACCAGCGCATCCGATCGAGCCCCATTTTCTGGTCCGCACAAGCCAAGTTCAGCCACGAAGGCCGGGTAACAGCATTGCCCTCGCACAGATAGACAGTCGGCGACGGCTTGGCGGCAACGTCCGGACGCTTCGCGGGCGGTGCCGCGGCGGGCACGGCCGCATGGTTCGCGGCGGCAGCCGCGGCGGGCACCGCCGACGGCGCCGTCGAGGTCGCCGGTGCCGCAGTTTCGCTGGTGGCAGGCACCAGCGCGGAACTCGGAGCCCCAGCGGCCACCGGATCCGAGGCGCAGGCCGTCACCCCCGCGGCGATCAGCACCAGAGCCCCCGCGCCCAGCACAGCTCTTCGGATTCTCAACTCAGTCATGACAAACCCCTCCCCGTCCGGACCCCCGCGGTCCGGCTATGGAGAGAATGACGCGCAACCTTCCAGAAGGTTGCGCGCCACTCGATTCGCCACAAAGTCCACAAAGGACGGTTCAGCGCACCCGCAGCCGCCGCCGGGCGAACATCAGCGCGCCGAGGCTCAGCACCGCCAGCACCATCACGTAATAGCTCGGGGCCAGATTGCTCCCGGTGAGCTGAATCAGCCAAATCACCACCAACGGCGTGAAACCGCCGAAAAGCGAAGCCGTGATGTTGTAGCTGACCGACAGCCCGGTCGCGCGGGTCCGGGCCGGGAAGACGTCGGCCATCATCGTGCCCAGCGGGCCGACATACCAGACCTTGACCAGCCCGATCGCGGCCATCACCGCGGTCATCACCGCGAACGTCGGCTGGCTGTTCAGCGCGAGGAACAGCGGGAAGATCGCCAGCAGCATCACCGAGCAGGCCGTGGCCATCAGCGGGATCCGGCCGGTCCGGTCGGACAGGCGCCCGGCCACCGGCGCGAGGACGGTCAGCACGATCTGGGTGACGATCGTGGTGGTGAAGGCCAGCGATTTGGGAAGTCCGAGGTTCCGGATGGCGAAGGTCGGCATGTAGATGATCAGGTAGCTGATCGCGGTGGACACCGCCATCGCGCCCATCGCGACCAGGACGCGGGTCTTCTGCGAGCGCAGGACCTCCCGCAGCGGGGCCTCCGCGGCCTCCTCCTCGAACGCAGGCGATTCCTCCACATGCCGCCGGATGTAGTAGCCGATCGGGGCGATCAGCAGGCCGAACGCGAACGGGATCCGCCAGCCCCACGACCCGAGCTGCTGGTCGGTGAGCACCGCGCTCAGCACCGCGGCGAACACGATGCCCAGCAACGTGCTCAGCCCCTGGCTCGCCGCGCCCCAGCTGCCCATGAACCCGCGGCGTTTCCGGTTGCTCTCCACCAGATACGCCGTCGCGCTGCCGAATTCGCCGCCCGCCGAGAAACCCTGCAGCAGATTGGCGAACACCAGCCCGATCGGGGCCGCGATCCCGATCGTCGCGTAGTTCGGCATGATCGCGATCAGCAGCGAGGCCACCGCCATGATCCGGATCGACACCACCAGCGCGGCTTTGCGGCCCACCCGGTCGGCGTAGGATCCGAGGATCATCCCGCCGAACGGGCGGATCAGATACGCGACCGCGACGCTGGCGAAAGCCAGCATGAGCGAGACCGCCGGATCACTCGCGGGGAAGAACTGTTTCGCCAGTACGTCGGCGAACAACGTGTAGGCCCCGAGGCTGAACCATTCGAGGGTGTTGCCGATCGTGGCCGCCAGCACGATCCGGGACGAGCGCGGCGAGGGAGCTTGTTCGGGAGGATCGTCTTTGGTGGCAGGGGAATCCGGGGCGGGAATCGACATGGTCGCCTCCGAGGCGGTGCGTCAGCGGTTCGGCGTCATTGGTGAATCGCGGCTCCGGGCACACCGGCCCGGAGCAACCATGTGCGGGAATTCAGCGGAGCTTGCCCAGTTCGAGCAAAACGTTGGCGGCGGCCGTGATCCCGGCGTGGAAACGAGCGAGTTCGAAATTCTCGTTGGGACCGTGGTTGTGCTCGTCGACGTTCGCCAGCGGGATTCCGTAGCACGGCAGCCCGAGGCCGTCGGACAACGCGGCGATCGGCAGGCTGCCGCCCATCGCGGGCACCAGCACCGCCGGACGGCCGGCAGCCGCGCTGACCGCGTCGGTGATCACCTTGGTGTAAGGCGATTCCGGCAACGTCCGGGACGCTTCCATCAGCCCGCCCGGGACGTGCAGTTCGGCGTGCGGCAGGTGTTCGGCGAGGTGCGCGCGCAACGCCTCGATGACTGTCGAGGCGCGCTGGCCGCCGACGGTCCGGATGTCGCAGCGGGCGACCGCGACGGACGGAATGACCGTGCGGTGGTCGCCTTCGTCCAAACAGGACAGCGAGTTGATGCTGAAGGTCGGCAAGGCGAGCCGGTCGTTGAAACCGACGCCTTCGGGCACGTCCATCCGGTCCAGCCCGACTTCGGCGAGCGCGGCGGGCACGTCGACCGGCAGCGCGTCCAGCGCCTCCCGTTCCGAGCGGCTCAGCGGGACCATGCCGTCGGCGATTCCCTTGACCAGGATCTCGCCTTCCGGCGAACGCATCGTCGACAGCAGCCACACCAGTTCCCACGCCGGATTCGGGCCGACACCGCCCCAGTTTCCCGAATGCAGGGCCGCGGGCGCGCCGTGCACCCAGATCTCGAACCGGACGGCGCCGCGCACGCCGAGGCTGACCGTCGGCTCGCCGCTGTCGTGCACCGGACCGTCGCTCCACAACACGAGGTCCGCGTTCCACTCGTCGCGCAGGCTCGCGAGCGCAGGCTCCAGGTTCGGGCTGCCGATTTCTTCCTCGCCGTCGAGCAGCACGGTCACGCTGCACGGCAGCTCGCCGGTTTCGGCGAGCGCCCGCAACGCGAGCAGTTGCGCGAGATGCTGCCCCTTGTTGTCCCCCGTGCCGCGCCCGTACATCCGGCCGTCGCGGATGGTGGCCTCGAACGGCGGACTGTCCCAGGCCACCAGCGGCCCGGCCGGTTGTACGTCGTAATGGCCGTAGATGACCACGTGCGGAGCGCCCGCCGGGCCTTCCGCGCGCCCCACCACCAACGGCCAGCCGCCGGTCTCGACCTGGCGCGCTTCGAGCCCGCTGCGCCGCAGCAGCGCACAGGCGAAAGCGGCCGCGTCGGCCATGCCCTCGCCGGTGGCGCTCACGCTGGGAACGCCGATCCATTCGGCGAGCTCCGCCTCGTGCCGCTCCCGGTACTGCTCGACGTACGACTCGATGCGGCGCACCCGACCTCCAGTGATTTCACTTTCTGATATCGATACCATCGAAGCAAATCGGCTAAGCTGCTGTCAATGGACGACCGTCTCCCGCGCCAGGCGACCGCCGACGACCTGCGCGCGCTCGCCCACCCGCTGAGCTGGCGGATTCTCCGGCTCTGCCTGGACACCGCGCGGACGAACCAGCAGCTGGCGAAACGGCTCGAAGAGTCGCCGGCCACCGTGCTGCGCCGGGTGCACGCGCTCGCGGAAGCCGGATTCCTCGTCGCCGAACCGGCCCGCCGGAGCGACCTCGGCGCCTGGGAGCGGCCGTATCGGACGACGCGGCGGACCTGGCACCTCGACCTCGACCAGGCGGGCGATCCCGTCCTGACCGCACGCGTCGAACTCGCGACCCTGGACGCGCACCGCGCCGAAATGGTCGAAAGCGACCCGGCCTCGATCCAGCAGACCCGGCGCGGCGTGGTCCGGCTCAGCGATGAGGCGGCGGCCGAACTGCGCTCCCGGCTGGACGCGCTTCTGGACGAATTCGTCGCGCGCGAGGAGCCGACCGGGCGGAGGCATTCGTTCCTGTGGAGCGTGGTCGAACGGCCCGAGGAGCCCGACGTCGCGGAGGACTGACCGCACCTCGCTCGGAAATGTGACGCGCTTCACGTCTGTTTTGTCTGATTACCGGGACCTCCCGCGAAGCCATGCTTCAGCTCCGAACCCCCGAACGTGAGGAGCTCACATGACCGACGGCGAAACGTTCCCGATGGCGCGGGCGGCGGGGTGCCCCTTCGCCCCCGCGCCCGGATTGACGAGCCGCGCGCCGGTGTCGCGGGTGCGGCTGTGGGACGGCAGCGAGCCCTGGCTGATCACCCGGTACGCCGATGTCCGCGCGGTGCTGGCGGATCCGCGCGTCAGCGTCGACGTCGCGCAGCCCGGTTTTCCGCACACCAACGCGGTCAGCAAGGCGCGCGACGCGCGGATGAAAACGTTGATGCAAATGGATCCGCCGGAGCACACCGCGCAGCGGCGGATCCTGGCGCCGGAATTCACCGTGCGGAAAATGGCGGCGCTGCGGCCGCGGATCCAGCAGCTGGTCGACGATCTCCTCGACCGCATGCTCGCCGGACCGAACCCGGCCGATCTGGTCGAGGCGTTCGCGATGCCGCTCCCCTCGCTGGTGATCTGCGAACTGCTCGGCGTCCCTTACTCCGACCGCGACTTCTTCCAGGGCGTGGCGCGCACGCTCGTCATGGACGACCCCGACCCGGCGCGCGCGGTGGCCGCCAGCGAAGAGCTGAACGCCTATCTGGAAGAACTCGTCGCCGCGAAAGCCGCCGAGCCGGGCGATGATCTGCTGAGCAAGCTGGCCGTCGAACAACGCGAGGCGATGACCCCGCACGAGATCGCGGTGCTGGGTCAACTGCTGCTGGTGGCGGGCCACGACACCACCGCTGCCATGATCGCGCTGGGCACGGCTGTGCTGGTGACGCATCCGGAGCAGTTCCACGACTTGTCAGCCGATCCGGTGGAAGAACTGTTGCGCTATCTGTCGATCACGCACACCGAAGCGCGGCGCGTGGCTTTGGCGGATCTGGAGATCGGCGGGCAGCTGATCCGCGCGGGCGAGGGCATTGTCGCGGTGAAGAGCACTGCCAACCGGGATCCGCTGGCCTTCCCGGATCCCGACCGGGTCGACGTCCGCCGGTCCGCGCGCCACCACGTCGCGTTCGGCTACGGACGGCACCTCTGCCTCGGCGCGCCGCTGGCCAGGATGGAGCTGGAGATCGCGTACGCCACGTTGCGCCGCCGGGTGCCGACGCTGGCGCTGGCCGTGCCGCTGGATCGCTTGGAGTTCAAGGAGAACGCGATCTTCTACTCGGTGCGCGAACTGCCTGTCAGGTGGGCGAGCACGTTGACCACCGTGCCGCCCGGATCCTCGACGAAAAACCGTCGCACGCCCCAGGATTCGTCAGTGAGCGGATAGACGACGCGCAGCCCGCGCCGGACCGCCTCGGCGTGGGCTCGCTCGACCGCCGCCGGTTCGCCGAGGTCGATCCCCAAGCGCGGCAAGGGATCGGTGCTGCCCGGCGGAAGGACGAGCACCTGCGCGGCCGGGTCGCCGCCGCCGCGGAGGCCGAGAACGGGATCGTCCATGGCGACGTCGAGGCCGAGGACGTTGACGTAGAAATCGCGGGTCTCGGCGTCGTCGGAGCCTTCGACGTAGGCGATGATGCGTTTGATCACCCGGTCAGCGTCGCAGACCGGTGCGCTGGGGGCTTGGAGAAATGGGAGCTAGCCGCCGGCGGAGTAGGCGACGCGACGGTGCCGTCCGGGACGCTGGACCCGCCAATGGCGTCCGCGCGACGACGACCGGCCTGAGCCGCGAGCCGCCAGCGCCAGGTTCCGCGCGGCGAACTGCTCCGCGGTGATGCTCATCAGGACCGGGTACTTGATCTCCCCGCGCAGCAACTCGGCGTCACGGAGCCGGGCCGCTTCGCGGAAGCCCAGCTCGCCGTGCAGCGACAACGACGCGAAATTGCTCCCGTTGACGCTCACCTCGCACGCCCGGTACCGGCACCGCTCGAACATGAACGCCAGCAGCAGCGCGACGGCGTCGGCGGCGTAACCGCAGCGGCGGTGCTGCGGACCGACCCCGACGCCGTAGCTGAACCGGCCGGAGAACGGGTCCGTTTCGACCCAGACCGAGCCGACCAGCGTCCGGTTGTGCAGCGTCTCGATCGCGAAGTGGAACCCGTCCGGGGAGGCGTGCCCGCGATGCGTCGCCCAGTGCCGGTAGCCGCCCACCTGGGGATCCCGGACGCGCACGGAGTCCCGGTCGAATCCGGCGAGGGTGCGCTGGTCGCCGGGACGGACCTCGCGCAGCCGCACTTTGCGCCCGACCTCGTCGACCCGCCACGGGGCGACGGCGCCGGAACCGGATCGCCGAGACACATTCGTGATCATCGGGAGTGATGGTACCGGGCGGCGTCCCGGCGGCTGTCAGGAGAATCCCCGATCGGTTCCGGGCGTCGTCACTCCTCGCAGTTTCCCTTGGCCGGAACGGGTTTGTTCGGATCGAACTGGCCCGGGTCCGGAGTCAGCGAGGGCCCGGTGAAGTACGGATCGGCGAACGCGGGGGCGAGCAGGCGCTTCTTGGCGGCGACGCACGAGACGCTGGTGAAGAACCCCTTGAACTTGTCCAGCCACAGGCCGCGGCTGCCCGACCCCCAGGACGAACCGGTGCGCACGACGTAGTCGGTGTCGACCCGCACGAACGGTTCCAGGTCGCCGGGGCCCTCGACCACGTGGCTGCCGGGGTCGAAGGCGTAGGCCGCCACGTACGAGACGTGCAGGAACAGCTCTCCGGACTCGCCTGGCCGCACCGTCATCTTCCCGGACATCCTCGGCTGCACGGGCAGGAGGTGAGTGCCGTCCTCCAGGTAGATCACATAATCCTGAGGGTTGGCTTGGAGGTCCGCCCTGGCGTCCGGCGCGAAAAGCCCGACGTAGCCGTCCGGATGGTGCCCTTCCAGGACGTCCTTGTCGAACTGCGCGACCGCGACCGCGTGCTTGACCTGTTCCTGCGCGTCGCCGACCTGCTTCGCGGAGAACGAGCCGACCTTCGCCGGGGCCGGGACGGTCAGCCCGGCGATGCCCTCGGGCCAGTTCTGCGCCGGGGTGTTGTCGAACGGCCGTTTCAGGTCGACGTGCCCGGAGTAGGGAAGGTCGGCGGGCGCGGGCGCGGTGGTGGCCGGCGCGAGCGCGGCCGGACTGCTCCCGGCGATCTCCTCCGGGCTCGTCCCCCGCTTCCACAGGTAGAACCCCGCCGCCGCCACGACGAGCACCACCGCCGCCGAGATGGTCGCCAGCCTGCGCCGCCGCGCCGTCGCGCGCTGGCGGCGCAGGCCGGTCCAGGCTTCTTTCTCGGCGTGCCTCCGCCACTCCGGATCCATCAGGTCCGGGTGGCTCTCGATGTCGCGCTCGTCCACGTCCTCCGCCTCGCCTCGTCGATCTCGCATCGAAAGATCGACAACCGCGGGCAGGCGTTACGACCGGCTGACCTTCGCAATCATTTCGGAATCAGACGGGGATCAAATCAATTTGCACGGAATGTCGGCATTTTCGTCCAGATGATACGAAGCGCACACGCGGTGGTAACCGTCCGCGATGACCAGGTCGTCGGCCGTCGCGAAACCGGGGTGGCCGTGCCCGCGGACGAGCAGGACCGGCGAGAGCGCCTTGCCGTCCTTGACCTTCTCGAGGTCCTTCGCGACGTGGGCGTTGTCCTCGGGGAGAAGCTTCAGTCTGCTCGCCCGCAGGATGTCCTTCGCCTTGCGGTGCGTCAGTTTCGCCCGCTTCAGCTGATCGACCAGGCCGGTCACCGCCTCCTCGGACGCGACGAGGGTGAGATAGTCGAATGCTGCCGGATAGTCGTGGTCGTCCGGTTCGTCTTTCCAGTGTTCTTTCATGACGCCTCCCTCGATTCGAACTCTTTGACCGCACGGGATGCGGCCCAAGCGGTCACCGCGACGCTGATCAGCGCCGCGGCGAGGATCGCCCCGCCCTCGCCCGGAGCGAGCAATTGTTCGCGCGTGCCGATCGTGACTGCCGCGACCGGCACTCCCAACTGCGCGCCCGCGAGCACAGCCAGCGGCAACGGCTGGCCCAGCAGCCGCGTCGCACCGTGCACCACGACCGAACCGGCCGCGATCAACGCCGCCAGCACGAGCATCACCGGATGCTGGCCGAGCGCGCGCAAATCGAGCGAAGCGCCCAGCCACACGAAAAACACCGGCCCGAGGAAGCCGTCGGTCACCGCGAACAACTGCCGGGCAAGCCGCCGCGGCTCGCCCACTGCGGCCAGCGCGAGCCCCGCGACGAACCCGGCCAGCATCACCGACACCCCGACGAGCTGAGCCAGCCCGGCGAGTCCGAAAAGGACAATCAACGCGATCCGGAGTTCCAGGCCGAAGTGCCGGGACTTGCTGAGGTCGTGCGCTTTGTCGACGAGACCGCGGGAATGCAGCCACCGCAGTACCACGAACCACACCGCCCCGGCCGCGATGACCGCGAGCGCCCCGAGCGCCGCCCGCCCGGCCTTGTGCGGCGCGGCGGCCAGCGGAAGCGCCACGATGCACGCCGTGTCCGCGATCGCGACCTGCACGATCAAGGCCAGCGCGGGCGGAGTGTCGAGCTTCGTCTCGTCCAGCACCGGCATCACCAACGCCGCGGAACTGGACGCGAGGAGAACGGCGTAAAGCAGCCCGTGCCCGGTGCCGACGAGCGCCGCCACCCCGAACCCGGCCGGCACGGACAACACGCCCACCAACGCGGAGAGCAACGCCCCACGCCCAGCGGCGACGCGCAACGCGGAGTCCCGCAACGGCACGTGACTGCCCGCGACCAGCATCACCAGCGCGAACCCGGCGGAAGCGACGTACGAGAGGATCGGGTCGTCGGCCTTCACCCAGCCGAGCCCGGTGCGGCCGACCGCCACGCCGAGCAGGATTTCTCCCACGACGATCGGGATGCGGGCGCGTTTCGGGGTGGCCAGGAGTGGTCCGGCCAGACCCGCGAGGAGGACTACGGCCATCGCGAACAGAGTCATCGGCGCGCCTCCTCCCCGGTGGGCCCTGGGTATTGTCGCCCGGTCCGGGCGGAGCAGGCCACTCTCGTCACCCGCCTGCGGCGCGCGGGGCGGGGACGAGCGGGCGGAGTCGGTGGGGTGTCCGGCCTGGGAGACGTGGCGGGCTCGGCTTTGCCGCATGATGCGGGCGGTTCCCGGGGGGGCGGGCTGCAGGACAGGGTCGGTGCGGGGTGCCGATGAAGACCGGCCGACGACTGCGATCCGGATGCTCGTCCGCCCGGCAGCGGCGGTTCATTCGCATGGTTGCCCGCTCAGCCGTCCTTGCCTCATGCACCCGGCAAGCGGCAGGACAGGCTTGGTGTGAGAAGCCGAGGAGCCCAGTCGGCGGCTGCAGGCCAGGCGTTCGCTCACCGGGCAGCGGCGGATTGTCCGCATACTCGCCGAGCCCGTGAGTTCCGCACGCGGGTGCCGAGAACCGGGCGGTAGATCAAGCTCGAAGCCAGGAGCCGACGAAAACCAGTCGACGACCACAATCCGGGCGCTCGCCCCACAGCAACGACTCACCCGCACGCCAGCCGAACTCCGCGCACAGAGAACCGGCAACAGACCAAGCTCGACGCGAGACGCCGACCCAAACCAGTCGACGACCACAATCCGGGCGCTCGCCCCACAGCAACGACTCACCCGCCCACCAGCCGAACTCCGCGCACAGAGAACCGACAGCAGATCAAGCTCAGCGCGAGACGCCGACGGAAACCAATCGGCAAACCGCACTCCGGACGCCATCCCGCGACGACTCATCCGCATGCCACCCGTTCGGCCAGCCGAGCCAGCGCAACCCCCGCGCGCACCGCCGAAACCCCAGCCACCAACCGTCAGCGGCGGATCAGCCCCTGCTCCTTCCCCGCCGCCACCGCCGCCGTCCGGGAATCCACCCCCAGTTTCGTGTAAATGTGCACCAGATGCGATTTCACCGTCGCCTGGCTCAAAAACAGCCGCTTGCTGATCTCCAGATTCGACAACCCGTCCGCGACCAGGCCCAGCACCTCGATCTCCCGCGGCGACAGCGCCGCCGCCGGGGTGCGCATGCGGTTCATCAGCCGATGGGCGACCGCGGGGGCCAGGACGGTCTGCCCGGCGGCGGCGTTCCGCACCGCGGCGGCGAGGTCCTCCGGCGGGGCGTCCTTCAGCAGATACCCGGTCGCGCCCGCTTCGATGGCGGCCAGGATGTCGCCGTCGGTGTCGTAGGTCGTCAGGACCAGGACTTTCGGCGCGTTCGCCGCCGCGGTGATCTCCGCGGTCGCTTCGGAGCCGTGCATTCCGGAGCCGAATTGGAGGTCCATCAGGACAACATCCGCCTCGGCGGCCAACCGCACGGCTTCCTCCGCCGAGGAGGCTTCGGCGACAACCTCCAGGTCCGGCTCGGTTTCCAGGACTGCGCGCAATCCGGCGCGGACCACCGGGTGGTCGTCGGCCAGCAGGAGGCGGATCATCGCGGGTCCACGGGGAAGCTCACGGCCAGCGCGGTGCCATTCCCGGGCGAGGATTCCACCGTCCACGAGCCGCCAAGGGAGCGGGCGCGGGCGCGCATCGCGGGCAGGCCGAAGCCGCTGCCGCTGCGTACTTCCTGCGGGTCGAAGCCGATGCCGTCGTCCACGGCGTCCAGGGTGACGCTCGTGTCCATATAGCTCAAGGTCAGCTCTGCCCGGCCGGCCGCGGCGTGCCGGACGGTGTTGGCCAGCGCCGACTGGGCGATGCGCAGCAAGGCGACCTCGTACGCGGTCGGCACGTCGAACGGGGCACCGCTGAGGTGAAAGTGGACAGTCAGGCCGGAACGTTGTTGCGTCGTCGCGCAGAGGCGTTCCAGAGCCGCGGGCAAGGACGCGCCTTCAAGCTCGACCGGGGCCAGGGCGTAGACGAGGCGGCGGGCTTCGGTGAGGTTGTCCTGCGCGGCTTGCCGGGCCTGCGTGACGTGCGGGACCGCGGCCTCGGGACGGTCCGGCAGGGCGCGTTCGGCGGCGCGGAGCAGCAGATGGATGCTCGAAAGGCCCTGCGCCAGCGTGTCGTGGATCTCCCGGGCGAGGCGTTCGCGTTCGGCCAGGACTCCGGCGGAGTGTTCCATCGCGGCGAGGTCGTTGCGGGTCTCGCGCAACTCCTCGATGAGGTGCCGTCGTTGTTCGCTTTCGCGGTAGAGCACCTGGTATCCGAGCACGGTCGCGATCGCGACCGCGGCCCCCAGCGCCGGGCCGATGATCACGCCGACGCTGAATCCGCCTTGATGACGCGTGAAACCGGCGATCGCCAGGACCGTGGTCAGCGCGACGACGGCCGGGCCCCAGCGCGTCGGCAGCAGGTGCATTTGCAGGAAGTACAGCGGGAAAGCCAGCCACACCCCGTCCGGCGTGAGCCACAGCAGCACGAGCCACGCGACGCCCAGCACGGCCAGCCATCCGGCCGTCGCGCCCGGCAACCGGCCGACGCGGGGCAGCAGCGGGCCCGCGGTGTAGACGCCGCCCATCACCAGCGCGCCCGCCAGCACCGCGGGCGCGTGCGGCAGACCGTCGGCGAACGCGCGCGCGACGGCGAGCACCAGCAGCCCGGCCAGCAGGAGGTGCAGGCAGACGCGCAGCACGCGCAACGGCCGGTCGAGGGTGTGCGGGTTCACAAAAGCCTCCTCCGGTCAATTGTCCGTGCTCCGCCGGGAATCCGCATCAATCGAAAGGTTGAGCGGCGAGTGCGTCCATCGATTCCCGGGAGGCCAACCGCGGCGCGATGCCCGCGCCCGCGCCTCGGACGAGGCTGGGCAGCGAAACCGAAAAGGAAGGTACGCACATGTTCGTCGCGTGGCGGGATCTGCGCTTCGCCAAAGGGCGGTTCGCGTTGATGGGGACCGTCGTCGTGCTGATGACGTTGCTGGTCGGACTGCTGTCCGGGCTGACCGCGGGACTGGCCGCGCAGAGCACGTCCGCGATCACCGGGTTGAAGGCCGACCACCTGGTCTTCGCCGAACCCGGCAGCGGCTCCCTCTCGTTTGGACAGTCCACAGTGACCCAAGAGCAGGCCGAGCAGTACGCCCGCGTTCCGGGAGTGACCAGCGCGGAACCGATCGCGATCAGCACGGCCAGCGCGGCGGTCGGCGAGCGCACCGCGACGCTGGCGGCGTTCGGGGTCCGAAACTCGAGCCCGGGCACGGCCGTGCTGTCCACGGGTGCGGCGGACGCGTTGAAGGCCAGCGAAGGCGACCAGCTCACCCTGCAAGGCCACAAAGTCACCGTGGCCGCCGTCACCGGAGACGCGTCGTACAGCCATCTCCCGGTCGTGTGGACGCACTTCGACGGTCCAAACGCGACAGTGCTCGCGGTGACCACCGACAACTCCACCGACATCGCCGCGGCCGACGCGCGCCTCGGCACCCGCACCGTCACGAAGGACGACGCGTTGTCCGCGATCGGCTCCTACTCGGCCGAAAACGGCTCGCTCCAGCTGATGCGCGGCTTCCTGTTCGTGATCTCCGCGCTGGTGATCGGCGCGTTCTTCACCGTGTGGACGATCCAGCGCAGCCGCGACATCGCGGTGCTGAAAGCGCTCGGCGCGACCACGAAGTACCTGCTCCGGGACGCGCTCGGCCAAGCCGTCGTGCTGCTGGCCGGCGGGACGGCGCTCGGCACCGGACTCGCCGCCGCGCTCGGAGCGGCCGCGTCGGGAACGGTGCCGTTCGTGCTCAGCGCGGGCACCTTGCTCGGCCCGGCCGCGGTGCTGGTGGTCCTCGGCGTGCTCGGCGCCGCGCTGGCGGTCCGCCGCATCACCTCCGTCGACCCGCTGACCGCCCTCACCTCCGGAGCGCACTGATGAGCCTGCACCTGTCCGGCATCACCCTCACCTATCCCGACGGAGATTCCCGCCTGACCGCGCTCGACCAGGTGGACCTCCACGTGCCCGCCGGGAGTGTCGCCGCGGTGGTCGGACCGTCCGGGTCGGGCAAGTCGAGCCTGCTGGCCGTCGCCGCGACGCTCATCCGGCCCGATCGCGGACGCGTGGTCGTCGGCGGCGTCGACACCACCGACCTGGATCGGGCCGCGCTCGCGGAACTGCGCCGCACCAAGATCGGGATCGTTTTCCAGCAACCGAATCTGCTCGCGTCGCTCACCGCGATGGAACAGCTGGAAGTCATGGCGCACCTGAGCGGAACGCCGCGCGGCGAGGCGGCGAAACGAGCGCGGGAGCTGCTCGACGCGGTCGGGCTCGCCGATCGTGCGACGCACCGGCCGGGACGGCTTTCGGGCGGACAGCAGCAGCGGGTGAACATCGCGCGCGCCTTGATGAACGAGCCCGCCGTGCTGCTGGTCGACGAGCCGACGAGCGCGCTCGACTCCGACCGCGGCGCGGCGGTCCTCGATCTGCTCACTACGATCACGCACCAACAGGCGACGGCAACCGTACTGGTCACCCACGACCGCTCCCACCTCGACGGGGTCGACTCGGTGCACGAGGTCGTCGACGGACGGATCCACCAGCCGGCCACGGCCGGCGCCGAGGAGAACCGATGACGAAGAAGATCTACTGGGCCGCCGCGATCTACACGATCCTCGGCCTGCTCGCCGGGTTGTACTACCGCGAACTGACCAAGGCGAAGAACTTCACCGGCGACACCCCAGCTGTCCATTGTGCACACCCACCTGCTCGCGCTCGGGACGCTGGTGTTCCTGATCGTGCTGGTGCTGGACAAGGTGTTCACGCTGTCGGCGACGAGGTCGTTCGCGCCGTTCTTCTGGAGCTACCACGCCGGAATGCTCGTCACGGTCGGCGGGATGGTCGTGCACGGCACGCTCACCGTGCTGGGCAAGGAATCCGGCGCGGCGATCGCCGGGATCGCCGGACTGGGGCACATCCTGCTGACTGTCGCGTTCGTCCTGTTGTTCGTCGGCCTGCACGCCCGCATCTGGAAGCCCGCCGAGACCAAGGCGTGACGTGAGGGGAACCCTGAGGGAATCAGATTCCCTCAGGGTTCCCTTCACGGACTTACCGGCGGCGGAAGGTGAGAGCCGCGAGGATGGCGCCGGCGAGCGCGATCACGGCCGAGCCGACGAAAGCGACCGAGTAGCCGTTCGTCAACGCCTCCGTGTCATCGAGCGCACCCGCGCCCGAAGCGGCCGCCAGCGCGGTCATCACGGCCAGTCCCAGCGCAGAACCCACCTGATACCCGGTGTTCACGATCCCCGACGCGAGCCCGCCTTCTTCCGGCCGGGCCGCGGAAATCGCCGTGCTGAGCGACGGGATGAACGCCAGCGACATCCCCAGCGCCGCGACGAGCGACGCGGGCAGGACGTCCACCCAGAAGCTGCCGTCCGCGCGCACCAGCGCGAGCCAGCCCAGCCCGGCCGCCAGCAACAGCAGTCCGGCGACGATCGGCGGCTTCGGGCCGAACCGGCCGATCACCCTCGGGGCCAAGGCGATCATGCCCAGCATGATCAGCGCGGTCATCGGCAGCAGCGCGGCACCGGCCGGGAAAGCGCGGAAGCCGAGCACCTGCTGCAGGTAGAGGTTCAGGAAGAACCACATCGGAATCCACGCCGCGCCCAGGAAAACCTGCGCCAGGTTCGCCGCGCCGAGCCGCGGGGCTCGGAAGATCGACAGCCGCATCAGCGGAGTGCGGGCTTTCGCTTGCCGGACCACGAAACCGGCCAGCAGCACAAGACCGGCGCCGAGCGCGACCCAGGTTTCCGCGGCCGCCCAGCCCGCTTCCGGCGCACGGACGATGCCGTACACCAGCGTTCCGAGGCCGAGCGTGACAGTCAACGCGCCGAAAGCATCAACGGTGCCACGGGTTCCGGTCGCTCCCCCGGGCAGTACAGCGCGGGTGGCGAACAGTGCGAGCAAGGCGATGGGCACGTTGAGATAGAACACCCACGGCCACGACACGTACTCGGTGATCACTCCGCCCAGGAACACTCCAGCGGTACCGCCTGCCGGAGCCGCCGCGCCATACAGCGCAAGGGCTTTCGTGAGCTCCTTCGGGCTGCTGCCGAAGAGCATCATCAGCAGCGTCAGCGCGGACGGGGCGATGAGCGCGGCTCCCGCGCCCTGCACGATCCGGCCAGCGAGTTCGATCGGCACGTTCCCGGCAGCACCGGCGAGCACCGAACCGGCCAGGAGGATCGCCCACCCGGCGGCGAAAAGCTTTCTGGCGCCGAATAAATCCGATAGTCGTCCGCCTAGCAGCAGCAGGCCGCCGAAGGCGATCACGTAGGCGTTGAAGACCCAGGACAGCGTGCTGGGCGTGAATCCGAGTGCGTCGCGCATGCGCGGCAGCGCGACGCCGATGATCGAGGTATCCATGATCACCATGAACTGGGCCAGGGCGATCAGTCCGAGCGCCCACCAGCGGAGGGTGTTCGGCCGGGTTTCTTGTGCGGTGGTCATCGTTTTTCGCTTTCTCTTCAAGGGGAACGGCAGCACGGCATGCGGCGGCCGCTCAGACGGCGTCGAGAACGAACGCCGCGGTGTGCACGACGCCCTCGGCCTGGAAGTCCAGGTACAGCAGGTACCGGCCGGTCGTCGGAGCCTCGGCGTGGAAGCGGATCTCCGGTCCGGGCTTCCCGTCGTCGAGCGCGTGGATGTGCAGGTAGGCGAGGTCGCCCTGGCGCAGTGCGACCAGGTGGCCGAACGAGCCCAGATACGGCTCCAGGTCGGTGACCGGCTGTCCGTCGCGGGTTACCCGGGCGGTCAGCATCGTTCCGGCACCAGCGTTGAGCGTGCCGTCGAGGGTTACCTCATAGCCGTCGACCGCGCTCGTGGCGACCGGTTCCGCGGCCTGCGGCTGATAGTCACCGGCGACCTCGACCGTCCGCGACAGCGTGGCGCTCTCGCCGCCCGCCGGCGTCAGGTCGGTGAAGACGCGGTACGTGCCTGCCGCCGCCCAAGTCCACGGGATCGCCCAGACGCCGGTTTCCGGGTCGAGCACCGGATGGCGGTGCCGGAAATGCGCGCCGTCGTTGCGAACCACGATCAGGTGCAACTGCTTGCCGTGCGCCTCCTCGTATTCGGTTACCGGCTGTCCGCCGGCGGTGGCGACGGTGAACGAAAGCTCGCCGTCCTCCCCCGCCCGAGCGGGGGCGCGCACCACGCCGAGCTGGACCTGGCCGGTCGAAAGTGCGGTGCCGTTGACGTTCATCGGTTTCTCCTTCGTTCGCTGGCGACGCGACGAACTTTATACCCCCTGGGGGTATTTGGAAGTGTGTCCTGGGTCTCCTTTCGGGCGACGGCGGCCCTTGTCTGCGCCCGCGCCCGGCGTTACGCTTCGTCAACGGCGGTGTGCCCGCACCGCCCGTTCCGTTCGCTCTCGAGGAGGTGCGCGATGCTTCTGACTTCCGGACAGCTCGCCGACCTCCGGCAGCGCACGCGCCAGTCCGCCTGGAACAAGGGGCGCGTCGCGCACGGCTGGCCAACGCGCCCCTGAGCGGTCTTCCCGCTCGGTACGCGCTCGCGCACGGGCCGGAGTCCCGTTGCCGCGAACTTCCCCACGGTCCCCTGACCCGCGCCGATGCGACGCGTCGGCGGCCGTGGACCCAGCCGAGAAAAGACGAGAGGAATTCCGATGGTCGACCCCGAGGTGACCGTCAACGGGAAACGCACCGCGATCGGCGACGTTCCCGTGCACACCACGGCACTGGACTGGCTCCGCGGACAGGGCCTGACCGGTTGCAAGGAGGGCTGCGCCGAAGGCGAATGCGGCGCGTGCGCGATCCTGGTCGCGCGCCCCGGCGTCGAATCCCCGACAGATCTGGTCGCGATCAACGCGTGCCTCGCCCCGGTCGGTTCGCTGGACGGGCAGGAGGTGTGGACGGCCGAGGGTCTCGGGTCCACTGAGGACTTGCACCCGGTGCAGCACGAAATGGCCGTGCGCGGCGGATCCCAGTGCGGTTACTGCACTCCCGGGTTCGTCTGCAGCATGGCCGCCGAGTACTACCGCAGCGACCGCGACGCGACCGGCGACGACCACGCGCCGAACGGCTTCGACATCCACGCGCTGAGCGGAAACCTCTGCCGCTGCACCGGATACCGGCCGATCCGCGACGCCGCGCACGCGCTCGGCGCTCCCCCGGCCGAGGATCCGCTGGCGCAGCGGCGAAGCCTCGGTGCACCGGAACCCGTTGCGACGCAACTGCATGACGAGGGACGGGATTATCTCCGGCCGGCCAGCTGGACCGAAGCGCTGCGGCTGCGCCGCGACCGTCCAAACGCGACTTTCGTGGCCGGGTCGACGGACTGGGGCGTCGAGGTGAACATCCGCGGCGTCCGGGCGGACTGTGTCGTCGCCATCGACCGCGTGCCGGAACTGCAGACGCTGGACCTCGGCGCGGACGTGATCGAGATCGGGGCCGGGCTGAGCCTGACCGAAATGGACCGCCGCCTCGACGGCCGGGTGCCGCTGCTGAGCCAGCTGATCCCGCAGTTCGCGTCCCGGCTGATCCGGAACGCCGCGACACTCGGCGGAAATCTCGGCACCGGCTCGCCGATCGGCGACTCCGCCCCGGTCCTGCTCGCTCTCGGCGCGAGCGTTGTCCTGTCCTCTGTGGACGGAGACCGCGAGGTGCCGCTCGACGAGTACTTCACCGGTTACCGGCAGAGCGTCCGACGGGCCGACGAGCTGATCCGATCCGTGCGGATTCCCTTGCCGCTGGCCGGAACCACCGCGTTCCACAAGGTCGCCAAGCGGCGATTCGACGACATTTCCAGCGTCGCCGTCGCGTTCGCGCTGGACATCGAAGACGGTCTCGTGCGCACCGCGCAGATCGGTCTCGGCGGGGTCGCCGCGACGCCGATCCGCGCCAAAGACACCGAAGCCGCGCTCGTCGGACAGTCCTGGAACGAGGAAACCGTCCGCGCCGCCGCGGAAATCCTTCGCGGCGAAGGAACGCCGATGGACGACCACCGCGCGAGTGCGGCCTACCGCGCCGCGACCTTGGGCCGCAGCCTGCTGAAACTGCACGCCGACTCCTTGGAGGGGGCACGAGCATGAGCGCAGCTTGCAAGCGAATCAATGTTATTCATGCCGTCGCCTCCCCAGCGACCTGCGTGAAACTCGTTAAGGAGGCGATGGCATGAGCGCACTGTCCGACCGCCCGGAAAGCCCGTCCATCGGGATCGCCCGGCCGCACGAAGCCGCCGCGGCGCACGTCCGGGGCACCGCGCTGTACACCGACGACCTCGTCGCTCGCACGAAAGACGTCCTGCACGCATACCCCGTACAGGTAAACGAGGCGCACGCCAAGGTGCTCGCGATCCGCACCGAAGCCGCCGAAGCCGTGCCGGGCGTGGTCCGCGTCCTCACCGCCGCGGATGTCCCGGGGGTCAACGATTCCGGGGTGCACCACGACGAACCGCTGTTCCCGTCCGAGGTGATGTTCTTCGGCCACGCGGTGTGCTGGGTGCTCGGCGAGACGCTGGAAGCGGCGCGGCTGGGCGCGGCGGCCGTCGAGGTGGACACCGAAGCGCTGCCGTCGCTCGTGACGGTCGGCGAGGCGATCGCCGCGGGCAGTTTCCAGGGCGAGCCGCGAGTCGTGGCGCGCGGGGACGTCGACCCGGCGATGGCCGGTTCGGCGCACGTCTTCCGCGGCGAGTTCGACTTCGCCGGCCAGGAGCACTTCTACCTCGAAACCCAGTGCGCGCTGGCGCACGTGGACGAGTCCGACCAGGTTTTCGTGCAGAGCAGCACGCAGCATCCGTCGGAAACGCAGGACATCGTGGCGCACGTGCTGGGCAAGCACAGCCACGAGGTCACCGTGCAAAGCCTGCGGATGGGCGGCGGATTCGGCGGCAAGGAATGGCAGCCGCACGGATACGCCGCGGTCGCCGCGCTCGGCGCGACGCTCACCGGACGTCCGGTGCGGCTGCGGCTGACCCGCACCCAGGACATGACGATGACCGGCAAACGGCACGGTTTCCACGCCGAATGGAGCGTCGGATTCGACGCCGACGGCAAGCTTCAGGCGCTGGACGTCGTGCTGACCGCCGACGGCGGCTGGAGCCTCGACCTGTCCGAACCGGTGCTCGCCCGCGCGCTGTGCCACGTCGACAACGCGTACTGGATCCCGCATGTCCGCGCGATGGGACGGATCGCGAAGACGAACAAGACCTCGCAGACCGCGTTCCGCGGCTTCGGCGGCCCGCAGGGCATGCTGGTGATCGAGGACATCCTCGGCCGCTGCGCGCCGCTGCTCGGCATCGACCCGACCGAACTGCGGCGGCGCAACTTCTACTCCGAAGGCCAGGACACGCCGTACGGGATGCCGGTCCGGCACCCCGAACGCATCCACCGGATCTGGCAGCAGCTGCTGGACTCGGGGGACGCCGCAAAACGGCAGGCCGAGATCGCCGCGTACAACGCGAAACACGCGCATTCCAAGCGCGGCCTCGCGATCACGCCGGTGAAGTTCGGGATTTCGTTCAACCTCACCGCGTTCAACCAGGCCGGCGCACTGGTGCACGTGTACAAGGACGGCTCGGTCCTGATCAACCACGGCGGCACCGAAATGGGCCAGGGCCTGCACACGAAGATGCTGCAGGTGGCCGCGACCGCGCTGGGCGTGCCGCCGGAGAAGGTGCGGCTGGCCCCGACCCGGACGGACAAGGTGCCGAACACGTCGGCCACCGCGGCGAGTTCGGGCGCGGACCTCAACGGCGGCGCGGTCAAGAACGCCTGCGAGCAGATCCGCGACCGGCTTCTCACCGTCGCGGCGGGCAAGCTCGGCGTGCCGGAAAGCGAAGTCCGGATCGTCCGCGGTGCCGCGCGCACGCCGTCCGGCGAGGAGCTCGGCTGGGACGAACTCGTGCACGCGGCCTATTTCGACCGGGTGCACCTCTCCGCCGCCGGGTACTACCGGACCGAGGGCCTGAGCTGGGATTCCGCGACGATGAGCGGGACGCCGTTCAAGTATTTCGCCTACGGAGCGGCGCTGGCCGAGGTCGAGGCGGACGACTTCACCGGCGCGTACCGGACGCGGCGGGTCGACATCGTGCACGACGTCGGCGACAGCCTGTCCCCGCTGATCGACATCGGCCAGATCGAGGGCGGGTTCGTGCAGGGCATGGGCTGGCTGACCCTGGAAGACCTGCGCTGGGACGAGTCCGACCGGCCGTCTCGCGGGCGGCTCGCGACCCAGGCGGCGAGCACGTACAAGCTGCCGAGCTTTTCGGAGATGCCCGAGGTCTTCAACGTCACGCTGCTGACCGACGCCGCGGAAGAAGGCGCGGTCTACGGGTCGAAGGCGGTCGGCGAACCGCCGTTGATGCTGGCCTTCGCGGTGCGGGAAGCGCTGCGGCAGGCGGTCGCCGCGTTCGGCGAGCCCGGCCACAGCGTCGACCTGGCTTCCCCTGCGACGCCGGAGGCCGTGTTCTGGGCGATCGACCGCGCGGTCACCGCCGAGCCGGTGGTCGAGGCGCAGGTACCGGATCTGGTGGGCCAGCCGTGAATTGGATCAGCGCGGTGCAGCACCTGCGGGACGCGGGGCTGCCGGGTGTACTCGTCACCGTGACGTCCTCGCGCGGGCACACCCCGCGCGAGGGCGGCGCGAAAATGGTGGTCGGCCCGGCGGAATGCCACGGCACGATCGGCGGCGGCAACGCCGAGGCCGTCGCGATCGAGCGGGCCCGGGAACTGTTGCGGGACAACGCGACCGCGCCCGAGCTGCAGACGCTTTCGTTGTCCGACAAGGCTCCTTACCAGCACGGCGTGCAATGCTGCGGAGGGACGATGACGCTGTTGTTCGAGCCGCTGCCGGTGCGCCCGGCGGTGGCGGTCTTCGGGGTCGGCCACGTCGGCCTGGAGCTGGCGCGGGTGCTCGCCCGGCACGAGGTTTCGCTGCACCTGATCGACAGCCGTCCCGAACAGCTGGCCCCAGCACGGCTGGCGGTACTCGACGACGCGGTGGCCAGCGTGCACGTCCACCACGTTCCGCTGCTGCCGGAGACTGTGCTGTCGGAGCTGCCCGCGGGCACGCACGTGCTGATCATGACGCACGACCACGCCGAGGACATCGCACTGTGCGACGCGGCTCTGCGCAGCGGTACCTGCGGATCGATCGGGCTGATCGGGTCCGCCGGGAAGTGGTCGCGGTTCCGGAAGCGCCTCACCGGCCTCGGCCACGACGAGGCGGCACTGTCCCGGATCACGACGCCGATCGGGCTCCCCGAGCTGACCGGGAAGGAACCGGCGGTGATCGCGGTGAGCGTCGCCGCGGCGCTGCTGCAGAAGTTCCAGGTGCGCGCCCGGCCGGGAGCGCTTCAGGCGTAAATCGCTTGCCTGCCCCCGGGAGTGCGGCTGGGATACGGTGAGACACCGTCAGCTCCTGGGGGCCTCCTGCAATGGAAATCCGGCACAACAACGACTACGACCTCTTCTTCCGCACCGTCCAGGCCGCCTTCGGCCGGTATTGGCCGGACATGGCGGGCAGCGGCGTCCTGGGCGCTTTCGAGAGCGAACGGAGCCTGGTCGCCTTCGCCCCGGACGGGAAGCCAGTCGGCACCACCGGCGCGTACTCCTTCGACCTCACGCTGCCGGGCGACGTAGTCGTCCCCGCCGCTGGCGTGACCGCCGTCGGCGTGCTGCCGACGCACCGGCGGCAAGGCGTGCTCCGCGCGATGATGCAGGAACAGCTCGCCGACGTCCGCGCCCGCGGGGAGTTCCTGTCCGTCCTGCTCTGCAGCGAAGCGGTGATCTACCGGCGGTTCGGCTACGGACCGGCGACCTACACCGAACAGCTGACCGTCGAACGGCACCGCACCGATTTCGCCGCACCGCGCGGGCCTGGCGTCGCGACCGGCTCGCTCGAGCTGCTCCGGCGCGCCGACTGCGGGGAGCTTCTGGAGGAGATCTACGACCGGTACCGCCGCACGCAGCCCGGTGCGTTGTCGCGACCGCACCGCTGGTGGTCACTCGGCGCGGGACACCCGCCGACCGGCCCGGAGCCGCGGTACCTGGTCGTGCACCGGGACGCGGACGGCGTCGCGAACGGGTACGCGAGCTACCTGGTCGACGGCGACACCCTGACGGTCGACGAGGTCATCGCGGTCGACGACTCGGCCTTCACCGCGCTCACGCGCTTCCTGCTCGGGCACGACCTGGTCAAGAAGATCAAGTTCAGGCACCTCCCGCCGGGGAACCCGCTGCGCTGGCAGCTGGCGGATCTGCGCGCGGCCGAGCCGACCGGCGACGACTGGCTCTGGGTGCGGATCCTCGACGTCCCGCGCGCACTGACCGCGCGCGGCTGGTTCACCGACGGTTCGCTGGTCCTCGACGTGACCGACCCGTTCCTGGAAGAGCACGACCGGTACCAGCTGACGGTGCGGGACGGGAAGGCCGAATGCGTGCGGACGGACCTCGCGCCCGACCTGTCGCTGAACGTGAGCGATCTGGGATCCATCTATCTCGGCGGGACTTCGCCGAGCGTGCTGGTCCGGGCGGGTCACGTCCGGGCGCATCACGAGGACGCGGCCGGGCGGGCCGATCTGCTGTTCCGGTCGGATCGCGCGCCGCATTGCGTGCACTGGTTCTGAGCCGGTGGTCGCGCTGGCGGGCCGGCCGGGTTAAGCCAGAGCCTCGGCGGCCAACCGGCGGGCGTAAGCGGCGTCTAGACCGTCCGGCCGGAACAGGATCCGGTACATGATCGGCGCCACCACCCGGTCCATCACCGTTTCCGCCGACGGTGCCGCCTCGCCTCGGGCCACCGCCCTGGCCAGGACGACTTCCACCTGGTCAGCGGCATAAGCCGAGCACTGCCCGGCGTTGCTTCCGTCCGGATCGCCGAGCAGCGCGTCGCGGATGTAGGCCCGGCCCGCAGGCGAGGCCATCTCGTCCAGGAACAGCTCGGTCCACGCCGCCAAGTCCTCCGCCAGCGAACCGTGGTCCTCCGGCGGTGCCTCGGGGCGCAGTCGCTCGACCGCGACGTCGGACAGGAGTTCCTGCAGGTCTCCCCAACGCCGGTAGATCGTTGACGGCGTGACGCCCGCGCGCGCCGCGACCTGGGGCACGGTCAGCGCGTCCCGGCCCGATTCGGCGATCAGGTCGCGGACGGCGGCGTGCACCGATTCCTGGACTCGCGCACTGCGCCCGCCCGGGCGCACCATCCGCTTCTGGCTCACCGTGCCACTTTAAGCCGCGTCCGTTCCAAGGCTTGGCCGGTCCGCAGCAGCACCGGCTCGCCGTGCGGCCGGGCGATCAATTGCAGGCCGATCGGCATCCCGTCGAGGTCGTCGCCGATCGGGAGGGTCAACGCTGGTGCACCGGTGATGTTCGCTGGGGCCGACAGTCGCACGTACGCGTCCGAGACCGCTTCGACGGTGCCGTCGGACCAGGTGACCGTCTCTTGTCCGGCCGGGACTGCGGTCATCGGGACTGTCGGCGCGGCCAGGACGTCGATCTTTTCGAACAGCCGCGTCCACTCCTCGCGCATCAGGGCGCGGGCGCGTTGGGCGCGCAGGTAGTCCCCCGCGCTCATCAACTCGCCGGCTTCGAGCAGGACGCGGACGTCGGCGGCGTACTGGTCGGGCACGGTGCGCAGGCTTCGTTCGTGGTACGCCGTGGCTTCGGGGACCATCAAGCCCCAGTGTGTTGCCTGGAGGTAGCGCGTCATCGGGATTTCGACGTCGACCAGCTCGGCGCCAAGCCCGGCGAGGTGGTCGATGGCTTCGCGGACCGCGGCTTCCACCGCCGGGTCGAGGTGGTCGAAGTAGTAGTTGCCGGGTACTCCGATGCGCAGCCCGCACAGGTCGTCGCCGGTCGGGAACGATTGTCCAATGAGGACGGACAGCACCAGCGCGGCGTCCTCGACGGTGCGGGTGATCGGGCCGACGTGGTCCAGCGACCAGGACAGCGACGTCACGCCGTTCCGCGAAATGACGCCGTAGGTCGGCTTGAGGCCGACGACTCCGTTCAGCGCGGCGGGGACCCGGATCGAGCCGCCGGTGTCGGTGCCGAGGGCGAACATCGCGGCACCGGCGGCGACGGCTACTGCTGAACCGCCGCTGGATCCTCCGGCCACGCGGGACGGGTCGCGGGCGTTGTGCGTCTGCGGAGTCGTGAGCCCGTAAGCGAATTCGTGCGTGTGGGTTTTGCCGAGAAGGACCGCTCCGGCCGCTTTGAGCTGGGCGGCGACAGTGCTGTCTTTCTCGGCGCGATGTCCGGCGCGGACCCGGGAACTGGCGGTGGTCGCGATTCCGGCTACGTCGATCAGGTCCTTCAAGCCCATCGGGATGCCGTGCAATCGGCCGCGGATCTGGCCGAGTTCCGCGGCTTCGGCGCGGGCGCGCTCCGCGTCCACCGTGACGTAGGCGTGCAGGCGGGGTTCTACCTCGTCGACGCGGGTCAGGACGTCCTCGACCAGCTCGACTGGCGAGACGCTCCGGTCCCGGATCGCGGCGGAGGCTTCGGCGAGGGTGAGGTCAGCGAGCGACATGACCGTCCTCCGCGCGGTAGGTGGAAGCCGGTTCGGTGTCGCCGAACTCCAGGTCGCGCAAGACGGATACCACGGAGTGGATGTGGTTGGCCACGGCGGCGACGGTGGCATGTCTGGCGGCGTCCAGCGGCAATCCGGCTCGGGCGGCGAGCTGAGCTGCCTCGCCGGGGGTCAGGTCGGACACGATGTCTCCTAAAAGCTAAGCATTTGCTTTAAGCGACGGTAGCGGCTACTGTCGCTTAAAGCAAACATATTGCGTTAAGGAGGAGCTGCTCATGTCTTGGACCGTCGGCGAGGTCACCGTCCATCGGGTCGACGAGATCGAATTCGGTGCCGCGACCGGGCCGTGGCTGCTCCCCGGCGCGACCGCCGAAGTCGTCTCCGGCGAGGACTGGCTGCATCCGGACTTCGCCGACGGCGGTGTGATCCGCTTGCACAGCCACAGTTTCGCGTTCGAGAAGGACGGGATGAAGATCCTCGTCGACACCGGCGTCGGCAACGGGAAAACCCGCGCCAACCCGGCGTGGCACGACCTCGACACCGGATACCTGGACGCGCTGACCGCCGCCGGGTTCGCGCCGGAGGAGGTCGACCTGGTGCTGCTCACCCACCTGCACACCGACCACGTCGGCTGGAACACCCGCGAGCAGGACGGCGAATGGGTGCCGACGTTCGCCTCCGCCCGGCACGTCACGGCTCGTGCCGAACGGGAGTTCTGGGCGGGCTACGAGATGGACGGACCGCGGCGGCAGATGTTCGGGGATTCCGTGCTGCCGGTGGAGCGCGCGGGACTGCTGGACCTGGTCGACGTCCCCGCCGAGGGCACGGAAATCGTGTCCGGCGTGCGGTTGCTGCCGACGCCCGGCCACACCCCGGGGCACGTCTCGATCGAACTGACCAGCTCCGGCGAAACCGCGCTGATCACCGGGGACGCGGTGCACCATCCGGTGCAGTTCGCGCACCCGGAGATCGGCGCGTCGGTGGACATCGATCCGGCGGAATCCGAGAAGACCCGCCGCCGCCTCTTGGCCGGGCTAGCCGATTCGGGAACTCTTGTGCTGGGCACCCATTTCGCCTCTCCCACTGGCGGCCGCCTAGTCGCCCACGGTTCCGGGTATCGGCTGGAAAGGCTGTGAAGGGCCGATCAGCGTTCAGTCAACGGGTGCCCGGACCTCCTCCTTCGCTTTCCCGGCCACCAACCCAAGATCGACCGACTTCGTTTCCTTGGCCAGCAACGAAGCCACCAAGGAAATCAAGCCCATCACCGCCAGATACACCCCGATCGCATACCCGGTGCCGAACTTCGCGTACAACCCGATCGCGATGATCGGCGCGAGCGAGCCCGCCAGCACCGACGCCAGGTTGTAAGCCAGCGAAACCCCGGAGTACCGCACCTCGGTCGGGAAAAGCTCCGCGAAGAACGCGCCGATTACCGAGCTGTACGCGGCGAAGATCAGCAACCCGCCTGCCACCGCGACCATGATCAACCCCGGGCTTCGCGTGTCGACCAGGGCGAAGAACACGAAGGCCCACACGATCGTCGCCACCGAAGCCACGACGTAGATCGGTCGCCGTCCGATCCGGTCGGCCAGCAAGGCGAACAGCGGGATTGTCACCACCGCACACGCCTGCCCGATCAACACCGCGGTCAACCCGACCGAACTGTCCATTTTGAGCACAGTCGTGGCATAAGTGATCACGAACAACGAGAACAGATAGAACCCGGCATTCTCCCCGAAACGCGTCGCCGCGGCGAGAAGAACACTGCGCCAATGTTTGCGGATCACCACTCCGGCAGGCAATCCCGTGGGCTTCGGCGCGTCCTTGAACAACGGTGTTTCCGCGACATAAAGCCGCAGCCACAACCCGATCAGCACCAGCACCGCGGACAACCCGAACGCGATCCGCCAGCCCCACGACAAGAACTGCGCCGGCGGCAGCACCCCGCCGAGCACCGCCAGCACCCCAGCGGCAAGCAGATTTCCCAGCGGCGGACCGACATTCGGCCACGAAGACCAGAACGCCCGCCGAGCGCTGCCGCCGTGCTCGGACACCAGCAGCACCGCTCCGCCCCACTCGCCGCCGAGCGCGAACCCTTGCACCAAGCGGCAAACGACGAGCAGCAACGGCGCAAGAACGCCGACCGCTTCATAAGTGGGCAGCAGAGCGATCAAGAAGGTCGACGCGCCCATCAACAGCAGGCTGGCGATGAGTGTCGACCGCCGTCCCTTACGGTCGCCGAGGTGGCCGAGCACCACCGCGCCCAGCGGCCGGGCGAGGAAGCCGACCGCGTAAGTGGCAAAGGCTAGAACCGTGCCGACCAACGGGTCGTGCGACGGGAAATACAGTTTGTTGAAGACCAAGGTGGACGCGGTGCCGTACAGAAAGAAGTCGTACCATTCGACGGCGGTGCCGGCGAGGCTCGAAGCCGCCACCACCCCCAGCCGCGTGTGCGGGCGTTTTCTGTTACGTTCGCGAGAGGTATCGGCCATTTCGGCTCCTGTGGTCGGAGGGTCCGTGACGCGGATGAAGTGCTGGTACCGGAAGCCTCGGTGGCTGTTGGCGCAGCCACCGAGGCGTGTTCCCCTCTGGGAACTGCTTCAGAAGAACCAGTGCACGGGCTCGTCGGCCCGGTCGGCGAGGTCCGCGAACCGGCCCCCGTGGAACGCCAGCGGTTCGCCGTCGCGCTCGCACACGCTGCGCACGTGCCCGAACACGACCACGTGGTCGCCGGCGACCAGATGCCGCTCGACGTCGCATTCGAGGTGCGCGAAGGCGTCCGGGATCACCGGCACGCGGTGCCTGCCCTCGGTCACCTCCAGCCCGGCGAAGTGGTCCTCGCCGCGGCGGGCGAAGCGGAGCGCGAGCTGTTCTTGGCGCGCGGAAAGGATGTTGACCGCGAACCGGCCCGCCTCGATGACCGCTTCGGTGCTGCGCGCGCCGATCGTCAGGCACACCAGCAGCAGCGGCGGGTCGAGCGAAACCGACGTCAGCGAGTTGACGGTCATCCCGTGCGGCACCCCCGCCGCCCGGGTGGTGACCACCGCGACGCCGGTGGCGAAACGCCCCATCGTGCGGCGCATCGTCATCGGGTCGACCGTCGACGAGGTGGTGATCATGGCGTTCTCCTTGCGAAGGGTCTCGTGGGCGCTCGCCGCGGCGAGCGCCCACGAGCGGGTTCAGGCGGGGTAGCGGACCTCGAACGTGACGACCCCCTCGTCGGTCCGCCACGGGCCGTGCGGCATGCCCGGCGGACGGCAGGCGTACATCCCCGCGGTGAACGTCCGGCCGAGTGTGAGATCGGTGAACGAGCCCTCGAGAATGTAGACCTCCTCCCAGAAATCGTGCTTCTGCACGCCCATCGGCGTCGAATCGGCCCCCGGTTCGTAGCGCAGGATCCGCGTCGCCACCCCGGTTTCCGGGTCCTTGGCGAGAATCCGCTCGGTGATCTTCGGGTCGCCGCCCGGGCACACCGTGAAAGCGACGTCGGCCACCGGGAAGAATTCGTGCTCCGGCTTGGTCATCGGGTGATCGCTCCGTCGAGGTCGTAGCTGGACAGGAAGGTGTCGATGTCGCCGAGCGCGTCGTCGAAGCCGTAGTTGCGGAAGGCGTAGCCCTTCACCACGAACGGCGCGCCGGCGTAGAACATCTCGTATTGGTGGTGGCGTCCGGCGAATTCGCTGCCGACGACGTCCCAGGCGAGCTTGAACAGCTTCACCCGCTCCTCCGCGGGCGCGGACGGGCTGTGGATGTATTTGTCGATATCGGCGCGGGTCTCCGGATTCGTCAGGTCCGCGACGCTGGAGGGCACCTGCAGCACCCCGCCGCCGACCAGGTCGCGCAGGATCGCCAGCAGCCGCGGGTACAACTCGGCCTGCAGCCCCATCGCGCCGTACACCGCGCGGGAGCCCGGCCGCCACATGCCGTTGCCGTCCGGTTCCGCGGTGTATTCCGCGGCCAGCACCGAAGATTCCACAATGGACGCGAGGCTCGCCAGCTCGCCGAGCTTCTCGACCACGCCAGGGAACTTGTCGACTCCGTTGACCGCCGCGACCTTGCGCGCGAGCCCGGCGATGAACTGCGTCTTCACCATGAACCGGATCTGCGCCTGCCAGTTGCCGAACACGTGCGCGCCGGTGTCGAAGAACTGTCGCCGCAATCCGGCGACATCCCGGTAGACGAACACTCGCTCCCACGGAATGAAGACGTCGTCGAAGACCACCAGCGCATCGGTTTCGTCATAGCGCGAGGTGAGCGGATAGTCGTATTCACTCGTGGCGGCCGGCGCATATGGACGGCGGCAGTAAAGCTTAAGCCCTTCTGCGTCAACGGGAACCGCGAAGCCGAGTGCGAAGTCCGCGTCCTCCGGGCCGAGCGGTTTGATGCAGGACACAAAGATCTCGTCGGCCACCGCGCCGCCGGTCGCGAGCATCTGCGCGCCGCGGATCACGATGCCGTCCTCGCGCTCCTCCGCGACGCCAGCCTGGATCAGGTCGCCTTCCCAGGCGTGTGCGGTGGTCGCCCGCGAAACCTGCGGCGGAATGATCGCGTAGGAGACGTACAGATTCTCCTCCAGCACTCGCTTGTGGTACGCGGCGATGTTGGCCGAAAAGTCCCGCTCCCCTTGCGAAAACGCCTCCGGGTGCGCGGAAAACGCCGCGACGAACGCGCCGACGTGGTCCGGGCTGCGGCCGACCCAGCCGTGCGTGTGCCGCGCCCAGGTGGTCGCCGCTTCGCGGTACGCCTTCAGGTCTTCCCGGCTGCGCGGCGGCGTGAACAGCCGGTTCACTGTGGACCCGGTCGCCGGGTCGGTGACAGAGATGCCGGACTCCGGATCGGCCGCGAGGTCGAACAGTTCCGCGATGGTCTTCGCGATCGGCGCGAACGCCGGGTGGTGGGCGACGTCCTCGACCGGCGCGCCGTCGAGGTAGATCCGCCGGGGGCCTTTCAGTGCGGCCAGGTAGTCGGCTCCGCTGCGCATCACTCGCTCCTCTGTTTCGTTTCGTACGCGTGGGTCAGGGTCGGGCCGCCGGGCAGTTCCAGGTGGACGCGCCAGTACGCGCCGTAGGTGAATTCCCCGCCGAGCAACGGCAAAGTGCCGCAGTACAGCGCGAAATCGCCCTCGACCGGACCGAGCTGGTCGAGCAGCTCCGCCGGGTGCCGCAGCGCGGCCAGCTCCCCCTTCTGGTACGGGCATCCGTCCACACTGGAGTCCGCGACCACGTGGTCCCAGTCCGGAACGGACACTTCTGGACCGAGCTCGGCGACGACCTCCCCGAGCGGCTTCGGACAGGCCGCTTTGGACAGTGCGACCCCGTCCCGCTCCAGGTCGCGGTCGGTGTGATCGGACCCGACCCCGAGGAAATACCTTCCCTGATGCCGGATCAGCACCGGCTCGACCTCGCCGGACGTCCCCGGCGCGCTGACCCCGACCACCGGTTCCGTCGTCAGCAACTCCGGGTCCAGCCGATAGAACGCGGGCACCGATTCCGGCCGCGGCACGCCGATCGCCGCCAGTTCGGCGATGTGCTCCTCGACCGCGGCCGCGTCGCTCCCGGTGTACCCGGCCACCACCAGCCGCTCCGGAGCGAACGCCAGTTCTTCCCCGGTTCCCGCGACGTGCAGGGCAATCGTGTTCATACTCCCGCTCCCGTGAAGTCTGCTGTGGACACCGGCCACCGCCGATCGGCCAGCACCGGGAACTCTGCCCGCACTGTGTCCACAATGGATTGATCGATTTCGCAGCGCAGCACTTCCTCGCCAGTGCCCGCCTCCGCCAGCACGGCGCCCCAAGGATCGACGATCCGGCTGGTACCGGCCAATTCGACGCCGCCGTGCTGCGTGCCCGCCGCGTTCACCGCGATCACCACGACCTGCTCTTCCACCGCGCGGCACGAGGTGAACATCCGCCAATGCTCGCGCCGCGCCGCCGGCCACGCGGCCGGGACCACGACCGTCTTCGCGCCGCGGTCCACCAGTCCGCGCCACAACTCGGGAAACCTCAGGTCGTAACAGGTCGTCGCCCCGATCGGCCCGAGTTCCGTTTCCGCGACGCTGAGCGTGTCCCCCGGCGTGAGCAGTTCCGCCTCGCGCGAGGCGTATCCGAAGACGTGCACCTTGCGATAGGTATGCGCGATCGTGCCGTCCGGCGCGAGCAACACCGCGGTATTGAACAACCGCCCGGCCGCGTCCCTCTCCACCAAGCTGCCGAGATGCACATACGCACCCAGGGCGCGCGCCCACTCGCGCCCCGCCGCCACCGTCGGCCCGTCGAGGGTTTCCGCCTCGTCCGGATACGCGTCGAACGAGAAATACCCGGCAGCCCACAACTCCGGCAACACGACAAGCTCGGCCCCGCGCGCCGACTCCACCAGCCGCCCGGCCCGCACCCGGCGGTCCGCGGCCGTCTCGTCCGGCGGGCTGGCCAGCTGCACCAGCGCGACCTTCACAGCCGCTCCCCCACCCGCAACGCCGTCATCGTGCTGGACAAGTGTTTCGCCAGAGCTTCCCCAGCCGCCTCCGGCTCGCCGCCCCGCAACGCTTCGACGATCGCCGCGTGCTCGGCCAGCACCGTTTCCGCCCGGGTTTCGCTGCCCGCCACCGCGCGCAGCCCCATCCGGACCTGCCGGTCCCGCAACGATTCGTAGAACTCGGCCAGCACTGGATTCCCCGCCCGCCGCACGATCGCCCGATGGAACGCCCGGTCGAACTCGATGAACCGCACCGGTTCGCCGACCACTTCGCGCTGCTTCGCGAGAATGCCGTCCAGCTCGGAGAGGAAGACCTCGTCGACGCGCTCGGCGAGCTTGCGGACGCACCAGTCCTCGACCAGCTCGCGCGCCTCCATCACCGCCCGCACCTCCGCGTCGGAGATCGGCGGCACGAACGCGCCCTTCTTCGGCACGATCTCGAGAAACCCTTCGGCCTCGAGCCGCAACAGAGCCTCCCGCACCGGCGTACGGGACGTCCCGGCCGCCTCGGCGACCTCCGATTCGGTGAGGAAGGTGCCGCCGTCGCGCGGGAGCTCGGCGATGCGCTGCTTGAGGAACCGATAGGTGACGTCCTGCGCGGATCCGGCCCGCCCAGCCTGTCGTACACTGCTCATGGACAAGATGTATACATCACGCATGGCAGGCGGGCAAGGGGTGTTTGCCGAGGTTGAGCGGTTGTGGTGGGGGGTGGGGGCGGGCTGGTTGGTCGGGTGGGCGGGCTCGCGGGACGAGCGAGGCAGGCGGGGCGGCGTGTCGGCAGGGGCGGCTGGGGACTCCCGGGCCGAGCGAGGGAGGTGCAGGGGCGGCTGGCCGCCGAGGGGCGGACGAGGGCACCCGAGCCGAGCGAGGCAGGCGGGGGCAACTGGTCGGCAGGGGTGGCCGGTCCACGAACTCCCGGACCCCGCCGGAGTTCCGCCGCCCTAACGCGAAGAACCCGCCGCCGAGTGTCCGAAGTCCGGAATCGTCACGCGCGCCGCCTCGCCCACGCGACCGAAATCCGGTGCGGCCGTCCAAGCGAAAATCCCCGCACACAGCGCCCAAGTTTCCCGCGCGCACCCCCGGAATGCCCGCCCGCACCGCGTCCGGTGCCCCGGCGAGACAGAAAACCGGTCAAGCGGCCTCGGTCCGGTTGACGAATCACTCACCGTCTTTACGCTGGCAACCACGCCGGGCAGCGGAATCGCCTTCGAGAGCGCACTTCCTCCGCGGTCATCCGGCATTCCACAGTGGACTTTCCGAGCAGTGGATTTTCCGAAGAAAGGCGGAACCCTGTGAGAAAGAGAACCCGTGCGGCGGCGATCGCGGCCGCTCTGCTGGCCGGGGCGTTGTCGCTTTCCGCGCCGGCGTCCGCGTCCCCCGCGCCCCATTCCACGCCGTGCGACGGGGACGGTCAGGGCGGGAAACGCGTCCAGGCGGTCTATGTGCACGCGACCAACCAGCCGGACCGGCATGACCAATTGGCGGAGCAGTTCCGCACTTTCGCCGACCAGATCGACGACGATTTCGTCGAGGCCGGGCTGAGGCTCGGCGGCGAGATCCGGCACGTGCGGTTCGTGACCGACGCGAGCTGCCGCGCCACGATCGACGACGTCGCGATCGATCCGGCCAGGATGACCGATCCGCAGGCGATCGCGGGGGCCATCGCGGAGCAAGGTTATCAGCGCGCCGACCGGAAGTACCTGGTCTGGTACGACAAGGACGGCTGCGGGCTGGCGTTCGGCAGCGGCGGGGACGACCGGCCCGGCGCGGACAACCAGTACAACAACGGCCCGCATTACGCGACGGTCGGCACCGGGTGCTGGTCCTGGCAGGCCAGCGGGCACGAACTGCTGCACACCCTCGGCGCGGTGAACTCGAGCGCACCGCACGCGTCGCGGAACGGCCATTGCTGGGACGACGAAGACATCATGTGCTACGACGACGGCGGATTGCCGAATCCGCCCGGCCATCTCGTGAAATCATGCCCCGGCGCGCCGGAAAACCAAATCGACTGCAACGGCGACGACTACTTCAACACCCGGCCGCCGGGCGGAACCTATCTTGCCGCGCATTGGAATGTCGCCGACAGCGAATTCCTCATCCGCGGCGACCGCCCCTACGCGGTCGGCACCGTCACCGGCGTGGAAAACCGATGCGTGGACGTCGCGTTTTCCGGGCGGGACAACGGGACCGCGGTGCAATTGTGGGGATGCGACTACACGAGCGCCCAGCAATGGACGGTCCGCGACGGGACGCTCCGCTCGCTGGACAAGTGCCTGCGCACCTCCGGCGACCTCGCCGAACTGTGGGATTGCGACGGTTCCCCCGCGCAGAACTGGCAGATCCGCGGCGACGGCAGCGTCCTGAACCCCGCTTCGGGCCGCTGCCTCGGCACCAAGGACGGCGCGACGGCCGAAGGCACCCGCCTCGCGCTGCGCGACTGCACGGGATCCGCTGACCAGAAATGGAACACTCCCTCCTGACCGGCCGTTGACTGGCCCCTGACCGGCCCGGGCGTTCCGGCGGGACGTCCGGGTCTTCCATGCGCCCGGGCAGCACCGGGCTTCCCAAAGCGGAGAATCCGCCTTGGGAAGCCGGGCCGAACCCACCGGACCGGAAGCAGCCCGGTTACCCCGACCTCACCAGCTACCGGAAAAGTGCCTTCTTGGCACCGAAATCAGCACAACTTACGGTTCCAGAACCACCGCCGCCCGACCCTCCGGGAGCTTTCCGTGAACCACTACGTCATCACTGGCGCACGCGTCTTCGACGGCGAGGACTCGCTCGGGATCGTGGACGTCGAGGTCGCTGACGGAAAGATCGCCAGCGTCGGAGGCGATCGTCCCGACGAAGTCGAGACGATCGACGGCACCGGGGCCACCCTGCTGCCCGGCCTCATCGACGCGCACACCCACACCGACGCGCAGTCGCTCCGGCAGGCGCTGACGTTCGGGGTCACCACCGAATTCGACATGCTCTCCATGCCGGAGCAGATGATTCCGTTACGCCACCGGACGAAAACCTCGAACGATCTCGCCGACGTGCGTTCTCCTTCCATCGGGCTCACCCCGGCGGGCGGCCACCCGCATCAGCTGCGGAAGGGCGAAGGCGACCCGACGTGGCCGACTGCGACCCGGCCAGCGGAAGTCGCGGCGTTTGTCGAGGCCAGGATCGCCGAGGGGGCCGACTATCTCAAAGTTCTGGTGGAGGACGGCCGCCTGTTCGGGAGCGACACCCTGCCCCGCCTCGCTCCCGAACTGGTCGAGGCGACGGTCCGCGAAAGCCACCAGCGCGGGAAAATGGTGTTAGCGCACGCGATGACCGTCGAGACAGTGGAGCAAGTCGTCGGCGCGGGAGTCGACGGGCTCACTCATCTCTTCGCCGATCGGCCGCACACCGCGCAATTGATCGAGAAGATCGCTGCTGCCAATACCTTCGTGATACCGACCTTGACAGTGCTCGCGTCGATCACGGGCGAGCCGGTCGGCCGCCAGCTCGCGGAGGACCGGCGCGTCTATCCCAAGCTGACGCCGGAGTGGCGAGAAAACCTGTCCGGCACGATGGCCACCAGCCACCGCAAGCACTTCGATTACGCGCTGGAAACCCTCGCCGCACTCAAGGAAGCCGGGGTCGACATCCTCGCGGGCACGGACGCAGCGCATCTCGGCGCGCCGGGAATGGCCCACGGTGCCAGCCTGCACGCCGAACTGAGTCTCCTGACACAAGCTGGCTTCACTCCCACGGAAGCCTTGCGCGCAGCGACCTCCGTCCCAGCTCAGCGCTTCGGACTGACCGACCGCGGGCGGATCAAACCTGGTCTCCGCGCAGACCTCACCATGGTGACCGGCGACCCGACGGTCACCATCGGCGACACCCTCTCGATCCAGCGCGTATGGCGCAACGGAAGCTACTGCGCGGCGGCGATCAACGCCTCCAGCCCAGAAGCCTGAGTCCGCCAATCCACCACGTTCGACGCGCCGCCAGCCCACCGCTCGCCGATCCGGTTCAGCGGGTCACGATCGCGCAGCCACACCGAATCCGCTTGCTGCCGCACGAAATCCCGATACTTCTGGTCGCCGGCAGCAGCGGCGAGATCGCCGAAGTACCGCATGAAGATGCCCTTGAACTGCTTCTGATTGTCATCGCACGTGCCGGTGTCGCACGATTCTGCCAGCACACCGTCCGACGTGAGACCGGTCATCGCCGCGTCCGCCAGCCGGCGGGCGGCATCCACATAGGACTGATCGCCGGTCGCCCGCCAGAGTTCGGTGAAGCCGCCGATCGCCAGGCCCTGGTTGTAGGTCCAGACGGTCTGGCCGTTGTTCGCACACCCCGAGGTGAGACCGTCGTTGACCAGGCCGGACGAGTTGATCAGACCGCTCCGCAGGTACCAGTCCCCCGCCTCGCGGGCGCGGGCCAGCCATTCGGTGTCCCCGTCGAGACGACGATGCAAGGCGGCAGCGAGGCGAAGGTAGAGGCCGCTGGTGACGGCGTTCTTGTACGTCCGTTCGCGATCCCACCACACTCCCCCGCCGCAGGTGCCGGGGTCCCAGAAGCCGTGCACGTAATCGGCGATTTTCGTGGCTTCGGCGAGATAGCGCGCATCGTGCGTACGGTCGTACGCCGCGAGCCACGCCAGTCCCCACCACGCGGTGTCGTCGATCGCCCGGCTGATGAAGTCGCCGTCGATCGGGTCGGAACTGCGCGCCCCGGCGGGGAATGCCGACCGGTTCACGTCGAATACCCGGGCCAGGACCGGATCCAGGCCGGAAACCCCGGAATTCGCCAGTGCGGTCACCGCGACCGCCGAGTTCCACCAGCTCGACGGCCACCAGGCGCGGTAAACGTCCTGCGACCACAGCAAAGCGTCGACCCCCGCGGCGACCCGCGACTGAGCGGGACGCGCCCACGCGGTGCAAGCGCCTTCCTGATGAGCGGCCTCGCGACCGCACGCCCGAACGGCGCCGCCGTTCATCCGTCCGCGTGGATCCCTGGCAGCGAAGGTCGCGGTCTGTGTCGCGGTCGCACCGGAGGGGACGCTCGTGCGGCCGAGCGACGAACCGTCCGGCCAGGTCGCGCCCGCGTCCCAAGACCGGTCCAGCCAGATCTCGTCGCCTGGGCCGCCGGAATCGAGGCCGGCCCAGGCCATTCCGCGGTCGTCGAAGTGCAGCCGGACAGAACGGCCGAAGATCGTCGCGGGTGCGACCGGCTGGTTGTCGCCGGCGCCGGGAGCGGAACCGTCGCACGCGGCATCGCAGACGGCCGGGTAGACCCAGTCCGTGCACGCGACCGCTTGCGCGTCTCCGCAGGCGCGGAGCAGGCCGCGGCGGTGGCCGACCGGGTCGGTGAGGTTGTACATGAGCGTGCGGGTGCCGGTCCAGGTGTCCGGAATGCTCGCTTTGCCCAGCAGGCCGTCCCAGGTGGCCCCGCCGTCCCAGGACCGGTCGAGCCACACCGCGTCGCCGGGGCGGCCGTTGTCGATGCTGGCCCACGCCATCCCGTCGGGGTCGGAGACGTGCAGCCGCAGCACCCGGCCGTTGATGTCCTTGTCCGGCAAGGGAAAGCTCTCCTGCGCGGCCCGCGACGGATCGAGAGTGTCACACGAGAGCGCGCAAACCGCGGCAGCCGCGCGCGGGACGGTCAACGAGGCGAACACCAGCAGCACTACGAGCACGGTCCGCATGGACTCGTCCCCTCGCCTGGGCGATTTTCCGCCCAGGATAAGAACTCGCGCGGGCGCCGGTGAAGGGCCGCGCGCGGTTCTGTCCCGTTCCGGACAGCCGGGTTAGCCCGATCAGCCGCCGCTGCCCTGGCGCCGTCCGACCGAACGGCCGATGAAGTACCCCAGGACCAGCCCGACGATCAGGCCGATCGCGATGAAGAAGATGATGGTGGCGGCGGCGATCTTGCCGACCGTGCCGAGAAACCCCTTGGCCTCGAGATCGGTCGCGATCGCCACGGACTGGGTCAGTGCGTAGTGGGTCATGCCTCCCAGGATGGCACCGGGCCGCGAACCCTGCCCAGATGACGCGCGGACGCACCGGGTTGACGAAGCACACACGCCCGGCGGCCAGGGAGGGTTACCCCGGCGGCGGATTCGCGCCGCGGACGAGCAATTCCGCCACCGCGCGGGCAGCCGCCTCGACGTCGTCGCCGACGTCCGCGGGCAGCGCCCGCTGCAGCCACAGCGTCGCGAACCCGTGCACGAGCGACCAGGCCGCCGCGCCGGCGACCACCGGATCGACGCTTCCGTCCCGGAAACCGGCGATCGCCCAGTCCAGCGCCTGGCTGCTGCGCTCCTGCGCGGCCCGCAGGTCCGGATCGTCGCCGCGGAGCAGTTCCGGGCGGAACATCACCTCGAAGTGCGCCCGGTGCTCGACCGCGAACGAAACGTACGCGACGCCGGCCTCGAGCAGGTCCGACGACGGCGGCAGCTCCTCGAGAGTGTCCGCGAGCAGGTCGAACCCCTGCGCGGCCACCGCGGTGAGCAGCCCGGACCGGTCGCCGAAGTGATGCGCCGGGGCGGCGTGCGAGACCCCGACCCGGCGGGCGAGGTCGCGCAGGTTGACCGCGGCCGGACCGGAGTCGCCGAGCACCTCGACGGCCGCGGTCAGCACCGCCTGCCGCAGATCGCCGTGATGGTAACGACGGGCCATGGCATCGAGTATGCCACCGACTTGTCAGTGACTAGTTTCGCCGGCGGACCGCTCGGCGGCGGGCCCTGATCTCGTGGCGGCGGTTCTGCCGGGCAGAGGAATTCGGCGTGCTGCGGGCGCGCCGGAGCGGACGGTGCCGAATCCGCTGCGGGTTCGCCCGTGCCGTCGAGGAGAAAGCACTCGCCGCGAGCGACTCCTGGGCGAGACAGAACTCCTCGAAGAGGCACGCACATCCTTCGACACAGCCTCCGAGGCTAAGAACGGGACGACTTCTCGTGCCCGGGCGCACAACCGCTAGGTCACCACGATTTCTGTGCTGGCGGACAGGAACTCCTCGCCTTGCGAACGGTAAGAGGCGGTGATCGTCACTGAGCCGGGCGCGAAACCGCCAGCCCGGCGCTCCCGGCCGTAGAACGTGAACGGCTGCAGGACGAGGGCTTCCTCTTCGTGACCGTAAGTCGCCTCCACCGCCGGGACGGCCAGACCGCCGGGCCCGGTTTCCGCGGTCGGGCCCACCAGCTGGTTCCGCCAGACCCGCACCGGTTCGTAGGAGTCGTTGAAGAGCGTCGCGCGCAGCACGACCTCCTCGTCGGCGGCGGCGCTGCTCGGCGCGGCGAGTTCGATGCGCATGGTCAGACCGGCATCGGTTCGGCGGGCAGCTTGACCCGGTGCGCGAAGTTCGCCCCGCCGACCGTGCCTGGCCCGAAGTCCATGATCCAGCCGGTCGCGACATCGGCGGTGTCCGTCGAGCCGCCAGGCTTGTTGGCCGCGATGTCGTGGGCGCCGAAGGCGGCGACGGCCTTCGTCCAGCTCGCCGGCGTGCCGAGGGTGGACTGCATCGCCGAAACGGCTCCGCTTCGCGTGTGAGCGGTGGCCCGCCCGCCGCCGGTCTTGGTGTTGGCCAGGATCTTGTCGAGCAGTGGCTTCAGGTTCGCGTCGTGGAACGCCTTGCTGCTGTTCACGTGGACGACCTCGTGGGCGTTGATCCGGGCGGCCGCGCCCGGCGTGACGAACCACCCGTTGCCTTGGTTGCCCCCGTTCACCCCGTGGTAGGAGCGCACGACAGACATTGTCCCGGTGCCGTCCTTCACCCAGGCCTCGCTGTTGCTGGCGATGCCGTTGGACTTGGACTCGTAAACGATCGGGACCTGGGCTTGGATGCTTCCCGCGGCCTGATCGCCGGCCGCGCCCGCGTTGCCCGCACTGCCCCAGGGAATGACCGCGGTCATTCCGCCCGCGGTGAACGCGAGCGCGCGACCCCCTCCGGCGGGCACTTCACCCCACGCCACGGTGCCGGCCCGCCCAGCGTCCAGGAAACCCGGAAACCCGGCAGCGGGCCCGGAAGCGCGGTCGTCCTCGGAGACGGTTTCAGCGGCGAGAAGCGAGCCGTCATCCGCCGAGACGCCACCCGTCGGCACCTCGGGCGCCTCCTCCACGACGCCGCCGTCGTCGCTTCGAGTGCGATCGTGTTGCTCGTCGTCAGGCCGGTGCCGAGCCACCTGCTGAGCCGCCCCCGGCGCCTGGGCGGCCTGCGGTCCGGAATGCACCCGGATCTGGCTGAAATCATGGGCGAACTCGCTGTTCCCGGCCGCGAGGGGAACGTTGTCCAGCAGCTCGCCGGGATCCCGCGGCGCCTGGTGCGCGCCGGATGATTCGCTGGTCTGCTGGGCCGACTTCGAGGACGCCTGCGGTTTGTGCCGGTGGGTGAACATAGCTTCCCCCTTGTCGGCCGCGAATTGTCGGCAGCTCGCGTCACCGCGGCGTCACCGGCCTCGAGCCAGGCGGAGTCGTTGCCGCGCGGGGGCGTTTCCGGCAGCGGGGCGAGCACCCGGTCCGCCCTAGCGGGACGCGCCCGCGCACCCGGCACGATGGGCACGCGGAGGGGGACGCCGAGTGCGGCGGAGGCGGTCCGGGGCGGGTGCGCCGTGAGCGGAAGCGGCGGGACCGGCCGCGGGTGTCCATCCGGGTCCGGCAGATCTGGGAGATCGTCACGACCTCGGTGGCGCTGCTCGCCGGGGTGTACCTGATCCTCGTCACGATCGAACCGACCCGGCTGGTGCTCGAGCGCTACGTCGGGCGTCTCGAGCTGTCCGGGCTCGTCGCGTTGATCGGCGTGATGCTGGAAGTCACCACCATCGCTGTCTACCAGCTGGGCCGCGAGGTCCGGGGGTTGCGGACCCGGCTGGCCGGCGTCGAGCGCGACGCCGTCACGCACTCGCTCACCGACGTGCTCTCGTCGCTGGAGAACGCCGCGGCCGGACGGCGGCAGCGTCGTCTCGAGGTGCTCGGCTTGACGTTGAACACCACCTGGCCGGTGCTCGCCACCTGGCTCACCTCGCACGACCGGCCCACCGGGTGGCGCGTCACGCTGCTGTGCCTCGACCCGGACTTCATCGACCGGGCGGGCGAGCTTCCCGGGGAGTGGGCCGCGGAGGCCCGGCGCAGCACCGCGAGGATCCGGTCGTTCCTCGAGCAGGAGGCCGAGGACCTGCGCCGGCGAGGGATCGTCGTCGAACTGAAGTCCTACGGTTGCGTGCCTGTCGTGCACGGCTTCCGCTTCGGCGACGGCACCGTGTTCGCCTCCTACCTGCAATGGACCGAAAGCGACCGGATCCGGCCCTTCGAGTTCTACGACCGGTTGTCCCCGGACGACCGGTCGCCGCGCACCGGGCATTACCGCGACCTCTTCGACAGCTGGTTCACCCGCGCCGCCACGGTTCGCAGCGCGTCCGCCGCGGGCGCGCTAGGCGAAGGCACCGCGGAAACCCCGGTGACCTGACCGCCGAGCGACCGCCCGCGGAATAGGGCGCTCAGCGGACGAACTCGAAAACCTGCTTCTGAATCCCGTTCGAGTAGCTTTCGCTTTCGATCAGCTTCAGCGGCTGCTTGGCCTTGTCGGTTTCGCTGAACAGCCGCTTCCCCGCGCCGAGCAGGACCGGGAAGACCAGCAGGTTCAGCCGGTCGACCAGTCCGGCGTCGGTGAGGTCGCGGACCAGCGTCGCGCTGCCGTTGACGATGATCGGGCCGCCCTCGGTCTCCTTCAGCGCGGCGACGTCCTCGATCGAACGGAGGATGGTCGTCTCGCCCCAGTTCGTCACCAGGTCTTCGTCGCGCAGCGTGGTCGACACGACGTATTTCGGCATCACCTTGTAGTGCGGGAATTCCTCGGTCATGTCCGGCCACACCGGGGAGAACGCCTCGTAGCTGACGCGGCCGAGCAGCAGCGCGGTCGCCTCCTCCTGCTCGGCGCCCTTGAGCGCGTAGGCGGCGGGGTCGAATTCGATGTCCTTGAACGTCCAGCCCGCGTTCCGGTAGCCGGCCTCGCCGCCGGGGGCTTCGACGACGCCGTCGAGGGAAACGAACGCGGTGGCGATGAGGGTGCGCATGAGATCAGCTCCTGGTTCGGGGTAGTGCCTGTTTCACCTACGCGTCGAACGGAACCGGCCCGATCAGACACGCCACCCGAACCCGGAACTATGACCTGGGTCACACAGCGGTGTGCCAGGCGTCGTACCCGTAGATCGCGTCCGCCGCGGCCGAGCTGGTTCCGCTCTGCTTGAGCCAGCTGTTGCCCCGCGAGGCCAGCTGCACCTCGCGGGTCCGGTCCAGCCGGGCCGCCTGGTACGCCTTCAGCGCGACCTCCGGGTTCGGATACGCCGCCAGCGCCCGCGACAGCACCACACTGTCCTCAATGGCCATTCCCGCCCCTTGCGCCATGAACGGCATCATCGGGTGACACGCGTCGCCCAGCAGCGTCACCGGGCCGGACGACCAGGTCGGCAGCGGATCGCGGACGTACAGTGCCGATCGCAGCACCGAATCGCACGCCTCCAGCAGCGCGCGGGCCTCGGGGTGGAAGCCGCGGTACGCCTCGCGCAGTTCGGCGACGTCCCCCGGAGTGGTCCAGGATTCGTGCCGCCATTGGCTCCGCCGGGTCGTGGCGAAGACGAAGACGTCCGCGCCGCGGTTGAGCGGGAACGTCACCAGCTGCGTGTCCGGGTCCGGGCCCCACCACTTGGTGAAGGAGTCCAGGTTCGGCACGTCGACCGCGCCCGCGGGCAGCACCGCCCGGTACGCGACGACACCGGTGAACTCCGGGTGCTCCTCGCCGAACAACGCGGTGCGGACGGCGGAGTGAATGCCGTCGGCGCCGAGCACCACGTCCGCGGAAGCACTGGTACCGCTGAAGTCAAGCTCGACTCGGTCCGTTGTGGACAGTCCGGTCAGCTTGCGTCCCAAGTGGACTGCCCCGGCGGGCAGCGCGCGTTCCAGCGCGGCGAGCAGATCCGCACGGTGCATCGTGAGCTGCGGCGAGCCGTAACGGCGTTCGGCCTCGTCGCCCATCGGCAGCCGCGAGGTCTCCTCGCCGGTGTCCCAGGTACGGCTGATCCGGTACTTCGGCCGAGCCGCGGTTTCGCGCAGTTCGTCTCCGACACCGAGGCCGTCGAGGGCGCGGACGGCGTTGGGCGTCAGGTTGATGTCCGCGCCGACGCGGCCGAATCCGCCCGCCTGTTCGTGCACGACCGGCGAGAACCCGGCCTTCCGCAGGGCGACAGCGGCGGCCAGGCCGCCGATCCCGCCGCCGACGATCGCGATTTCCGGCACAGCGAAAGCTCCTTCAGACAGTGAGGTCAAGCAGGTCGTGGCCCACGACGACCGGGCCGGAATAGTGCGGACGGACTCGCCGGAGCCAGCCCTCGTCGTCAAGGCGGGCCGGATCGGCGGGGCCGAGGTGCGACAGCGCGACCCGGCGCGCCCCGGCCGCCGCGGCGACCCGGCCGACGTCCGCCGGCGAGGTGTGCGAGGCGGCGAGGAAGTCGAGCAGTTTCGGCGAATAGCCGATGCTGCGGTAGAAATCGGGCTCCATCGCCTCGTGGACCAGCAAATCGGCCCCCGCGGCCAGTTCGCCGACCGCGTCGCTGCGCGCGGTGTCGCCGGAGAAGGCGACCACGCCGTGCTCGGTCTCGAACCGGTAGCCCAGCGCCAGCCGCAGCGGCGGATGCGGGACGGCCCGAGCCGTCACGCGCACCCGATCGTCTTCGTGCACCACGATTTCCGCACCGGCCGCCGCTGAGATGTCAGTGGCGTTGATCAGTCCGGCCAGCCGCGGCCGGTCGCTGGTCCGCTGCCGCACCGCGACGTCCTGCCCGAACGCCGTGAGGTTGCCCGCCACCAGCCCTTCGGTGCCCGCGGCGGGCGGCCCGGGATCGGCCGGGTCCGGGCCGGGGCCGTAGACCCGCACCGGATCGACGACGCCCTGGTTGGCCGGGCCCCAGCCGAGCAGGAAGAGCGTGAACAGCTCGGCGACGTGGTCGGAATGCAGGTGCGTCACGAACACCGCGGCCAGATCGCGCAGGGACAGCCCGGCGGAGACGTACTTGCCGAGCGTCCCGTAGCCCGCGTCGACCAGGTAGACGCGTCCGCCGACCACCACCGCGTTCGCGCAGCCCTGCCGGCCCGGAGCCGGGTACGGCCCGGCCGCCGTGCCGAGCAGGACCACGCGCAGCGCGTCCGTCACGGCGAAACCTCTTCCAGCGTGCGGCCCTTGGTCTCCTCGGCGAAGAACCCCGCGACGAGCGCGCCGACGAAGCAGATCCCGCCGAGCACCAGGAACACCGAGGCGAGCCCGCTGCCCCCGGCGTACAGCGCGCCGACCAGGATCGGGCCGAGGATCAGGCCGAACCGGTTCATCACGCCGCCGAGGCTGACGCCCAGCGCGCGGCTGCGGGTCGGGTACAGCTCCGGCGTGTACAGGTACAGGCAGACGTTCACCGCGAAGTTGAACATCGCCGCGAGCGACGACCACACCAGCAGCTGCAATGGAGTCCCTGCGCCGAGCGCACCCAGCACGACCAGCATCGCGGTCGTCCCGCCCAGGCCCGCGGCGAGCACGACTCGGCGGCCGAGCTTGTCCACGACCAGCGCGGCGATCAGGCAGCCGACGAGACCGGCGACCGACGTGGCCGTGCTGTACCAGAGCGCCTGGCCGATGGTGAGGTGGAACGAGCCCTTGTACAGCGTCGGCAGCCACGAGGTGATGCCGTAGTTGGCGAGGTAGCCGACGAACCAGATCGTCCACACCATCAGCGTGCGCCGCCGGTAGCGTCCGGCGAACAGGTCGCGGAAGGAACCGCGCTTGGCGGGCACCGGTGCCGACGGCGCCTTGGTAACTGCGGGAGGAGGCAACGGACGGCCGATGGACTCCTCGACCCGGCGTTCGATCAACGCCATCGTCTGCTCGGCCTTTTCGGGGTGCCCATGCGCGGCGAGCCAGCGCGGCGACTCCGGGATCCGCAGCTGCAGCAGCACCGCGGCGAGACCGGGAACGGCGGCCAGCGCGAACAGCGGGCGCCAGCCCCAGTGCGGGATGACCCACGCCGCGACCAGCGCGCCGACCGCGAGACCGGCCGGGAAGACGATCTCGTACATCAGCACGAAGCGGCCGCGACGGCGAGCCCGGCTGATCTCCGCGATGTACGCGGCCGCGGTCGGCACTTCGCCGCCGATCGCGAGACCCTGCACGAACCGCAGGATCAGGAACGGCAGCAACGCGGTGCACAACGTCATCGCCAGGCTGCACAACGCGGTGATGGCGACGCACAGCGTGATCACCTTGACGCGGCCGATCCGGTCGGCGGCCCAGCCGGACGCCAGCGCGCCGAGCAGCATGCCGATCGAACCGATGGTCAGCGTCGCGGTGCTGGACGCGGTCGTCAGGTGCCATTCGCGGCCGATGACCGGCAGGGTGTAGGCGATCAGCAGCTGGTCGAACGCCTCGAAGAACGTGACGATGCCGATGATCAGGCGGATCGAGACCTGCCATCGCGACATCGGGAGCCGTTCCAGCCGGGCGGCGATGTCCCGCTGGGTCACCTCGGGGGTGGCGGCGATACTCATGGGCCCTCCTCGGAGCCGGAGCGTGCAATCGATCGTAAGAGGTTTCAGGCGCGATGCCAGGAACTCGGGGCGGCGCTGTGCCTGCTGTCCGTGAGGGGAACCCTGAGGGAATCAGAGTCCCTCAGGGTTCCCCTCACGGACTTGGAGCGGGGCGTCCAGGAACCGGACCAGGTCGTCCGCGGCGGACGGTCCGGCGGGCAGCACGAGCCGATCGGGCGCATGCGGGTCGAATCCGGGCGTACCGGGCCACGGTGGCGGCTCGGGTCCGAGAGCGGCGGCGAGGTCCACGCCGGCCAGTTCGGCAAGGTGGGCGGCGGAGCCGAAACCGGCGACGGCCACGCGGTGGCGCGGCATTCCCAGGCGGGTGCCGAGGTAGTCGAGCGCACCTGCCAGGTCGGCTTCGAGGTCGGACAGGGCGAGCGCGGCGAACGCGGCATCCGCTTTGTCCGGACCGAAGGTGTGGCCGCCGGTCTCGTAGTAGAACAGCGGCGCGACAGTGACGTAACCGCATCTCGCGAGCGTGCGGCAGCAGTTTTCGACGGGTTCGTCGAGCCCGGCGGCACCGTGCAGCACGAGCACCGCGCCGCGCACGCGCCCGGGCGGATGCCGCACCAGCAGCGGCGCGGACGTCCGCACCACCCGGCGGCGGCGGTTCGCGGGTCCGTGCCCGTGATGGTGGACTTCGGCAGCTTCGATGGTGCCTCCCACGTCTTGTCTCCCTCAGCTCTCCGGAACCGGCACCGGCGGCACGAACGGCCGCGGCGTCGCGGGCAGGGCGGTCACGTCCACCTCGATCACGAACGGACCCTGCTGGGCCACCGCCTTCGCCAGCGCGTCGGCGAACTGGCCCGGCTTCGACACCAGCGCGTGCGGCAGGTCCAGCGATTGCGCCATGCGCGCGAAGTCCGGCGTGTACAGGTCGACGCCGGCGCGCTGGCCGCGGTGGTGGTCCTGCATGTTGCGCAGCACGCCGTATCCGCCGTCGTTGAACACGACCAGCGCGAGCCACGGCCGTTCCTGCGCCAGCGTGCACAGTTCGCCGAGGTGCACCGCGAGGCCGCCGTCGCCGACCATCACCACGGTCGGCGCGTCCGGCGTCGCGAGCGCGGCCCCGATGCCGGTGGCGAGGCCCTGTCCGATGCCGCCGCCGACCGGGAACACGTTGGTGCGCGGGTCGTGGATGTCCAGCAGCCGGTTGCCCCACTGACTGGACGGGATGGTCACGTCGCGGGCGATCACGGACTCGGCCGGCAGGCCGTCGCGCAGCGCGGCGCAGATCTCCGCGTACGGGCCGATCGCCTCGTTCAGGTTGTCCCGCACGGCTTTCCGGGTCTCGACGACGCGCTCGCGCCAGCCCGCTTCCGGCTTGGATTCCACAGTGGACAGCGCCGCGAGCACCACCGCGGCGTCGCCTCGCACCCCGACGGTGGCCGGGTAGACGCGGCCCAGCGCTTCGGCGTCGACGTCGATCTGCAGGTGCCGTTCGGGCAGTGCGAGGTGGTAGTGCTTGGTTTCGTTCGAGCGGAAGTGCGTGCCGACGGAGACGAGCAGGTCGGCGTCGGCGAGGAGTTGCGCGGCCGACTCGTGCGCGGCGAAGTTCCCGACGACCAGTTCGTGGTTCTCCGGCACCGTGCCGCGGCCGGAGTTGCTGGTGAACACCGCCGCGCCGAGCCGTTCCGCGAGCGCGCGCACCTCTTCGCGCGCCCCGGTGGCTCCCCCACCGAGCCAGAAGACCGGACGGCGGGCAGTAGCGAGCAATTCGGCGGCTTCGGCTAGTACAGCAGCATCCGGCGCTGGGATCTCACTCGGCTGCTCTGCGGTACCAGGACGGAACTCGTGCCGCGAGTACTGCAGGTCGATCGGCCACTCGACGCTGGCCGGGCCGCTCGGCACCGACAGCGCGTGCCGGATCGCCGTGCGCAGGGTGTCCTCGGCCGTCTCGACCGACGTGACGGTGGCCGCGTGCTTGGAAATCGCGGTCAGCATGCCGATCTGGTCGCGCGTCTCGTGGATGACGCCGCGGCCGCTGCCGAGGAATTCGGAGTCGATCTGGCCGGTCACGTGCAGCACGCGGCTGCCCGCCGTGAGCGCCTCCACCAGCGCGCCGGCCGCGTTGCCCGCGCCGGTTCCGGTGCTGGTGATCGCGACGCCGAGGCCGCCGCTGGCCCGGGAGTACCCGTCGGCGGCGTTCACCGCGGCTGCTTCGTGCCGCACCGGCACGAACCGCAGCCGCCGCGAAACCGCTTCCACCAGCGGCAGGTTGTGCACACTCACCACGCCGAAGGCGGTGTCCACTCCGGCTTCGGACAGCAGGCGAACGAGGAGTTCGCCTCCGTGACCGTGATTCATGGGTCCGTCCCTTCTAGACATAACGAGCGATGCCGCCGCCGACGTCGATCGTCGCGCCGGTCACGTAGGAGGCACGCGGCGAAAGCAGCGTGACGATGGGGAAAGCGACCTCTTCCGCGGTGCCGAGCCGTCCCAGCGGGATTCCGCGGTCGGCGGCCAGCTCGGCCGACCAGTCCACAAAGGACAGCTTGCTGCCGGAAGCCTCGTACCGGCGCCGCCACTGCCCGGTGTCGACCAGGCCGAGGCAGACCGAGTTGACCCGTACGCCGTCCTCGGCCAGTTCGGTCGCCAAAGTCGTGGAGAGATTGAGCAGCGCCGCCCTCGCCGCCGACGTCGCCGCCAACCGGGGTTCGGGCTGGCGGGCGAGGATCGCGTTCACGTTGACCACGGCCGGATTCGAAGCCGCGCGCAGCCACGGCAACGCGGCCCGGACGACGTGCAGCACCGAGAAGATCTTGAGCTGCAACTCTTCCCGCCACTGCTCGTCGGTCGTCTCGGCGAGCCGCGCCATCAGCGACCGGCCCGCGTTGTTCACGACCCCGGCCAGTCCGCCCAGCTCGCGGGCAGCGTCGGCGACGAACGTTTCCACCTGCGCTTCGTCCAGCACGTCGCAGGGCGCGGTGTGCAGCCGGGCACCCTCGGCGCGAGGCAGATCGGCAAGGGCCTTCTCCAGCCGGACGCCGTCTCGGGCGCAGGCGGCGACGTGCGCGCCCTCGGCCAGCAGCGCAGCCGCGGTCGCGAGCCCGACGCCGGAGCTGGCCCCGGTGACGAGCACCGCGCGGCCCTTCAATCCCAAATCCACGGGTTTTCCCTTCAGCTGCAGACGAATCCGCCGTCGACCACGAGGGTCTGGCCGGTGATGTAGGAGGCCGCGTCGGACAGCAGGAACGCCACCGAACCGACCACGTCCTCCGGCTGTTGCGGCCGGGTCAGCGCGCGGTTCATCGCGTACAGCTCGCGCCGCTCCTGCGGAATGCCTGCGGTGGCTTCGACCTCGGTCAGCCCCGGCGCGACCGCATTGACGGTCACGCCGTCCGGGCCGCCGTCCCGAGCCATCGCGCGGGTCATCGCGATCACCGCGCCTTTGGAGGCCACGTACTGGACCAATCGCGGCGAGCCGTACAGCGCGGCGTCGGACGCGAGGTTCACGATGCGTCCGCCGGTCTTCGCGAGCTGCGGATACAGCGCGCGTGAGACGAGCCAGGGGCCGCGAGCGTTGACGGTCATCAACGTGTCCCACGCTTCGACGTCCAGCTCCGCGAAGTGCTTGCCACCCACGCCGTCCGCCATCGCCGCGTTGTTCACCAAGCCGTGCAACGGTCCGAGTTTCGCGACCGCGTCCGCCAAAGCCGCGACGGATTCCGGGTCCGCTACATCGGTGTCGATCCGGTGTGCCTCAACGCCTTCCGCCCGCAACCGGGCAACACCGTCGGCCGCGCGATCCGGAGATCGTTCGGCGACCACGACCCGGCCGCCTTGCCGGCCGATCTCGCGGGCGATCGCCCAGCCCAGACCGCGGCCTGCGCCGGTGACCACATACAGCCGGTCCTTCATCGCGTCACCACCGAGTCCACTTCGGACAGAAACGCCAGGACCTCGGTGGAGAACCGGCGCGGGGACTCCTGATTGGCCGCGTGCCCGCCGGGAAGTATTTCCAGTCGCGCGCCCGGAATCGACGCGGCCAGCCGTCGCGCCTCGGTGACGCCGGTGACCTGGTCGTGCTCGCCGACGAGCACCAGCGTCGGCACCGAGATCCGGGACAGCCGCGGGCCGTGATCCGTCTCGGCCATCGATTCCGCGGCGGAGGTGTAACCGGGCAACCGGATGCCCGCCATGATGTCCTCGACCCGTTGCGCCACCGCGGGATCCGCGCCAGGCGCGAGCAGTCGCGGCGACCGGCGGCGAGCGAACTCCACCGCACCGACCCGGTTCAGCTCGCTCGGCCGGGCCCGCATCAGCGCGGCGCGCTCGGAGTCGATGCCGGAGCCGCGCGTCGAATCGGCCAGCACCAGCGACCGCACCACCTCCGGGTACTCCAGCGCGACCCGGGTCGCGATCACCCCGCCCCACGACACACCTACGAGATGTGCGGGCACCGCGTCCAGCGAGGTCAGCAAACGGCCGACCAGCGCCGCGTAGCCAGCCATTCCCAGCGGCTGCGCCGGGTCGGCGGAACCGCCGTAACCGGGTGCGTCCCAAGCCAGTACGCGATGTTTCGGCGCCAGTCCGGCGAGCTGCGCGTCGAACGACGCGCTCGAACCGCCGATGCCGTGCAGCAACAGCACCGGACTGCCGTCCCCGGCCGTCCACACCTGCACACCGTCCACAATGGAGGTCACCGGAACACCGCCCGCGGCGTCGCCAAGGCTTCCAGTGCGGAGAGCACCGCGAAAGGCACGACCTGGCTGGACGTGGGCGTCTGCGGCGACGGCCGGTTCCGGATCTCGAACCGGTACTCCCCCGCCGGGCCCACCGCGGTGATCACGTGGGAGGTCAATGGCGCGGCCGGATCAGCGATCACCGCCGCCTCCACGACGTCCCAATCCCGCACCGCCAACGCCACGGACGCAGCCACATTCGCCGACTTCGGGAACGCCGCAGTGATCTCCCGCGCGGGCCCACGCCGCAGCTCGACCGGCGCGGTCGCCTGCCGCAGCTCTTCCGCCTCTTCGGTGGACATCCACGGCTGGACCAGCGAAGACGCCTTCTTCGTCGTCTCGATGACCACCCGCTCGAACGACCCGAGCAGCGCCGCCGAACGCAGCAGGTCGAGCCCGCCGATCGCGCCAGTCGACAAATGGACCGCACCCGGCCCGGCCGCGAGCAGCTTCTCCAGCAACCCGTCCGCCGCGAGCGCGCCGACCGAAACCACCAGCAGATCGCAGCCCGCCGACAGCACCTGCGGTCCAGCGTCCGTCAACGCCCGCTGCCCGGCGGCCTCGACCACCAGGTCCGAAGTGGACAGAAGCTCCGGCAACGCGCGCATCGGCAGTCCCGCCGGAGCGAGCGCCGGGTCGACGACCCCGGCCAGCTCCGCGCCCGGCACCTGCCCGTCGCGCAGCGCCTCGGCGACGACCGAGCCGATCGACCCCGCGCCCAGCACTCCTACCTTCACGACTGCCACCACGCCGAGTAGCCGGGGTCCGGCACGCCGCGCATGTGCGAGCGGACGTCCTTCGACGGCGGCCCCGCAGTTCCCCACAGGTCGGACAGCTCCGGCGTGCGCCGCCAGACCCGGCACAGCCAGGCGTCTTCCTCGACCTGCGCGACCTCGGAGGTGTACTCGCAGACGAGCCCGGCCGGGTCGGCGAAGTAGCCGAAAGTATTGCTGCCCGGGCCGTGCCGGCCAGGGCCCCACAGCGGCGTGACGCCGTTGTGCTTGAGCCGCCCGATGCCGCGCATGAAGTGGTCGATCGAGTTCATCTCGTACGCGATGTGGTTCACCGACGCGAATTCGGCCTGGTTGAACGCGATCACGTGGTGGTCGGCGTTGCAGCGCAGGAACGCCATCTGGTGTTCGGACCAGTCGGAGATCCGCATGCCCAGCACCCGCGTGTAGAACTCGCAGGCCGCGTCGATGTCGACCGTGTTGAGCACGACGTGCGCCAGTTTCCGCGGCACCGCGGCGCGTCCGCAGGGATCGCCTGGGACGACCGCGTCGACCTCGGCGGACAACTCCACCAGACGGCCTTCCGGGTCGGCGAAGCGCAGGCCGTACCCGCCGCCGACCTGGTCGAGCTTGCCGGGTTCGGTGACCAGGCCGACACCGTGCGCGGCCAGCCGGGCGGCGGCCGCGTCGACCTCGCGCGGGGTGGCGACGGCGAACGCGATCTTGCCCAGCGCGTTCTGCTCGGCCTGTTCGAGCTGGAGCACGTGGTGCTCGTCGCCGGAACCGCGCAGCCAGACTGCGCCGCGGTCGGCTTCGACCTGCTGCAGCCCCCAGACTTCGCGATAGAACTCGCCGGAATCGGCGCACTGCGTCGAGCGCAGCGTCACCGCGCGCAGGGCGCGGAGCCGCGCGATGGGTTCGGCGGACATTGGGGCCTCCTGGAACTTCAGCGGGTGGGGGCGGGCACGGGCGCGGCCGGAGCCGGCGCGGCGGCGGGAGCGGCGAGCGCGGCGGCCTGGCGGCGGGCTTCCGAACGCAGCAACCGGCGCGTCCGGACGAGCGCGATGTCGTGCTGGTACAGGTTTTCCCGGTCCCACGCGTCGAGCGGCATCGCCTCGGCCATCTCGCGGTCCTGCTCCAGCACCGCCCAGTGCCGGGCTTCGAGCCGGTTGCGGTAGAGGACGCGCCAGCTGTCGCGTTCCCAGCCGGAAACCTTGCGGCAGCGCCAAAAGAAGGCCGCGTGCTGGGTCTCGTTGATCGCGCACAGCGCGGCGACGATGGTGAACGCGCCGCCCGGCCCGGCGGTGTCCGGGTACGGGATGTCGAGCGTGACCCACTGCGCGCCCGCGTCGGTGAGCTGGACCCAGTCGAAGTTCACGCCGCGCTGGTCGGTCTTCTCGAAGACGAACCCGTCGTCGATCGCGCGGATCTGGAAGACGGCCTCGCGCTTGCCGCCGAACATGGTGTGGCTGTTGCGGTGCAGGAACGCGCCGTGCATCGGGTCGAGCAGGTTGTCCAGGGAGTAGCCGTAGGGCGCGTCCCATTCGACGTAGCAGAGGAAGTTGTCCCACTCGCCGCCCGCGATCGGGTCTGGCACCTGCAACGGCGTCGGTTCGGCGTTCTCGTCCAGGCCGAACCAGGCGAACACCGCACCGGCGTGTTCCTGCGCGGGGAACGTCCGCAGCGCGCGACGGCCCTCCAGCGCGCACCCCGGGCTGCCGGGCACCGACACGACGAAACCTTCGCCGTCGACCTGCACGCCGTGGTAGTTGCAGGCGACCCGGTCGCCCATGTGCACGCCGAGCGAAAGCCGTGCGCCGCGGTGCGGGCAGCGGTCTTCCTGAACGTGCACGACGCCAGCGGAGTCACGCCAGAGCAGCAGCTGCTCCCCGGCCCGCTCGATGCGGGTCAGCTCGCCGCGCTTGACGGTCGTGGACGGGCACAGCGGGTACCAGCGGTCGCGCAGGCCCAGTGCCAGCAGCTCTTCGGCGGTCTTGGTCGCCATCACGCCTCTCCCGCCAGCCGCGCCAGTTCGGCGGTGAACGTCGCTTCGGTCCAGTCGGCGCCATCCGCCGGGCGCAGACCGCCCGCGTTGAGCGCGGAGACCACGCCGGGCAGGTCGTGCACGCCCCGGCCGTAGACGGCTTCCAGCTCGTCGGCCAGCGCGTTCTCGTAGCTCGTTGGCGGGGCGGTGCGGCTCTGCACAGGCCGCAGCTGCAGCGGCATCGGGCGTTCCCTTCGATTCGTGGTGGTCAGGCCTCGTGCGCGGTGATCGCGGTGCTGACCGGGATTGCCGCGCACGGGCCTCAGGCGGCGGCAGGGGCGAGCGCGGCTTGCCCGGCGGCGGTGAGCACCGCGGGCACCCGGAGCCCCGGTCCGCGCGGCGCGGCCGGTTCGGGGGCGAGCAGCCCTGCCAGCTGGTGGCCGAGCGTCGGGTCGCAGCAGGCGAGCCCGTCGACGTAGAGGTGCGGTTCGCGGCTGCACGTCATCTCCACGTGCCCCGCGGCGGCGGCGCGCAGCACGGCGAGCTGCCGGTGGGTGTGTCCGGCCATGGCCGGCTCCTAGAGGTCAAGAACGAGTTCGGCCGACCGGCACCGCGACACGCACAGCATCATGGTCCCGGTACTCGCCTTCTCGTCGTCGTCGAGCACGAAATCGCGGTGGTCCGGCTCGCCGGAGAGCACCTTCGTTTCACAAGTCCCGCACACGCCCTCGCGGCACGAGGTGGGCACGGAAATCCCGGTGCGGCCGAGAGCGTCCACAATGGACTCGTCGGCGGCCACCGAAATCCGGGTGCCGGAACCGGCGCACACGACGTCGAATCCCGTTCCCGGCGCGGCGGCCGGAGCCTCGGGGGCCCGGAAGCGTTCGACCCGCAAGGTCGCCGTTTCCGGCAACGCCGCCTCGACCGCGCGGATGAGCGGTTCGGGACCGCAGCAGTGCACGACCGTGCCCGGCGCGAGCCCGGCCAGCCTCGCGGCCAGCTCGGGCGGACCGCCGTGCTCGTCGTCGGCGTGCACTTCCAGCCGATCCCCGGCGAGCCCGGAAAGCTCGTCCAGGAAAGCCATTCCGCCACGCGACCGTCCACAGTAGAGCATGGACCACGGTGTGGAGCCGGCGGCGAGTTTCCGGGCCATCGCGAGGATCGGGGTGACGCCGATGCCGCCGGCGATGAGCAGGTGCTCCGGGGCGTCGTGCAGTTCGAAGGTGTTGCGCGGACCCTCGACGGGGAGGACGCTCCCCGCGGTGAGCCGCTCGTGCACCCACGCACTGCCGCCGCGCGAGGATTCCTCCCGCAGCACCGCGACCGTCCACGCGCGGGTGTCGGCCGGGTCGCCGCAGAGCGAGTACTCGCGCACCAGCCCGTTCGGCAGGTGCAGGGAAAGGTGCGCTCCCGGCTCCCAGCCGGGCAGCGGCTGCCCTTCCGGATCGCGCAGTTCCACCTGCGTGACCCGGTCGGCCAGCCACGTCGTCCGGTGCACCCGCAGCATCGTCGGCATCGCGGTCTCTTCTCAGCGAGTGACGCCGTGCATCGGCGAGGTGGGCGGGTAGGTCGGCAGCTGCGGCTTCTGCGCGCCGATGATGACGCAGAACAGCGCGTCGGTGTCGCCGGCGTTGCGCAGGCTGCGCGGCACCCCGGCGGGCACGCGGATCAGGTCGCGGTAGCCGAGCACGCGGGTGGCGGTCTTGGTGCCGTCCTCGACGTCGTGCACGGTCACCTCCAGCGTGCCTTCGAGGACGAAGAACGCCTCTTCCACGTCGTGGTGGGTGTGCTCCGGGCCGATCGCGCCGACCGGCAGCCGCATGTTGGAGAAGGTGAAGTGCTCCGAGGGCAGCTGGCGCGCGTCGCCGTCGTGGTTGCCGGTCGCGCCGGAGCCGATGTAGCGGATCTGCGCGCGGCGGAACTCGTCGCCCTTCGCGGCGGCCTGGAAACCGAGGGTGTCCCAGTCCTCGTACCGCGTCTCGCGAGCGGCGACGCACGAGTCGATGAGCTCCTCGAGTTCCTGGTGCTTGTTTTCGGTGGTGGTCATCGCGGGGCAACTCCTCCGGTGGTCCTCGGCGGACTCGCCGCCGAATGCCTTAGGTCTAAGAGACTTACTGATAAGGGTTGTACCCCGCGCGCTGTGATCCGCACAACCCCTTAGGCCTAAAATTCTTTCCAGCGACTCCCCGGCGGCTCGCGCGCCGGGGCGGGTCTTGACGAAATCTTAGGTCTAAGGTTTCCTCGGTCGCACCCCCTCACCCGCGCCGAAAGGACGTCCGCCATGCAGCCCTTCCCTGTCCCGCCCGACGAAATCCCGGTCGGCGGCGACTGGCAGCGCGGCGGCGGTCCCGCGTCCGCGTGCGTGGATCCCGCCGACGGTTCGACAGTCGCCTCGATCCACGCCGCCGACTCCGCCCAGGTCGACGCCGCCGCCCGCGCGGGGGCCGAAGCCGCCGCGGATCCGGCGTGGCGAGACCTGCTGCCGCACCAGCGCGCCCGCCTGCTCACCCGGGTCGCCGACGCGATCGAGGCCCACGCCGAGCAACTCGCCCTGCTGCAAACCCGCAACACCGGCAAGGCGCTCGGCGAAACCCGCGCGCTGGTCGCGAGCGCGGCCGGCACGTTCCGCTATTACGCGGCCGCGCTCGAAACCCTCGAAGGCGAACTCCCGCCGAGCCGCGGCGCGCACCTGACGATGAGCGTGCACGAACCGATCGGCGTCGTCGGCGCGATCACGCCGTGGAACTCGCCGATCGCCAGCGACGCCCAGAAAATCGCCCCCGCGCTGGCCGCCGGAAACGCCGTCCTGCTCAAACCGGCCGAAGCCACTCCCCTGGTTTCGCTGGCGCTGGCCCGCCTCGTCCACGACGCCGGCGTCCCGCCCGCGCTGCTGTCCGTCCTGCCCGGCCCCGGCTCGGTCGTCGGCGACGCCCTCTCCCGCCATCCGCTGGTCGGCAAGCTCGCCTTCACCGGCGGCACCACCACCGGACGGGTGCTGGGCCGCATCGCCGCGGAGCGGATCATCCCGGTCACCATGGAACTGGGCGGCAAATCCCCGACGATCGTCTGCGAGGACGCCGACGTCGAGGAGACTGTCGCCGGAATCCTGTATGGAATCTTCTCGTCGACCGGACAGAGCTGCATCGCCGGATCGCGGATCTTCCTGCCGCGCGAGCAGTACGACGAATGGGCGTCCCGCCTGATCGCCGCGACCACTGCCCTGCGGCTGGGCCCGGGCACCGATCCCGCCACCCAGGTCGGGCCGCTGGCGACCTTCGCGCACCGCGACAAGGTGGCCGCGATGGTCGACCGCGCCCGCGAAGAAGGCGCGGCGGTCCGCTGCGGCGGCCAGATCCCCGACGACGAACGCTTGTCGCGCGGCGCTTACTACCTGCCCACCCTGCTGGACGGACTCGCCCCGGACGCGAAGACGTGCCAGGAGGAAATCTTCGGCCCGGTCGGCGTCCTGCTGCCCTACGACGACGAGGAAGACCTGGTCGCCCAAGCGAACTCGACGGTCTACGGCCTGGCGTGCGGCATCTGGACCGCCGACTACCGCCGCGCGCTCCGCCTGGCGCGCCGCGTGGACGCGGGGACGGTGTGGATCAACACGTACAAGCAGTTCAGCATCTCGACGCCGTTCAGCGGCACCAAGGAAAGCGGCCTCGGCACGGACAAGGGGCGCACCGCGATCCGCAGCTACCAGCGGCAGAAGAGCCTGTGCCTGAGCCTGGCGGACGAGCCGATCCCGTGGGCTCGCGGCTGATCCGTCAGCACGTTCGGACTTTGCGGTCCGGCGCTACGTACGGCTCGGCGACATAGCCGGTGATTCCGGTGGCGTTGTCGGTCAAGGAGAAGTACGCGTAGCGGCCGGTTTTCGGCGCGAGGCAGTGCACGGTCGCGGGGTGATTGCGGTAGGCGAGGCCCTTTGTCGCGCTGGTCGAACTGGGTGCTGCGTGGATGCGGATTCCGTCCTCGGCGAATCCGCCGCCGATGTCGGACGCGCCGTCTGATTGGGGCCGTGCGGTGGGGATCGGCGGGGCGGCTGCCGGGAGTTGTTGCGTACCGCCTGCGGCCAGCGCGACGGCGACCGCCGCGATGACGGCGGCACTGGACACGGCGACTCCGGTGAACTGACGAGGGAGCGAAGCTGCTCCTTTGCTTGCGGCGGTGCCGGCGGCGGTCGCCCCCCACCGCACTCGCAGCGCTCGCGGCCGCCGTGGCTTTTGCCGCGCCAACGGTCGCCAGGTAGCCGACGGCTGCCCCGCCCAGGACGATCGGAGCGATGACCGCGCGCAGTCCGCCATTGACGTCCGCGAGTTCCGCGGCGAGCATGCGACACCCGTCGCACTTGTCCAGGTGGCTCTCGACCAGAGCGCCTTCCCGTTTGGCCAGTCCCTTACGCGTCCACGCGCCGAGCCGTTCGGCGGTCTCCCGGCAGGCGTCAGTCTGGTTCTCCGACAGATGAACCTGCAGGAACGCTTGCCGGAGCCCCTCGCGAGCGCGGTAAGCGAGCGCTGAGACGCCGTTGGGGGTCAGCCCGAGCAGCGGCGCGACCTCCGCCGGGCTTTGTTGTTCGATCTCGGTGTGCCAGAGCACCGCCTGCCAGCGTTCGGGCAACCGCGCGAACGCCTTCGCGGCCAGCGTCCGTTCAAGCCCGGCGACTGCGGTGTCCGTGAACGGCACGGCCAGTGCCTCCGCGTCCTTGCCGAGCGGTTCGGACAGGTCCGCGGAGAGGTGGATGCCGCGATGCTGGCGGGTCACGTCGTAGGCGACGTGCCGCAGCGCGGTCAGCAAATACGAGCGGAACGCCGAATCGGGTCCTTTGCCCGCGCGCAGGGCGTCGAGGACTCTCGCGAACGCCTCGGACGTCAGATCGTCGGCTTCGGCCTTGGACTTGGCGAGCTGGCGGGCCAGGTTCCCGGCCGCCTCGCGATGCCGTTCGTAAAGGGTTCCGTACGCGCTGGCCTCCCCCGCACGCACGGCGGCGATCAATTCGGCGTCACTCTGGTCGGCGGGCACGCGAGCCTCCTGGGGTCGTGATGCCCGGAGGACCAGCCGATGCGGGGATCATGACGCGGTTTCGGGGAATTAATTCCCCGAAACCGCGTCACGTTCGGATCCGGCCGCGGTCCAGTAAGCCCATGACAGCTTTTCCGGCCGACCCCGCTCGGCTCGCCGACGAGTTCGGGGAATCGTGATGCCCGCTTACTGCTGGCCCCTGCTCGCGGCGCTCGTGCTCCTCAACCTCCTGCGGCTAGCCGTCTTTCGCCTCGCGCTGCACGCCCGCCGCGAGTGGAATATTCCCACCGCCGACCTGGAACGGCTCATTCTCGCGTGCTATCCACGCCGTCCGAAGAATGCTCCGCCCCGGACCGAGGAGAATTGACAGCAGGTCAACGCCCGGCCCGGCGTCGCGGCTCAGAGCCCGTTGATCCGTTCGACGAGTTCGTCGCGGTACTCCCGCGCCGCCGGAAGCTCCGGCTCGTCGCCGGTCGCCCGCTTCAACGCGCCTTCCAGAATCTTCAGCCCTTGGCGTTCGTCGCCGTGCGAGTCCGCCTGTCTCGCGGCGTTCTCCATGGCCTTCGCGAGTTTGGTCCGTGCCTCGGGTTCCTTGGCGGCCTGGTTGATCCGGATCCAGTTGCCGCCCGGATCGACGACGGTGAACCCGGTGTAGCGGTCGTTGCGCAGCCGCGGCCGGGTCATCCGCGGGATGCCGGAGACGAGCAGTTTTCCGTGCACGGACCGCATCCCCGCCGCGAAGGCCTCGAACAGCTCGCCGGTGTCCTCCACGATGACGAGGCACGTGCTGTACGACTGCGCCGGGTCGTAGCCGTCCATCCCGAAAAAGTGCAGATTGAGGTCTTCCCGTCGCACCGCGAGGTGCTGGTACGGCCGCGCCTGCCGGGAGGTGATCTCGAAGCCGAGCATCTCGTAGAACGGCGCGATCTCGTCGATCGACGGACAGGGCAGGAGCGGAATGGTCAGTTCGTTAGCCATTGCCCGAACCTAAGCCCGGATCCGCCGAAACGACACGGAGCTATTTGCTCGTGCGAACACCCGCGGCGGCCCCGGCGCCCGGCACGGTCGCGGCGAACGAGGTCAGCGCGCCCCGTTCAGTCGCCGAACTCGGCCTGGTCCAGAGACCGCTCCAACCGCCCCAGCAGCTTCGCCAGCTGCGCGCGTTCCGTCGCGGTCAGCCCGGCCAGCATGCGGTTTTCGTTGGGGAAATGCTCGTGCACGACCTTGTCCGTGGCCGCGAGCCCTTGTTCGGTGAGGCCGATGAACACGACCCGCCGGTCGTCCTCGTCGCGTTCGCGGCGGACGAGCCCGGCCTGCACCAGCTTGTCGACCCGCTGCGTGATGCCGCCGGTGGTAAGAAGATTCGTGTCGGCGAGGTCGCCCGCCGTGCGCCGGTAAGGCGCGCCGCCCCGCCGGAGCGCGGCGAGGATCCCGAAGTCCGCGACCGTGATCCCGTGCCGGGCGAACACGCGCGTCAACTGCCGCTGATACCGGTCGAACGAACGATGCAACCGCCCGAACACCGCGAGCGGCGAAGTGTCGACGTCCGGCGTCTCCGCGCGCCACTGCGCGAGCATCTCGTCGACCTCGTCCGGCTCGGTCCGCTTCGGCATCCGGCACCCCCGTGAATAGCTTTGCCCTAAGAATAGCACCACTAAGGTTTTCCGGAGGGCTACGGTGACCGCATGGCAGTCAAGCGGATGGACAACGTCCTCATCGTCGTCGAGGACCTCGACGCGGTCATCGCGTTCTTCGTCGAACTGGGGTTGGAACTGGAAGGCAAGGGCCCGCTGGACTGGCGGGGAGCGGAACGGGTGATCGGCATGAAAGACGTCCGCCAGGACGTCGCCATGCTGCGCGTCCCCGACGGCCCCGGCCGGGTCGAACTGGCGAAATTCCACCAGCCCGAGGCGGTCGCCCCGGAACCGTGGAACGCCCCGGCGAACACGCTCGGCCTCCGCCGGATGATGTTCGCGGTCGACGACCTCGAGGACACCCTCGCCCGCCTGCGCGCCCACGGAGCGGAACTGGTCGACGAAGTGGTGCAGTACGAGAACATCTACCTGCTTTGCTACGTGCGGGGGCCGGAGAACGTCGTCGTCGGGCTCGCCCAGGAACTCGGCTGAAACGAGCCGGAAGCGGTGCCGCTCTCCGCGAACGGCACCGCTTCCGCTCAGCAGCCCAGGGCTTTCCAGGCCACGTCGGCGATCAAGGCCTGCCCCTTCGCGCTCGGGTGGAAATAATCCACAGTGGACACCTAAGCAGGATCGAACCGGGCCGCGAAACCCGCACCTCCGTCGTACTGGCAGTGGGTGAACTCGGCGCACACCGCGGCGAGCTGGGCGTTGTAATCGACGATCCGCTGCCGGAAAGCTTCCCGCCGTTGCTGATCGGCCGGGGCGGTCGAGGTCGGATTCGCCAGCAGCGCATCGCATTCCCGAGCGCCGGGCAGGCCAGGGTTTCCGCCTGCGCGGCTGACCGTCACCGGCGGGCAGCCCGCGGCGATGTCGCTGGCCAACCCGGGCAACCAGAAAAGCTGGACCGGCAAAGCGGTGAACCTGCCGGGTCACGGTGACCGACGCTTCCGCGAAGACTGCTGCGGCGGCGTTCTTCTGGTTCGTTTTCGGCTGAGTTCCGACGAGGTGCCGTCCCTGTCCGGAGCGGCACTTCGCGGACGCCTGCCCTGTCCGGTTAAGCACCGGACGGGGCAATTCACCGCGGCCGCCCCGGGCTGTGCGCATTCGGACACCAGATGCTGATCACCGCGCTACCGGGACGCAGAGTCCGCGGGATCGAATGCCGGGGACACCCGCCCCTCGCCCGGAAGGCCCGCCCGATGCCGATTCCCGTACCCGAAGCCCTCGACCTGCAGGCGGACGTCGCCGACGGGAAAATCGAGGAGCTGCGCCGTCCCGGCCGCTACCTGGTGAGCGCGATGCTCGCCGGGGCGTTCATCGGCGTGGCGGTCGTGCTGCTGCTCGCCGCGACCGGTCCCCTCAACGCGGCGGGTTCGCCGTGGACGAAAACGGTGCAGGGCCTGGTGTTCGGGATCGCGCTGACCACCGTGGTGTTCGCCGGCGCGGAGCTGTCCACCGGAAACATGATGACCATGGTGCAGGGCGTCCTCGTCCGGCGGCGCGGAATCGGCGCGGCGGCGGCGGTGATCGTGGTGTCGTTCGTCGGCAACCTGCTCGGTTCGGCCGTCTTCGCCTGGCTCGTGCACGAAAGCGGAGTGCTGTCCGCCGGCGGTGCCGCCGGGCATCCCGGGCCCGGCGCGGCTCTGCTCGCGAGCCTGGTCAAGGCGAAGGCCGCGGAATCCGCGAGCGCGCTGTTCTTCCGCGGAGTGCTGTGCAACTTCCTGGTCTGCCTCGCGGTGTGGATGGCCGCGCGCACGAAGTCGGACGGCGCGAAACTGGCGCTGATCTTCTGGTGCCTGCTCGCGTTCGTCAGCTCCGGATTCGAGCACGTGGTCGCCAACATGACGACCTTCTCGCTCGGCCTGCTGGACGGCGTGCCCGGTGCGACGATCGGCGAGTTCGGCCGCAACCTGCTGTTCGTCGGACTGGGCAACCTCGTCGGCGGCGGGCTCCTCGTCGGAGGTGCCTACTCCCTGCTGGGCGGCCGCTCCCGCTCGAACCGCCCCGCCGCCCCGACGCCCGCGGCGGAAGAACTCGCCACGACCGGCAGCTGACCCGGCGGTCTTCGGCCGGGGCGGGCCTCCGCGCCCGCCCCGGCCGCTGACGCCGCCGGACGACTGCCGCGTCGACGGTCCGTTTCGGCCGAGTTCCGGGGTCTTCCGCTTTCAGGACAAGCGTTTTCCGCCCGGCAGGCCCTTCCCGGCTTCACGGTCAGCGTCCGCGGCACAGCTGTGTGACGTCCGGCCAGACCATCCGCACTTCTACCGGAGCGCCGTTGAGCCGGGCTGGATTTCCGCCGGGCGGTGGCACCGGCGCCGTCTCCCCACAGTCCGCCCCACAAGCACGGTAAAACTGTTGCGCGGCGGTATTTTGCCGCAGCACCCACAGGTACCTGCCGTTCCCGTTCGCTCGACAACGGCCCGGGCGGCACGGACGAGAAGCCGGGCGCCGATGCCTGTCCGACGCTGATCGTGGACAACGTGCAGGTTGTCGAGCAAGCTGCCCCACTCCGGTTCGTCGTCGAACAGCACGTGGACGAAACCCACCAGCCGTCCGTCGCGGTCGGCGAGGACGGTCTCGCTGTTCGCCGGTGCGGCGAGCCGCGCCAACCACACCGAGCGGCGGTCAGCCTCGACGTCGCCGTCGAGGAACCAGTCCGCGAAAGCGCCCCGGCAGTGCCGACGCCAGCTTTCGGCGTGCGGCACCGCGATCCGCTCGGCGTCGTCCGGCTCCGTGCGCGAACTCCGAAGTTAGCGACAGCGCACGGGACCGGCCCCCGGGCGCCCGGCGGAAGCTCGCCGATCACCGTCCCGATGATGATCAGCACTCGGACGTGCTCAGCGCTCTTCCTGCTTCCGCCGGGCATCGACGCGAGAGAAACAGCGGTCAGTAAACAGTTTTCGCCGCCGCGATATACCGGCTCGACTCGGGCAGGAACGACAGGACGACCCCGGCGACGCCGCACACCGCGCTGAGGTAACCGATGAGGGTGCCCTGCCCGAACAGCAGCGAGACGACCTGCAGCGCCGTCAGCACCGTCAGCACGATCCGGGCCCAGTTGCGGCCCGCACGCAGTTTGAACGCGAACAGCAGATGCAGCAACGCAACCACGAGCGCGATCACCGCACCGATCACTACGCCGAACGTCACCGCCTGGTCGATCTGTGCGTCGGTGAGCTGGGTGCCGTTCTGCCCGTTCGCTCTGTGCATGGCGTCGGCGATCGAATCTCTCGAGAAGAACAGCAACACCCCGCCGACGACCCCGACCAGCGTAGCGGCGACAAATGCCCAGAAAGCACCGGTAATCGTTCCGGGCCGATCCGGGGACCCAGCGGACTCGGCTGGCCGGCCGGAGGACGAGGAGGGGTAAGCAGGCATATCAGTCATGCGACGAAGCTGGCACAGCGCGAGCGGCAGCGCACAACGAAACGCGAGTTTTTGTCCAGAACTTACGGGGTCGGACCTATTCTTCACCGTCACGCACAATTCTGGTTTAGCGTCAGGATTAGCGGGTACTGCTATTTGTTCGCAACAGGGGATACCCCCGGAGGGACTGTCTCCGCGGACCTCACAGACCAGCTCGACGACGGCCACCGCATCGTAAGCGCCCGCGCTCCGGGAACCCGACGTCCTTCGCCGAACAGAGGGGCTTGACCTGACGGCTGTTATCGCTAACATTGCATGCTCACGCCCGCGAACCCAAGGAGGTCCGGGATGCCCGCCGACGGGTCTTCAGCCAAACGCCAGCCAGGGCTTGCCGAGGTGGCGGCGATGGCAGGCGTTTCGCACATGACGGTCTCCCGGGTCGTCAACGACACCGGACCCGTCCGCGCGGAGACGCGGGCGCGGGTGCTCGCCGCGGTGGACCAGCTCGGATACCGGCCCAACTCGGCGGCGAGGACGCTGGCGACCGGACGGTCGAGCATCCTCGGCGTCGTGGCGCTGGAGTCCAATTTGTACGGTCCGGCGAGCACGTTGTACGGGATCGAGCACGCCGCCCGTGAGGAGGGCTACGGGGTCACGATCTCCAGTGTCAGCCGTCCGCGGCGGTCGTCGTTCGCGGAGGCGGTGGACAATCTGCGGCGGCAGGCGGTCGGCGGGATCGTGGTGATCGCGCCGCACGTCGCGGCCGGGGAGGCGTTGCGGCAGGTGCCCGCCGACGTGCCGCTGGTCGCGGTCGGCGGCGGCGAATCGGTTCCGGTGCCGGTGATTTCGGTCGACCAGTACGACGGGGCCCGCCGGGTGACCGAGCATCTGCTGTCGCTCGGGCACGAGACGGTGTGGCACGTCGCCGGACCGGAGGACTGGCTGGAATCGCTGGAGCGGGAACGCGGCTGGCGGGAAGCGCTCGAACGGCGCGGCGCGCGGGTGCCGCCGCCGTTGTGCGGGGACTGGAGTCCTCGTTCCGGCTACGACGCGGGACGTCGCCTGGTCGCTGAAGCACAGGCGGACGCGGTATTCGTCGCGAACGACCAGATGGCGCTGGGCGTGTTGCGCGCGTTCGCCGAGGCGGGCATCGCGGTGCCGGGCCAGGTGCGCGTGGCCGGTTTCGACGACGTGCCCGAGGCGGCGTACTTCAGCCCGCCGCTCACCACCGTCCGGCAGGATTTCATCGAGGTCGGGCGGCGGACGTTCCGGCTGCTCGTCGAACGCATGGAGGGCGGCGATCCCGGCATCCGCCACCTCGTCGCCCCCGATCTGATCGTCCGGGACAGCACGGGACCCCGGTAGCAGCACCGTACGGCCACACCCCGAACGCGCGGCACCTTCAAAATGTTAGCGCTAACAGTCGAGCGACCGCCCTGTCGCGCGGCGCGGAACCCGGAAGGACATTCCTCCAGTGCCAGCAGATTCCCTCGTCGTCGGCATCGACTTCGGCACTCTCTCCGGGCGCGCGGTCGTGGTCCGGGTGCGCGACGGCGCCGAACTGGGAACCGCCGTGACCGAATACCGGCATCGGGTGGTCGACGACCGGCTGCCCGCCACCGCCGAGGAACTGCCGCCGGGCTGGGCGCTGCAGGTTCCGTCGGACTACGTCGACGTCCTGCGCACCGCCGTGCCCGCCGCTCTCGCCGAAGCGGGAGCCGATCCGCGGGACGTGATCGGGATCGGCACGGATTTCACCGCCTGCACGATGATCCCGACCACCGAGGACGGCACTCCGCTGTCCGAACTGCCCGAGTTCACGGGAAACCCGCACGCGTATGTGAAGCTGTGGCGGCACCACGCCGCCCAACCGCAAGCCGATCGCATCAACGCCGCGGCCCGCGAGCGCGGCGAGCCGTGGCTGCCGCGCTACGGCGGGCTGATCTCGTCCGAATGGGAGTTCGCCAAAGCACTGCAGGTGTTCGAGGAAGCACCCGAGGTCTACCGCGCCACGCGGCATTGGGTCGAGGCGGCGGACTGGATCGTCTGGCAGCTGACCGGAACCTACGTCCGCAATGCCTGCACGGCCGGATACAAGGGGATCTACCAGGACGGCCGTTACCCGGAGCGCGATTTCCTCAATAGCCTCGCACCCGGGTTCGAGTCCTTTGTGGACGAGAAGCTCGACTGTCCGATCGGGCAGCTGGGCTCGCTCGCCGGAAAGCTCAGCGCGCGGGCCGCGGCCTGGACCGGGCTGCCCGCCGGGATCGCGGTCGCGGTCGGCAACGTCGACGCGCACGTCACCGCGCCGGCCGCGCAGGCGGTCGAGCCGGGCCAGATGGTCGCGATCATGGGCACGTCGACCTGTCACGTGATGAACGGCGCGGACCTGCGCGAGGTCCCGGGCATGTGCGGAGTCGTCGACGGCGGCATCGTCCCCGATCTGTGGGGCTACGAAGCGGGCCAGAGCGGAGTAGGCGACATCTTCGGCTGGTTCGTCGACCACTGCGTCCCGGAGTCCTATTCGGACACTGCGCGGGCGGAAGGCCTTTCGGTGCACGAGGTGCTGACCCGGCTCGCGGCGCGGCAGGAGATCGGCGAGCACGGCCTGGTCGCGCTCGACTGGCACAGCGGAAACCGGTCGGTCCTGGTCGACCACGAGCTGTCCGGGGTGCTCGCCGGGCAAACCTTGGGCACCCGGCCCGAGCACGTCTACCGGGCGCTGCTGGAGGCCACCGCGTTCGGCACCCGCAAGATCATCGAGACCTTCGAGGGCGCCGGGGTTCCGGTCACCGAGCTGATCATCGCGGGCGGGCTGACCAAAAACACGCTGCTGATGCAGATCTACGCCGACGTCACCGGCCTCCCGCTCTCGCTGATCGGCTCGGCACAAGGACCCGCGCTCGGTTCGGCGATTCACGCCGCCGTCGCCGCCGGTGCCTATCCCGACGTACGCGCGGCCGCGGCGGCGATGGGCTCGGTCCAGCGGATGGCGTACCAGCCGGTGCTGGCGAACGTGTCGGCCTACGACGAGCTCTACGCGGAATACACCGCGCTGCACGACTACTTCGGCCGCGGCGGCAACGACGTGTTGCACCGTCTCGCCGCGCGCCGCCGCGAACTGGCCACTGTCGCGAAAGGACAGAACTGATGACGCTGACCGCACAGGCGCGCGGGACTATCGCGGAGCTGAGGGAATCCGTCGCGCGGTTGCACAGCGAGCTGACGCGCAACGAGCTGGTCGTCTGGACCGCGGGCAACGTCTCGGCGCGGGTGCCCGGCGAGGACCTGATGGTGATCAAGCCGTCCGGCGTGTCCTACGACGACCTGACCGCCGACACAATGGTCGTCACCGACCTGCACGGCACGCTCGTGCACGGCGAACTCGCGCCGTCGTCCGACACCGCCGCGCACGCCTACGTCTACCGGCACCTGCCCGACGTCGGCGGCGTCGTGCACACGCATTCGACCTACGCCACCGCGTGGGCCGCGCGCGGCGAGCCGATTCCGTGCGTGCTCACGATGATCGCCGACGAGTTCGGCGGCGAGATCCCGGTCGGCCCGTTCGCCTTGATCGGCGACGACTCGATCGGCCGCGGCCTCGTGGAAACCCTGCGCGCCACCCGCTCCCCCGCCGTCTTGATGCGCAACCACGGCCCGTTCACCGTCGGCGCGACCGCGCGGGACGCGGTGAAGGCAGCCGTGATGGTCGAGGACGTGGCCCGCACTGTCCACATCGCACACCAGCTCGGCACGCCCGCCCCGTTGTCCGGAAGCGACGTCGACCGGCTGCACGCGCGCTACCAGAACGTCTACGGGCAGCGCTGAAACCCCTGATCCAGCAAGGAGAAAAGATGACCTCCGCGACCAAGCCGCAGGTGTGGTTCCTCACCGGCAGCCAGGCGCTCTACGGCGAGGAGACCCTCGAGCAGGTCGCCGGGCAGTCGCTGCGGATCCGGCAGCTGCTGTCCGATTCCGGCGGCCTGGCGTGCGAGCTGGCCGGAAAGCCGGTGCTGACCGAGTCCGCCGGGATCCGGCAAGTGCTGCAAGAGGCCAACGCCGACCCCGCCTGTGTCGGCGTGATGGCGTGGATGCACACGTTCAGCCCGGCGAAGATGTGGATCAGCGGCCTGGACGCGCTGCGCAAACCGTTGCTGCACTTGCACACCCAGCTCGATTCGACGCTGCCGTGGGCCAGTCTCGACATGGACTACATGAACCTCAACCAGGCCGCGCACGGCGACCGGGAGTTCGGGTTCGTCCAGACCCGGCTCGGGATTCCGCGCAAAACCGTCGCCGGGCACGCGGCCGATCCGACGGTGGTCGCTCGCATCGACGCCTGGATGCGGGCGGCGGTCGGCGCGGCGCATCTGCGGACTCTGAAACTGGCCCGGTTCGGCGACAACATGCGCGACGTCGCGGTCACCGAAGGCGACAAGGTCGAGGCCGAGCTGCGGTTCGGCGTCTCGGTCAACACTTACGGCGTCACCGAACTCGCCGAGCGGGTCGACGCCGCGTCCACTGTGGACATCGAGACTCTGGTCGCCCAGTATGCCGACGAGTACCGCCTAGCGCCCGAACTGGACCGCGGCGGGGAACGGCACGAACCTCTGAGGTACGCAGCGCAGATCGAGATCGGCCTGCGCTCGTTCCTCACCGACGGCGGATTCGGCGCGTTCACCACGAACTTCGAGGATCTCGGCGGACTTCGCCAGTTGCCGGGGCTGGCGGTGCAACGGCTGATGGCCGACGGCTACGGCTTCGGCGGCGAGGGCGACTGGAAGACGTCCGCACTGCTGGCCACGGTGAAAGCGATGGGCCGCGGCTCGGACCGCGGAACGTCCTTTATGGAGGATTACACCTACCACTTCGGACCCGGCGAACCCAAGATCCTCGGCGCGCACATGCTCGAGGTGTGTCCCAGTATCGCCGCGGGCACGCCGTCGTGCGAGATCCACCCGCTCGGCATCGGCGGCCGCGAGGACCCCGTCCGACTGGTGTTCGACGCCGCGCCCGGCCGGGGCGCGGTGCTGGGCCTGACCGATCTCGGCGACCGGTTCCGCTTGGTGGCCAACGAGATCGAGGTCGTCCCGCCCGACGAACCGCTGCCCAACCTGCCGGTGGCGCACGCGGTGTGGAAGCCCGCGCCGTCGCTCACCACGTCCGCGGAATCGTGGATCACCGCGGGCGGCCCGCACCACACCGTGCTCACCCAGGCGGTCGGCACCGAGACCATCCGGGATTTCGCCCGCATGCTCGACGTCGAACTCCTGGTCATCGACGAGAACACCACCGCCGTGGAATTCGCCGACCGCATCCGCTGGAACCAGGCCTACCACCGGCTCGCCCAGGGTTTCTGAGAAAAAGGAGAACGAACAATGAAGTTCATTCGAGGAATCCGCACCGTCGCCGCGGCGGCCGGGGCCGCGGTGCTCGCGTTCGGCACCGCCGCCTGCGGGTCCAGCGCGAAAACCGTCGACCAGCAGGCCGGCGGGGCTGCCGGGGCGCTGGTCGGCGTGACGATGCCGACCAAATCGTCCGAACGCTGGATCCACGACGGCGACAACATCAAGGCCGCGCTGGAAAAGCTCGGCTACCAGGTCGACCTGCAATACGCCGAGAACGACATCCCCACCCAGGTCAACCAGATCGAGAACCAGCTGACCAAGGGCGCGAAGCTGCTGGTCGTCGCCTCGATCGACGGCACCGCGCTGACGACCCAGCTGCAGGAGGCCGCCGACCGCAAGGTCCCGGTGATCGCCTACGACCGGCTGATCCGCAATTCGCCCGCCGTCGACTACTACGCCACCTTCGACAACTTCAAGGTCGGGGTCGAACAGGCCAACTCGCTGGTCAAGGGCCTCGGCGACGGACCCGGCCCGTTCAACGTCGAACTGTTCGGCGGTTCGCCGGACGACAACAACGCGACCTTCTTCTTCAACGGTGCCATGTCCGTGCTCAAACCGTTGATCGACAGCAAGAAACTGATCGTGAAGAGCGGCCAGACCGCCTTCGCCACCACCGCGATCCTGCGCTGGGACCCGGCCACCGCGCAGCGGCGCATGGAAGACCTCCTCACCAAGACCTACAACGGCGGCGCGAAGGTCCAAGGCGTGCTCTCCCCGTACGACGGCCTGTCGATCGGCATCCTGTCCGCGCTCAAGAGCAACGGCTACGGCTCGGCCGGACAGCCCTACCCGGTGGTCACCGGACAGGACGCCGAGGTCGCCTCGGTCAAGTCGATCATCGCGGGCGAGCAGTACTCCACCGTGTTCAAGGACACCCGCAAACTCGCCGACGTCACGGTGAAGATGGCCGACTCCGTCCTCAAAGGACAGAAGCCCGCGGTCAACAACACCACGGACTACGACAACGGCAAGAAGATCGTCCCGGCCCAGCTGCTGCAGCCGGTCGTGGTGGACAAGTCCAACTACCAGAAGGAACTGCTCGACTCCGGCTACTACACCGCGGGCCAGCTGAAATGACCGAACTGCTCGGCATGCGCGGGATCACCAAGACCTTCCCCGGCGTCACCGCGCTGTCCGACGTCACGCTCTCTGTGCGGCGCGGGGAAATCCACGCCGTCTGCGGCGAGAACGGCGCCGGGAAGTCCACCCTGATGAAGATCCTGTCCGGCGTTTACCCGCACGGCAGCTACGACGGCGAGATCGTCTTCGACGGCGAGGACTGCGCGTTCGGGTCCATCCGCGACAGCGAACGCCGCGGCATCGTGATCATCCACCAGGAACTCGCGCTGTGCCCGCAGCTTTCGGTCGCCGAGAACATCTTCCTCGGCAACGAGCGGGCCAAGCGCGGCTGGGTCGACTGGAACCGCACCAACCACGAGGCCGCCGAACTGCTGCGCCGGGTCGGGCTGCGCGAGAACGCCGTCACGCCGGTCAGCGAACTCGGCGTGGGCAAACAGCAACTGGTCGAGATCGCCAAAGCCCTGTCCAAGCGCGTCAAACTGCTCATCCTCGACGAGCCGACCGCCGCGCTCAACGACGACGATTCGGCGCATCTGCTCGCGTTGCTGCGCGAACTGCGCGACGACGGCGTCACCTGCGTGATCATCTCGCACAAGCTCGGCGAGGTCACCGCGATCGCCGACACCGTCACGATCCTGCGCGACGGCGAGACGATCGAAACGCTCGACGCGGCCGGGCTGAGCGAGGAACGCATCATCACCGGCATGGTGGGCCGCGACCTCGAACACCGTTTCCCGCCAAGGGAACCGGACATCGGCGACGAGGTGCTCCGGATCGAGGACTGGACCGTGCACAGCCCGAGCCAGCCCGGCCGGATCGTGGTGGACGGGGCGAATCTGACGTTGCGCCGCGGCGAGATCGTCGGGCTCGCCGGGCTGATGGGCGCGGGCCGCACCGAACTCGCCATGAGCGTCTTCGGCCGCTCGTACGGCACGAACATCTCGGGCAGGCTGGTCAAGGACGGCGAGGAGATCACCCTCCGGTCCGTCCGCGACGCCATCCGCAACGGCCTCGCCTACGCAACCGAGGACCGGAAACTGTACGGGCTCAACCTGATCGACGACATCCAGCGCAACACCACCGCGGCCGGGCTCCCCGCGGTGGCCCGCCGCGGCTGGGTCGACGAGCACGCCGAACACGACGTCGCCGTCCGCTTCCACCGCGACCTGCGGATCAAAGCGCCGTCGGTGCGCAGCGTCACCGGCAAGCTGTCCGGCGGGAACCAGCAGAAAGTCGTGCTGGCCAAATGGATCTTCACCGATCCGGACGTGCTCATCCTCGACGAGCCCACCCGCGGCATCGACGTCGGCGCGAAATACGAGATCTACACGATCGTCAACGAGATGGCCGCACAGGGGAAAGCGGTCCTCGTCATCTCTTCCGAACTCCCCGAACTGCTCGGCCTCTGCGACCGCGTCTACACCCTCGCCGCGGGCCGGATCACCGGCGAGGTCGCGCGCGCCGAGGCCACCCAGGAACTGCTCATGCGACACATGACGAAGGAACGGCCATGACCACCACGAACCCGGTGCGGCCCGCCGATCCGGCCGCCCCGCCCTCCGGGCGCAGCCCCCGGCGGATCTCGATCAACCTCCGGCAAAGCGGCATCTACGTCGCCTTCGCGCTGATCGTGGTCCTGTTCGAGGCGATCACCGGCGGCGCGCTGCTCGAACCGCAGAACATCTCCAACATCATCGTGCAGAACTCCTACGTGCTGATCCTCGCCGTCGGGATGATCCTGGTGATCATCTCCGGGCACATCGACCTGTCCGCGGGCTCGGTCGTGGCGATGACCGGCGCGGTCGCCGCGGTCCTCACGGTCAACCTCGGGCTGCCCTGGCCGCTGGCGGTCGTGCTCACCCTCGTCGTCGGCGCGGTGATCGGCGCCTGGCAGGGATACTGGGTCGCCTACTTCGGCATCCCCGCGTTCATCGTGACCCTCGCCGGGATGCTCGCCTTCCGCGCGCTCACCCTCACCGTGCTCGGCAACCAGGGCATCGGCCCCTTCCCCGACGCCATCCGCACCCTGTCCAACGGCTTCACCGGCGGCTACCTCGGCAACATCGGCCTCGGCCCGCTCGGCGGCGCCGACCTCGTCAGCCTCCTCGCCGGCGTCGTCGTGGTCGCCGGAATCGTGCTGACCCAGTGGCGCAAACGCACCGCCCGGCTCGGCTACGGCCAGGAAGTCGACCCGTTCCCGTTGTTCGTGCTCAAAATCGCCGTCGCCGCCGCGCTCGTGCTCGCCGTGGTCGTGCAACTGGCCCGGTTCCGCAACCTGCCCTGGGTGCTGGTCCTGCTCGCCGTGCTCGTGCTCGGCTACTCCCTCGTCGCCGGGAAATCCGTGTTCGGCAGGCACGTCTACGCGATCGGCGGGAACCTGCAGGCCGCGACCCTGTCCGGGGTCAAGGTCAAATCCGTGACGTTCTGGGTCTTCGTCAACATGGGCGTCCTCGCCGCCCTGGCCGGCGTCATCTTCGCCGGCCGCCTCAACCAGGCCGGGCCCACCGCGGGCGTCAACTTCGAACTCGACGCCATCGCCGCCGCGTTCATCGGCGGCGCCGCGGTCCAGGGCGGCGTCGGCAAGGTCGTCGGAGCCATCACCGGCGGCCTGATCATGGCGGTCATCAACAACGGCATGTCCCTCGTCGGAGCGCCCAGCGAACGCGTCATGCTGGTGAAAGGCGCGGTTCTGCTCGCCGCGGTCGCCTACGACATCTGGACCAAACGCCGCGCCGGGGCCGCCGCCCGCTGACCTCCGGTGGGCGGCGCTTCGGTGCCGCCCACCGGGGCTGACCCGAGGATCGCCGCGAGCCTCAGTGCGAGGAGTTCCGCTTCCGCTGCGTCGGCTCGGCGCTGGCCCACGACTCCCTCACGTGCGCGATGTGGGTACGCATGAGTTTTTCGACCAGTCCGGGATTTCCGCCGGAGATCGCGTCGAGGATCGCGTGGTGCTCGCGCGCGGACTCCTCGAGTTCGCCGCGTTCGGACAAGGCAGCGAGCCCGTAAAGCCGCGTATGCGCGCGCAGATCGGCGATCAGGGAAGTCGCTCGGGTGTTCCCGGCGTAATCCAGCAACTTGAGATGGAACGCTCTGTCCGCCTCGGTGTACGCGACCAGGTCGCCCGCGGCCGCTTCGTCCACAATGGCCTGGGCCATCGCCCGAAGTTCGGGCAGGTCGCCGTCCGGAATGTGCGCGCTGGCGCGGGCGACCAGAGAAGGCTCGATCAACATGCGAAGCTCGGTGATCTGATCCAGCTCGCTCTCGGCCATCTCCGTGACCCGGTAACCCTTGTTCGGGACAGTGGCGACCAGGCCTTCGCGGACCAGGTCGAGCATCGCCTCGCGCACCGGGGTGGCGGACACTCCGAACCGTTTGGCCAGCTCCGGCGCGGAGTAGACGCTGCCGGGTTCGAGCTCCCCGGCCACGACCGCGGCGCGGAGGGCGTGCGAGACCTTCTCCCGGAGTGTCGTCTTCTCGAACTCCTGGATGTTCGCGCTCATCCGTCGCTCCTCTGCTTCCCGGACGCCCATCCTAGTGAGGTTCCTCCGTCGCGAGCCGTTCCAAGGACACCGGCATCGCGATCGACCGTTTGGCCATCGGCGCGAGATCGTTGACGGCCAAGCGTTTTCCCCCGCTTTGGGCGAGCTTGGCCGAGGCGAATCCGCATACGCGGCCCTGGCACCACCCCATCCCGGGCCGTGCCAAGAGCTTCGCCGTCCGCGCGTCGACGGCACCCAGGTCCTGGCACGCGTCGCGCACGTCTTGCACGGTGACCTCTTCACACCGGCACACCGTCGTGTCCGGCTCGAGCCAGTCCTGCCAGCCAGCGGGCAGGGGGTGCGCGCGATGCATGGCAGTCGCGAAAGCTCTCCCCCGCCGCACCTGGCGCTGGAGGCGTCCGGCGCGTCGGCGGTCCACGGAGCGGCCCTGGTCCATGGCCGCCGCCAGGCCCGCGACCTCGCCTTCGGCATGCGCGAGGAGGGCCCCGCCGACTCCGGTTGCCTCGCCCGCGACGTAGACACCGGCGGCATCGGTGCGTTGCCAGGCGTCGACCACGGCGACCAGCGATTCGTCCACGTCGACGCGGGTAGCGGCGCCCGCGGCGAGGATCAGCTCAAGCGACGGGGTGAATCCCCATCCCAGGGCGACCAGGTCGATCCCGTCAAGCGTTTCGCCGCTGCCGGTCAGGTTTCCGGCGCGGTCGACCTTGCGAAGCCGCACGGAGCCGACCTTGTCGCCGCCTTCGATGGCAGCCACGATTGTGCGTGCCCGAAAGGGAATGCGGTGCCGCGCGAACGCGGCGGCGTACGACACGGCTTCGCCCATTTTGGACGGAACAGCCAGCGCGCCGAGCGGCGTCCGCATCCAGCCTGTCATGCTGTTCGCGTCGCAGACAGCGACGACTTCCGCACCTGCTTCCGCGAGCTGCCGGGCCACCGGAAGCAGAAAGGGCCCGGTGCCCGCGATGACGGCTCGCCGGCCGGGAAGGACACCGTGGGCCTTCACCAGTGCTTGGACCCCGCCGGCCGCCATCACCCCGGGGAGGTCCCATCCCGGGATCGGCAGCTGGCGGTCGTAGGCACCCGGGCACAGGATCAGGGAACGTGCGCGAAGGACGGGTGGGGCCGCGGTTCGCACGCTTTCGTGGGCAGGTGCCAGGTGCAGGCAGTGGTCTCCGCCCGGAGCGGCTGGTTCGAGAAGCCAGACCTGGTGTTCCGGGTGATGGTCGACGTCGCTCAGGCTCCGGCGCAGCGACTCGAGTGTCGTGCCGTGCTGTTCGGGCGCCTTGGCTCCGGCCGCTTGATCGCTCGGCCTGCGCCAGTACTGGCCGCCGATCTGGGGCGAGGCGTCCACGAGTGCCACGCGCAGGCCGTTCCCGGACGCTGCCGCCGCGGCCGCGAGACCGCTGGGACCGCCGCCGACCACGACCACGTCGTACTTACTCATCGGAGTCGCTCCGAACGACCATGCCGTCCCGGACGGGAACCAAGCAGGCCCGCTGGTCGGGCACGTCGTCCACGGTGATCAGGCAGTCGAAGCAGACGCCGATCCCGCAGAACAGGCCCCGTGGCCGGCCGGAGCGGCGAGTCGTGCGCCAGGAACGCACCCCGGCATCGGTGAGCGCCGCGCCGACGCTTTGCCCGGGCGATGCGGTGAGCGGCCGGCCGTCGAAGGTCAGCGTCACGATGGTGGTCACGAGGCCTCCTGCACGGCGAACCGTTCGGGTGCGAAGGGTGAGAGGTCGAGGTCGGGCTCCTCGCCGAGGAGCGATTGGACGAGAATCTTCGCTGTTCCGGCGGAAAGGCCGATGCCCGCGCCCTCGTGGCCCGCCGCGTGCCAAAGGCCTGGCGCCCGCGGGTCCGGCCCGATGACCGGCAGGTGATCGGGACAGTACGGCCGGAACCCCAGGTAGCTGCGCATCACCTTGGTCCGGCTCAGCGACGGATAGAGCACGAGTGCCTTCGCGGCTATCTCCCGGAGCGCCCGCGGCGACACGGACCGGTCGAAGCCCACCCGCTCGCGGGAGGAGCCGATGAGGACCGTTCCGGACTGGGTTCCCTCGATGACCGTCGAGGTCTGGAGCCCTTCGTCGGAACTTTGGGTACTGGCGACGTATTCCCCGGCGTACACCTTGTGGAACACGGTCGGCGGCAGAGGTTGCGTCACGAGAATGAAGCCCCGGCGCGGCAGAATGGGGACCTCCACGCCGGCGAGCGCGGCGACCTCGCCCGCCCAGGTTCCCGCGGCGTTGACTACGCATCCGCCGTACAGGTCCCCGCGATCGGTTCGGACGCCGAGAATCCGGTCGCCGTCCCGGAGAAAGCCGATGACTCGCGTGCCGGTGCGGACCTCGGCGCCGCGTTCGCGCGCCATCCGGAGCAGATGAGCCGCCACCAGCATCGGCTGGACCTGACAGTCCTGGGGATAGAACGCGGCTCCGGAAAGATCGCGGGTCAACTGCGGCTCGTAGTCGGGAATCGCTTCCGGGGCGAGGTCAAGCACTTCGACGCCCGCGAGACGTTGCCGCTCGGCGAGCCGGGCCAGCCCAGCGGCGGAGTCCACTGTGGACGAAACCACCAGGCCGCCCTTCTGCTCGAACTCCCAGAGCGAGCCGTGTTCGCCAAGCTCTTCACGCCAGGCGGCCAGCGACAAGAGCGCGAGATCGAGTTCGGGTCCGGCTTCTTTGTCCGAGACCAGCAGATTCCCTTCGCACCTGCTGGTCGTGCCGCTCGCTACCTGCCCTTGTTCGACCACCTTGACGGAAAGGCCCGCACGGATCGCGAACCAAGCCGTGGCGGCGCCGAGCGCGCCGGCGCCGATGATCAGGACGTCAGGCGTGGTCACAGCTCGAACCCGGCGGGGAACGGGTCCGTCGGGTCGAGCATGTACTGCGCGGTGCCGGTGATCCAGGCGCGTCCGGTGATTGTCGGTACCACCGCCGGTATTCCGCCGACTTCGGTTTCCTCGACCAACCTTCCGGTGAAAGCGGTGCCGATGTAGGACTCGTTGAGGAAATCGGCGCCGAGGGCCAGTTCCCCGCGCGCGTGAAGCTGAGCCATCCGGGCGCTCGTCCCGGTGCCGCAAGGCGAACGGTCGAACCATCCGGGGTGGATTGCCATGGCGTGCCGCGAATGTTTCGCGTCGGAGCCGGGCGCTTTGAGGTAAACGTGGTGGCATCCGGAGATGTCGGGGCGCTCGGGATGCCGGGGAACGGCGTGCTCGTTGATCGCGTTCATGATCTTCAGACCGGCGTCGAGCAGTTCGTTCTTGGCCTTCCGGTCGTAAGGCAGGCCCAGGTCGTCGAGGTCGACGATCGCGTAGAAGTTCCCGCCGAACGCGAGGTCGTACCGCACGTCCCCGAAGCCGGGGACCTCGACGCTCGCGTCCAGGGCCAGGGAGAAAGACGGCACGTTGCGGATCGTGACCGACGTGGCCTTTCCGTCCGTGACCGCCACCTCGGCGACGACCAGACCGGCAGGCGTTTCCAGCCGGACGGTCGTCACGGGCTCGACGACGGGGACCATCCCGGTTTCCACCAGGACCGTCGCGGTCCCGATCGTGCCGTGCCCGCACATCGGGAGCAGGCCCGAGACTTCGATGAAGAGCACGCCGTAGTCGGCGTCCGGTCGCGTCGGCGGCTGCAGGATGCTCCCGCTCATCGCGGAATGCCCGCGCGGCTCGCACATGAGGAAGGTTCGCAGGTCGTCGGCGTTCTCCTGGAACCACACCCGGCGTTCGGCCATGCTCGCGCCGGGGAACACGCCGGTCCCGCCGGTCACGACGCGGGTCGGCATTCCTTCGGTGTGGGAATCGACCGCGTGGATGATCCGGGTCGTCCTCATCGGTTCTCGCTTCCTGTGCGAAGTTCTTGCGGCAGCGGATGTTCCGGGAATCCGGGCGAGACCGTAGTCAGCAATAGCCTTTTTCGAGAGCCGCCTTGGTATCGGCGTTCACCCGGTCCGCGGCGGCGCCGGTCAGGGCGTGGCGGGGCGGACGGCACACGCCGCCCTTGCGGCCGGCGACGTCCATCGAAGCCTTGATCGCCTGCACGAACTCGGTCTTGGAATCCCAGCGCAGCAGCGAGTGCAGGTCCCGGTACAACGGGACCGCCGAGGCGAGGTCCTGGGCTTGCCCCGACGTAGCCAGGTCGTAGAGCTTCTTCGACGCGACCGGCAGCGCGTTCGGATACCCGGCGATCCAGCCGACCGCCCCCGCGATGCCGAGTTCGAGCACCACGTCGTCGCTGCCGATCAGGACGTCGAGCCCAGGAGCGAGTTCGGCGATCTCGTAGGCGCGCCGGACGTCGCCGGTGAACTCCTTGACCGCCACGATGAGGCCTTCCGAGAAGAGCCGCGCGAGCAGATCGGGGGTCAAGTCGACCTTGGTGTCGTACGGGTTGTTGTACGCCACGATCGGAAGACCCACCGCGGCGGCGGCCCGGTAGTGCTCGACCACAGCGTCGGCGTCGGCCCGGTACGCGTTGGGCGGGAGCAGCAACACCGAGTGCGCGCCGGCCTGGGCCGCCTGCTCGATCCACCGGCAGGTCTCGCCCGAGCCATACGCGGCGGCACCGGGCATGACCCCGAAACCGTCAGGTGCGGCCGCGACCGCGACTTCGACGACGCGCGCCCGCTCCTCGTCCGTGAGGGTCTGGTACTCCCCCAGCGAACCGTTGGGAGTCACGCCGTCCATGCCGTTCTCGGCAAGCCACCGGACGTGCTCGGCGAACCCGTCGTAGTCCACCGAAAGGTCGTCGTTGAACGGCAGGGCGGTCGCGACATGGACGCCGCGCCAAGGTCGGTCCACCGGGCTCATCGGGTCTCCCTGGTTCCGGCAGTGTGTCATGTGACATTGCACTGAGACTTTGGCATGGGCCTTCCTCCTTTCGCAACCGTCCTGACGCGTCGGCCTGGGTCAGTCCAGTGTGGACACAGAGGCAGCGCCAGCCTCTCAGGTGCCGTGAGGCTGTGTACGCCGTATGGAGCAAGACGCGGGCTGGCTACCGCCGAAGGTGCTGTTTTCCCGCCCGCTGCCGCCGGAGCCGGATAAGCTCGCAGGCATGCCCTCCCCGAGCCGGGGACGCATCACCGGACTCTCCACTGAGCGAGCGCTAAGTCGAGTTTTCCGGGGATACATCCCCAAGCGCCAAGCCTGACCGAAACCACTCTTCGACGGGCAGCAAGCCGGCCCCCATGGCGGCAGACCGCCCGTCTCGCAAGCCTGCCCACGCCACCGTGTCAGCCGGGCGGTGATCGGATGTCTGAGACGCTGGCCACCGCGCTCATCCCGCCCGAATCGCCCGCATCGTCTCCGGGCACGCAGCCCCACCTCCGATGGTCCCGCTGCCAACGTACGGTGCGGCGACCTGACGTACTGCCTGGTCAGGATCGACGCCTCCGGCCTGCTCGCCACGACACCTGAAACGCGCGCCCTCCACCAGCCGACTCGCCCCTCCTCGCCCAATAGGCAGCGGAGCCGAATGTTCCGGCTGCAGGGCCTTCGGCGCGGGCTGCTCGTGGTTGCGAGCAACTTACTCCGTCAGAGTGAACATTCGCCCTGTTCTGTTGCATCGTGCTCCTGTCCGCTGACTCTGCCCGTACATCGTTCAGATTTTCGATTCCCGCGGGACCGGACCCCACGGTCCCGCGGAATGATGGCGGGGTTTATGGAATGACGACGGTTGCCGACGATCTGCCCGGACTGTCCTGGGACGCGCTCTTCCCGTATCTGTCCGTCGCTGTACTCAAATGTCGATCCCAAATCGACCCTGCGCACTGCTACGACGCCGTCTGGCGCCAGCTCCACACCGACGCCTCGTCGAGAACGAGGAAGATCGTCCGGGTCGTCGCCGCGTCCGAATCCCCTGCGCACCGCGAAGAACTGCCACAGCAAGATTCGATTTTGGCGGCAACGGGCATGGACCAGGTCGGCGCGTTCGTCCGCCAGTCGACTTCACCACCGGCCTGGGCAGGCGACGGACTCGAGTACCTCAACACAACCTATGACCTGAACCTGGTCATCCGCCGGGGAAACCTCATCGCGGTCAAGCCGGATACTGGCTGCGCGGACCGGTTCCAGAAATGGATCGACCGCACCGGCGCGCCGACGGTGGAAAGGATCAAACCACTCATTCTCGAGTACACATTCCTTCAAGGAGAGGCGAAGGGGCTGTGGCTGCAAGGCGCGAGCGGACGAACGACTCGCCGACCCGACGCCAAAACCAGCGTCGGCATGCGTCTGCAAGACACGCTTGACGACTTCGACGACGGTGCCTATTCGCTTTCATCCGCTCGTTGCGAACTGCCGCGGATGCCAGAACTGGTCGCATTGACCGGCCGCATCGGCTCTACCTTGAGCACCTCTCAGCTCTGGCTCAAACCCATGGAGAGCTTCGAACACTTTCTCCACGCCGTCGGTGAAATCTTCGACCTCATCGAGGCAGCGGAAGCCGACCCGGACTCCGTCGGAGAAGCCTTTCCTCAGCTGGCCCGGGAAATCTCGGACCTCTCGGAGGTCCACGGCGCGTACGACGTCTCCGTCACTGACCTCGACCAGCTCCCGTCAGACCTGGCGGAGGGCGAGGAGGTCCAAGCCGCGGCCGACGTGCTGCAGAACGCCGTGCTCCGGGTCGTGGACGGAAGCGCCGGGGCAAAGTTCAAACTGAACATCGGCTTAAACGGAAGTGTCGACGGCACCCTCGGCATCACGCCAGAGCCCACCGCGCATGGTTTTCGCCTCAACGCCGGATTCAGCGGCGAGCCCACTATACCGGCCACAGCCCGTCGCATCCTCGACGCCGTCGAATCCAGCGACCTGCTTTCCGTCTACTACGAATCCGGACATGTCTACTCCGGCGGACGCATCTGCAAACGGAAGTCCCGGGTCGTGCCGTTCCGGAACTGGCGCTTCATGGACTTCCACGACGCCAAAGTGGACCGGGAAAAACCCTTCGGTCTCCTATCCAGCACGAAGATACACCGCTGCATCGACGTCGAAGGGGACGACTCGCTCTTCCGCTGGGTCGCCCGGCACTACAACGACGGGTGGTTGATCTGCGACGATGGCGCTGGCGAGATCGCGGACTTCCTCCACATCGGACCGGACGGAACCCTCCGGCTCATCCACGTCAAGGGTGCCGAAAGCAACGCGCCAGGACGACGCGTCTCGACGTCCGCCTACGAAGTGGTCGCCGCGCAAGCATCGAAGAACCTGATCTTCCTCGACAGGGACTTGCTCATCAGCCGGCTGACGGCCAGTGCGGCGGGCAAAGCGAGCTGGGTCGACGGAAAGGCGGTGACCGGACGCGACGAGTTCATCGACAGCCTCCGAGTCCTCAGCGAATCCGACAAACGCGAGGTTGTCATCGTGCAACCTCATCTCACCGAATCGGTGTACCGGCAACTGCGGTCCGCCGAAGAGCAGAAGGCGATGAGTGCGGAGCTTCTGCGCTTCCGGCGGCTCGAATTGCTCCTCAATCTGTCGTACTCCTCCGTCGTCAAGGCCGGAGCCGAACTGCTGGTTTTCGCCAGTGCCAACACGATTGCGCCGAGCGCAAGCCCGTGAACCCGCCCTAAGCGGCCCGGAACGCTGAATGAGTCGTGAAGTCAGCGTTGCGACCGCCGGCGCCGCGGCCCAGGTGTCACGCCCGACATCCACGTCCTGGTCGAACAAACCGCCCAGACGCTGGATCTTACTCGTCGGAATCCCTTGAATTCCGGGGGTTCCCGGAATCGTTGACTCAAACAAGGAGAAGCCATGACCATCATCTCCGTCCCCGCTCCGACAGGAGACTGTTTCTGCGGCTGCGGCGACGCCGCTTCAGCGGGTTCATACTTCCGCGCGGGCCATGACAAGAAGGCAACCGGAGACCTCGATGCGGTGCTTCACGGCGGAAGCGTCGCCCAACGGCTCGCGTTCTTCGGCTTCGGTCCCGGCGCTCGCAATCTCCACGAATTCGCGATCACTGTCGGCGTGCGGGAGCGGTGCGGCATCGACGGATGCAACGTCTCGGGCATTCCGGAAGGCATCGGAATGCGGAGGCATCGAACTACACACGCATCGGGCAGCCCGTCCCGCCACGGCGCCGAGTAAGACGAGTCGAGTATGCCTCCGTCGGCAGACTGCAGCATGACCGCAGCAAAATGACGGTGCTTCACCTGGGGTCGCCCTCACCATCGGCGGTGAACGGCATGCCGCATTCGGCGATGCTCGGGGAGCTGGCTTCGTTTGCTGCGAACGCAATCCAGCTGTGGCCCAACGGGATGGCGAAGATCAAGAGAGCGGCAGGACCGGTTCTGAGGCCGCGGTCGTCACCGCATCATCCTCGTAAAACACGAGGCTCAAGTCGAGCGAGTGAGCAGGTACTCATCGCTTCCCCAGGAGTCGCCATGTCCACAGGTCGCGTACTCGCTGTCGCCGGGCTGGTTGCCGGTGCACTCGTTGTCGGCGGGACTGTCACGTACTTCGTAACTCGGCTGGACGCAGCACCCGCTGTGCCGCCGCCCGCATCCGCTGGACAACCGAGCTATCAGCCGATCTTCACGAGCACTGCACCGACCAAGCCAGTATTCACCGTGCGCGGTGCAGTCACGCTGCTGTCGGCGAAGGGATCGACCGACATACAAGACGGTGCACCCTGTATCGGAGCCGGCATTTACGAGGATCTGAAGAAGAACACCCCCGTGCAGGTTTTCGATGCGTCCGGGAAGCTGCTCGCGACCGGCTACCTTGCCCAGGGAAGGGGTGTGAGCGACCTCGTGACCGCATGCGTTTTCGAATTCTCGGTATCGGGCGTGCCGGATGGCGCAGCCACATACGGTGTCGAGTTCGGCAACCACGGTGTCCTGCAGTACTCCTCAGTCGAGGCGCACGCGTGGATCAACTTCCACGACGGCTAAGCAGTGGCAGGCAGACCAGTGCGGGCCCTGCCGCCTGAGCTGACGAACGCGGGATTACCGCTCTCGGACACCTCAGGCATAACGGGCGAGCGGCCGCGCCGCCGCGGTCCGGCGAAAGGAGATGGCTGGCGAGCCGGATCGTGAACGATGAATGCGCCCACAGTCGACGGCTCCGTCAGGTCAACTGGCGAAGCACCTCGTCAACGCCGTCCTGGGTGCACCCCGGACAATCGCGTCCTCGTCGTCGCTCTCAATGCCCTCCGGGCACAGGTCAGCAGCGGACGCACTGATGCGGACCGACGGCTGCCCAGCAGCGCATCGGAACACATCCGATCACTGGCACCCTCCTCCCCTCGAAGGCCGATTCCGGCACCTGCCAGCATCAGAAGATGCTACTTTTCGCAGCCTAGGCCGTGGAGCCGGATAAGCTCGCAGGCATGCCCTCCCCGAGCCGGGGACGCATCACCGGACTCTCCACTGAGCGAGCGCTTACACTCAAGCGACGACGGGCGGACTCACCGGCCGGCGCGGGACTAGAGGAGGATCGCCGGATGACCACGCTCTCGGCCGACCTGTGGCCCGACGTGCAGCCCGAGACCGCGCGCCGGCTGATGCTCGCCGGGGTGGAGTCGTTCGCCGAGCGCGGCTACCACGCCACCACCACGCGGGACATCGCCGGCGCGGCCGGGATGAGCCCGGCCGCGCTGTACGTGCATTTTCCCTCGAAAGCCGCCCTGCTTTTCGCGATCAGCCGCAACGGGCACGAGCAGACGCTCGCCCTCGTCGAGGACGTGCTCGGGCGCGTCACCGGTCCGGTGGAGCGGATGCGGCTGCTCGTCGAGGATTTCGTCGCCTGGCACGCGCGGCGGCACACTGTCGCGCGCGTCGTGCAGTACGAGCTGAACGCGTTGCCGGAGAAGGAATATCAGGTCGTCGCGCAGCTGCGGCGGAAAATCGAGCAGCGCGTGCGTGAGGTGATCGCCGACGGTGTCGAGTCCGGCGCGTTCACCGTCGGCGACGTCGGGATCGCGGCGCGGGCCGTGCTGTCGCTGGGCGTCGACGTCGCGCGCTGGTACAGCGAACGGACCCGGCAGACGCCCACCGAACTGGGCAAGGAATACGGCGAACTGGTCCTTCGCATGCTCGGCGCGGGCTAGATCGCCAGCACCAGCTTGCCCCGCGCTTGCCGGGACTGGCTCAGTTCAAGCGCGGCGCGCCAGTCGTCCAGCGGGAAAATCCGGGACACCGGAATCGAAAACCGCCCCTCCGCCGCGAGCGACGCGAACTCGCCGAGGACGTCGTAGCGCGGCTGGGCGCCCGAGCTGACAATGGTCTGCACCCCGGGTACGTCCGAGCTGAGATCGAGCGTCAGCACGTGTCCGGGTTCCTTGACGGTGCGCACGAGTTCGGCCACCGCGCCGCTGAACGGAGCAGCGTCCAGCACGAGGTCGACCGGTCCCCCGGCCAGCGCCGTCACGCGCTCGGCGATCCCGTCCTGGTAGCTGGTGACTTCCGCACCAACTGAGCGGAGCGCCTCGGCGTGCGTCTCACCTGCTGTTGCTAAGACACGCGCTCCCCGCCGGAGCCCGATCTGCGCGGCGGCGAACCCAGTGGTGGTGCCCGCTCCGTGCACGAGCAGGGTGCTGCCGGAGCCGACGCCGAGTGCGTCGAGTGCCGCATAAGCCGTCCCGGTGGCCATAGGCAACGCCGCGGCGTGGACCGCGTCGAGCCCGTCCGGGCGCCGGAACCACGCATCGAGCAACACCAGCTCGGACGCCCCCGCAGTCGGACCGGTGAACGGCGCGCACCCCAACACCGGGTCGCCGACCTCCACCCCGGTCACCCCCTCGCCGAGCGCGTCGACCGTGCCGGACACCTCCAGCCCGATCCCGCGCGGCAGGTCGCCGGCGAACAGGCCCTCGCACAACGCCCAGTCCGCCGGGTTCAGCCCGCACGCCTGGACCGCGACCCGAATCTGGCCCGGCCCGGGGCTCGGGACCTCCGCGTCCTCGACCCGCAGTACCTCAGCCGCCGGACCGTGCTGGTGAAAACGAAGGGTGCGCATCCGAAGTCTCCTCGTGAGTGATGACAGAAGCTGTCGTCATTCACGCTACCAGAGTGATGACAGCATCTGCTGTCGCTACACTGGACGCATGGCACGATGGGAGGGCAACACCCGGAACCGGCTCGAACAGGCCGCGCTGGCGTTGTTCGAGGAGCAGGGCTACGACCGCACGACGGTCGCGCAGATCGCCCAGCGCGCGAACCTCACCGAGCGGTCGTTCTACCGGTGGTTCGCCGACAAACGGGAAGTGCTGTTCGGCGGCAGCCAGGAGCTGGAAACCGAGTTCGTCACCGCCATCGACGCCGTCCCGCCGGGGACTCCCGCGCTGCCCACCCTGCTGGCCGCCTTCGCCACCGCACCGCGCGTATTCCGCCCGCGCGAATTCCTGCTCCGCCGGGCTGCGGTGATCGCGGCCAACCCCCCGCTGCGGGAACGAGAACTGATCAAACTCGTCACAATTTCGGAAACACTCACCACCGCACTGCTCAACCGAGGCATCGCCACTGAAACCGCACGCATGGCCACCGACCTCGGCTTGTCCGTGCTACGGCTGGCCACCGAACGCTGGATGACCGAGGAACACCGCGACAGCAACGGCTTCCCCGAAGCACTCTCAACCGCCGCCGCGGATCTGCTCGCCGTCGCCACCGACGGAATCCCGGGCTGAAGACGCTCGCGCGAACCGTTCCGCGATCTGTGCCAGCCGGTTCAGCAATTCCGGCGGTGCGTCCTCCACCACGAAGTCGAATTCCCACTGCGCGAGGTAAAACGGAATGTAGTCGAAGGTTTTCGCACCGGTCCGCATCCGGCAGGTTTCGTCGTCAATCGGCTCGATCACCGCGGTAGTCGGCGAAACCCGCGCGGCCAGCACTTCCGCCGGGGCCGACACGCGCAGCGTCACGATGTGCGGATACGGCGCCGTCGCGATCCGGCTCGACACGTACGCGGCGAGGTCTTCGGCCGGCGGTTCCCTTGGCGTGAAACGGAAACTGGGCACCGGGAGTCCGTCGATGCGATCGAGCCGGAAGGTGCGCCAGTCGCTGCGGCCGAGGTCCCACGCGACGAGGTACCAACGCCAGCCGGTGTGCACGAGCCGCAACGGTTCCACGTCGCGCTCGGCCACGTCGCCCGCGTGCGTGCCGTAGGTGAACCGCAGCCGCTCGTGGTCCCGGCACGCCGCCGCGACCATGGTGAGCAGCTCCGCGTCGATGGTCGGCGCGCCGCCGGGGATCCGGACCATCGCCGAATCCATCGCCCGGACCCGGTGCCGCAGCCGCGCGGGCAGCACCTGCTCGAGCTTCGCCAACGCCCGCACGGACGTCTCCTCGATCCCCGACACGGTGCCGTTCGCCGCGGTACGCAGGCCGACCGCCACCGCGACCGCCTCGTCGTCGTCCAGCAGCAGCGGCGGCAACGCGGCGCCGGAGCCCAGCCGGTACCCGCCCGCGACCCCCGGCGTCGCGTGCACCGGATAGCCGAGCTGCCGCAGCCGTTCGACATCGCGCCGGATGGTCCGGACATCGACCCCTAACCGGCCCGCGAGGTCCGGACCAGGCCATTCGCGGCGCGCCTGCAGCAGCGAGAGCAGGCGCAACAGGCGTTCGGAGGTTCCGTACATGCTGAGCACTCTGCCACGCTTCGCGGACAGCTTCGGTCCTCGATTGCCGGGGAATTGCCGCGCCGTGCGAAAGTGACGCATGCTCGACGACCTGCTCGCTGTCGCCCGCGAAGAGGCGGAAACCGGAAAGGCCGAAGGCGGCGTGCCGATCGGCGCGGCTCTGTTCGACCGCGACGGGAAGCTGCTCGGCCGCGGCCACAACCGCCGCGTCCAGGACGGCGACCCGTCCCTGCACGCCGAAACCGCCGCGTTCCGAGCCGCCGGCCGCCGTCCGCACTACCGCGACACGATCATGGTCACGACTCTGTCGCCGTGCTGGTATTGCAGCGGCCTGGTCCGGCAATTCGGCATCCCGCACGTGGTGATCGGCGAATCGCGGACGTTCACCGGCGGCCACGGCTGGCTGGCCGAGCACGGCGTCCGCATCGACCTTCTCGACGATCCGGCCTGCGTCGCGCTGATGACGGAATTCATCGAGCGGGAACCGGCGCTGTGGTTCGAGGACATCGGCGAACCGACATGACTCACGCCAGCGGCGAAAACTCCGTCGGCAGCGCGATGATCGAATCCGCGTCGAGGATCTCCTCCGGCGCGCCCGGCGGCGGCCACATCCCCTTCGCGTAAAGATCGCGGCGGATCGCGAGCCGTTCGTCCAGGCTCGCGAACGGCCAGATCTGGATGATCCGGTCCGGCCCGTCGAGCGCGTACATCACCACGGTCAGCGGGTCGATCAGATGCCGCGCGGGCAAGGCTTCGCGCCAGCCGTCGATCGTCGCGGTCAAACCGCCCGCCGGAGGTGGTAATCGCGGATCTCGTACACCGAACCGTACTTCCCCGGCCGCACCGGCGGCACGAACGGGAACGGCGCGAAACTCTGCAGCGACAGATCCGTCAGATACTCGCCGCCGAACGGCTCGCGGCTGTGCCGGGCCCGCATCCGCTCCTCGTCCAGCGCTTGCTGGTCCTCGAACCCGCGCAGCACGACCAGCCTGCCGAGCGGACCGTTCTCCGTCTGCCAGCAGCCGAGCAGTTCGCCGTGCCCCTCGACCCACGGCAGCACCCCCTCGACGGCTTTCGGCCCGTCGAGCAGCCGAAAGGACAGGATAGCCAGCTCATAGCGGACGGCCTGCTGTTCCGGGGCGACGTCGGCTCCGGTGATCTGGACCGGTTCGGTCATCACGCTCCCGTTCGTTCGAAGATCGACCGCTCCGAGGGCACCGATGGCCGGGGAGCCGCCTCCAGCGTGACACACCGTTCCGGCAGTGCCCGCCGAGCGGTTCCGCTCGCGCGTTCTCTGCCCGCGCGTCCGCGCCCGGCTTCCCGATAGTCCCGCTCACCGGCGCCCCGGAACCTCCCGGCGACCTCGGCACCTTCGGTGAGGTTTTTTCCCACTCCCGCCCATGTCTTGACACTTCTCAATGGTCTAGTCCATTGTGACTGCGCACACACTCCCCCGAGTGCCTGCGGGGCGCCGCCGCCACGTCCGGCTTCGCCAGGTGCTCCGATGCCGCGTGCCGCCGGGTGCGCGTTCCCCCGTTGGAGGACCCATGAAATCCTTGCGCCGCACCACTTCCCGCCGGAAACTCGCCGGACGGCTCGGCGTGCTGGCACTCGCCGCGGGCGCCGCGCTGACCACCGCGACCGGCACCGCCTCAGCCGCCGGGGACCCCGTCCTCGCGGCACCGTATCTGTACCAATGGGGCGGGCAGAGCGATCCGTCCGCCGCGATGGACGCGACCGGCGTCAGCGCGTTCACCCTCGCTTTCATGCTTTCCGGCGGCGGCTGCGCCCCGGCGTGGGACGGCAACCGCCCGCTCGACGGCACCGACGCCGCGATGATCCAGAAGATCCGCGCGGCGGGCGGCGACGTGATCCCGTCGTTCGGCGGCTGGCAGGGCAACAAACTGGGCCCGAACTGCGGGTCGCCGGAGGAATTGGCCGGCGCGTACCAGCAGGTGATCGACGCCTACGACCTCAAGGCGATCGACCTCGACATCGAGAACACCGACGAGTTCGAGAACGCGGCCGTGCAGGACCGGATCCTCGGTGCGGTCAAGATCGTCAAGGACAAGAACCCGAACCTGCGCGTCGTGATCACCATGGGCACCACGCCGCAGGGCCCGAACGACTGGGGCAAGCGGCTGGTCTCGCAGGCCAAGGCGCTGGGCGCGGACGTCGACGTGTGGTCTCTGATGCCGTTCGACTTCTCCGACGGCGGCGACATGGTCGCGATGACGAAATCCGCGGTGGACGGCCTGGTCGGGGAACTGAAGTCGACGTTCGGCTGGGACGACGCCACCGCCTACCACCGCGCCGGGCTGTCGTCGATGAACGGCAAGACCGACCGGGCCGGGGAGGTCGTGTCGGTCGCGGACTTCACCGCGATCCGCGACTGGGCCGCCGAGCACCACCTGGGCCGCGTCACGTTCTGGGCGACGAACCGGGACTGCGGCGGCTGCAGCGGGATCGACCAGGAGAACTACGCGTTCACGAAGGTCGTGGCCGGGTACAACGGCTGATCTTGCGGCGGGCTGGCCATGGCTCGGCCCGCCAGGGCCAGCGCCGGGCCAGGTCGGGAGCGGTTCGGCTGACCTGCGCCTAGCGGGCCGCGGTTCAGCCGATCAGGCCAGACCGGCAGCGGTTCGGCTAAGCGGAACCGAGTCGAGCTTCGCGAGCCAGCCGAGCAGGCGTCCAGGTGGACTGAACCACCGTCCTCGCACCCGCCCGGAATCGCGGCCGTCCCGCATGGAGAGCGGAGCGACGGGGACCTTCCCGCCCGGGAGGTCCCCGTTCCGCCGTCCGTCACACACTGTGCGCGGATACGGCCGAACGAGTGAAGATCAGGCAGCGGCGGTGACCGACAGCGCGGCCACTCCGGCCTCGGTCAGCTCTGCGGGAACCCGCCCGGCAGCAGCGGGGCCGGTGCCCGGACGGACGTAGCCGCCCTTGGCGAGCGCGTGCGCGGTCATCTGGTCGCAGCAAGCGAAACCGTCGACGAACAGGTCGGGTTCGCAGCTGGTGGACATCTCCGCGCGCTGCTGCGCGACCGCTTTGAGCATGGCCATCGCGCGATGGGTCAGCTCGACGGTCACCCCTTCTGCACCGGACACCGGGATCGCCTTCTTCCTCGTGGGCTACTTACTCAACGTTATCGTCGATTGGGCCGAATGTGTTAACAGCCACACTGTAGCGGTTCGGGAATGTGACGAGGCCTAGACCTGTTCGGTTCCCGCCAGGCGAGACTCGAGCGTCCGGGCCCACTCGCGCACGATCTGCTCGCGGCGGCGGGTGTCGTCGGTGAGGAGGTTGGCGAGGCCGAGGCCGCGCCCGAGGTCGAGAGTGGCCTGGACCAGTTCGCGAACGCCCGGCTGAGCCTCGTCGACGCCGAGCAGCTCGACCGCGACCCGGTGCGCCTCCCGGCCGACGCGCGCCTCCAGCGGCACGAGCACGTCGCGCAGCTGGTCGTCAGTCGACGCGACGGCCCACAGTTGCAGCGCCGCGCGGAACATCGGCCCGGTGTAGAGGGTCAGCAGCATCTCGACGACCCACTCGATCCGCGACGAGCCGCCCGGCGACCCGGCCGCGCGCGTGCGCAGTTCGTCCAGCTGAGCCTCGCCGAGCAACTCGACCGCCGCCGCGACCAGCGATTCCCGGGTCGGGAAGTGGTGCTGCGCGGCACCGCGGGAGACCCCGGCCCGCTCAGCGATGACCGCGACGGTGACCCCGTGCCACCCCCGCTCCCCGATGCAGTCCATCGCGGCTTCGATCAACCGCCGCCGAGTGGTGCGGCTGCGTTCTTGCTGCGGTTCGCGGAGCATCAGGCACCACCTGCCCGGTAGGCGGCGTTCGTCGGTGCGGTGTGCGGTGGGGCCGCTCCGTCCGCGACGGTGCTGCGCGGTGACACCAGCTCATCCGCGGTCGGTGCCTGGACTGATCCGCGCACAGTTGGAGCGTGCTCGCCACGCGGCCGAATCGCATTGATCCGGCCGCGCTCGCCGCGAGCGGGCCCAGCGCTGACCGGCACGATCCTCGCCCGCACCTCGCGGCCGGGCACCCGACCGCCGACCCACCTCATGACTTCACCACTGCTCAGTACGACTTCGGCAGCCCAAGGCTGTGCTGCCCCACGAAATTCAGCACCATCTCCCGGCTCACCGGCGCGATCCGGCCCAACCGCACGGCCGTCACCAAACTCCCCAGGCCGTACTCGGTCGCCAGGCCGTTGCCACCATGCGTCTGCACCGCCTGGTCGACCGCGCGGATCGCCACCTCCGCCGCCGCGTACTTCGCCATATTCGCCGACTCGCCGGAGGCGAAATCATCACCCGCGTCGTACAGCGAAGCGGCCTTCTGCGTCATCAGTTTCGCCAGCTCAAGCTCGATTTTCACCTGCGCGAGCGGATGCGCGAGCCCCTGGTGCGACCCGATCGGCGCGCCCCACACCTGCCGCTCGTTCGCGTACCCGACCGCCTTGTCCAGGGCGTACCTCGCGGTTCCCAGCGAGAACGACGCGCCCATGATGCGTTCCGGGTTCAGGCCGGCGAACAGCTGCGCGATCGCCGCGTCCTCCTCGCCCACCAGGGCTTCCGCGGGCAGGCGCACGTCGTCCAGGAACAGGGAGAACTGGTTTTCCGGCGCGACGATGTCCATGTCGATCTTCGTGAACTCGAACCCGGGCGTGTCCGTCGGCACCACGAACAGCGCCGGCTTCAGGCGGCCGGTCTTCGCGTCCTCGGTGCGGCCGACGACGAGCACCGCGTCCGCCTCGTCGACTCCCGAGATGAACACCTTGCGACCGGACAGCACCCAGTCGCCGCCGTCGCGGCGGGCGGTCGTCGTGATCTTGTGCGAGTTGGATCCGGCGTCCGGTTCGGTGATCGCGAAGACGATTTTCTTGCTGCCGTCCGCGATTCCGGGCAGCCACTGCTTCTTCTGGTCCGGCGTGCCGAAGCGCGAAAGCACCGTCCCGACGATCGCCGGCGACACCACCATCAGCAGCAGCGGCGAGCCCGCGGCGGCGAATTCTTCCAGCACCGCGGCGAGATCCGCGATCCCCGCTCCCCCGCCGCCGTATTCCTCCGGCAGGTTCACGCCGAGGTAGCCGAGCCGTCCGGCCTCGTCCCACAGCTCGTCGGTCTTCTCGCCCGCGCGGGCCTTCTTCGCGTAGTAGTCGTGCCCGTATTTGCCCGCCAGATCGGCCGCGGCCTTCCGCAGCGCCAGCCGCTCTTCGGGCTCAATGAAATTCATCGCGTTCATTCGGTCTCTCCCACCACAGCCAGCACCGCGCCTACCTCGACCTGTTGCCCGACCTCGACCGGCAGTTCGGCGACCACGCCGTCCGCCGGGGCCGAGATCCGGTGTTCCATCTTCATCGCTTCCAGCCACAGCAACGGATCGCCCGCCCGCACGCTGTCCCCGGCGGACACCGCGAGCCGCACGACGGTGCCCGGCATCGGCGCGAGCAGCGACCCCGCGGCCAGTGCCGAATCGGGATCGGCGAACCGCGGCTCGGCGGTCAGCGCCACCGCGCCCAGCGGTGAATCCACATAGGACACTGAACCGCGCCGGGCCACCTCGAAGGTCCGGCGGACCCCGGCGATGTCGAGGACCACCTGGCCCGGCGTAGCGGCGACCAGGGCGGCATCGTCGTAGCCCTCGGCGCGCAGGCCGTCGCGGGTCAGCGAGTAGACGACCTCGTAACGGCTGTCTCCCTTGGCAAACACCTTGCGCTGACCGGCGGAGCGGACGTTGCGCCAGCCACTCGGCAGCCGTCCCAGAGTGGTGGCGGACGCCCGGTTCTCGGCGGCATCGGCGAGCGCGGCGGCCAACGCGGACCAGCGTTCGGTGTCCACAGTGGCCAGCGACGCGGCCAAGGTGTCCAGTCCATGCCGGTCGAAGAAAGCGGTATCCGTTTCCCCGGCGAGGAAAGCCTCGTGGCGAAGAATCCGGACCAGCAGGTCGCGGTTGGTCACCACGCCGTGGATCTTCGCTCCGGCCAAGGCACCGGCGAGGCGGCGCGCGGCTTCCGCCCGAGTCGGTGCCCACGTGATGACTTTCGCCAGCATCGGGTCGTAGTGGACGCCGATGACCGACCCGGATTCCACCCCGGAATCCAGGCGCAGCCCGGCTCCGTGGGTGAATTCTCGGTCCACACCGGACACTTCGAAGGTGTGCAGCGTCCCGCTCTGCGGTTGCCATCCCGCCGAAGGATCTTCCGCGTAGAGGCGGACTTCGATCGAATGCCCGTTGGCGGCAGGAGGTTCGGCTGGCAACCGAGCGCCCTCGGCCACCGAAAGCTGCAGCGCGACCAGATCCAGTCCGGTGACGTTCTCCGTCACCGGATGCTCGACCTGAAGCCGCGTGTTCATCTCCAGGAAGTAGAACCGGCCGTCCGGACCGGCCAGGAACTCGACGGTTCCCGCACCGACGTAGTCGATCGCCTGCGCGGCTTTGCGCGCCGCGTCGAACAGTTCGGCCCGCATGGCATCGTCCACAAAGGGCGACGGCGCTTCTTCGACCACCTTCTGGTGCCGACGCTGGATGGAGCACTCCCGCTCCCCCACCGCCCAGACCGTGCCGTGTGTATCGGCGAGCACCTGGACCTCGATGTGCCGTCCGGTCTCGAGGTAGCGCTCGCAGAACACCGTCGGATCACCAAAAGCCGACCCGGCTTCGGCGCGGGCGCTCTCCACGGCTTCAGCCAACTCGTCCAACGCACGCACGACACGCATGCCGCGACCGCCGCCCCCGGCGGAAGCCTTCACCAGCAACGGAAGATCGGCCTCAGTCACCGACGACGGGTCCAATTCGGACAGCACCGGCACCCCGGCGGCGGCCATCAGCCGTTTGGACTCCACCTTGGAGCCCATGGTCTCGATCGCCGCCGGTGGCGGGCCGATCCAGGTCAGGCCAGCGTCGAGCACCGCGCGGGCGAAACCGGCGTTCTCGGAGAGGAAGCCGTACCCGGGATGGACCGCGTCGGCCCCGGCGTCCGCCGCGGCTTTGACGATCAGTTCGCCGCGCAGATACGTCTCGCCCGGCGCGTTGCCCGGCAGCCGGACCGCGACGTCGGCTTCCCGTGCGTGCGGGGAACCGGCGTCCGCGTCGGAGAACACCGCGACCGTGCCGATTCCGGCGTCCCGGCAGCTGCGGAACACCCGGCGGGCGATTTCGCCCCGGTTGGCGACCAGCAGATTCTGGATCATGGCCCTCACATCCGGAAGACGCCGAAGCCGCCTTCGACGCCCTTCACTGGTCCGTTGTGGATCGCCGACAGGCTCAGCCCGAGCACCGTGCGGGTGTCGCGCGGGTCGATGATGCCGTCGTCGTAAAGCATGCCGGAGAGGAACATCGGCATCGATTCCGCCTCGATCTGGTTCTCCACCATGGCGCGCATCGCGGCGTCGTTTTCCTCGCTGTACTCCTGGCCCCGGCTCGCCGCCGCGGCACGGGCCACAATGGACAGCACCCCGGCCAGCTGCGCCGGGCCCATCACCGCGGACTTCGCGCTCGGCCAGGCGAACAGGAACCGCGGATCGTAGGCCCGGCCGCACATTCCGTAGTGCCCGGCCCCGTAGGACGCTCCCATGAGGACGGACAGATGCGGCACCTTCGAGTTCGACACCGCGTTGATCATCAATGCGCCGTGCTTGATGATGCCGCTCTGCTCGTATTCCTTGCCGACCATGTAGCCGGTCGTGTTGTGCAGGAACACCAGCGGCGTGTCGATCTGGTTGGCCAGCTGGATGAACTGCGCGGCCTTCTGCGATTCCTCGCCGAACAGCACGCCCTGGGCGTTCGCCAGGATTCCCACCGGATAGCCGTGGATGCTCGCCCATCCGGTGACCAGGCTCGGCCCGTACAGCGGCTTGAACTCGTCGAAGTCCGAACCGTCCACGACGCGCGCGATCACCTCGCGCGGGTCGAAGGGGACCTTCAGGTCGGTGGGCACGATGCCCAGCAGGTCTTCGGCGTCGAACACCGGTTCGGCGTAGTCCGGTTTGGCCACCGGGCCCTGCTTGGTCCAGTTGAGCCGCTTGATGATGCTGCGGCCGAGGCGGATCGCGTCCTCCTCGTCCACGGCGAGGTAATCGGCGAGCCCGGACGTCCGCGCGTGCATTTCCGCGCCGCCGAGGGACTCGTCGTCGGATTCCTCGCCGGTCGCCATCTTGACCAGCGGCGGGCCGCCGAGGAACACCTTCGCGCGTTCCTTCACCATCACGACGTAATCGGACATGCCGGGCAGGTACGCACCGCCCGCGGTCGAGTTGCCGAACACCAGCGCGACAGTCGGCACCTTCGCCGCCGAGGACCTCGTCAGATCACGGAAGACCCGGCCGCCGGGGATGAAGATTTCCTTCTGCGTAGGAAGATCAGCGCCGCCGGACTCGACCAGGTTGATCACCGGAAGCCGGTTCTGCGCCGCGATGTCCGCCGCCCGGAACGATTTCTTCGTCGTCCACGGGTTGCTCGCGCCGCCCTTGACCGTCGGGTCGCTGGCCGAAATCAGGCATTCGACGCCCTCCACGACGCCGATCCCGGTGATCACGCTCGCGCCGACCTTGTAGTCCGAGCCCCACGCGGCCAGCGGCGACAGCTCCAGGAACGGCGAATCCTCGTCCAGCAACAGTTCGATCCGCTCGCGCGCCAGCAGTTTCCCGCGCTTGCGATGCCGTTCGACGTACTTTTCCCCGCCGCCGGCGACCGCCTTGGCCTGCTCGGCGTCGATCTCCGCGAGCTTCTCCAGCATCGCCTCGCGGTTCGCGGCGAACTCTTCGGCCCGGGTGTCCACTGTGGACCTGATAGTGGTCATGCGGTGTATCCCAATCGCTTCGCGGCCAGTCCGGTCAGGATTTCGGTGGTGCCGCCGCCGATACCGAGAATGCGGACGTCGCGGTAGTGCCGCTCCACTTCGGACTCGCGCATGTAGCCGAGCCCGCCGTGCAGCTGCACCGCCTCGTTCACGACCCATTCAGCGGTCTGCACCGCGGTGTTTTTCGCGAAACACGCCTCGGCGATCACTTCTTCGCCGGACACGTGCCGGATCGCGACCTGCCGGGCATACGTCCGCGCGACGTCGACCTTGCAGGCCATCTCGGTGAGCTTGTGCTGCACCAGCTGCCGCGAGATCAGCGGACGCCCGAACGTCTCGCGCATCCGGCACCAGTCCACCGTCAGCTCCAATGCCCGCTGCGCGTGCGCATACGCCTGCACCGCCAGCGAGAGCCGTTCGGTCACGAACTGCGTGGCCACCTGCGCGAATCCGCTGTTCTCCGCGCCGATCAAGTTCTCCGCCGGAACACGAACGTCCACATAAGACAGTTCTGCGGTGTCCGAAGCCGCCCAGCCCATCTTCTCCAGCTTGCGCGACACCGTGAACCCTGGCGTCCCGCGCTCGACCACGATCAGCGAAAGGCCGTGCGCGCCAGCTTCGCCGGTTCGGACCACAGTGGTCACGAAGTCCGCACGACAGCCAGAGGTGATAAAAGTCTTGGCCCCGTTGATCACATACTCGTCGCCCTCGCGCACCGCCGTGGTGCGGATCCCGGCGACGTCGGAACCGCCGTCCGGCTCGGTGACCGCCAGCGAGCCGATCTTCTCGCCTTCGAGAGTCGGCCGCACCCAGCGTTCGATCTGCACCGGGTCGCCGGCCTCGGCGATGTGCGGCACCGCGATCCCACAGGTGAACAGCGACGCGAACAGCCCGCCGGACCCGCCCGCGTAGTGCATTTCCTCAGCGACCACGAGCGCGTCGAGATAGTTGCCGTCGCCGCCGCCCGCGGACTCGGGGAACGCGACTCCGAGCAGGCCCAGCTGTCCCGCCTTGCGATGCAGTTCGCGCGGCAGTTCCCCGGCCCGCTCCCAGTCGTCCAGGTGCGGCAGCACGTCCTTCTCCACGAACCTGCGCACCGTCGCGCGCAGTTCGGTGCGTTCCGGCGTCCGGAACGGATCCACGGTCACAGCAGCGCCTCCGGGACGTCGAGTTCGCGCGCCCGAAGCCATTCGCCGAGCGCCTTCGCCTGGGGGTCGAACCTGGCCTGCGAAGCGACGCCGTCGCCGAGAATGCCCTCGACCACGAAGTTCATCGCCCACAGATTCGGCAGCAGATGCCGGGTGACCGGCAGTCCTTCGGTTTCCGGCAGCAACCGGCGGAATTCCCCGACAGTCAGCCGATGCACGAGCCAGCGCCACGCTTCCTCGGACCGCACCCACACCCCGAGGTTCGCGTTGCCGCCCTTGTCCCCGCTGCGCGCTCCGGCGACGAGCCCCAGCGGAACCCGCCGTGCCTTCTCCACCGGCAACGGTTCCGGCAGCGCTGGTTCGTCCACTTCGGACAGTTCAAGAGTCTCGGAAGCGGGCGCGATGTCCACCTTGGACCCGTCGGGCAGCACCGCGACATGCGGAACGGCACCAGCGGACACAAAGGCCGCTGAGTAGACCCCGAACGGCGACGCGTCCGAAGGCGGTGCGGTGACGTGGAATCCCGGGTAGCTCGCCAGCGCCAGCTCAATCGCCGCTCCGCTGAACGCGCGTCCGGCGATCTTCGGATCGTTGTCCTTCACCGCGACGTGCAGCAACGCGCTGGCGCGTTCCTCAGTGTCGGCGTCCGCGTGATCGGTGCGAGCGAGCGTCCATCGGACGTCGGCCGGCGGACGCTTCGCCAGCGCGCCTTCCAGCTGCTCCCGCACCAGCGCGGCTTTCTCCTCGATGTCCAGTCCAGTAAGGACGAACGTCGTCTCGTTCCGGAAACCGCCGAGCCGGTTGAGGCACACCTTCAACGTCGGCGGCGGCGCTTCCCCGCGAACCCCGCTGATCCGCACCCGATCCGGCCCGTCGTCCGACAGCGACAGTGTGTCGAACCGTGCCGTCACATCAGGATTCGCATACCGCGCACCGGTGATCTCGTACAGCAGCTGCGCCGTGACAGTTCCAGTATTGACCACGCCACCGGTTTCCGGATGCTTCGTGATCACGCTGGAGCCGTCCGCGTGGATCTCCGCGAGCGGGAATCCCGGCAGGCCGATCGGCTGTTCGCGGAAGAACGAGTAGTTGCCGCCAGTCGCCTGTGCGCCGCATTCGATGACATGGCCCGCCGCGACCGCTCCGGCGAGCGCGTCGTAGTCGTCACGGGCCCAGCCGAAGTGCGCCGCCGCCGGTCCGACGATCACCGACGCGTCCGTGACCCGACCGGTCACCACCACGTCCGCACCGGCCTTGAGACATTCCGCGATCCCCCACGCGCCGAGATAAGCGTTGGCAGTCAACGGTTTCTCGAACCCGAACTCATCCGCACGCGCGATCAGGTCGTCGCCCTCGACGTGCGCGACGCGGACCTCGAGACCGAGCTTCGCGGCCAGTTCCCGCAGCGCGTCGGCGAGCCCGGCCGCGTTGAGCCCGCCCGCGTTCGCGACGATCCGGACGCCCTTGTCCTTCGCCAGGCCGAGGTTCTCCTCCATCTGCCGGAGGAACGTCTTGGCGTAGCCGCGGGCCGGGTCCTTCATCCGGTCGCGGCCGAGGATGAGCATGGTCAGCTCGGCGAGATAGTCGCCGGTCAGTACGTCGAGCGGGCCGCCGGTCAGCATTTCCCGCACGGCGGAGAACCGGTCGCCGTAGAACCCGGACGCGTTCCCGACGCGCAACGGCGCGCTCACGCGAACTGCCCCGGCTCGCGCCCCGCCCCGGGCGGCCCGGCGAACGCCTGCGCGATCCCCAGCCATTCCTCGACGTCCGCGCCGGTCGCGACCAGATCAGTGTCCGCCGGATGCCGCCGCTGCGTCGCGACCAGGCAGAAGTCGAGCGCACTGCCGGTCAGCCGCTGCTCCGCGTCCTCCGGGCCGAACGCCCACGTGCCGCCGTCCGGCGCGGTCAGCTCGACCCGGAATTCCTCGGTCGGCGGCGCGAGCGAGTGGAGTTTGTACGCGAAATCGCGCGTGCGCGTGCCGAACCGGGCGATGTGCCACAGCCGTTCGGTGGGCTCGCGCGTGACGCCGAGCGCGTCGGCGATGTCCTGGCCGTGCGCCCAGGTCTCCATCATCCGCGCGGACGCCATGGACGCCGCACTCATCGGCGGGCCGTACCACGGAAGCTTCTGTCCCTCCGGCACCGCGGCGAGCGCTTCGGCCAACGCGGCCCGTCCCGCGCGCCACTGCGCCAGCAGCTCGTCCGGCGGCAGCTGGGCACCTTCCTCAGCACCCGCGTCGACGTAGTTTTCGCCGATGCTCAACAGGTTTTCGACCTCGGACTGCCAGTCCTCCGGCCGGCTCGCGGAGATCAGCGATTTGCCGTCGGTCCACGCCAGATGCGCGACCTGATGCGCGATGCTCCAGCCGGGCGCCGGCGTCGGCCGCGCCCACCCGTCGGCGGGCAACCCGGCGACCAGGTCGTCGACCGCCTGCGATTCGGCCGCGAGATCCCGGAGAATCCCCGCGAGATCAGCCATTCCTGCGCCTCCCTGCGTCCGCCGCACCACCTCGTGCGGGACCCAGCGTGGACCCTGCCCCCGGAAAAATCAAGCGCGCCTGATTGTTTTGTCCCCGGCCCCAAGTCCGTGAGGGGAACCCAGACGGAATCAGAGTCCCTCAGGGTTCCCTTAACGGACAGCGGGTCAGCCGTGCGCGGTGTCGATCACGCAGAACCGGTTGCCTTCCGGGTCGGCCAGCACCACGAAATCCGGATCCTCCGGATAGTGCGGCCAATCCACCCGCCGCGCCCCCAGCCCCACCAGCCGCGAAACCTCCGCCTCCTGGTCCGCGGCGTCCCCCGCGTACAGGTCCAGATGCACCCGCGGCACCTCCTGCACCGGCACCGAACTCCGCTGGAACGCCATCCCCGGCCCCGCGCCGTCAGGAGGCAGCAGCACCACGAAATCCGTCGCGTCGTCCCGCCGCGCGTACCCCAGCGCGTCGCTCCAGAACGCGACCGCGCGCTCCATGTCCTCGACTCCCAGCACCACCGTGCCCAGCTTCAGCATGCTCCGAGCATGCCCAAGCCGCGGCCGCCCAAGCCTTATTGACGCATTGAAAATAAGGCCACGGCGCCCTACCGTCCTCCCATGGACTCCTATGCGGAGATCACCTGCGAGGTCGCCGCCAAGGTCGCGACCGTCCTGCTCGACCGGCCCGAAGCCCGCAACGGCTACACGATCCGGATGGCCGACGAACTCGCCCACGCCCTCGACCGGGCCGATCGCGACGAGGACGTCCGTGCGGTCGTGCTCGGGACCACCGGCCGGGATTTCTCCGTCGGGGCCGATCTCTCGTCCGGCGGATTCGACTTCGGCGACCGTCCGCCGGACGACTGGCAGGAACCCGCGGGCCGGGTGTCGAAGCGGATCTTCACCATGAACAAACCGGTGCTCGCCGCGTTGCGCGGGGCGTCCGTCGGCGCGGGGATCACCATCACGCTCTCCTGCGACTACCGGTTCGCCTCGACCGATTCCAAGTTCGGCTTCGTCTTCACCCGCCGCGGGATCTACCCCGAGGGCGCGTCCGCGTGGTTCCTCCCCCGGCTCGTCGGGATGGGCGCGGCCGTCGACTGGATGGTCAGCGGACGGCTCTTCGGACCCGACGAAGCGCTCCAGTCCGGGCTCGTCCACCAGATCCACGACGCCGGCGACGTCCTGAGCCAGGCCCAAGCCAAGGCCCGGGAAATCGCCGAGACGACCGCCCCCGTCGCGGTGGCAGTCACCCGGCAGCTGCTCTACCGGATGGCCTCGGCCCCGTCGCCGTTCGACGTCCACCAGGTGGACTCGAAGCTCATCTCCCGACTGGGCTCGAACCCCGACGCCGTCGAAGGCATCGCTTCCTTCTTCCAGAAACGCCCGCCCGAGTTCCCGTTGCGAGTGGACCGCGATCTGCCGCCGTACTTGCCATGGATGAGCGAATGACCGAGTACCCGCCCGAACCGTGGCACCTCGCCGCCGACGCCCGCATCTCGATGTGGCGGGTCCCCGTCGACGAACTGCCCGCGCTTCCCGCTGGAGCCGAACCACTGCTCCTGGGCGACCAGGCCGCCGTCTTCACCGCCTGGATCGACTACCTGCCGTCCGGCCAGCTGAGCTACCACGAACTCCTCTCCTGCGTCGCCGTGCGCGGTCGCGGGCTCGCCGCGTCGATCACCGGCATCTGGGTCGACAGCGAGATCTCGCGCGTGGGCGGGCGCGAGCTGTGGGGCATCCCGAAGGAACTGGCAACCTTCGCCTTCACCGGCGGGCGCACCTTCACCGCCGCGACCTCCGACGACTGGATCGCCACCGCCGCCTTCACCCCGCGCGTCGGGCTCCCGATCACCCTCCCGGTACGCTTCGAGATCGCGCAAGACCGCGGCGGCAGCCCGCTGCGTACCCCGGTCGAGTGGCGCGCGAAACCGCGCGCGGCGGCCGCGGACTGGTCGGTCAATCCGGCCGGGCCGCTGGGCTTCCTGGCCGGGAAACGGCCCGTGGCCAGTGCGGCACTGGGCGCCACGAAGCTCCGCTTCGGATCTTGCCCTCGGTGATCGGATAACCCGCCAGGGTGAGAGTGACACGCCATACCTTGGGGCCCGTGCGAGCCCCCACCCCAACATGTAGTCTCTGGGAACCGGCAGCCCCCAGCGACGGGGAGACCGCTTGAGGAGGGCGGCCGGGCTGTTTCGCCGAAACCGCAGCGCATGGCCTTGATCGGCCGTGTGCCGCTCGAACGCGCCCATTTCGAGGAACTGTTGGAGACACGCATGTCAGTGGAAACCGGTCAGCGGCCGCCGTCGGCGGCGGAGGGGGCCCCGAGCGCGGTCCGCGTCATCCGGCGGGACGGAAGCGTCTCGCCCTTCGACGCGGGCAAGATCTCGGTGGCGCTGACCAAGGCCTTCCTCGCGGTCGAGGGCGGCGACGCCGCCGCGTCCTCCCGCGTGCACCACGTGGTCGCGGAGCTGACCGGGCAGGTCGAGGCGGCTCTGCTGCGCCACACCGGCCCGGAGACCCCGCTGCACATCGAGCAGATCCAGGACCAGGTCGAACTCGCCCTGATGCGCGGCGAGCACCACAAGGTCGCCCGCGCCTACGTCCTCTACCGCGACGAGCGCAAGAAGGCCCGCGAGGCCGCGGCGCCCGCGCACGCCGAGGTCGCGCTGAGCGTCAAGGGCGCCGACGGATCGCTGCGTCCGCTCGACTGGGCGCGCGTCTCGCACGTCGTCGGCGAGGCTGTCGCCGGGCTTGAGGACGTCTCCGCCGAACCGGTGCTGGCCGAGGCCAAGCGCAACCTCTACGACGGCATCACCGCCGACGAACTGGCGCTCGCGCAGATCATGGCCGCGCGCGTGCTCGTCGAGCAGGAGCCGAACTACTCGTTCGTGTCCGCCCGGCTGCTGCTGGACAAACTGCGCGGCGAAGCGCTGAGCTACCTCGCCGGCACCCCGCGCCAGGCCAGCCAGGACGAGATGGCGGGCGAGTATCCCGCGTACTTCCGCGCCTACCTGCGCCGCGCGGTCGAACTGGAACTGGTCGACGGCGAGTTGCTGGGCTTCGACCTGGACAAGATCACCGCCGCTATTCACGCCGAGCGCGACCTCGACTTCGGCTTCCTCGGCCTGCAGACGCTGTACGACCGGTACTTCCAGCACCACAACGGCGTGCGGTTCGAGCTGCCGCAGGCGTTCTTCATGCGCGTCGCGATGGGCCTGGCGATCCGCGAGGACAACCGCGAAGCCCGCGCCATCGAGTTCTACGAGCTGCTGTCGACGTTCCACTTCATGGCGTCCACCCCGACGCTGTTCAACAGCGGCACCAACCGCGCCCAGCTGTCGTCCTGCTTCCTGACCACGGTGGACGACGACCTGGACTCGATCTTCCAGGCGTACAAGAACAACGCGCTGCTGGCCAAGTACTCCGGCGGCCTCGGCAACGACTGGACCCCGGTCCGCGGCCTCGGCGCGCACATCAAGGGCACCAACGGCCAGTCCCAGGGCGTCGTGCCGTTCCTGAAGATCGCCAACGACACCGCGGTCGCGGTCAACCAGGGCGGCAAGCGCAAGGGCGCGGCCTGCGCCTACCTGGAGACCTGGCACGTCGACATCGAGGAATTCCTCGACCTGCGCAAGAACACCGGCGACGACCGGCGGCGCACGCACGACATGAACACCGCCAACTGGGTCCCGGACGAGTTCCTGCGCCGCGTCGAGGCGAACGCCGAGTGGACGCTGTTCTCGCCGAACGAGACGCCGGACCTGCACGACCTCTACGGCAACGCGTTCGCGCAGCGCTACCGCGAGTACGAGGCGGCCGCCGCGCGCGGCGAGATCAAGGTGTTCCGCAAGGTCCGCGCGGTCGAGCTGTGGCGGCGGATGCTGACCATGCTGTTCGAGACCGGCCACCCGTGGATCACCTTCAAGGACCCGTGCAACCTGCGTTCGCCGCAGCAGCACGTGGGCGTCGTGCACTCGTCGAACCTGTGCACCGAGATCACGCTGAACACGAACACCGAAGAGGTCGCGGTCTGCAACCTCGGCTCGGTGAACCTGCTCAAGCACGTCACGCCTTCCGGGCTGGACACCGAGCGGCTCGAGAAGACCGTGCGCACCGCGGTTCGCATGCTCGACAACGTGATCGACATCAACTTCTACACGATCCCGGAGGCGCGCCGTTCCAACCTGCGCCACCGTCCGGTCGGCCTGGGCATCATGGGCTTCCAGGACGCGCTGTTCGAACTGGGCGTGCCGTTCGCGTCGAAGGAAGCGGTGAAGTTCGCCGACGTCTCGATGGAGCACCTCTCCTACTACGCGATCTCGGCCTCGACCGACCTCGCGCAGGAGCGCGGCCAGTACCAGACGTTCGAGGGTTCCTTGTGGAGCAAGGGAATCCTGCCGATCGACTCGATGCAGCTGCTGATCGACGCCCGCCAGGGCGACGGCCTCGACGTGGACACCTCCACGACGCTGGACTGGGCCCCGCTGCGCGAGCGCGTCAAGACCGTCGGCATGCGCAACTCGAACGTGATGGCGATCGCGCCGACCGCGACGATCTCCAACATCTCCGGCGTCGGCCAATCGATCGAGCCGCTGTTCCAGAACCTGTACGTCAAGTCGAACATGTCCGGCGACTTCACGGTTGTGAACCCGCACCTGGTCAAGAGCCTGAAGGCGCGCGGCCTGTGGGACGAGGTCATGGTCAGCGACCTGAAGTACTTCGACGGCAGCCTCGGCCAGATCGACCGCGTGCCGGACGACCTCAAGGCGCTGTACGCGACCGCCTTCGAGATCGAGTCGAAGTGGATCGTGGACGCCGGTTCGGTGCGGCAGAAGTGGATCGACCAGGCGCAGTCGCTGAACCTGTACATCGCGGCTCCGAGCGGGCGCAAGCTCGACGAGCTGTACCGCTACGCCTGGCACAAGGGTCTCAAGACCACGTACTACCTGCGGGCGCAGTCCGCGACGCACGTGGAGAAAAGCACCCTGCGCGGCACCGACGGCAAGCTGAACGCCGTCTCCGCCACCCCGGCCCCGGCCGCTCCGGCTGCCGCTGCCCCGGCCGCCGCGCCTTCCGCGGCGCCGTCGCCCTCGCCGTCCGCCGCGGTTCCGGCCGCCTCCCCCGCGCCGTCGCCGTCGCCCGCCGCGGCGGTCCCGGCGGAGCCGAAGGAGATGCCGAAGACCGACGTCGACTTCGTCGCCACCGAGGGCGCCGCCTGCCGGATCGACGACCCCGACTGCGAAGCCTGCCAGTAAGGAATCCCTGAACCATGACGAACGTGGAAACGACGGACGCGACCGGCCTCGGCGAGATCGAGGTCGGCGCGGCCCGGATCAACGTCGACGACAAGCGGATGATCAACGCGCGCGCCGACGTCAACCAGCTGCTGCCGATGAAGTACCGGTGGGCGTGGGACAAGTACCTCGCGGCGTGCAACAACCACTGGATGCCGACCGAGGTCGCGATGCAGGCCGACATCGCGCTGTGGAAGTCGCCGGACGGCCTCACCGAGGACGAGCGGCAGATGCTCAAGCGCAACCTCGGCTTCTTCGCCACGGCGGAGTCCTTGGTGGCCAACAACATCGTGCTCGCGGTGTACCGGCAGATCACCAACCCGGAGTGCCGCCAGTACCTGCTGCGCCAGGCCTTCGAGGAGGCCGTCCACACGCACACCTTCCAGTACATCTGCGAAAGCCTCGGCCTGGTCGAGGGCGAGCTGTTCAACATGTACCGCGAGGTCCCGTCCATTTCGGACAAGGACGCGTGGGCGCTGAAGTACACGCAGAACCTGGAAAACCCGGACTTCGAGACCGGCACACCGGAAGCGGACCGGGCGTTCCTGCGCGATCTCGTGGCGTTCTACGTGATCTTCGAGGGCATGTGGTTCTACACCGGTTTCGCGCAGATCCTGTCGCTGGGCCGGCGGAACAAGATGGTCGGCATCGCCGAGCAGTACCAGTACATCCTGCGCGACGAGTCGATCCACCTGAACTTCGGCATCGACTGCATCAACCAGATCAAGATCGAGAACCCGCACCTGTGGACTGAAGAGTTTCAGGCCGAGGTGCGAGGAATGCTGCAGGACGCGTGCGAACTGGAAGTCAAGTACGCCCGCGACACCATGCCGCGCGGCATGCTCGGCCTGTCGGCGGACCTGTGCGAGCAGTACATGCACTTCATCACCGACCGGCGCGCACAGCAGATCGGACTGTCCCCGATCTACGGCGAGAACGAGAACCCGTTCCCGTGGATGTCGGAGGCGATGGACCTGAAGAAGGAAAAGAACTTCTTCGAAACCCGCGTCATCGAATACCAGTCCGGCGGCGCACTAGACTGGGACTGATCCACCCCCGAGGCACCCCCTGAAACTCGGCCACGCCTGCCAAGGCGTGGCCGAGTTCGTCTACCCCGGCAAAAACACCAGCCCAGCAACCCACAGCACCGTGCAGCCAGCCCCCACCCCGCACCCCGATACGAAGCCTCCCTGCGGTCTGGGGTTGCTTGTCAAGGCATCTTTCCCGCCTTGACAAGCAACCCCAGACCGTCAGCACAATCAAGCTTCGGGGTGCCCCCACGCAACAACGAGGAGCAACGTCGCCGCCAGGCGACGAGCCAACTCCCACCCTCCAAAACACCCCCACCTCGCACCAAACCCGCTAAACTCTCCCCCGCCACTGGTTCGCCAGGACGCAGCCGCGTCCCGGCGAGGCAACAGGGAACCCGGTGCGATTCCGGGACTGCCCCGCAGCGGTATGTGGGAACGAAAGCTGTCACCGCGAAAGCGGTAAAGCACTGGGCACCCCGCCCGGGAAGCGACAGCCGGTAGGCACGAGCGACCCGCCCACGAGTCCGAATACCTGCCAATGGCACGCACGCCGACGGCGTGCGTGAGTCCGGGCCTCGCGGGACAGGGCACCGACCGAAGCACGGCTTTCCGCGTGCCCGGACTCTTCCGGCGAGCACGTGAGGATGCATGCTGTGAACCCCCTCGGCACCACCGTTCTTGGCTACCCGCGAATCGGCCCAGCCCGAGAACTGAAACGGGCGCTGGAGTCCTACTGGGCAAGCAAGAGCACCGAACAAGAACTACTGGCCACCGGTCGACGGCTGCGCGAGCAGACCTGGACCACCCTCCACGACCAAGGCCTGGACTCAATCCCGTCCAGCACTTTCTCCCTCTACGACCAAGTACTGGACACCGCCGCACTGTTCGGCGCACTGCCGGAACGCTTCACCCGGCTAGGCATGTCCCCGCTGGACACCTACTTCGCCGCCGCACGCGGAGTCCCGGACGCCCCAGCGCTCGAAATGACGAAGTGGTTCGACACCAACTACCACTACCTAGTCCCGGAACTGGGCCCGGACTCCCGATTCGCACTCACCGGCACCGCACCGATCGACGAGGTGCGCGAGGCTCGCGCGCTCGGGATCACGCCGCGTCCGGTGCTCGTCGGACCGGTCACCTTCCTCTTGCTGGCCAAGGCGACCGAGCCCGGATTCAGTCCGCTGGAACTCCTCGACGAATTGCTGCCCGCGTACACCGAGTTGCTGGGCAAGCTGGCCGACGAGGGCGTCGAATGGGTACAACTGGACGAACCAGCGTTCGCCGCCGACCGGACGACTCCGGAGCTCAACGCACTCACTCGCGCATATCACTTGCTAGCCAAGGAAAAGCACCGGCCGAAGCTCCTCGTGGCCGGATACTTCGGCGGACTCGGCCGAGCACTGGGCGTACTGGCTCGCTCCCCCATCGAAGCGGTAGCCGTCGATCTCGTAACCGATGCATCCTTTGTGGACAAAGTCGCGACGGAAGGAGCGTTGCGAGACAAGGAGGTACTCGCCGGAGTCGTGGACGGCCGAAACGTCTGGCGAACCGATCCGGACGTCGCACTGGCCCGCGCAGCACGGCTGAAGAACACTGCAGCGCACGTGAGCGTATCGACGTCCTGCTCGCTGCTGCACGTGCCCTACGACGTGGAAGCGGAGACAAATCTCGCCCCACGGCTGAAGAACTGGCTCGCCTTCGCGCGGCAGAAGGTAGACGAGGTCGTCCTGCTCGGCCGAGCGCTAAACGGCGAGAACGTCGACCTCGGCCCGGCACAGGCCGCCGTCGCCGACCGAGCCCGGGCCGCCGAGCTGAACGACGCCGACGTCCGAACGCGCGTCGCAGCTCTCCAACCACAAGACATCGTCCGCACGCCATATGCCGAACGTGCTGCGGCCCAACAGAAGTCCCTGAACCTGCCCCCACTGCCGACCACCACGATCGGTTCCTTCCCGCAGACCGGCGAAGTCCGTCGAGCCCGCGCCGCACACCGCGCGGGCAAGCTCGACGACAACGGCTACCGAACCGCGATGCGCGCCGAGATCGAGCGCGTCGTGCGGCTGCAGGAAGACCTCGGTCTCGACGTCCTCGTGCACGGCGAACCCGAGCGCAACGACATGGTCCAGTACTTCGCCGAACAGCTGACCGGGTTCGCGGCGACGACGCTCGGCTGGGTCCAGTCGTACGGATCCCGCTGTGTCCGCCCGCCGATCCTGTTCGGCGACGTGTCCCGGCCGAAGCCGATGACCGTCGAATGGGCCCAGTACGCGCAAAGCCGCACCGACCGGCCGGTGAAGGGCATGCTGACCGGCCCGGTCACGATCCTGGCCTGGTCGTTCGTCCGCGACGACCAGCCGCTGGCCGACACCGCGCGCCAGGTCGCGCTGGCCGTCCGGGACGAGGTCGCGGACCTGGAGGCGGCCGGGATCCGGATCGTGCAGGTGGACGAACCCGCGTTGCGCGAACTGCTTCCGCTGCGCGCGGCGGACCGCGAGGCGTACTTCGACTGGGCGGTGCCCGCCTTCCGGCTGGCCACGTCCGGCGTCGCGGAAACCACTCAGATCCACACGCACATGTGCTACTCCGAGTTCGGCGACGTGCTGCCCGCGATCGACGCTCTCGACGCCGACGTCACGAGCATCGAGGCCGCCCGCTCGAAAATGGAGGTGCTCGCCGATCTGAACGAAGCGGGCTTCGGCCGCGGCGTCGGGCCCGGGGTGTATGACATCCACTCGCCGCGCGTGCCGGACCGGGACGAGGTGGCTGGTTTGGTGCGCACGGCGCTCGGCGCGGTTCCGGCGGAGCGGCTGTGGATCAACCCGGACTGCGGCCTCAAGACCCGTGGCTACGCCGAGGTCGAGCCGGCATTGCGGCATCTCGTCGGCGCGGCCCGGGAACTGCGCGCCGACCCTCGCTGACCTGACCGGTGCCGGGCGGCGCGGCCAGCCGCCCGGCACCGGCCCGAGGATCACCCGAACGGCACGCCCGCAAGTATTGTCACAGCGTCAATAACAGGGGACCGTGGAGGCGGCCGATACCCTGGCCGGGAGGTGGTCGCCATGGCGGACGTGACCGGAAAGACGGCAATCCCCGCGCCGCGCGGCGCGCTCGGGCGGGTCGCGCACGCCGGGAGCGACGGCGTCACCCGGCTCTCGGAGAACCTGCGCGGGCGGATGCCGCCGCTGACCGCGATCCCGTTGCCGCGCAAGGTGGACGAACGCTGGCTCGGCGCACGCTGGCCGGTCCGCGAACTCGCCGCGCCGCCCGCGGGCAGCGGGCTGAAACCGGTGCTCGGCGACGACGGGCCGCCGCTGATCGGCCACACGCTCGACGGGATGCGGTTCGGCCTCGACTTCAGCCTGCGCCGCTTCGAGCAGTACGGCCCGGTGTCGTGGATGGGCGTGTTCGGCCAGCGGCTCGTGACGCTGTCCGGGCCTGAGGCCACCCAGGCCGCGCTCGTGAACAAGGACAAGGCGTTTTCCCAGGAGGGCTGGAAGTTCTTCATCGAGCGGTTCTTCGAGCGCGGGCTCATGCTGCTCGATTTCGGCGAGCACCACCTGCACCGGCGGATCATGCAGGAGGCGTTCACCCGCGACCGGCTCCGCGGCTACGTCGCGCAGATGGGCCCGGCGCTGCGCGAGGGCGTCGCCGCGCTGCCGTCCGGCCGGCCCCAGCTGTACTGGGCGTTCAAACAGCTGACACTGGACGTCGCGACGCAGGTTTTCATGGGCATGCGCTCGACCGCCGACGCCGAGCGCATCAACCGCGCGTTCGTGGCCGCTGTGCGCGCCGGTACGGCCGTGGTGCGATATCCGGTGCCCGGCGGTCGCTGGGCCGCGGGTTTGCGCGGCAGGCGGACGCTGGAGCGCTATTTCGGCGAGAACCTGGCGGCGAAGCGCGACGCGGACGGCGACGACCTGTTCTCCGCGCTCTGCCACGCGGCCTCCGAGGACGGCGACCGGTTCAGCGACGCCGACATCGTCAACCACATGATCTTCCTGATGATGGCCGCGCACGACACGACCACCATCACCGCCAGCGCGATGGCCTACTACCTCGCGAAACACCCGGAATGGCAGGACCGCGCCCGCGAGGAGTCGCTGCGCCTCGGCGACGACCTGCCGGACCTCGAAGCACTGGAAAGCCTCGAAACGCTGGACCTGGTGATGAAGGAGGCGCTGCGGCTGCGCGCGCCGGTGCCGTCGCTGGCCCGAAAGACCACAAAGGACACTTCCGTGCTCGGCCACTACCTGCCGGAAGGCACGCTGGTCGGGGTTTCTCCGACGCTGAACCACTACTCCCCCGAGCACTGGACCGATCCGCTGCGCTTCGACCCCGAGCGGTTCGGCCCGGACCGCCGCGAGGACAAATCGCACCGGTTCGCGTGGATGCCGTTCGGCGGCGGCGCGCACAAGTGCGTCGGACTGCAGTTCGGCGGCCTGGAAGTCAAGGCGCTGATGCACGAGCTGCTGCGGGCGCACCGCTGGTCGGTGCCCGAGGACTACGTCGCCAAATGGGACTACGTCTCGCTTCCGGTGCCCGCCGACGGGCTCCCGGCCCGATTGGCCTATCGTTGACGGCCGCCGAGCGGGACAGAAAGGTCGACAACTGGAGACAAAACCACAGTACAGGCCACCTTCGTGTACTCAAGGTGACTTGATGTCACCAGTTGTGTAGTGCCCATCACTCGTTCAGCCGGTAGACACCCTGTTTGGTCCGTGATGCCGTGGCATCACTTATGGCCGACTCGTACCCAGTGTGGGTCCTCGGATCCTCCGCACCGGGCCTGAGCTGGTCTTTGTCCGCGTATGAAGAGGTGGAGAGTGCCGGAGCCTGGTGCCACGCCAGGGTTGGTCGACGTCGCGCGCAAGTACGCGGCGGCGCTGACCGACACCAACGGAGTAACGCTCCCTCCCGCCGAGGTGGAGCGGATCCTGCTCGACTTCGCCGGAGAGGTCGCCGAGCGTCCCGAGGACGCCGGCGCCACGCGCCGGTTCACCGCGCTCTTCTCCTCCGCGCCGATCGGCATCGCGCTCACCGGCCCGGACGGGACCGTCGTCGAGGCGAACGCCGCGCTGGCCCGGCTGCTCGGCACGTCCGTGATCGAGTTGCGGGACAAGCACATCGCCGATCTCGCCGCCGGTCCGCAGGACGCCGAGCGGCTGCGCGCCGCGCTCGACGGGCTGCCGCTCACCGGCGACGCCCGCCGGACCGTCCGCGCCGTGCACCTCGCCCACAGCCGCGACGGCGGGCTCACCACGAACGTCACGATCACCTCGCTGCCCGGCGACCGTCCCGGGACGTACTTCCCGGTGGTCATGGCCGCCGATGACGACGACGTGCATCTGCTCGGCGAACGGCTGCGCCACCAGAACCTGCACGATTCGCTGACCGGGCTGCCCAACAGCGCCGCGTTCACCGCCCAGCTCGAACTCGCGCTCGGCTCGGGCGGCTCCTCCGAGATCGCCTTGCTGTACCTGGACATCGACGGGTTCAAGGTGATCAACGACGGGCTCGGCGCCGGCATGGGCGACCAGGTGCTGAAGGCGATCTCGAGGAAGCTGAAGTCGGTGTTCGACGGTCAGCACGAGGGCTACGTCGCGCGGCTGTCCGGCGACGGCTTCGCGGTGCTGCTGCGCGGCCCGGAGCTGACCGCGCAGAAGACGGTCGTGCTGGCCGACCGGGTGCTGGAGGAGCTCAGCGAACCGGTGTACGTCGAAGGGCACGGCATCGGTGTCAGCGCGAGCATCGGGATCGTCGTGCGCCCGGCGAACGAAGGCAGCCACGGCGATCTGCTGCGCGCGGCCGAACTGGCGCTGCACCGCGCCAAAGAGGCGGGCAAGGCGCAGTGGATGCTGTTCGATCCGCAGCTCGACGCGCGCGACCGCAACCGCTACCAGCTCGGCGCGGTGATCGCCGGGGCGCTGGAGAACGGCGAGTTCTCGCTGATCTACCAGCCGACGGTCAAACTCGCGAAGCCGGACGAGATCGCCGCGGTGAACGCCGGGCTGCTCTGGAGCCACCCCGAACGCGGCGAACTCGGCCCCGAGGAGTTCTACCCGCTCGCGCAGACCACCGGGATGACCGTGCCGCTCGGCAAATGGCTGCTGCAGGAGTCGCTCGGCGCGACCGCGCGCTGGCGCGAGCAGTACGGCCCCGCCGCGCCGGACGTGTGCATCCGGCTGCCGAAGCGGCTGGCCACCGACCCGGATCTGGTGCTGCTGGTCAAAAACCAGCTCGACCGGCACCGCCTGCCCGCGCGAGCGCTGCGGCTGTGCACCGACCGCGCGTCGATGTTCGACGGCGAGGGCGAACTGCTGGACTCGTTCACCGTGCTCGCCGACCTCGGCGCGCAGCTCGTGCTCACCATCTCCGGATCGTCCGACCTGGAACTCATCCCGCGCTACCAGCTCCCGGTCAAGCACGTCATCCTGAGCGGCCCGGTCGTCGACGCACTGGCCGGGCCCGATCCGGCCGAGACCGACGTGCGGCACCTGTCGCAGCTGGTCACCCGGGCGAAGGAGCTGGGGCTGCGCATCGGCGCCGAGGGCGTGCGCGACGACCAGCACGCCGAACGCCTGCGAGAGCAGGGCGTCCTGGCGGCGCGGGGTTCGTTCGTGGCGGAGTCCGCGACGGGCGACGAGGTCGACGAAATGATCGCCCGGCACGCCAGCTGACGTTCACTCCCGCCAGGGACGCCAGCGACCGGAGCTGTCGACGGTTCCCAGTTGCTGATCGGCGAAATGCACCCCGAACCCGAAGACGCCGTCCTTGGCCAGGTACTCGACGAGCTGGCGGCGCGAGCGTTCGGCGGCCGCCCGGTCGGCGTCGAGGACGACCTCCCAGTCCGGGTGCTCGACCTGGACCGGCGAGTGCATCGCGTCGCCGAAGGCCACGATCTCCCTGCCGTCGCCGGTGTCGAGGATCCAGGCCGTGTGCCCGGCGGTGTGCCCGGGAAGCGACCACGCCCGCACGCCGTCGGCGATCTCCTCGCCGTCGGACACCGCGGCGGCACGTTCGTCGTGGCCGGCCAGCACCGCCGGTTCGCCTTCTCCCAGCACCCATCGGGCGTGGGGGAACAGGCTTCGCCCGCCCTCGACCGCGTCAGGCCGTGCCCAGCCGCTGTGGTCCTCGTGAAGGTGGGTGAAGGCGACCGTGTCGAGCGCGGCCGGGTCGACGCCCAGTTCGGCCAGCGCCTCCGGCAGGCTCCGCACGTGGTGGAACGAGTCCTGGAAGTGCGCGGTTTCCTCGCCGGAGATGCGTCCGTGGCCCGCGTCGATCAGCAGCCGGGTCCGGCCGCGTTCGACGAGCAGGGCTCCGCAGCCCATGGCCAGGTGGCCGCGCGGAGTCGTGTGGGGCTTTTCCCAATCGTCCTCGGTCGAAAGCGGGTAGACCCGGGTCGGGATCATCGCCACGGCCGCGTCGGGGACGTAGCTCAGGGTGAGTTCGCCGACGGTGCGGGTCCAGAGTCCGGGCATCCGGGCCGCCGGGTGGTCCGGGGTCTGCTGCGCGTGCGTCATGCCGGGGACGTGCCTTTCTTGTGGTCGAGTTGCCGGATCGGGGTGCCGGCGGCGTAGGAGAGGACGGCTTCGAGCGCGTCGCGGTAAAAGATGTCGTAGGTTCCTCCCGTGACATAGCCCAGGTGCGGGGTGAGCACAGTGCGCGGGGCGCCGCGCCAAGGCGAATCGGCCGGAAGCGGTTCGGCGGAGTACACGTCCAGGCCCGCGCCGCCGATCGTTCCGGCGTGCAGTGCGTCGAGCAGGGCGGCCTCGTCGACCACCGGGCCGCGAGAAGTGTTGACCAGCAAGGCATCCGGACGCAGGAGTGCCAGTTCCTCGCGGCCGAGCAGGCCGGTGGTGCTCGGCGAGAGCTTGAGATGGACCGTCACGACGGCAGAAGTGGCGAGCAGTTCTTCCTTGCCTACGGGGACAACGCCGAGGGAGCGGGCATGCCCGGGATCGAGGTGCGGGCTCCATCCGACGACATCCATGCCGAATGCCAGCCCGATCCGGGCCACCGGCGCACCGACCCCGCCGAGCCCGATGACGCCGAGGCGGGCGCCGTGCAGATCGCGTCCGACGGTCCGTTGCCAGGCGCCCTCGCGGACGCCCCGGTCCTCGGCGGGAATGTGCCGGGCGAGGGCGTGGATCAGGCCCCAGGTGAGTTCGACCGTCGAGGTCAAGCCGCCGCCGCGAGTCCCGGACACGACGATCCCCCGTTGCCGGGCCGCGGCGACGTCGATGGCGGCGTTGGCGGGACCGGTCGTCACCAGCAGGCGCAATTTCGGCAGCCTGGCGAGGACCTCCGCCGGGAACGCGGTGCGTTCGCGCATGGCCACGACGACATCGAACGGTTCCAGCGCGGCGATCACGTCGGCCTCGTCGCCGAGATGCCCGGTGAACACGGTCAGCTCGGCGCTGCCGGGCAACGCGCTCCAGTCGGCGTGCCGGTGCGCCGCTTCCTGATAGTCGTCGAGAACGGCGACCTCGCGGATCTCAGGCATGGTTGTGCTCCTCCACGAGGGCTGCGGCGTGCAAGGGATCGGACGGGCTGGGACGGCGGAGTTCGAGAACCCAGATCCCGATGCCGGCCAGCGCGACGACAGCGCCGAGCCCGCAGACGCCGAGCCATCCGACGAGCGGGTAGAGCGCGGCGGTCGCTGCGGAAGCGATTGCGCTGCCCAGGAAAGCAGCGACCATCAGAGCCGTCGTGACCCGGCTCCGGGCGTGCGGGGCCCGGCGGTAGATCGCGCTCTGGTGGCTGATCAGCAGCGACTGCTGAGCGAGATTGACCGCCATGATCCCGACGATCAGCGCGACCGCGCCGACGGCTCCGCCGACGACGGCGAGCGCGAGAATTCCCCAGCTGAGCAAGAGCAGGATCACTCCGGCCGTGCCGACCTGCCGTCCGCGGCCCCGGTCCGCCAGCCGTCCCGCGACGACGGCGGCGCCTGCCCCGGCGATCCCCGCGAGGCCGAACAGTCCGATGGCGGCCGGACGGTAGTCGTACGGCGGATCGGCGAGCAGGAACGAGGACGCCGTCCACAGGACGGTGAACGCGGCCATGCCCGCCGCGGCGAGTCCCATTCGCCTGCGCAGCAACGATTCGGTGCGCACCAGGTGCAGGACCGACCGCAGCAGCCGCGGATACGGCGTCCGCTCCGGCGCCGGAACCCGGCGCAGCACCAGCCGCAGGACCACGGCGAGCACCGCCATCAGCACAGCCGCGACGACGAACACCAGTTGCCAGCCGCCGGCCTCGGCGAGCAGCCCGGCCACGACGCGAGCGATCATGATCCCGATGAGCAGCCCGCTCATGACCGTGCCCACCACGGAACCGCGCTCGTGGTCCCCGGCCAGCGACGCGGCCATCGGCACCACGATCTGCGCGACGGCGGAAGTCACCCCGACGACGGCGATCGCGGCCAGCAGCGGCCCGAGCGACGGGGACGCTGCCGCGGCCAGCAGCGCGACGGCGGTCAGGCCGAGCAACAGGCTGACCAGGCCGCGCCGCTCCCGCACATCCCCCAACGGCACCAGCAGCGCCAGCGAAAGCGCGTAACCGACCTGCGAAGCGGTGACCACCAGGCCGCCCGCCGCCTCGGAAACGCCCAGCGCCCGGGACAGGACCGGCAGCAACGGCTGCGCGTAGTAGATGTTCGCCACCGCCGAGCCGCACACCACCGCCAGCAGCCACACCGTCGGCCTGCCGAGCCTCGCCCGGCCCGCCACCACTTCTGGATCGACCATGCCAGAAATGCTACGCACGGATCGGCGGATATGCGGAACGATCGATCCAAAAGTGTCCGGCGGCACATCCCCGCCGGACCCGCGGACCGGAAGACCTACGATGGGGCGACCGGGCGACGCGGGGAGGGATTCGATGGTGCGCACAGGCCGGCCGCGCGCGTTCGACCTCGACCAGGCGCTGGAATCCGCCTTGCTGGTCTTCTGGGAACACGGGTACGAGGCGACGTCGCTGGCGCAGCTGCGCGAGGCGCTCGGCGTGTCGTCCGCGAGCTTCTACGCCGCTTTCTCGTCCAAGGAAGACCTGTTCGCGCGCGTCGTCGAGCGCTACATATCCGGCTACGGAATGGTGGCAGGCCATCTCGCCGACAAAGACCTCACGCCCCGGGAGGCGATCGAACGCTTCCTGCGCGCCTCAGTGGCCATGCAGACCGATTCCGCGCACCCGCTCGGCTGCCTCCTGATCATGACCGGCACCCTCACCGGCCAGGCCAACGCCCGCGTCCGCGCGCTCCTCGCCGGATACCGGGACATCCAGCGCCGGAACCTCCTGGCCCGTATCGAACGCGCCGTCGCCGACGGCGAACTTCCGCCGGATACCGATGCGGCGGCACTGGAAACGCTGTTCCACATGTTCGTCGCGGGCATCTCCACCGAGGCCCGCGACGGCGTGCCCGCGAAGACGATCGACGGCGCGCTGGACCACCTGATGCGCCTGTGGGACTCCCTCGCCCGCTGACCCTCTCTGGAAGGACCTCTCCGCGATGCAGCCTGGCGACCTCGCCCCCGACTTCACCCTGCCCGACGACCAGGGCGTGGAACGCACCCTGTCGGGTTTCCTCGCCGACGGCCCGGTCGTGCTGTTCTTCTACCCAGCCGCGATGACGAGCGGCTGCACCGCGGAAAGCTGCCATTTCCGGGACCTGGCCGCGGAATTCGCCGAGGCGGGCGCGCAGCGCGTCGGCATCAGCCCGGACGCGGTCGGCAAGCAGCGCGAGTTCTCCGCGAAGCACGGTTTCGACTATCCGCTGCTGTCCGATGTGGACGGTGTGGTGGCGAAGCAGTTCGGCGTGTGGCGCAAAATCCTGCCCCTGCACACGAAACGGCAGACCTTCGTGATCGGGACGGACCGGCGGGTGCTGGACGTGGTCAAGAGCGAGCTGAACTTCACCGCGCACGCTGACCGGGCTCTGCAGGCACTACGGGACCACACCCCCGCCTGACCCGCCGGGCGCGCGAGAGTTCTCGCCAGCCCGATCGACTCGGTGCGCGCTGCCGAAGGTCCGTGAGGGGAACCCTGAGGGACTCTGATTCCCTCAGGGTTCCCCTCACGGACTTTTCCGCGGGAACGAAACCAGCGTCACGCGGGCCGATCGAGCCGCCACACGACGTTGACCCCGCTGCACGCCGACGGCAGCGGCGGCTCGGCCTTTTCCTCACCCGCCCGCGAGAACCCCAGCCGAGCCGGAACCGCCCCGCTGCGCACATTCAGCGAGTCGTGCTTGATCAGCACATGCGTGGCGCCCAGCTGCCAAGCCCGCTCGATCAGCAGCGCACTAGCCCGGGTCACATAACCCTTGCCAGTCTGGGTTTTCGCCAGCCAATACCCGATCTCGCGCCCCTCGCCGCGCGCCATCAGGCCAGCGCTGCCCGCCAGTTCCCCGTCGGGCCCGAAGACCGCGTAGTGGTGCGCTTCCCCGCTCTCCCACTGTTCCGCGACGTGCCGGACGAACTCGTCGCCCTTCGCCTGGTCGTAGCCGTCGATCGCCCAGGGCAGCCAGGGGCTGATGTGGTCGAGCGATCCCACGACGGCGTCCACGAGCAGGCCCCGGTGCTCCGGAAGCCAGCGAACGAGGGTGATCACGCCGTCGGTGAGAGTGTCCATGCGGTCATCCTGACAGCAGAAACGGCGGCAAGCTCGCGAATTAAGCGAAGCCTGCCGCCGTCCCCGGCGAACATCAGTTCATCACGATGTCCTTCGGCACCTCGGTGTCGTTCTTCAGCGCGTCGAACAGCTGCCCCGACTTCTTCTTGTCCCAGTGCTGCGCGGACGCGTCGGTCAGCGGCACCGTCGTGGTCGTGACCCCGTCGGACGAGATGCCGCGCATCGCGATCGCCAGGCCGGCCAGGTTGTGCACATGGTCGCCGGTGTCCATGGTCAGCGCGTCCGGCGCGGAACCCAGCAGCGGGAAGAAATCGAAGGGGTTCAGCAGCGTCCAGGGGCTCGCGATCTGGCTCACCAGCGCGCCGATGAACTTGCGCTGGTTCGCCACCCGGTCGAGGTCCGAGCGCGGCGTCGCGTCGGCGTGCCGCATCCGGACGAAGCCGAGCGCCGAGCGTCCGTCGAGCTTCTGGCAGCCCGCCTTGATGTCGATGCCGGTCATCGGGTCGTTCATGTCCTTCTCGATGCACATGTCGACCCCGCCGATCGCGTCGACGATGTTCGCGAAGCCGCCGAAGCCGATCTCCGCGTAGTGGTCCATGCGCAGCCCGGTCGCCTGTTCGACCGTCTGGACCAGCAGCTTCGGCCCGCCCAGCGCGAACGCGGCGTTGATCTTGCTCGTGCCGTGGCCCGGGATCTTCACCTGCGAGTCGCGCGGCAGGCTCAGCAGCGTCGGTTTGGTCGAATTGTCCGGAAGGTGCGCGATCATGATCGTGTCGGTGCGCTGCCCGCCCGCCTCGCCGGAGTCACCGGTCGCCAGCCGCTCCTCGTCCGCCTCGGACAGGCCCTGGCGGCTGTCCGAGCCTACGATCAGCCAGTTCGTGCCCGACGCCGCGGCCGGGCGCCCGGAGTAGTCGCCGATCGCGTCCACCCGGTTGATGTTGAACTCCAGGTACGCCCAGATCGCGCCGATGAACAGCACGAACACGATCAGCAGCGTCATCAGGACCTTGCCGACGCTCCACCGGCGGCGACGGCGCGGCCGCGGCTGCTGGCCCCCGTACCCCGGCGGGTCCTGCCGCGGCGGCGCCGGCGGCGGGGCAGGTGCCTCGCCGCGCGCGCTCATCGGCCGGGTGCGGGCGTCATACGGGCTCTGCCCTCTTCCCGGCAGCGGCATCATCTGCGCCCGCTGCTGCTGGCGCGGGCGTGCGGGGGGCTGCGGTGGACCGGGCGGCATCCGCCGCCTGCCGTCGTCGCCTCCGTACGTCATGGGCCTGTCTCCCCGATCCGGTGGTGCGCGTGGCCGCGCAGAGTCCTGCGCGGTCCTCCTGCGGTGGACGTGCGGGACCCTACGCGGGTTGTCCCGGCGGGGAGCGTCGGCCTCAGCGCGGGTCGGCGAACCCGAACTGGTGGACCTTCAGATGCCCCGATGAGAACCCGGCCTCGGAGTAGGCGAGGTAGAACTCCCACATCCGCCGGAACACGTCGTCGAACCCGAAGCCGCGGATGTCGTCCCAGCGCTGCTGGAAGCGGTCCCGCCACAGCTTGAGCGTGCGTGCGTAGTCCTGGCCGAACTCGCGCATCCCGGCCAGCTTCAGCCGGGTGTTCTCCCGCATCCCGTCCTCGATCGCCTGCACCGACGGGATGATGCCGCCGGGGAAGACGTACTTGTGGATCCACGTGTAGGACTTGGCCGAGGCCAGCATCCGGTCGTGGTCCATGGTGATCGCCTGCAGGCCGAACTGCCCGCCGGGGCGCAAGCGCTTGCCGATCGTGGAGAAGAACGTCGGCCAGTAGGACGCGCCGACCGCCTCGATCATCTCCACGCTGACCACCGAGTCGTACTCGCCGGTGGCCTCGCGGTAGTCGCACAGCCGCACGTCGACGCGGTCGGAAAGGCCCGCTTCGGCGATCCGGGCGTCGGCGAGCACCTTCTGCTCCTGCGAGATGGTCAGCGACGTGACCTTCGCGCCGCGCGAGGCCGCGCGGATGGACAGTTCGCCCCATCCGGTGCCGATCTCCAGCACCTCGCTGCCTTTGCGCACGCCGGCGTAGTCGAGCACGCTGTCGAGCTTGCGGTGCTGCGCCCGGGTGAGCGTGTCCCCGGGGCCGAACAGCGCCGAGGAGTACATCATCGACTCGTCCAGGAACGCGCTGAACAGGTCGTTCGACAGGTCGTAATGCCGGTGGATGTTCGACCGCGCGCCCTCGACGGTGTTCTCCTCCTCGGACGGCTGGACGCGCTCGGCGATCCGGCGGAACCGCTGCAGGAACGGAGGCACGAGCGTGGCGAGCCGCTCGGCGAACGGCGTGAGGACGCCGGCCAGGTCGTCCGCGGTCCAGTCGCCGACCAGGTACGCCTCGCCGAAGCCGATCTTCGCGTCGGCGCCGAGCCGGTGGAAGAACGCCGCGGGCCGGTGGATGCGCATCTCCGGCGCGTCCGGGCCGCCCGCGCCGAGCACGGTGCCGTCCGGGAACGTGACGCGCACAGCCAGCGTTTTCACCGCGTGCCGGAACAGCGCCTCGGCCGCGCGCGCCCGAAGGGGCGAATGCGGCGGCGTGGCGAGACCGGGCCATCGGGATTCGTCGGGCACCGGCTGCGAAACCACCGTCGGATCGACTCGTGACGTGGACAAGACACTCCCTCCGAACGGGCTTTTCGAGCCCTTCCCCATGATATTCCCGCTTCGTCCCCGTCGCCCTCGCGACCGGGCCGCACGCTCCGGTTACCCCGGAATGCGCAGCCGGTCGCCGGAGGGGCGGGACCAGGCCTGACGAAGAGTTTCGTCCGTCTCGCCCACTCCGATCCGGTCCAGTGTGAAAGCACACATCAGCCGGGTCCAGACCGCGGGACGGCGCACCATCGAATGGCCCTCGCCGGCGATTTCGAACCGCGCGACCAGGTCGGTGACCTCGCGGGCGCGCGCGGCGAAGGCGTAGGACTCGGCGGGCGAGGTCATCCGGTCGCGGGTGCCGTGCGCGATCAGCACCGCCCGGCCCGCGACGGCGTCCACCGGCTCGCCCTGCGGCGTCCACGGGGCCATCGCGCAGACCCCGGTCACCGCCGGGTCGTCGGCGACCCGCAGCGCGACGCGGCCGCCCATCGAATGACCGACGAGGACCACCGGGAGCCCGGGATGGTCCGCACGGATCCGCTCCAGGGCCCAGCGCGCGTCCGGGATCGGGCTTTCCATCCGCCCGTTCCAGCCGTACAGCCGGTTCCGCATCAGCCGGACTTCCAGGCCGTGCCGCTTTCCGGCGCGGTGCAGCGAGCGGGCCAGCGGCACCATCCGCTGATATGCCAGCCGCCACGGCTGGACGGCCGTGGTGCTGCGTTCGGCCCCGCCGTGCAATACGAGCGCCACCGCGCGGGTCTGCCCGGGGGCCCGCCACACCCGCACGGCCGGATCCGCCTGGCCGCCTTGCCGTTTCCCGTTCACCGGCACCCCCGTTTCGATCAACTCCACGGTAATCCACCACGAAGCGTGTCCACCCGATAGATTCGGTGCCCGGACCCGCGAGGAAGGGCAGGTGTGGTGAGCGCCACGGATCTCGTGAAGAGCACTTCGGACCAGCTTGCGGCGGCAGCGGAGGCCAACGCCGCGCAAGTGTCCGCCGCCGCGGACCTGCTGCTGGGGGTGATCCGGGCCGACGCGCTGGTCTTCACCGCCGGCGCCGGGCACTCGCTCGCCGCGGTAGCCGAGACGTTCTACCGCGCGGGCGGGCTCGCCTGCGTGTATCCGGTGTATCACCCTGAACTGCTGCCGCTGCACGGCGCGCAGCAGAGCACGCGCACCGAACGCCGTTCCGGGCTCGCCGAAGAGGTGCTGGCCGAACGCGCGCCAGGCCCGGAAGACGTGCTGGTCGTGTTCTCCACGTCCGGCGTCAATCCGTACCCGGTCGAGCTGGCCGCAGGTGCGCGCCGCCGGGGCGCCGCGGTGATCGCCGTGACGTCGCGGGCCTGCGCGGCCGCCGCGCCGCGCCGCTCGGCCACGACGTTGGCCGAGGAAGGCACTGTGGTGCTGGATTCGCTGGTGATTCCCGGCGACGCCAGCTATCCGGCGTCCGCGCCGCGCACCGGCCCGCTGTCCACTGTGGTCAACGCGTTTCTGTGGAACCTGATCCTGGCCGAGGTTTACGACCGGGGCACGGCCGAGGGGCTCGACGTTCCGCTGTGGCGCAGCTCCAATGTGGAGGGTGGCGACGCGGCGAACGCGGCGCTGCTGGCCAAGTACGAGCCGCGAGTGCCCGCCCTGCGCTGACCCCGCCCCACTCGCCCCACTCGCCTCAATGTGGCATTGGGTGTGTCACATGCACCCAATGCCACATTGAGGTTTTCTCAGTAGCGCGAAGGGATTCTCGACCCCGTCGACGGGCCTGGCGCGCGATGCCAAGGTCCGCCAGAACAGAGCCGCACGCCCGTCTCACCAGACGGAGCACCGCATCCTCCTCACCAGCACCCCCACAACGAACCCGCCGAACACCACGGACGCTGCTGAGAAAACCTCATTGGGGCGTTCGGGTCACGCCGCGGCCGGTTCTTCCGAGAACTGCGTGTGGTACAGCTCCGCGTACCGGCCTTCCTTCTCCAGCAGTTCGTCGTGCGTGCCGCGTTCCACGATGTCCCCGTTTTCCACCACCAGGATCAGATCCGCCGCTCGCACGGTCGACAGCCGGTGTGCGATCACCAGCGACGTCCGGCCTTCCAGCGCGCCGGTGAGCGCTTCGCCCACCGCGGCCTCGGATTCCGAATCCAGGTGCGCGGTCGCCTCGTCCAGCACCACGACCTTCGGCTGCGCCAGCAGCAATCGCGCGATGGTGAGCCGCTGCCGTTCCCCGCCGGAGAGCCGGTAACCGCGTTCGCCGACGGTCGTGTCCAGTCCGTCCGGCAGCGAGTGCACCAGATCGCCCAGCCGCGCCTTTTCCAGCGCGGCCCAGATCTCGTCGTCCGTGACGTCCGGGCGCGCGTAGCTCAGGTTGGAACGGATCGTGTCGTGGAACAGGTGGCCGTCCTGGGTCACCACGCCGACCGTCTCGCGCAGCGAAGCGAAACTCAGGCCCTTGACGTCCACATCGGACAGTCGAACCGAACCGGCGTCCACGTCGTACAGCCGCGGCAGCAGCGAAGCGATCGTCGACTTGCCCGCACCGGAAGAACCGACCAGCGCGACCATCTGCCCGGCTTCGGCGCGGAAGCTGAGGCCGTGCAGCACCTCTTCGCCGCCTCGGCTGTCCAAAGTGGCCACGTCCTCCAGCGAGGCGAGCGAGAACTTGTCCGCCGCCGGGTAGCCGAACCGGACGTCGGAGAACTCGACCGAAACCCCGCCCTCGGGCAGTTTCTTCGGCTCGGCCGGCTCCTTGATCATCGGCTCCAGGTCCAGCACCTCGAAAACGCGCTCGAACGACACCAGCGCGGTCATCACGTCCACGCGCACGTTCGCGAGCGCGGTCAGCGGCGTGTACAGCCGGGTCAGCAGCAGCGCCAGCGCCACCACGGTGCCCGGTTCGAGCTTCCCGGTGAGCGCCAGGTAGCCGCCGAGCCCGTAGACGAGCGCCTGCGCGAGCGCCGAGACGAGCGTCAGGCTCGTCATGAACCAGCGCGTCAGCATCGCGGTGCGCACGCCGATGTCGCGCACCCGTCCGGCGCGGAGACCGAAGTCGGCGACCTCCTGCCGCGGCCGGCCGAACAGCTTCACCAGGGTGGCGCCCGGCGCGGAGAACCGCTCGGTCATCTGTGTGGTCATCCCGGCGTTGAGCTGCGCGGCCTCGCGCTGCAGTCCGGCCATGCGGCGGCCGAGCCGCCGGGCGGGCAGTACGAAAATCGGCAACAGCACCAGCGCGACGAGCGTGACCTGCCACGAGAGCGACACCATCACGATCAGCGAGAGCACCAACTGGATCACATTGGTGACCAAACCGGACAAAGTCGCGGTGAAGGTGCGCTGCGCGCCGATCACGTCGTTGTTGAGCCTGCTGACCAGCGCGCCGGTGCGAGTGCGGGTGAAGAACGCGATCGGCAGCTTCTGCACGTGCTCGAACACCGCCACGCGCAGGTCCAGGATGATGCCCTCGCCGATCCGCGCGGACTGCCAGCGTTCGGCGAGACCGAGCCCGGCGTCGAGGATCGCCAGCACCGCGATCACCACCGACAGCCAGATCACCACGTTCAGCTCGCGCTTGCCGACGATCGCGTCGACCACCTCGCCCGCGAGCACCGGCGTCGTCACGGCGAGCACCGCCGAGATCACGGTGAGCACCAGGAACGCCAGCAGCCGCTTCCAGTGCGGCCGGGCGAACCGCGCGACCCGGCGGACCGTGCCCCTGGTCAGCGCTTTCGGCGCGTCGCCCGCCCGCATGGCGGAGCTGAGCAGCGCCCACGTGTTGTCCATTGGAGTGTCCCCCAGCTCGTGAAAACCTCTAGATTACTTGAACTTTTTTCCGGAGATGACCTGCACAACACCGGGACGCCCCGCATTCTTCCCGACCGTCCGGGAAGGGCTCTCCGAGGGAATCAGATTCCCTCGGGGAGCCCTTCCCGGACCTTGGGCCGGGCGCGGAGGAGGGGCGAGCGGGGTGGCGGGGTTCGGCGGGGCCCGGCTCGGTAGCCTGGCGTTCGGGGTCGGCGAGCCGGGGAGGAAACGCGGGTGCAACTGCTGATGGCCCCTGCGCGCGCCGAGGCGGCTCATCCCGTCCGCGTCGTCGCCTGGGATCTCGTCTTTTATCTCGGCTGCTTCGCCTTCGCGCTCGGCACCGCGCTCGCTTCGGAGTTCTACGGCTACCGGATCTGGGGCAATTTCGCCGTCGCCGGATACGGATTGGCCGCCGCGCACAGCGCCTGGCTGACGATTTCCGCGCGCCGCGGAATGCAAACTAACGGCAAATTCGGTTCGCGCTGGATCGGTATCGGCGCGGTTGTCGTACTCGCGATGTGCGCGCCGTTGCTGATGCTCGTGATCCGGCGGCTGACCGGAACGGACTGGCTGATCACCCCGTTCTCCTGGGCCGCGCAACCCGAGGTGTGGGTGATCGAACGCAGCGCGGATCTGTTGCTGCGCGACGGGACCCCGTACGTCGACATCGCCGCGCTCGGCCGTGCGCCGGAAGTGAACGACTACACCCCGTACGGCCCGGTGATGACCGTCTTCGGGCTGCCGCGCGCGTTGTTCGGCGGCACTCCAGTCCTCAATGCACTGACCGACGCGCGCTGGATGTTCGCGCTCGCCGCGGTGATCTGCGCGTACGCGTCCTGGCGCCTGCTGAACCGGCCCCGCATCCCGGTTTTCGCCGCACAGCTCGCGATCGCCTGTCCGCTCACCGCGCTGACCTGGGCGGTGGCCGGTCCGGACCTCGCGATCGTGGGCCTGCTCGTGCTGGCGTTCGCGCTCGCCTCTTCCGGCCGTCCGGGATGGACCGGTTTCGTGCTGGCGCTGGTGATCAGCGCGAAACTCATCGTCGCGCCGGCGGCCGCGGTGCTCGCGGTCTTCGTTTACCAGCGGGCGCGCGGCGAAAATCCTTGGGCCGCAACAGGTCGCTTCGCGGGCGCGCTGGCCGCGACGACGATCGTGCTGCATCTGCCGGTGTATCTGGCGAACCCGGCGGCGTTCACCGAGCACGTGATCCGCTTCCCGCTCGGCATGGGCGCGGTCCGCTCCCCCGCGGCGAGCCCGCTGCCCGGGCATCTGATCGCACAGGCCGGACCGGCCGGCACCGCGATTTCCCTGGTACTGGTGGGTCTTGCGGCAGTGGCGATGCTGATCTGGCTGGCACGCCGGCCCCCCGCGACGGGATCCGCTGCACTGACGCGAACCGCCGTCGGACTCGGCGCGTTGATCCTTCTCACTCCGGCCACCCGGTACGGCTACCTCGTGTACCCGCTGGTACTCCTCGGCGCCGCGCTGACCTTCCGGGCCTCCGGACCGACCGTGCGCCCCCCGCGCAGCGGCCGCGCTGACGCTACTTCTTCTTGACTCGCGTGGCCCCGCCGCGCCCCCGCAACTGGACCCCGGACTCCGACAGCACCCGGTGGACGAACCCGTAGGACCGTCCGGTGGATTCGGCCAGAGCCCGGATGCTCGAGCCCTTCTCGTATTTCTTCTTCAGGTCAGCGGCCAGCTTGTCGCGCGTGTTGCCGGTGATCCGCGCGCCTTTCTTGAGATCAGCCACGTCGATCGCCTTCCCGCCGAGTGGTTGTTCCGGGCCATTCACGGCCCCTGCCGGGGCAATGATCGAACACTACGCGCCGGATTGCCAGACGACAGCCGTAAAACGATCGAAACCGCGATCACATTGGGCCATTCCAGTGCTTTGCCCGACACGGTAAGCACCCGAACGGACGCACTCGGTCAGGCAAGCTGGACAAGTTCAAGATAATCCGGGGACCAGTGGTCCTCGGTTCCGTCCGGAAGCAGGATCACGCGCTCGGGTTCGAGCGCCTCGACCGCGCCCGGGTCGTGCGTCACCAGCACGACGGCGCCGGCGAAGCTGCGCAGCGCGTCGAGAACCTGCGCGCGGCTGGCCGGGTCCAGGTTGTTCGTCGGTTCGTCCAGCAGCAGCACATTGGCTTGGCTGGACACGAGTCCAGCGAGCGCGAGCCGGGTCTTCTCGCCGCCGGACAGCGTCCCGGCGGGCTGGTCGAGCTGTTCGCCGGTGAAGAGGAACGACCCGAGCAGGTTCCGCAGCTCCTGCGCGCCGGTGTCCGGCGCGAGATGGCGGATGTTTTCCCACACCGACGCTTCGTGGTCGAGAGTTTCGTGTTCCTGTGCGTAATAGCCCAAACGCAATCCGTGACCCGGTTCGACGGATCCGGTGTCCGGCGTTTCCATTCCGCCGAGCAACCGGAGCAAGGTCGTCTTTCCGGCGCCGTTCAATCCGAGCACCACGACCTTCGAGCCGCGGTCGATCGCCAGATCGACGCCGGTGAAGATCTCCAGCGAACCGTACGACTTGGACAGTCCGTCCGCGGTCAGCGGCGTGCGCCCGCACGAGGCCGGTTCCGGGAACTTGATCCGGGCGACCTTGTCCGCCTGGCGCGTCTCGTCCAGCGAGGAGAGCATCTGCTCCGCGCGCCGGGCCATGTTCTTGGCCGCGACGGCCTTGGTCGCCTTCGCGCCGAGCTTCGCGGCCTGTGCCTGCAGCGCGGACGCCTTCTTCTCGGCGTTCGCGCGCTCGCGGCGGCGGCGCTTCTCGTCGGTGGCGCGCGCGTCGAGGTAGCGCTGCCAGCTCATGTTGTAGATGTCGATCTCGCCGCGCGTGGCGTCGAGGAACCACACCTTGTTCACGACGTCGCCGAGCAGTTCGACGTCGTGGCTGATCACCACGAGACCGCCGTCGTGCTGTTTGAGGAAACCGCGCAGCCAGTTGATCGAGTCGGCGTCGAGGTGGTTGGTCGGCTCGTCCAGCAGCAGGATCGTCTCGGATTTGCCGCCCGCGCCCGCCTCGGCGGCGGCGAACAGGATCCGCGCCAGCTCGACGCGGCGGCGCTGACCGCCCGACAGCGTGCTCAGCGTCTGGGCCAGGATGCGGTCGGCGAGGCCGAGGTTCGAGCAGATCCGCGCCGCTTCGCTCTCCGCGGCGTACCCGCCGAGCGAGGAGAAGCGCTCCTCGAGCCGCGCGTAGCGGTTGATCGCCTTGTCCCGCTGCTTGTCGTCGACCAGCTCGGACATCGCGGTCTGCGCCTTTTCCATGTCGCGCAGCAGGGTGTCGAGGCCGCGCGCGGACAGCACGCGGTCCTTCGCGGTGACCGACAGGTCGCCCTCGCGCGGGTCCTGCGGCAGGTAGCCGAGTTCGCCGCTGCGGCGGACGTCGCCGGCGTGCGGTTCGCCCTCGCCCGCGAGGACTTTGAGCGAGGTGGTCTTGCCCGCGCCGTTGCGGCCGACGAGGCCGATGCGGTCGCCGGACTGGATGCGGAGGGTGGCGCCGTTGAGCAGGATGCGCGAACCGGCGCGCAGCTCAAGGCCGGTGGCCGTGATCAAGAGAACTCCCGGAGACGGGGGGTGGTCGGCTGGACGTGCTGGAGCGCCCCGGCACCGCGTGCGATGCGGGGCGGGCGGTTATTCTCTCTGAATCCGCACGAATGCCCTGATGACCACGGACCCAGTGTACGGGTCGGCGTCGAACGGTTTTCGCGGCCGTGTCCGGATTCACTCGCGCCCCGCTGTCGGCTCCCTCACCACCAGCTCCACGGCGCGTGCCCGCCGCGCGGCCTCGGCCAGCACCTCGCGCCGCGGTTCGGGGATCTCGAGCACGCGCGGCTCCGCCCGGTCGAACAGCTTGGCGAGCCGCCGGTCGGCCCTCAGTTCGCCGAGCGCCCGGCGGTCCCCGCCGAGCACCACAGCGTCCACTTCGGACAGTCTCGGCAGCAGGACGTCGTAGGCGTCCTGGGCGGCTGACTGCAGTGCGGCCCGGGTCTGGCCTTCGCGACGGCGTGCGAAACGTTGTTGCGACCAGCCGCCCGCCGCGGTTCGGCCTTGCACGTGGTGACGGTCGGTTCGGGAAAGGACCACGCGGCCGTCGTAGGCGAGTCCGAGCGAATGGCCGCCTTTCCGGACCAGCAGCAGCGCGATCAGTCTTGGCGTTTGCGCGTGGCGGATTAGTGGTTCGACGGCCAGTCCCGGGTACTCGCCTTGAGCTGGCAACGGTCCAAACGGGACAGTCGCGGTGGCTGTGGTGCCGTTTTCGGCACTGACTAGCACTTGTGTCGCAGCGAGAACGGTGGTGCGCACACCGCCGTTGCGTTCGGCGAAGCGCGCGAACCAGCCGTCGAGTCGTTCGGGCGGGACTTCCACCGCCCGCCCGCCGCCCGCGACCTGCCGTGCCATGCCGGAAACGGTACGGGGCCGCCGCGCGTCGCGACGGCCCCGCATCCCGTCAGGCGAGCTGAGGCCGCACCGGCCCCGCGGTCACCGTCTTGTGCACGTCCGCCGGATGCCCGGCCGCGACGTACCCGTTGATGTGCAGAGAAACGCTGCGGAGCGAACCGGTGTCGCCGCCCGCGGTGTCGGCCACCTTGAACGTCCACGTGCCGTCCGCCGAGGCGCCAGCCTGGATCTGCGGCGTGACCGGCCGGTAGGTGCCGGTGAACGGCGCGTCCGCGGACCCGGTCGTGCTGAACAGCTTGGTCGCGGAATCGTCGAACACCACCTGGCAGAGGTTGTTGCCGCTGCCGCCGCCCTTCTGGAACAGCGTCGCCATCGCGCCGGACGGCGAGGTCAGCGTGCCGACCAGGTCGTTGACATAGGTGTGGTCGATGCCGACCGTGGTCGCCTTCTCCACGGACGTGCAGGTGCTGCCGTCGATCGACAGCGACACCTTCGACGCCGGTCCGACACCGCTCACCACGAGCGGAACCGACGCGCCGAGCGGCGAGTTGTCCGGAATCGCGACCGCCGGACCGGCGTAGGCGAACGCCTGCGAAACCGGCGACGGCGTGCCGACCGGCAACGCGAACGTGCTGGTGCGCGGCGAGTACGAGCCCGCGAAACTCACCTTCGCGTTGAGCACCACCGGCGAGCCGAGCTGCTGATTGGCCGGAACCGTGACGGTGAAATCGTTGATTCCGGTCTGGCCGGGGCTGATCGTTCCGTACGACTTCGCCCGCGGCTCGATCGTGACGCCCTCAGTCGGCGAAGTGAGCACGACGCTCGTGGACACCGCGGTGCCGTCGCCGGTGTTCTTCACCGGCAGGGTGACCGTCGCGGTGTCACCGGGGTTGAGCGTGCTGCCGCCGTTGGGTCCGCGAACTGTCGGCTGCCCGGCCTCCGCGTACGGCTGCGGGCTGGCACCGGTGTAGGCCAGCACCTTGTCCGCCAGCAACACTCCGGCCCCGGTGAGGTTGTCCGTGCCCGGCGCCTCGATGTCCACCGCGGTCTTCAGGAAGGCCTCGCGAATGTCCGAAGAGGACAGTCCGGGATTGCCGGACAGCACCAGGCTCGCGATCGCCGCCGCGTGCGGTGCGGCGGCCGAGGTGCCGAAGAACGGGTCGAACCCGCTCACCGAGGTGTGCACGCCGTCCGCCGCGGTGATTTCCGGCTTCTGCCGGACCTCCCCGCCGGTCGAGGACACGTTGCCCGGCGTGATCGGCGTTCCGTTGGCCTCGTAGAACACGCGTCGCGGGCCGTCCGAGCTGAACCGTTCCGCCTTGCTGGCCGAGGAATACGCCGCCGGATACGGTCCGGCCGGGTTCGCCGGGTCGCCCGGTTCGAGCGGCCGTCCGAACGCCGCTTCGGCCGGTGCCGCCGCGACCGCGAACGCCTTGCGCGCAGCGGCGTGGCCGACGACCGCGCCCGGCGTGGAGTACGCCTTGAGCCCGTCCGCGGAGTCGCGGAACCGGCTGCCGAACGCGGTCAGCGAGAGATACCGGCTGGCTCCGGAGAACTTCACCACGGCGAGCCGCAGGCCGGTGCCGCCGAACAGCGGGGTGGCCAGCTGCTCGTACGGGTCCTGGGTGCCGTTCTGGACGTCCTGGCTGAAGCTCACGACGTTGCCGCGCGCGTCGAGGAGGTAGAGGTCGTAGTCGTCCGCGGCCGCGCCGAGCGGATCGGACCAGTGCAGCGTCACCGGGATGCTGGCCGACGAGGCATCCGAGATCGGCTCGAACACCTGCTTTCCCGCTGTGCCAGCGAAGTTGTGCGCGGTGCCGGCGAATTTGCCGATCGAGATGCCGGAGTCGACGAAGTCGCCTTCCCAGTGCGCCGCGGTGCCGTCGGCGACGTTGCCCTCGTTGCCCGCGGAGGAGAAGTAGAGCGCGCCGTCAGCCGTCACGTCGTTCACCGCTTGCGCGATGATCCAGTCCTGGAACGGGGATTCCTTGAAGTAAATGACGTCGTCGACGATGACGTCGCAGTGCGCTTCGAAACGCAGCTTGCGAATGTTGTCCGCGAAACTCGCGTCGGAGGTGAATGCCGTGGCGAAACCGAGCTTCGCGTTCGGGGCGAGGTCGTGGATGATCTCCAGCATTGCCGTGCCCTCGTCGCCGCTGCCCGCTTGTCCGGTCAGGACATCGACCGCCGGAAGCTCGCCTTTGGTGCGGGAAACCTCCAGTGAATCGACCCCGTCGGACAGCGCGCACGCCTTCACGCCGGTGCCGGTCACGCCGAACTGCTGACGCGCGGTGTCGGCGTTGTGCGCCCGGTCGCCCGCGCTGACCACCTGCGTTTTGGTTCCGATCGCTTCCTTGAGCTGCCGGTCAATGCGATCGGCCTTCTGCTGCTTGGTTTCCGTGCCGTCCTTGGTGTTTTCCCGCTGCCGCGCCGTCATCGCCTGATCCGCGGTCTCGACGTGCTTCACGTCGCCGCGCTTCGCGATCTCCGGCAAGGCAGTCAGCGGCACGTCGGCGCGGATGCTCGCGGCCGTGCTCGACACCGCACGCACCTCGGCCCCGGCGTTGCGCAGGTCGTTGACGAGCCCGTCGCTGACCTTCGTGACGCGGATGTCGACCAGTGCTTTGTCCGCGACCTTGGCGATTCCCGGCAACGCGGCCGCACTCAGGCTCCGCGCGCGCATCTTCTCCTGGACGAGCAGTTTGCTGTCTATTTTGGACTCAGTCGCGGTCTGTCCGGCTTTGACCGCCTGCAATGCCGCGATCTGGCTCTTCGCGGTGGAGTCCACAGTGGACTCCTGCGCTCCGGCGAGGGGCGGGGTCGCCAGCCCGGCGGCGAGCACCGCCGCGGCGACCACGACCGTCCGGCTTCTGGCCGGACCTCTCGAGGCTCTAGGTGAACGGGTACGACGCACGTGCGCCTCCGATCTCACACCGCGTGCCCCGACTCACGCTGGCCAACGCCGGTGATCACCGGCTGGATCCAGCTAAGTCCCACTTCTGTCCGGGACAAACGGCCGTTGGGGTGACGTTGGTCAGGCAATTTCCGGTGCCCGCCGGACGTCGTAGGCTGTTCGGCCGAGCCGCTGCCGCCCCGGCTGTCCTGGCGGCGGCCGACCGGACAGCGGGTTCACTGTTCGCGCAGTTCGACGCCGTGTTCGCGGAAGACTTCCGCGACCGCGTCCACGAACGCGTCGCCCAAGACGCGGCGGGATTCCGCAGCGGCGTTCCAGAGCACAGAATAGCGGGGCGGGGAGCCGGATCCGCTCCGGAGACAGTCATCGAGCGCGTCCAAGTTACCGCCGAAGTAGCCGCCCGGTCCGTTCGCCGCCTCGCCGAGGGCGCAATAGAACGAATCCTTCGACGGCAGCTCCCGACCGTCGAGGACGAGGTCGCCGGTGCCGTAGCGCATCGCGTTCTTCCCGGAAACGAACCACGCGTTTTGCACGACGTGGAGCCAGTCGCCGTGCTGCGCCGCGGGATACCGCGTCCACTCGCGAGGAAGAATCGGACCGCGATGCCACCGTGCCCAGATCGCCTGCGCATGGGGATGCGAACCGCCCCACGACGGAATTTCGAGATTCATCGACCTGTCCGGTGCCCGGACAAGGTTCTTCGGCCGCAATTCCAGGCGGACGGGCCCGTAGCGGCCGAGTGCTTTTCCGGCATGGTCGACTACCTCGATCACCGCGTCATCGACAGTCGCCGGTATCGCGTCGGCCGCGCCGCAGACGTTTTCGAGGGTCACCAGTCCAGCGGTCGCCTGTTCACCGAAGAAGCCGGACAGCGATTCGAAGGCCAGCGCGAAATCCGGCCGGTCCGCCTCGGACACGAGCCGATACAACAGCATCCGGGATTCCCTTCCCGCTCGTCGAGCCTCGATCACCGCGTCACCCGGTGCCGTAGTCGGCGACCAGCGCGCCCGCGAACTCGTCCGGAACCGGCCCCCGCCGCGTCCAGGAACGGGCCGAACCGCTCGCGCCAGCAGCCCCACATCCCGGACTGTCCCGTTAGCGTGCCAGCGGGCCATTTCCCGAAGCGGGGGCCCAAATTTCCGGAGCCAAAAGAGCGTCGTACTCGCAGAACCGGAAATCCCCCAGAACTTCCGGGAAAACCTGGCCCGGCAACCGCACACCGAGATCGAAAACCTCCGCGAAGCCGGTCACAGCTCCAGCCACATGATCCGCAATCCCACCCGCCCCTCGACCGGATGCTGGAACGCCCCCGGCGCCACCCCCAGCGTCACGAACCCCACGCTCTCGTACAACCGAATCGCGTGAACATTCGTCTCCACCACCGCGTTGAACTGAATCGCCGCGAACCCGGCCCGCCGCGCCCACGCGATCAGGTCGACAACCAACGACCGCCCCACTCCGGCGCCGCGCGCGTCCCGGGCCACCATCAAACTTCCCGAAGCGACATGACTGCCCGGTCCCGGCCGATTCGCATACATGTTCGCCGTGCCCAGCACTCGATCCCCGTCGGCCGCGACCACCACCCGCGCCGGAGCGGGGACCAGCCACTGCCCACGGGCGTCCGATTCGCTCATGGCCGGGTCGTACGGGAACGTCTGCTGCTCGGTCACCACGTCCCGGACGATCGGCCAGATCCGCGGCCAATCGTCGGCACCGGCTTCCCGGATCGTCAAAGGCATCCGCCTACCGTGCTGACCGGACCCGGCGAACGCAACCTATTTACAGCACAAAGGAATCCGACCAAGGCTGGCTCGACCGCCCGGACAACGCGTCCAGCAGCGTCACCGCCTGCTTGTCGGTCAGCGAAGCCACGAAATCCACGACCGCCCGTCCCCGGGCCAGCCCGCGCACCGCGTCCGCGCCTTCGATTCGCTCGCCGGTCGCGCCGACGAGCAGCTCCGGCGACGTCCGGGCGAGGTCCGAGTATTCGCCGCGCGCCAGCTCCATCAGGTCGTGCAGCCGGCGCGGCAAACGGGAGGCCTCGTCGCGGTCCAGGAGCCACGCGTCCAGCGCGTCGACCAACGTCGTCACCAGGCTGGCCTGACCGCGCTGGTGCAAGGCGAGATCGGGGCGCAGCAACACAAACCGCCGGTGGACGAACTTCAGGACCTGCACCTCGTGCCACTGCGCGGGCCGCAGCGAGACGTGCCCGGACCGCGTCGGGGGCGACGACAGGACGAAAACCCCGTCCACCAGCCGTACCATCCAGTTCGACGAGAACGCGGCCGTTGCTTGTTCGGCTTCGGTCGAGCCGTCGAAACCGTCCGCGAGCAGGCCGTCGACGAGTTCGCGCTGGACTCGGGCGACAGCCGCGGCGAAGGCGTCGTCGTCCACGATCCAGCTGTCTTTCAGGTGCATGCGCCGGCGCATCCGCTCCAGGGAACGACCTGGGCGGCGGATCTCCGCGGTCAGCCGCGCATCGTCCAAAGAGGCCAGTTCGACGGCGTGCGCCAGCCACTCCCCCAGTTCGGCGGCGACGGGTGCGTGTTGCAGGACGCCGATGCGGTGGAAATCCTGCAGGTCGTGGATCGCGTACGCGATGTCGTCGGCAGTGTCCATTACGGACGCTTCCACCGTCTGCTGCCACGGCTCGATCCGACCGGCGAAGGGGGCGCGCGCCTGCTCGAAGTCGTCCAGTTCCGTGACATAGGCGGAAAATTTGCTCGCACCGGTTCCAGGAGCATCGTCCGGCTCGGCGGCGCCACGGGGCGGCGACGGCATCGCGGTCGGATGCGGCTGCGGGTAATGCAGGCGCGCCCACGGGTATTTCAGCACTGCGGCGCGGACCGCGGTCGTCAAGTCCAGGCCGATGGCCGACGGGCCGCGCACGTCGGTCGTGGTGATGATGCGGAACGACTGCGCGTTGCCCTCGAAACCGTCGGCGAGGCCGAACCGGTGCCGCGCGATCCGGTCGAGCGTCTGCTCGCCGAGGTGCCCGAACGGCGGGTGCCCGAGGTCGTGCGCCAGCGCGGCGGCCTCGCACGCGTCCGGGTCGCAGCCGCCGAGTTTCGCCGCCAGTTCGGCCGACTCGCTCGACCCGGTGATCCGCTCCGCGATCCCGCGCGCGACCTGCGCGACCTTCAGGCTGTGCGTCAGCCGGTTGTGCAGCAGCCCGGCCCCGCCGGCACTGACCACCTGGGTGACCCCGCCGAGCCGCGCGAAGAACGGCGACGCGGTGATCCGGTCGCGGTCGACGCGGAACGGGCTGGTCGCCAGATCGGTGAAGCCGCCCGCCCCGTTCTCCGGGTCCCGGCGCGCTGCCCTCGGATCGGTCTCGTCCATGTGTCCCACCGTATCCGGCGGTCCGGCAGGATTGCGGGATGACCGACGTGCTGGTGGCGGGCGGCGGCCCGGCCGGACGGGCGCTGGCGGCCGCGTGCGCCCGGCGAGGGCTGGAAACGGCCGTGCTCGACCCGGATCCGCACCGTAAGTGGCCGAACACTTACGGACTGTGGGCGAACGAAGTCCCTGACCTGCCGGCGAAGGCGATCGCGGCGGCTCCGGCGACGACGCTCGCGTTCGGCACCCGCGAGCACCGCGTCGACCGGGCGTACCGGGTGCTCGACAACGCCGGTCTGCGCGAGTGGCTCGCTGAGCCCAAGGTCCAGGTCATTCCGGGCAAGGCGACCGGCGCGGAACACGGTCCGCACGGTTCGACGGTCCTGCTCGCCGACGGACGACGGCTGGCGGCGGCGGTGTTCGTCGACGCGTCTGGCGCGCCCAAGCTGCGCGGCCCGCGTGCCGAGCAGACCGCGTACGGGCTCGTGCTGCCCGCAGATCAGGCCGAGCGGCTGGCTCCGGCCGACACGGCGGTGTTCATGGACTGGCGCGACGGCACGGACAGCTTCCGCTACCTGCTGCCCCTCGGCGACGGCTCCGTGCTGGTCGAGGAGACGTCTCTGGCGCGCAAGCCCGGACTCCCGGTGCCCGAACTCGCCCAGCGGCTGCACGCGCGGCTCACCGCGACCGGAATCCGTCCAGCGGGCCGGGTCGAGCGGGTGCGGATCGTGCTCGACGTCCCGCTGCCGAAGCGCGGTCAAGCGGTGCCGTTCGGGGTCGCGGGCGGGCTCGTGCACCCGGCGACCGGCTACAGCCTCGCGACCGCATTGCAGCTCGCGCCTCGCGTCGCGGATGCTCTCGCGGACGCGTTCGACGCAGGTCCGGCGGCAGCGGCCAGCGCGGCCCGGAAGGCATTGTGGCCAGCCGAAGCGCGCGCTGTGCATGCCTTGCGCCGCCACGGACTCCGTGCATTGTGCGGAATGTCACCTGCCCAGTCGGCGCAATTTTTCGATCTGTTCTTCGACCTGCCGGCCCCGGCGCAGCGCGCGTTCGCCTCGGGCCGGACCGACCTCCCCGGAACCGCCGCGACCATGGCGAACCTGTTCCGCGCGGCCCCGGCCGGGATCCGCCGGAGGCTGCTCGGCTGACCACGTGCGGTGATTTTTCCCGCTCCCGAACGAGGGAACGGAAAAGCATTTTGTTACTCCGATCCGGTGGCCAAAGTGCCGCCCCGGTGAACTTCAGCTGACAACGGTTTCGCCGCCCCCTTCGGCGATGCGAGTATCGCCTCCGTGACGACGCTGCGAGCGGTCCGATTCGCCTTCCAGCCGATGTACAGCCTGCACACCGGCGGGGTCGTCGCGTACGAAGCGCTGGCCCGGCCGGGCCGGGGCACGGCGCACGAACTGCTCGCCGAGGCCCGCCGCGCCGGCAAGCTCACCGAGGTCGACCTCGGGCTGGCCGCCGCCGCGGTGCGCCAAGAGGCCGAGCGGCCCAGCGCGCTCCCGCTGCACCTCAACCTTTCCGCGCGCACGCTCGCGTCGCCGCTGGAGGCGTTCGACGAGCTGATCGCCGAACTCGGCGCGGCCGGACGGCGCACCCGCGACGTGGTGCTCGAGGTCGGGCCGCCGTTCACGCATCTGCCCACCGGCCGCCTGCTCGAAGGCATGCGCGCGCTCACCGAACAGGGCTTCCGGCTCGCGCTCGACGGGCTCGGCCGCGGCGACCTGCCGCTGGCGCTGCTCGCGCAGTCCCCGGTGGACCTGGTGAAACTCGACCGCAGCGTGCTGCGCGGCCTGCCCGCCGACCCGGCGTCGACGGCCGTCGTCGAGGCGCTGCTGCACTTCACGACGCGCACGAACACCCGGCTGGTCGCGACCGGGATCGAGACCGAGTCGCAACTCGACGCGGCACAGCACCTCGGCGTCCGGATCGCGCAGGGCAATCTGCTCGCGCCGCCCGCCGCGCACCGGTCCGCGCCCGCCGCCGGCGCGGTCGTCCCGGAGGACCGGCGCTCGCCCGCGCCGCCGCAGGCCCCACGCGTCGGCGATTTCCTGCGCCCGGCCACCACCTTGCCGGTAGACGCGACCTGCGACGACGTCCGCGAGGTGCTCGCCGCCGCGGACGCGCCGAGCGGCGTGGTCGGCGTCGACGCGGACAACCGTCCACAGTGGTCAGTCGACCGGACGCGCTTCCTCGTGACCATCACCGGTCCGTACGGGCACGCCTTGCACGCCAAGCGGTCCGCCGCGAGGCTGGCGGACAAACCGCACCTGATCGATGCGGGCGCGAGCGCGCTGGAGTTCCTGGAACTGGTCACCGACGCCGACTGGGGCCGCACCGGCGACGACGTCGTGGTGGTCGACGCGTCCGGGCACTGCCTCGGCGTGGTGCTGGTGACCGAGGTCGTGCGCGGCGTCGCCGAGGCGAAGGTCGAGGAGGCGGTGACGCTCAGCCCGCTCACCCGGCTGCCGGGCAGCGAAGCGGCGGCGCGCGACGTCGAACGCCGCATCGCCAGCGGCGAGCAGTTCGTGGCGGCGTGGCTGGACGTCGACGCGTTCAAATCCGTCAACGACAACGCCGGTTTCGCCGCGGGCGACGATTTGATCCGCGCACTGGGCGAAACCCTGACCGACCTCGCCGGACGGCTGCCGCGGATGCGCGTGAGCCACGTCGGCGGCGACGATTTCCTGATCGTGTGCGATGTGGACGAGATCGGCACGGTCGCCGCGGCGTTGCTGGACACGCACTGGTCCGCCGAAGGCATGCCGGTCACGGTGTCGCTGGCGACGCTCGTGTGCGGCAGCGGCACCATTCCGTCCTATCGGGACGCTTCCCGGCTGCTCGCGCCGCTGAAGAAGCGCGCCAAGGCGGTTCCCGGGTCCAGCTGGGTCCTCAGCCGCCCCGGCAGTGACCGCGTCGAGGTCCTGCGCGGCATCGGCCGGGACGTCGCCATCAGCCGGTCGGCGTGACGAACCCCGATTCGTAGGCCCGGATCACCGCCTGCGTCCGGTCCCGCGCGCCCAGCTTCGACAGCACGTTCCCGACGTGGGTTTTCACCGTCTGCAGCCCCAGAAACAGCTCCGCGGCGATCTCCCCATTGGACAGTCCGGCCGCCATCAGCCGCAGCACGTCGCGTTCCCGTTCGGTCAGGAACTCCAGCGGGGCCGCCGAAGCCGCGGGCGAGCGGCGCGCGGCCATGCCCCGGATCGCCGCCGGGAACAGCAGCGAATCCCCCGCCAGCACCGTCCGGATCCCGGCGACGATCTCCTCCGGGCGAGCGCGCTTCAGCAGGAATCCGCTGGCCCCGGCGAGCAGCGCGTCGTACACGTAGTCGTCGTTCTCGAAGGTGGTCACCACGATCACCTTCGGCGGATCGTCCATAGTGGACAGCAGGTGCTCGGTCGCGCGGATCCCGTCCACCGCGGGCATCCGCACATCCATCAGCACGACGTCCGGCCGCAGCTGCGCGACGAGGCCGGGCACCTCCGCGCCGTCGGACGCCTCGCCGACCACGGTCAGGTCCGGTTCGCTGTCCACGATCGCACGGAGCCCGGCCCGGATCAGCCGTTCGTCGTCCACCAGCAGGACTCGCACGCTCACCGGTTCCCCCACGGCACCGTCACCACGACCTCCCAGTTTTCGCCCACCGGTCCCGCCGACAGCTTGCCACCCACCAGTTCCGCCCGCTCCGCCATGCCCCGCAGACCGCGTCCGCCGCGGGCGCGCGACGGACGGGCCGAGCCGAGCGGATTCGCGACCGCGGCCCGCAGCTGCCCGTCCGCGACCGCCAGCGCGACGGTGACCGGCACCTTCCCCGCGTACCGCACCGCGTTGGTCAGGCATTCCTGCAGGATCCGGTACACCTCGCGGGAAACCACCGCTGGCACCTTCTCGACGTCACCTTCTACCGTGACGCGGCACTCCGTCCCGGACTGCCGCGTCACGGTGATCAGCGCGGGCAGGTTGGCGAGACCCGCGTGCGGCGTCCGGTCGCGCGCTTCGTCGCGGAGCAGACCGAGCACGTGGTCGAGGTCGTCGAGCGCGGTGCGGGCCGATTCCTCGATCGCGGTGAGCGCTTCCTCGGTGAAGCCGGGATCGGTGTGCAATGTCCGGCGCGCGGCCCCGGCTTGCAGCGTGACGACCGAAAGCGCGTGGCCGACGGAATCGTGGAGCTCGCGCGCGAGCCGGGTGCGTTCCGCGAGCAGGTCGGTACGGCGTTCGAGCTGCTCGATGCGTTCGGCGGCGGACCAGCCCAGCAACCGGGCCGCCACGCGGCGCAGCACTCCGCCGACGCCCCACACGACATAGATCAGCACGACGAAAGCCGCCACGAACGCCGCGGGCAGCCACGCCGAGGCCCAGCCGCGCGGAACCGTCAGCTGGAAGTCCGGCGTGTCGACAAGCCGACCGGTGAAGACCGCGTTGATCGCGAACCCGAATCCGGCCGGCACCGCGAGCGTCGCGAGCCCGGTGATCAGCCCGGCCCCGACGTGCAGCGCGAACATCACCGCACACCGCGTCCGGCCGCGCCCCGGCGCGGGCTGGGCGAGCAGTTCCCGCACCGCCGCCGCCTCCAGCACCCGCACCGCGGGCAGGAACGCGGTCGCGGCCAGCACGGCGAGCGTCACGACGAATCCGGCCAGGCTCGCCCATCCCGTCGTCGCGGCGAACGGCATCAGCGACGGCATCGCGATCATCGCGAGAAGCAGGTACGGCACGCTGAGCGCGGCGCCGAGGATCAAGTACACCCACCGGCGATAGGTGACCCCGCTGACCAGCGGACGGAAGAAACGCACCCGCCAATCCTGACAGGCGGTTCCGGCGGGCGCCTCCCTCCGGAGCGGGACCCTGGCGCCGTTTTCTGGCACGACTTGATGGCCGAGAGCTAGACCATCTGGTCCTACGCCGAATCCAGAACGCCTGCTACTTGCGGTCCGCCGTGCTGGCGCCAGCCGGGAGGCGAACCCCCGAAGCGGGCGGGTGCCGTCGGGCCGCTGACCGTCGCAGTATGCGAACGAGGCGTCGAACTGTCCGGATTCGCCCTCGGCCGTGGACCTGCGCGTCGGTGGGCCGCTCCCCTGCGCGGACAACTCCTTCGACGACATCGTCGCGCCACTCGTGCTGCACTGCCTGGAGGACGCTCGCCGAGTTTCACCGCGTCCTCGAACCCGGCGGATGGTCGACCATCCGTACGCGATCCACCTGCTGCAGCGCCAAGCCGGGCAGAAGACCGACTATTCGGCGACTTACGAGTGGACCGAGGACTGGGAGGTCGACGGTCGCACCACGCCGATGCGCTTCTGGAACCGGCCGCTGCACGCGATGACCGACGCGTTCACCGCGGCCGGGTTCCGGATCTCGGTGCTCAGCGAGCCGAAACCCGTGCCGGAGGCGGAAGAACTGTTCCCGGAGGACTACCGGATGCTGTGCGTCAGCCCGAGTTTCCTGTTCTTCGTGCTGCAGGCGGAATGAGTGCGCAGGCCGGATTCGCTCCGGCCTGCGCACAGTCCTCAGTAGACAGTCGTCGTGACCCGGGTGCCCGCGGCCCGGACCCCGTTGGCCCACAACTGCTGCACCTTCGCCGATTCCTGCGCGTCCGGCTTGGCGTTCGTGCAGGACGTGCCCGGTCCGTGGCCCGACATCAGCTCGGTGCACGGACCCGAATAGTGGTCCGGCAGGCCGAGGTTGTGGCCGAGTTCGTGCGCGGCGATGCGGGTCGGGTCGTAGCCCTCGGCGACCTGGCTCGTGTCCAGGTAAACGTCGCCGTTGCCGTGCCCGTCGGTCTGCGTGTACGAACCTCCGCTGGTGACCTCGTGGATCTTCACCGTCGCCTTGCCCTCGTCCTTCACCAGCTGCACGTCGCTGACCGCGGCGTTCCAGTTGGCCGCGCCCTGGTCGATCTGCGCGACGTAGTCCGGCGCGTCCGCCGAGCTGTAGTAGACGGTGGTCGCCGCGGCGGCGGACGCGGCGGGTGCGGTCGCCAGGCCGAAGCCCAGCGGAGCGGCGGTCGCCATGGCCAGTGCGGCGATCCGCCGGAACCCTCGTGCGTGCATCGTGTCCTCCGTACGTCATCGGGAAAGCAAGCAACCCTTGTCCGCGAGACGACGTTAGAAGTTCACCACCGGGGCGACTACGTCCGAAAGTAGGACTCTCCCCCGCGAGAGGGAGGCCCGTCCCGCCCCGGCTGGATCCGCGCGCGCCGCCGCGCTGGTGTGCTCGTCGGCATGCAAACGCTGCTGCTCGGCCTGCTGGCCTACGTCGTCGTGCTGTGGCCGCTCGTCGCCGCGGCCCGCAAAGTGCTCGGCGTGCGCGTCGGGATCGTCCGGGCGCTCGGAGCCGCGCTCGCGGGCTGGCTCGTCGCGGGCACCGTCATCCGGACGTTCCCGGCGGTCGTGCTGACCGCGCCCGGTGTCGCGGTCGGACTGCTGATCCCGCTGGCCGGCAGCGCGCTCGCGGTGACCCTGCTGGTCCTTTTCGTCGCCGAACTCGCGATTCCGTCCGGCGGGCCCGGTTTGTTCGCCCGGATGCGGTCGCTGCGATCTCGCGCGGCTCGCACCCGGCGCTATTCGCGGATCATGCGCATCGCGATCCGGCACGGCCTCGGCTCGTTCCTCACCGGCAGGCGCACCGCAGGACCCGACGGCTCGGCGAAACTCGCGCGGTCGCTTCGGCTGGCGCTCGAAGAGGCGGGCGTGACGTTCGTGAAGCTCGGCCAGTTGCTCTCGACTCGCGCGGATCTCCTGCCACCGGTGTACATCCGCGAACTCAGCCGACTGCACGACCAGGTTCCGCCCGCGCCCGAAGACGAGGTGCGCGCCTTGCTGCGCGAGGAAATCGACCTCACCGCGTTCGCGCACATCGACGACGAACCCCTTGCCGCAGCGTCGATCGCGCAGGTTTACGGCGCCCGGCTGCGGTCCGGCGCCGAGGTCGTCGTGAAGGTGCAACGGCCCGGGATCCGCGAGCAGGTGGAACGCGACATCGACATCGTCCGCCGTCTCGCCGCCGTGCTGTACGAGCGCGCTGACTGGGCACGATCGCTCGGCGTGCGGGAACTGGCCGACGGATTCGCCGAGTCCCTTGAGGACGAACTCGACTTCCGCACCGAAGCCTCGAACATCGACGCGATCGCCGCCCACCCGGTCCCCGGCGTCACGTTGCCGACTGTCCACAAAGCACTGTCCACAGAGCGCGTTCTGGTGATGCGAAGACTGGACGGCAAACCGCTTTCCGCCGGTTCCGCCGGGGCCGGCGCCCGCGAAAAACTCGCCCGCACCTTCCTGCGCGGCCTGCTCGACCAGGTTCTGCTCGGCGGGGTGTTCCACGCGGATCCGCACCCTGGCAACGTTTTGCTGCTCGAAGACGGCACCCTCGGCCTGCTCGACCTCGGCTCCGTCGGACGTCTGGACACCGGCCTGCGCGCCGGTCTGCAAGCCCTGCTGCCCGCCATCGACCGAGGCGACCCGGCCGGCGTCCGCGACGGACTGCTGGAGATCGTCAACCGCCCCGACGATCTCGACGAGCAACGCTTGGAACGCGCCCTCGGCGCCTTGCTCGCCCGGCACTTCGGACCCGGCCGGAGCCCCGGCCTCGACCTGTTCACCGGACTGTTCCGCGTCATCGCCGACTTCCGCCTGGCCGTACCGCCGCCGATCGCCGCGGCGTTCCGGGCGCTGGCGACCATGGAAGGCACCCTCGCGACGCTGGCCCCGGACTTCGACCTGGTCGCCGAATCCCGTGCGTTCGCCACCGAAAGCATCGGCCTGCGCCCGGAAACCCTGCGCCGCACCGTCACCGACGAGTTCACCGCCTTGCTGCCGGTGCTCCGCCGCCTGCCCCGCCGCGTCGACCGGATCGGCGCGGCGCTGGAAGAGGGCAGGCTGTCGGTGAATATGCGGCTGTTCTCCGACGAACGCGACCGCGACCTGGTGACCGGCCTGGTGCACGAGGTGCTGCTGGCGCTGGTCGGCATCGCGACCGGGCTCATGGCCGTGCTGCTGCTGGCCAGTTCGAGCGGCCCCCAGCTGGTGCCGGGGCTGACGCTGAACCACGTGTTCGGCTACAACCTGCTGATGATCAGCGCGCTGGCGGGGTTGCGGCTGCTTTTCGTCGTCTTCCGGCGATCCGGACGACAGTCACGAGCAGACCGGCGAACCCGACGATGAACACCCCCGCCCCGGCCGCGGCGGTGATCCGGCCGGTGACCGGCCCGGAATCCGGCTCTGTCGCACCCGGCAAGCCGGCGTCGGTGAACGCGGTGGTCGCCGGGAACTGCTTGACCCACAACAGATTCCCGGTCGCCGAGACGACTCCGTACACTTCGGACAGCGGCACGGCTCCGGCACCGGGATTGTTGGCGCGCCACCGGGAATCATCCGCGGTATCCCGCTGGTCCCCCGCCACGAACACCGTGCCCTGCGGCACTTTCGCGTAGAAGGTCGTCTGCTCGCCGACCGCGTAAGGCTCGTCGATCGACTTGCCGTTCACCTTGATTCGACGGTCGTAGTCACAGCACTCGACCTCGTCGCCGCCGACCGCGATCACGCGTTGCAGGAACATCCCGCGCCGTCCGTCGTTGAACGCGCCCGCGTTGAAGACGACGACGTCGCCGCGGTGGATCTCCTGGCCCTCGCGCAGCCCGAAGACGACCCGGTCGCCCGGAGCCATGGTGTGCGCCATCGCCCCGCCGGTCACAGTCATCGAGCGGTAGCCGAACACCTTCAGGAGCCCGGTCGCCGCCACGGCCGAGCCCGCGATCACGACCCCGACGAAGACCGCGAGCAGCCAGGGAAACCGGCGCGGCGCACGCGCGGGAGAAGGTGGAGCGGCAGGGAAGCTTTCCGTCACGAAGCGATCATCGGAACAGGTCGGACAGTCGTTACCCGGCCGGAAGCCACCCCGGTCCGGCGGTCGCCCGCCGCCGCTTCCTTCCCCGGCGCACTCCCGTCACCACCGCGCCCAGGAACCCGGCCAGGAACGCCCCCGCTCCCGCTCCGACAAGCACTCGCCCCAGGAACGGCCCCTGATCCGCCTCCGGCGCACCCGGCAATCCCGCGGCGGTGAACGCCGTCGTCGGCGTCAGTGTGCGCACCCACCACGGGCTCGCCCCGGTCGCGACGACCACCCCGTACACCTCGGAGCCCGGCACTGAGCCGTTCAATCCGCTGACCTCCTCCTGCCGCGAGTCCCAGCCGAGGTCGCGGCGGTCCTCGGCGAGGAAGACCGCGTTCTTCTCCACGACCACCTGGAACATCGGCCCGTCGCCGCTCGCGTAGGACTCGTCGACGGAGTTGCCGTTGACCACGATCCGGTGCTTCTCGTCGCAGCAGCGCACGTCGTCGCCGCCCACGCCGATCACCCGGCCCAGCAGGACGAACGCCCGGTCGCCCTGCTGCGCGGGCATCCGCGCCAGCACGACGTCGCCGCGGTGGTAGACCTGCCCGTCCCGCTTGCCGAACACGATCGTCGTCCCGGCGGGCACGGCGGGAGCCATCACATTGTCCGGCACCTTCACCGAGCGATAGCTGAACACCGTCACCAGCCCGTACCCGCAACCGGCCACCCCGGCCAGCGCGAGCACGACGAAGAGCGCCAGCACCACCGAAAACCGGCGAGGGGCGCGGGAAACCGGCGGCGGGGCCGGGAAATCGTCGATCACCTCGCGAGGATCGGCGACCACCGCGGATCCGTTACGCGGCCCGGCATCATCCAGGCGGATTGTCCCGTTCTGTCCATAATGGACAGACACCCCTCCGCGCCGACGTATAGGTCGTTATACAGACATCATCGGCCCCACGTCGAGTGGGTGGGACGGACGTCGAACTGCCCCGTCGCGAACCCGGGGTTCGAGGTGAACGCGACCGTTCCGGCCAGCGCCACCACGAAGGCCAGTCCGCCGAGCAGCGCACCCGCCCGGGCGAGGTCGGTGCCGTACCGCCGCGCTCCCCCGAGGAGCCCGAAGACCACCGCCAGCACCGAGGCCAGCAGCGCCAGGAACCACAGCGCGCCGAGCACCAGGACGAACACCTCGGCCACGATCGGGTAGCTGCCGCCCATGAGCAGCCTCGGCCGCACAAGCAGCCAGGCCAGCCAGGTCGCCACGCCGAGAGCGAAACTCACCGCGGCCACCGACACCGCCGCGACGGCCAGGCCGCGGCCGGGTCTCTCCCCCGGAGCGGACGGGGATTCGGAGTCAGGTTCGGTCATCGATCAGTAATAGCACCCGGCCCCGACAGAATCCGGCGTTCCGCCCGCCCGCGCCCGAAAGCACCAATCCCGGATACGCCGAAGGCCGCCCCCGGCGAACCGGGAGCGGCCTTCGCGAACAATAGACCTCAGACCGTGAAACCGAGCGCACGCAACTGCTCGCGGCCGTCGTCGGTGATCTTCTCCGGGCCCCACGGCGGCATCCAGACCCAGTTGATCCGGAAGTCGTTCACGAGACCGCCGGACGTCAGCGCCGCCGACGTCTGGTCCTCGATCACGTCGGTCAGCGGGCAGGCCGCGGACGTGAGCGTCATGTCGATCGTCGCGGTGTTGTCGGTCTCGACCCGGATGTCGTAGACCAGGCCGAGGTCCACGACGTTGATGCCGAGTTCGGGGTCGACGACGTCGCGCATCGCTTCCTCGACGTCCTCGATTTTCGCGATGTCGGCGGGGACGGCGGGGACGGCGGCGGTCTGCTCGGGCAGGTCCGCGGCGGTGCGCCCCTCGCGCGGGTCGGTGGCCGTCTCTTCGCTCATGCCTTCTCAGCTCCTGTGGTGGTGCTGGACACCGCGTCCTTGAACGCCATCCAGCCGAGCAGGGCGCACTTCACGCGCGCCGGGTACTTCGCGACGCCGGCGAACGCGACGCCGTCCTCCAGTACGTCCTCGTCCGGTTCGACCTTGCCCTTGCCCTGCATCAGTTCCACGAAGGCCTCCATGGTCGTGAACGCCTCGTCGACCGTGTGCCCGACGACCAGGTCGGTCAGCACCGACGCGGACGCCTGGCTGATCGAGCAGCCCTGCCCGTCGTAGGACACGTCCTCGACTTTGCCGTCGGAGACCTTGACCCGCAAGGTGATCTCGTCGCCGCAGGTCGGGTTGACCTGGAACGACTCCGCGTCGAACGGATCGCGCAGGCCTCGCCCGTGCGGGTTCTTGTAGTGGTCCAGGATGATCTCCTGGTACATGCTCTCCAGGTTCACTTCCCGGCCTCTTCCTGGGCCGCCCCGAAGAACTTCTGCGCCTCGCGGATCCCGGCGACCAGAGCGTCCACTTCGGACAGCGTGTTGTACAGGTAGAAGCTCGCCCGCACGGTCGCGGGCACCGAACAAGCCCGGTGCAGCGGCCACGCGCAGTGGTGCCCGACCCGCACCGCGATGCCGAGGCTGTCCAGCACCTGGCCGGCGTCGTGCGGGTGCACGCCGTCGATCACGAACGCGACAGTCGCGCCGCGGTCCTCCAGGTCGGTCGGCCCGACGACGCGCACGCCCGGGATCGCGCCGATGCCCTCGATCGCGGCCGCGGCCAGCTCGTGCTCGTGCGCCGCGATCCGGTCCATCCCGATGGCGGACAGGTAGTCCACCGCCGCGCCGAGGCCGATCGCCTGCGACGTCATCGGCACCCCGGCCTCGAACCGCTGCGGCGGCGCGGCGAACGTGGTGCGCTCCATCGTGACCAGCTCGATCATCGAGCCGCCGGTCAGGAACGGCGGCATCGCTTCGAGCAGTTCGGTCCGGCCGTACAGCACGCCGATCCCGGACGGGGCCAGCATCTTGTGCCCGGAGAACACCGCGAAATCGACACCCAGCGCGTGGAAATCAACCGGGAAGTGCGGCACCGACTGGCAAGCGTCGAGGACGGTCAGCGCGCCGACCTCCTTCGCCTTGGCCACCAGCTTGGCCACCGGGTTGACCGTGCCGAGCACGTTGGACTGGTGCGCGAACGCGACCACCTTGGTGCGCGGCGTGATCACACTGTCCATATCGGACAGATCGAGCCTGCCCTCGGCGGTGACCTTGAACCACTTCAGCGTCGCCCCGGTGCGCTGGCACAACTGCTGCCACGGCACCAGGTTCGCGTGGTGCTCCATCTCGGTGATGACGATTTCGTCGCCCTCGCCGATCCGGAAACGTTCGGCCTCCGGACCGGCGGTGGCGGCGTTGCTCATCGCGTACGCCACGAGGTTGATGCCCTCGGTGGCGTTCTTGGTGAACACCAGCTCCTCCGGGTCCGCGCCGACGAATTCCGCGGTCTTCGCGCGCGCGGATTCGTAGGCGTCGGTGGCCTCTTCGGACAGCTGGTGGGCACCGCGGTGCACGGCCGAGTTCGACGTGAACACGTACCGCCGTTCCGCGTCGAGCACCTGCACCGGCCGTTGCGAGGTCGCTCCGGAGTCCAGGTACACCAAGGGTTTCCCGTCGCGCACAGTGCGCGTCAGGATCGGGAAGTCGGCACGCAGTGCCGCCACGTCAAGGGGAACAGAGTTGGTCGGGCTGTTCGAAGCCGTGGTGGTCATCGAGCCAACTCCTCTCTCTCGGTGTCGTCGGGAACGGGGCGCGGGAAACGTCAGGCCTTGGCGGGCTCGGAAGAGCCGACGTACTTGACGTAGCCGTTCTCCTCCAGCTCGTCGGCCAGCTCGCGGCCGCCGGACTCGACGATGCGGCCGTCGGCGAAGACGTGCACGAAGTCCGGGGTGATGTGCCGCAGGATGCGGGTGTAGTGCGTGATCAGCATGACGCCGACCTCGTTGCCCGCCTTGTACTCGTTGACGCCCTCGGACACGACGCGCAGCGCGTCGACGTCCAGGCCGGAGTCGGTCTCGTCGAGGATGGCGAACTTCGGCTTGAGCAGCGCCAGCTGCAGGATCTCGTGGCGCTTCTTCTCGCCGCCGGAGAAGCCCTCGTTCACCGAGCGCTCGGCGAACTCCTGGGAGATGCCGAGCTTGCCCATCTCCTCCTTGACCTCCTTGACCCAGTGGCGCAGCTTGGGAGCCTCGCCCCGGACCGCGGTGGCCGCGGTGCGCAGGAAGTTCGACATCGAGACGCCGGGCACCTCGACCGGGTACTGCATGGCGAGGAAGAGGCCCGCGCGGGCGCGCTCGTCGACGCTCATCTCGAGCACGTTCTCGCCGTCCAGCAGCACCTCGCCGGAGGTCACCGTGTACTTCGGGTGGCCGGCGATCGCGTAGGACAGGGTGGACTTGCCGGAGCCGTTCGGCCCCATGATCGCGTGCGTCTCGCCGGACCGGATGGTCAGGTCGACGCCCTTGAGGATCTCCTTGGCGCCTTCGTCGGTGTTCACCGAGGCGTGCAGGTCCTTGATTTCCAGGGTAGCCATTCTTCGTTTCCTAAAGTCTGCGGTGGAGGGCGTCAGGCGCCGACGGCTTCGAGTTCGGCCTCGATCGCGGCTTCGAGGCGCTCGCGCACCTCGGGGACGTCGATCTTCACCAGGATCTCGTGGAAGAACCCGCGCACGACCAGGCGACGGGCGGCTTCTTCGGCGATTCCGCGCGACTGCAGGTAGAACAACTGCTCGTCGTCGAACCTTCCCGTCGCGCTCGCGTGGCCGGCGCCTTCGATCTCGCCGGTCTCGATCTCCAGGTTCGGCACCGAGTCCGCGCGCGCCCCGGGCGTGAGCACCAGGTTGCGGTTGAACTCGTAGCTGTCGGTGGACTCGGCCGCGGCCCGGATCAGCACGTCGCCGATCCACACCGCGTGCGCGCCCTCGCCCTGCAGCGCGCCCTTGTAGCCGACCCGCGACTTGCAGTTGGGCACCGCGTGGTCGACGAAGAGCCGGTGCTCCTGGTGCTGGCCGCCGTCGGCGAAGTAGACGCCGAGCATGTCGACGTCGCCGCCCTTGTCGGTGAAGGTCGCGGTCGGCGAGATGCGGACCAGGTCGCCGCCGAGGGTGATCACGGTGTGCCGCAGCGCGGCGTCGCGGCCCAGCTTGAGGTGCTGCTCGGAGACGTGCACCGCGTCGTCGGCCCAGTCCTGGACGCTGACCACGGTGACCTTGGCGCCGTCGCCGATGACGAACTCGACGTTGTCGGCGTAGGTGCCGGACCCGACGTGGTCGAGCACGATCACGGCTTCGGCGAACGCCTCGGCGCGGACCTGCAGGTGCCCGTAGGCGACCTGGCCCTCGCCCGGGCCGTGGATCCGCAGCACCGACGGCTTCGACGCCTTCGTCTCCTTGGGCACCGTCACGACGGTGGCCTTGGCGAAGGACGAGTAGGCCTGCGCGGCGATCCGGTCGCTCGGCACGCCCGCCTGGCCCAGCCGCGAGTCGTCGCGGCCGACGGTCTCGATCTTCAGCTCGGGCGCGGCCTCGGTCTCCAGCGTGATCTCGCCGGAGGCGACGGCGGAACCGTCGTGCAGGCCGCGCAGGCGCTTCATCGGAGTGAAGCGCCAGTTCTCCTCACGACCGCCGGGGACCTCGAAGGCCTCGACGTCGTAGGAGGTGAACCGCTCCGCGCGGGAGGCCGCCGGAATGACGGCCCCCTCGCGAAGGGCTTCCGAAACATTGCTGTCCGAGGCCACGGACTGTGTTGACTCCATTTAGCCGACGGACCCTTCCATCTGCAGCTCGATCAAGCGGTTCAGCTCGAGCGCGTACTCCATCGGCAGCTCGCGCGCGATGGGCTCGACGAACCCGCGCACGATCATCGCCATCGCCTCGGCCTCGTCGAGGCCGCGCGACATCAGGTAGAACAGCTGCTCTTCGCTGACCTTGGACACGGTGGCCTCGTGGCCCATCGACACCTCGTCGTTGCGGATGTCCACGTACGGGTACGTGTCCGACCGCGAGATGGTGTCCACCAGCAGGGCGTCGCAGACCACGCTGGAGCGCGAGTGGTGCGCCCGCTTGGCGACCTTGACCAGGCCGCGGTAGGAGGTCCGGCCGCCGCCGCGCGCGACCGACTTCGACACGATGGTCGAGGACGTGTGCGGCGCGAGGTGCTCCATCTTGGCCCCGGCGTCCTGGTGCTGGCCCTCGCCCGCGAACGCGACCGAGAGGACCTCGCCCTTGGCGTGCTCGCCCATGAGGAAGACCGACGGGTACTTCATGGTCACCTTGGAGCCGATGTTGCCGTCGACCCACTCCATGGTCGCGCCCTCTTCGCACTTGGCGCGCTTGGTGACCAGGTTGTAGACGTTGTTCGACCAGTTCTGGATCGTCGTGTAGCGGCAGCGGGCGCCCTTCTTCACGATGATCTCGACGACCGCGGAGTGCAGCGAGTCCGACTGGTAGATCGGCGCGGTGCAGCCCTCGACGTAGTGGACGTAGGCGTCCTCGTCGACGATGATCAGCGTCCGCTCGAACTGGCCCATGTTCTCGGTGTTGATCCGGAAGTAGGCCTGCAGCGGGATCTCGACGTGCACGCCCTTCGGCACGTAGATGAACGAGCCGCCGGACCACACCGCCGTGTTCAGCGCGGAGAACTTGTTGTCGCCCGCCGGGATCACGGAGCCGAAGTACTCCTGGAAGAGCTCCGGGTGCTCCTTGAGCGCGCTGTCGGTGTCCAGGAAGAGAACGCCCTGCTCCTCCAGGTCCTCGCGGATCTGGTGGTAGACGACCTCGGACTCGTACTGCGCGGCGACGCCGGCCACGAGGCGCTGCTTCTCCGCCTCGGGGATGCCCAGCTTGTCGTAGGTGTTCTTGATGTCCTCGGGCAGGTCTTCCCAGCTGGTCGCCTGCTTCTCGGTGGACCGCACGAAGTACTTGATGTTGTCGAAGTCGATCCCCGAGAGGTCGGCGCCCCAGTTCGGCATCGGCTTGAGGTCGAACAGCTTGAGCGCCTTCAATCGGGCGTCGCGCATCCACTCGGGCTCGGACTTCTTGCCGGAGATGTCGCGGACGACATCCTCGTTCAGGCCGCGGCGGGCGGTGGAGCCAGCCTCGTCGGAGTCCGCCCAGCCGAAGGCGTAGTTGCCAAGGGACGCGATGGTCTCTTCCTGGCTCAACGGCTCGGTGGTGGGAGTGCGCTGCTCGGCAGCGGCAGTCATGCGGGTTTCCCTCCATTCGGGATCCGTGGTGCGTGCCCTTCCGGCGGCGTGGCCGCTTCTCCGGGCGTCGTCGTGCGGTCCGGCTCGGGATGGGCCGGGATACCCGCCGGTCCGGCGGGTACGTGTGTGGTGCACGCGTTGTCTCCGCGCGCGATGGTCGCCAGCCGCTGGACGTGGGTGCCCAGCAGCTTCGCGAACGCTTCGGTCTCGGCCTCGCACAGCTGCGGGAACTCCGCGGCGACGTGCGCGACCGGGCAGTGGTGCTGGCACAGCTGCGCGCCGACGTTCGCGACCTGGGCTCCCGCGCCGATCTGGCGGGTCGAGGCAGCGTAGCCCTCCCTGCTCAGCGCGGTGGCGAGGGCCTCGGCGCGCTCGACCGGATCAGCCGATCCGGTGATCGCCTGCCGGTGCGGCCCGACGAGTCCTTCGACCCGGCGCTCGGCGAACGCGCGCACCGCGTCCGGGCCGGCGTGCTCGGCGAGGAAGCGGATGGCCGAGGAAGCGAGGTCGTCGTAGGCGTGCCCGAACCGGGCGCGGCCCGCTTCGGTGAGCAGGAACAGCTTGGCCGGGCGGCCGCGTCCGCGCGGGCCCTTGCGCGGGGCGTCGCGGGTCTCGGCCTCGCCGTCGGCCAGCAGCGCGTCGAGGTGCCTGCGGATCGCCGTCGGGCTGATGCCAAGCTGCTCGGCGACCACCACGGCGGTCATCGGGCCCTGCTCCAGCAGCAGCCGGGCGACCTCGTGCCGCGTGCGGCCCTCGGCCACGTTCACCGCGCTGACCTGCACGGGAACGCCGACAGCCGCGGTGCGCGACTGCTCGCCGCGCCCCTCGCCGGTGCTCCCGTTCTTTTTCACAACACAAGTGTGTCTTATTTCCGGCCAGCGGGCAAAGGCGGGGGGTCGGCCAGTGACCCGACTCACGCGGAAACCGGCTCGCTCCGCCGGTCCGCTCGGGTTCGCCGGATCCGCCCGGCGACCTGCCGCGGCGCACCCGGAACGGTCTTCCGGCCGGACTCGGCACGCCGTCCGAACCGGACTCGATACGCTTCCGGGCGTGGCAGTCGGCGAACACCCGGACCAGCGGGCACCGGAACCGGACTTATCCGGCGACACCGGCGGCTCCGGCGGCTCCGTCGCCGCCCCGCCGGCCCCGGAGGCCGCGCCGTCCCCGGTCGGCCCGCGCCGCACCGATCCGCTGAACTCCGCCGAGACCCGCGGCCTCGACGCGGTCCGCCGCTTCGGCACGGTCGGCTCGCTGTTCCTCGCGCTCGGCTCGCTCGGCGCCGGGGCCGCGCCGGTGATCAACCCGGTGCAGGACCTGCCGGTGCTGCGGCTGTTCATCCGGATCCCGACGGTCTCGCTCGCGATCGCCTTCTCCGGGATGGGCATCCTGGTGCTGAGCTGGCTCATGCTCGCCCGGTTCGCCCGCCCGGCGAGCGCGCGGCTGGCCACCAGCGGACAGCTCGCCCGCACGATCGCGATGTGGGTCGCGCCGCTGCTGCTGATCCCGCCGCTGTTCTCCCGCGACGTCTACAGCTATCTCGCGCAGAGCGAGATCGTGCACCGCGGCATGGACCCGTACCAGCTGGGCCCGGCCCAGGCGCTCGGCGTCGCCGACCCGCTCACCGCGGGCGTCACCAACATCTGGCGCGAGACCCCCGCCCCGTACGGCCCGCTGCTGCTGCGGCTCGGCGGCTGGCTGGCCCCGGTCGGCGGCAACAACATCGTCGTCGGCGTGCTGCTGCAGCGCGGTCTCGCGATGGTCGGCGTGCTGCTGATCGTGTGGGCGGTGCCGCGGCTGGCCCGGCGGTTCGGCGTGCAGCCGGCCACCGCGCTGTGGCTCGGCGCGGCGAACCCGTTGCTGATCTTCCATTTCGTCGCCGGCGCGCACAACGACTCGCTGGCCATCGGGCTCATGGTGGCCGGGCTGGAGATCGGCATCCGGCGGCTGCCGGTGCGGGTGAAGGGCGACAGTCCGCCGCCCTTGGCGAAGGGCGAACTCCTCTTCATCGCGCTCGGCGTCGTCATCATCACGATCGGCGCCACCGTGAAGATCCCGGCGGTGCTGGCGTTGCCGTTCCTCTCGGTGATGGTCGCGCGCAGATGGCACGGGCGGCTGAAGGACCTGGTGTGGGCGGGCGCGCCGATGGCGCTGCTGTTCGGCGTGGTGCTCACCGCGATCTGCGTCGGCACCGGGCTGGGCTTCGGCTGGATCGGCGCGACGGCGAGCACGCCGGGGCTGGTGCGGTCGTTCATCTCCCCCACCGCGGAGGTCGCGAACCTCGGCGGCGTCCTCGGCATCGCGCTCGGGCTCGGCAACCACACCGACGCGCTGGTGCCGATCCTCGGCACGCTCGGCAACGTGATCACCGCGGTCGTCACGGTCAAATTCCTGTGGGCCAGCTTCAAATGGCGCTACCGGCCGATCATCGGGCTCGGCGTCTCGCTGGGCGCGGCGATGATCCTGCAGATCAACCTGCAGCCGTGGTACCTGCTGTGGGCGGTGATCCCGCTCGCCGCGGCGGCCGGGACGTCGCGGTTCCGGGTGGTCGCCACGGTCATCAGCGCCGGGCTGCCGTTCCTGCTGCCGCCCACCGGCGGCACCTTCGACGGCCGCTCCTACGTCCTGCCGTGGGCCTACGGCGCGGCCGCTCTGGTGACCCTCGGCGGGCTCGCGATCGTTTACCGGGTTTCGCCGCTGCTGTTGTCCAGGACACCTCCGGCGTCCCCAGCACCGCGCGCGCCCGCCGACGTCGTATCGTGATTCGTTGTGGACAACCCCGCCGTCGAGATCTCCGGCTTGGCGAAAAGCTACGGCTCCACCACCGCGGTCGACGGCATCGACCTGCGCATGGAGCGCGGTTCCCTGCTGGCCCTGCTCGGGCCGAACGGCGCCGGAAAAACGACCACTGTCGAGATTTGCGAGGGTTTCCGCAGACCTGACGCGGGCCGGGTGCGCGTGCTCGGCCTCGATCCCGTCGCGGACAGCTCGCGGCTCCGCCCGCGCGTCGGCATCATGCCGCAAGGCGGCGGTGCGTACCCGGGCGTGCGCGCGGAGGAAATGCTGCGACTGGTCGCCTCCTGCGCGGCGAACCCGCACGATCCGGCGTGGCTGCTCGACGTGCTCGGGCTGGCCGGCGCCAAGCGGACGCCGTTCAAACGGCTCTCCGGCGGGCAGCAGCAACGGCTTTCCCTGGCGTGTGCGCTGGTCGGCCGTCCGGAGCTGGTGTTCCTGGACGAGCCCACCGCGGGCATGGACCCGCAGGCACGGCGGCTGGTCTGGGACCTGCTCGCGGCGCTGCGCGCGGACGGCGTGAGCGTCCTGCTCACCACCCATCTCATGGAGGAAGCGGAAACGCTGGCCGACCAGGTGGTGATCGTGGACCACGGCAAGGTCGTCGTCGAGGGCACGCCGCATTCGCTGACGCTGGAGGCGGGCGAGGCGGCGCAGCTGCGGTTCCGCGCCCGCACGAAGCTCGACACGACACTGCTCGAAGCCGCGCTGCCGGAGGGGTACCGGGTCAGCGAAACCGCGCCCGGTTCGTACCTGGTGGAGGGCGCGGTCGACCCGCAGGTGGTCTCCGCGGTCACCGCCTGGTGCGCGCAACAGGGCGTACTGCCCGAACAACTGCAAGTCGGACGGCGGACGCTCGAAGAAGTGTTCCTCGAACTCACCGGACGGGAGCTGCGCGCATGAGTTCTCCGTTCCCCGCGGGCACTTTCGTCCCCGCGCCCGGCCGCGGCTCGCTCGGCAAGATGCTGCGCACGCACGCGCGCGTCGAGGCCGCGCTGACGCTGCGGCACGGCGAGCAGCTGCTGCTCACCCTGATCATCCCGCTCGCGCTGCTGATCGGCTTGAGCTCGCTGGACATCCTGCCCGCGAGCCAGCTCGGCTCGACGTCCAAAGTGGACTGGATGACGCCGAGGATCCTCGCGCTGGCGGTCATGTCGTCGGCCTTCACCGGACAGGCGATCGCCCTCGGCTTCGACCGGCGCTACGGCGTGCTGAAGCGGCTTTCGGCGACCGCGCTGCCGCGCTGGCTGCTCGTGGCCGGACGGATCGTGGCGGCGCTGGTAGTCGTGGCGCTGCAGTCCGTGGTGCTCGGCGTGGTGGCGGCTTTCCTCGGCTGGTCGCCATCGGCCGCCGGGATCGGCTCCGCGGTGGTGCTGCTGGTGCTGGGGACGCTGGCTTTCGGCGCGCTGGGCGTGCTGCTGGGCGGCGCGTTGCGCGCGGAAGCGGTGCTGGCGCTGGCGAACATCGTGTGGTTCGTGCTGTTGCTGGCCGGCGGGATCCTGCTGGCTCCGTCGGCGCTGCCGTCCGGGGTCGGCGCGGTGGTGTCGCTGCTGCCGTCGGGCGCGCTGGCGGAAGGCATGCGCGCGGCGCTGGTGGACGGCCAGTTCCCGCTCGGCCCGGCGGCGGTGCTGCTGGTGTGGGCCGCGGTGGCCGGAGCCCTGGCGACGCGGACTACGAAACTCACCTGAATCCCACCTCGGTTTTCGCGCGGAATTCGGTCCCCGAATGTGACCGCCGCCGCACCTGATTCCTTGTCTGCGCTGGCAAATCCCGGCGGCACAATACCGCCGCGTGCGGGCGGGAAAACGCGCGCGAGTATTCTTTCCGCGTGTCCCTTCGCAGTTTGATCGCCCGCCTGCCGTATCCGTCCGCCGCGGTCCAGCGCGGCGTCGGGATCGCCGCGGTGGTCACGCAGGCAGGCATCGGCGTCACCGGTTCCGTGGTGCGGGTGACCGGGTCCGGGCTGGGATGCCCGACCTGGCCGCAGTGCGTCGCGGGCAGCCTGGTGCCGGTGCGGCACTCCGGCATCGACGCGGTCACGCAGTGGATCGAGTTCTCGAACCGGATGCTGACCGGCGTCGTCATCGTGGTGGCGGCACTGGCCGTGCTCACCGCGTGGCGGATCCAGATCGACCACCCGGAACGCAAGCGGCTGGTGAAGCTCGCCTGGACGATGCCCGGAGGCGTCGTGCTGCAGGCGGTCATCGGCGGGCTGACCGTGCTGGCGAAACTGGAATGGTGGACGGTCGCGATCCACTTCCTGGCCTCCACCCCGCTGGTGTGGCTGGCGGTCATGCTGCTGAAGGCGTTCCGAGAAGGAGACGAACCGGCGCGCCCCCTGGTCCCGAAGCTGGGACGGCGGATGCTGGTGCTGCTGACGGTGCTGATGTGGGCGGTCCTGATCGCCGGCACGACAGTCACCGGCGCGGGCCCGCACGGCGGGGACGTGAACACGCATCGCCTCGACGCCCCGATCGAGCAGCTGGCGCGGGTCCACAGCGCCCTGCTGATCGCTTACCTCGTGGTGCTGGCGGTCTTCGGGCTCACGCTGATGCGCGTCGGTGCACCGAAGAGCGTGTGGCGGCGGTATGCCTGGGGGTGGATTGTCGCGCTGCTGCAGGGTGTTCTGGGGACGGTGCAGTACGCGCTGGGCGTGCCCGAGGCGATGGTGTCGTTCCACGTGCTGGGGTCGGCGCTGGTGATCATCGTGACGGCGGTGCTGTGGACGGGGACTCGCGACCGGGGGCCGGTGACTTCGCTGGAGCCCGCGGAGAAGCGGGAACTCGCGGCCGCGAACTGACGCGCTGCCGGAGCCTCGGCTCCAGTGACCGCCGTGGCATCGGGTCCACATCCACGCGACAGAAACTCGCCACCCGAACCGACGATCCCGCGCCACTGAACACCAGCCCAGAGCCGCCGGAACGAAAGCATCCGTCCCCCGGGCTCGCCACCCGCAGCTGCCTCTCCTCCACCCGGCCGCGGCCAACCCGCCAACGCCAACGGACGGCCCCGCGCACCGCTGACCACCGGCCCGGAACGACAGCGTCCGATCCCCGCCCTCGCCACCACCCACAGCTGCCTCCCCGCCACCCGACCGCCGCCAACTCGCCACCGCGAACTGACGGTCATCCGGGCGTAACTGGGCGTCGGCCCGGCGGACAGGTCGGCGGCTTACCGTCATCGCCGTCCGGCTTTCCGAACGCCCCGAAAAGCCCGAGGTGCCGCCATGCCGACCGCCCCTGCCCGTCCCGGCAAACCCCTTCTCTCCGGCCGGCGCGGGACGGCCGAGATGATCGTGCTCAAGACGTTCCTGCTCGTGCCGTTCGCCGCGCTGATCGCCGCCGTGCCATTGCTGTGGGGATGGGGCATCGGCTGGACCGACCTGATCCTCGCGACCGTCTTCTACGTGCTCGCGACGCTCGGCGTGACCGTCGGGTACCACCGCTACTTCACCCACGGCGCCTTCAAAGCGAGCCGCCCGCTGCGGATCGCGCTCGCGATCGCGGGGAGCATGGCCGTGCAGGGTTCGGTGATTTTCTGGGTCGCGAGCCACCGCCGCCACCACGCGTTCTCCGACCGCGAGGGCGATCCGCATTCGCCGTGGCTCTTCGGCACCTCGCCCGCCGCGCTGCTGCGCGGGTTCTGGCACGCGCACATGGGCTGGATGTTCCAGCGCGAGGTCACCAACGCCGACCGCTTCGCGCCGGACCTCGTCAGCGACCGCGATCTGCGGCTGGTGAACCGGTTCTTCTGGCTGTGGATCACGCTGAGCCTCGCCCTGCCCGCCGCGCTCGGCTGGGCGTTCAGCGGCACCTGGCAGAGCGCGCTGACGGCGTTCTTCTGGGCCGGGCTGGTGCGGATCGCGTTCCTGCACCACGTGACCTGGTCGGTGAACTCGGTGTGCCACCTGATCGGCGACCGCCCGTTCGCGAGCCGCGACCGCGCGGCGAACTTCTGGCCGCTGGCGCTGCTGTCCATGGGCGAGTCGTGGCACAACTCCCACCACGCCGACCCGACCTGCGCCCGGCACGGCGTGCTGCGCGGGCAGGTGGACGTCTCGGCGCGGGTGATCTGGGCGTTCGAGAGGCTCGGCTGGGCGAGCGACGTCCGCTGGCCCCGGGCGGAACGGCTCGCCGCGAAACGCGTGCAGCAGCCCGGATAAGCATCGCCGGACCCGAGCTAGGCCAGCTGCTGCCGCACCGCGGACGCGAACCGCAGCGGCGCGCCCGCGTCCGCGTGCCGGAAGCCCAGCGAAGGCTCAGTCAACTCCAGCTCCAGCACCAGCGGACGCCCGTCGTCCCCGCGGACCAGATCCACCCGCGCGTACAGGAGTTCCGCCCGCAAAATCCCCAGCAACCCGCAAGCAGCGTCCAGCGCGTCCTCCGCCGCCGCCCGCACCTCCGGGGCCGGAACCGCCGCCGACAGCCGTTCTTCCCGGTACAGTCCGGAAGAGTCCACTTCGGACTCCAGCGTCGCGGATTTCGTGAAGGCGTGCGAATAAACGCCGCCGAAGTACGTCACCGCGATCTCGCCCTGAGTGTCCACACTGGACTGATACGGCTGCACGAGAGCGGTGCGCCCGTCGTCGTGCAAAGCGCGCAGATGCTTCTCCGCCTCAGCGCCGGCAGCGTCGAACCGGGCAGCGGCACGGCCTCCCGCGCCCACCGAAGGCTTCACCACGAACGGCTTCTTCGGCCAGCGCGGCTTCTCCCCCGGCGGCACGATCTCGACCGGCACCGTCGGCACGCCCGCGTCGAGCAGTTCGCCGAGGTACGTCTTGTCGGTGTTCCAGCGCACGACCGCGGCCGGATTGCTCAGCCCCGGCACGTCCTCGCACCAGCGGAGAAACTCGTCGCGGCGCTCCGGGTAATCCCAGGCGGCCCGCAGCACGACGATGTCCGCCGAACCGAAGTCGGCGTCCGAATCCCAGGCCGCCCAGCTCACCGCGAACCCGAGGTCCGCGAGCGCGGGCAGCACCGCGGCCTCGTCGCCGTCTCCCTCGGGCAGAGCGGCGCAGCCGACGAATATCGCCGAGCGGGTCACCGGCCCGCTCGCGGCCCGGCCATCTTGCGCCGGTGCGCGGCGCCGATCTTGACCGTCTTCACGGTTTCGCTGTCCCACTCCGCGGCCTCGAGGTCGTCGACCCCGGCGACCAGCGCGTTCCCGGTCTCGACCCCGGCGACCAGCACGTCGCCCATCGCCCCGTCCGGGCCCACGAGCACGACCCGCGCGCCGGCCAGGCCGATGTTCTCGACCACGGCGCGCGACGGTTTTCCGTGCTTCGCCACGAAGTCGCGGGCGGACGCCAGCTGGCGGGCAGTCGGCGCGGTCGGCGTGTTTTCGGTCTCCTCAGCCACGTCCGGAGCTTAACCCGAGACCCCCGCCCCCGCGGCCCGACCGTGTTCTCGGCCATAGTGGACGCCAGACGCGCACATCTCGAGGAGGAACCATGCCGACCGCAGTGCAGGTGAGCCGGACCGGCGGCCCGGAAGTGCTGGAACTGGCCGAGATCGAGCCCGGCCCGCCCGGCGCGGGCGAACTGCTGGTCGACCTCGCCGCGGCGGGTGTCAACTACATCGACACCTACCAGCGCCAGGGCATCTACCCGATCGACCTGCCGTTCGTGCTCGGTTCCGAGGGCGCCGGGACGGTCGTGGAGACCGGCGAGGGCGTCACCGAATTCTCCCCCGGCGACCGGGTGACCTGGCAGGGCGTGCTCGGCAGCTACGCCCAGCGCGCGGTGGTCCCGGCCAGCGCCACGGTGAAGGTGCCGGACGGCGTGTCCGACGAGACCGCCGCGGCCACGATGCTGCAGGGCATGACGGCGCACTACCTGGTGCGTTCGACCTACGAAGTGCGGGCAGGCGACGACATCCTCGTCCACGCCGCGGCCGGCGGCGTCGGTTTGCTGCTGGTGCAGCTGGCGAAGGCGCGCGGCGCGCGAGTCCTGTGCACCGTGTCCACCGACGAGAAGGCCGAATTGGCTCGCGGTGCCGGCGCGGACCACGTGATCCGTTACGACCGGGAAGACTTCGCCGCCGTGACCCGTGAGCTGACCAACGGCGAGGGCGTCGCCGTGGTCTACGACGGCGTCGGCAAGAGCACCATCGACGGGAGCCTCGCCAGCCTGAAGATCCGCGGCACGCTGGCGCTGTTCGGCGCGGCCAGCGGCCCGGTGCCGCCGATCGACCCGCAGCGGCTCAACTCCGGCGGCTCGCTGTTCCTGACCCGCCCGACGCTCGGCCACTACCTGCGCACCCGCGAGGAACTCGACTGGCGCGCCAGCGAACTGTTCGCCGCCGTGCAGGACGGTTCGCTGAACGTCCGCATCGGCGGCCGCTACCCGCTCGCCGACGCCCGCAAGGCCCACGAGGACCTGCAGGGACGCCGGACGACCGGGAAGCTCCTGCTGATTCCGTAAGTCAGCGTGACTCAGGAAACCGAGAGCGCGTCGGTGACGAACACCAGCGTTTCGTTGGGCGCGATGCCGCGTCCGCCGTCCTTGTAGGCGAGGGCGGGCGGGATGATCATCAGCCGCCGCCCGCCCTGTTTGACGCCGACGAGGCCCTGGTCCCAGCCGTCGATCACCTGTCCGGCGCCGAGGTCGAGGCCGAACGGCTCGCCGCGGTCGAACGAGCTGTCCAGCTTCTTCTTGTTCGACCAGGTGACGACCAGGTAGTTCATCGACAGCTTCGACCCGGCGGCCGCGGCCTTCCCGGCACCCGCCGAGAGGTCCTTGGTGAGCAGCTTCTTCGGCGGGGCGCAGTCGTCCGGGACGGTGATCGTCGGCACCTGGCCGAAGTTCCCGGTGGTCTTGATGTCGTCCGCGGTGCACTCGCGGCTCGGGGCCGCGTCGCTGTCGCCGCCGCAGGCCGTGAGGCCGAACGCGGCGACCGCCACGACCGCGCCGAGGACAGCTGTCCTGCCGATGTTCTGCATGCTTGACTGTATCCGCACGGCGCAGCCGTTCCGTTGAGGGCGGGGGCGGGGCGGGGTCCGGGTTAACCAAGCCCGCCGAGCGCGGGCACCGCCGGACCGGTCCGCACCACGCCGAGCCGCTGCGTCGCCCGGGTCAGCGCCACGTACAGGTCGTTGAGCCCGCGCGGCGACCCCGCCACGATCTCGTCCGGCGACACCAGCACGACCCCGTCGAACTCCAGCCCCTTGGAACGGTCGACGGTCAGCACGCTCAGCCGTTCGTCCTCGGGAAGCAGCTTCCGCACCTCGTCCACGCGCGAGCCAGGCACCAGCACCGCGACCGTCCCACCGTCCACAGCGGACAGTTCCGCGCTCACCAGCGCGGGCAGTTCCTCGTCCAGCGAAACGACTTCCACGCCCCACGGCGGAACCCCGGTCTCCCGCACCGACACCGGCGCGGCCAAGTCCACGTCGAGTTCGGCGAGCACGCCCGCCGCCACCGCCATGATCTCCGCCGGGGTCCGGTAGTTCACCGTCAGCTGCTCAAGCCGCCAGCGGTCCGCGACGTAGGGCGACAGCACCTCGTCCCAGGTCCGCGCTCCCCCGGCGGCCCCGGTCTGCGCGACGTCGCCAACCAGTGTCATCGACCGGTTCGGCGTGCGGCGCATCAGCAGCCGCCAGTCCATCGCGGACAGTTCCTGCGCCTCGTCGACGATCACGTGCCCGAACGTCCACGTCCGGTCCTGCGCGGCACGCTGCGCCGCGGTCAGCTCGCTGCGCGCCTGCTGGCGTTCGGCGAACAACTCGGCGTCCAGCACGTCGGACACCCGAAGGATCTCCTCGTCCTGGATTTCCTCGTCCTGTTCAAGGATGTCCAGCACGCCCTCGGCATACGCCCGCTCGACGCGTTCGCGGCGCTTGTCCTCGGCCTCTTCTTCGGAGTCGTCGGTGCCGAGCAGCTCGGCCAATTCGTCGAGCAGCGGCACGTCGGCGGGCGTCCACTTCGCGTCGCGGCCGCTCTTCAGATGCTCGCGGTCCTCTTCGGACAGCAGCTCGCCCGCCGCCCGATCGAGGTGTTCGCGGTCGGCGAACAGGTCGTCCAGCAGGCCGCCCGGGGTGAGCTTCGGCCACAGCGAGTTCAGCGCGGCGGCTACCGCCGGGCTCGCCGCCAGCTCGGCACGGATGTCCTGGACGTCCTGCGCGTCCAGCAACTCCTCCCCCAACCCGCGCGCGGCCTGCCGGGTAAGCGCGTCGAGCACGTCGGAGACGAACAGCCTTCGCGCGAGGTTGTGCGGTCGCCGGGAGCGCCGCGCCCGGGTGCGAGCTTGCGCACAGGTCTTCCGGTCGAGCTTGAGGATCTCGCGTTCGTGCTCGATCTCGATCACCGGATCGGGTACACCTTGCCGATCCCGGACCGCCTTGGCCAGCACGTCGGCCATCACCAGCCGGCCCTTCACCTCAGCCGCTTCCGGAGTCTCCACGCCGTCGGCGTCCAAGCCCGGCCACAGCTGCCCGATGGTCGACAGCAGCACGCCGGTCTCGCCGAGCGACGGCAGCACCTGGCCGATGTAGCGCAGGAAGGTCGAGTTCGGCCCGACGACCAGCACGCCGCGCGTGGTCAGCTGCTGGCGGTGTGTGTAGAGCAGGTACGCCGCGCGATGCAGCGCGACCGCGGTCTTCCCGGTGCCCGGCGCGCCCTGCACCACCATCACCCCGCCCAGCGGCGCGCGGATGATCCGGTCCTGCTCGGCCTGGATGGTGGCGACGATGTCGGCCATCTCGCCGGTCCGGCGGCGCTCCAGCGCGGCCAGCAGCGCCGCCTCGCCGGCCAGCCCGAGGTCTTGGCCCTGGTCAGCGGCAGTCAGGTCGAGGATCTCGTCGTCGAACCCGGTGACGCGACGGCTCAGCGACCGCAGGTGCCGGCGGCGGCGAACCCCGTCCGGCGAAGCGGCGGTGGCGAGGTAGAACGGCCGCGCGACCGGCGCGCGCCAGTCGATCAGCAGCGGCCGGTAGTCGTCGTCCTCGTCGAACAGCCCGAGCCGTCCGATGTAGGCGGTCTCGTCGGTGTCTTCGGAGGTGCTGCCCGGCACGAAGTCCAGCCGCCCGAAGCACAATCCCTGCTCGACCGATCCGAGCTGGGCGAGCCGGTCGCTGTGCAGGGTCGTGGCGGCTTCGCGTTCGGTCCGCGCCTGCGGCGTCCCGCCGGTCTGGCGCAGGGTCTCGTCGAGGCGGCGCTGGGTCTGGGTGCGTTCGGAGTCGAGCTTCGCGAACAGGGCGTCGGTGTAGGCCTGTTCACGGCGCAGCTCGGCTTCGTAGGCCGGTTCCTCGGGCAAGGAAAGGTCCTGCTTTCAGGTCGGGATCGGGGCCGGAAGAGTGCAACCGGCGAGGATCCCGGGCCATTCCTGCCCGGTCCGAAACGGGTCAGAACGGGTCAGAAGGGCAGGCCGAGGACCGGCAAGCCGATCGCCGAGTCGACCGCCAGCGCGACGAACACGATCATCAGGTACGTGTTCGACCGGTGGAACAGCGCCATCGGCTTCGTTTCCTCGCCGCGGTGCACGGCGGCCTGCAGCCGGTGCGCGTAGAAGAGGAACCAGCCGCCGGCGAGGATCGCGAAGGTCGCGTACAGCCAGCTGGTGACCGGGAGCAGCAGCAGCGTCCAGGCGACCATCACCCACGAGTAGATGACGATCTGCCGGGCCACGTGCTCGGCGGTCGCGACGACCGGGAGCATCGGCACGCCCGCGCGCTCGTAGTCGTCGCGGTACTTCATGCCCAGCGCCCAGGTGTGCGGCGGGGTCCAGAAGAAGATCACGCCGAACATCACGAACGCGGGCCACTGCACGGTGCCGGTGACCGCGACCCAGCCGATCAGCACCGGCATGCAGCCCGCGGCTCCGCCCCAGACCACGTTCTGCGACGTCCGGCGCTTGAGGCCGAGGGTGTAGACGAAGATGTAGAACAGGATGGTCGCGATCGCGAGGACCGCCGCCAGCAGGTTCACCGTGAAGTACAGAACGGCGAACGAGGCGACGCCCAGCACGAGGCCGAAGATCAGCGCGTTGCGCCGCGGCACAGCGTCCTTCACCAGCGGGCGCCGCTTGGTGCGGTTCATGACCTTGTCGATGTCGCTGTCGATCACGCAGTTGAGCGCGTTCGCGCTGCCCGCGGCCATCGTGCCGCCGACCAGCGTCGCGACCACCAGCCACGGGTTCGGCACCTCGCGCCCGGCGAGGAACATCGCGGGGATCGTGGTGACGAGGAGAAGCTCGATCACGCGCGGCTTCGCCAGCGCGGCGTACGCGCCCGCCACCTGGCGGAAGCTTCGCCGGGCCCCGCGCGGTCGCCCGCCGTCCGGGGGTACGGCGCTGGTGTCTTCACTGCGTCCGTGCGCAGCGTTCACCAACGACATTTCTCTCCCTGAGTCAGTCCTGGGCCGGGCGGCCCGGAAGAAAGAGGCGGTGCTCGTGGATATCTTCCGTGCCTGGCCCGCGATCGATGTTAGACGTGGCGGACCGGCCCGACGCCCGCGGGTCCGGGACACGCCCGGCGGTGTCTTCTCCGTCACGTCGGCCGCGGCGGGGCGCGATGAGTCGCGAACGCCCGCGGCGGGTAGCCGAGAACGGGCAGGCGGGCAGGATCACCTCACCCGCAGGGCTGTCGCCCGCGCTCGCGCGCACGCGTACGCACTAGGGTGACAGCGTCGGGCCGCTCGCTCCGCCTGCAGAGCGCCGCCAGCAGGAATATCGTCCCTTCGGGATCGATTGAGATAACTGAGGGCGCACACCGCAGCACTTGAGCGGCACGCACGGAATACAGCCATCACTTCACCGACGCAGGAGTTCGAGTTCAGTGTCCGAAACCTCTAGCAGCGAGACCAACCCCTTGCTCCGGCGCAACCTGCCGGCCGACTGGACCGAGACCGACACCCGCGCCGTAGACACCGCCCGCGTGCTGGCCGCGGACGCCGTCGAAAACTGCGGCAGCGGGCACCCGGGCACTGCGATGAGCCTGGCGCCGCTGGCGTACACGCTGTTCCAGCGCACGATGCGGCACGACCCGGCCGACCCGGAGTGGCCCGCCCGCGACCGGTTCATCCTCTCCGCCGGGCACTCCAGCCTGACCCTCTACATCCAGCTTTACCTGGCCGGGTTCGGCCTGGAGCTGGAAGACCTCGAGCAGCTGCGCCGCTGGGGCTCCAAGACCCCGGGCCACCCGGAGTACCGGCACACCAAGGGCGTCGAGACCACCACCGGCCCGCTGGGCCAGGGCCTCGCGAACGGCGTCGGCATGGCGATGGCGGCGCGGCGCGAGCGCGGCCTGCTGGACCCGGACGCCCCGGCCGGCGAGAGCATCTTCGACCACCACATCTACGTGATCGCCTCCGACGGCGACATCGAAGAGGGCGTCACCTCCGAGGCCTCGTCCATCGCGGGCCGCCAGGAGCTGGGCAACCTGATCGTCTTCTACGACGACAACAAGATCTCCATCGAGGACGACACCAACATCGCGCTGTCCGAGGACGTCGCGAAGCGGTACGAGGCCTACGGCTGGCACGTGCAGACCGTCGAGGGCGGCGAGGACGTCGTCGCGCTCGAGGCGGCCATCAAGGCGGCGCAGGCCGAGACGCAGCGGCCGTCGTTCATCCAGGTGCGCACGATCATCGGCTACCCGGCCCCGACGAAGATGAACACCGGCAAGGCGCACGGCGCGGCGCTGGGCGCGGAAGAGGTCGCCGGCGTCAAGAAGGCGCTGGGCTTCGACCCGGAGAAGAACTTCGACGTCGACGAAGCGGTTCTCGCGCACACCCGCCAGGCGATCGAGCGCGGCGAGAAGCAGCGCGCCGAATGGCAGGAGCGCTACGAGGCGTGGGCCGCGGCGAACCCGGAGCGCAAGAAGCTGGCCGACCGGCTGTCGACCCGCACGCTGCCCGAGGGCTTCGCGGACAACCTGCCGACCTGGGAGCCGGACGCCAAGGGCGTCGCCACCCGCAAGGCCTCCGGCGAGGTGCTCAACGCGCTGGCCGAGCCGCTGCCCGAGCTGTGGGGCGGTTCCGCGGACCTCGCGGAGAGCAACAACACCACCATGAAGGGCGCCGACTCGTTCGGCCCGGCCGCGGCCGGCACCGACATGTGGAAGACCAACCCGTACGGCCGCACGCTGCACTTCGGCATCCGCGAGCACGCGATGGGCTCGATCCTCAACGGCATCGCGCTGCACGGCGGCACCCGCCCGTACGGCGCGACCTTCCTGACCTTCTCCGACTACATGCGCCCGCCGGTCCGGCTCGCCGCGCTGATGAAGGCCCCGGTCATCTACGTGTGGACGCACGACTCGATCGGTCTCGGCGAGGACGGCCCGACGCACCAGCCGATCGAGCAGGTCGCCGCGCTGCGCGCGATCCCGGGCCTCAACGTCGTCCGCCCGGCGGACGCCAACGAGACCGCGTACGCGTGGAAGGCCGTGCTGGAGGACGTGCACCACCCGTCCGGCTTCGCGCTGACCCGGCAGAACGTGCCGGTGCTGGAGGGCACGAACGCCGAGGGCGTCAAGAAGGGCGGCTACGTGCTGGCCGAGGCGTCCAACGGCACCCCGGAGGTCGTGCTGATCGCGACCGGTTCCGAGGTCCAGCTGGCCGTCGAGGCGCGCAAGACCCTCGAGGCCGACGGCATCCCCACCAGCGTGGTCTCGATGCCGTGTGTCGAGTGGTTCGACGCGCAGGACCAGGACTACAAGGACGCCGTCCTGCCGCCGACGGTCAAGGCCCGCGTTTCGGTCGAGGCCGGGATCGCGATGCCGTGGCAGCGCTTCACCGGCGACGCCGGCGAGAACGTGTCGATCGAGCACTACGGAGCCTCGGCCGACGCCGCGACGCTGTTCCGCGAGTTCGGCTTCACCGCCGAGGCCGTGGTCGACGCCGCCCGTCGTTCGATCGCCAACACCAAGAACTGAAAGGGGATCACGATGACTGACCGACTCGCACAGCTGTCCGAAGCAGGCGTCTCGATCTGGCTGGACGACCTTTCGCGGGAGCGCCTGAACTCGGGCAACCTCGCCGGGCTCGTCCGCGACAAGCACGTCGTCGGCGTGACCACCAACCCGACGATCTTCGCGAACGCGCTGTCGAACGGCGCCGCCTACGACGAGCAGGTCAACGAGCTCGCCGCGCGCGGCGCGGACCTCGACGGCACCGTCCGGGAGCTGACCACCACCGACGTGCGCAACGCCGCGGACCTGTTCCGCGACGTGTACAACGCCACGAACGGCGTCGACGGCCGCGTGTCCATCGAGGTGGACCCGCGCCTGGCGAAGGACACCGACAAGACGGTGGCCGAGGCCAAGGACCTGTGGAAGACCGTCGACCGGCCGAACGTGATGATCAAGATCCCGGCGACCGAAGAGGGCCTGCCCGCGATCACCGCGGTGCTCGCCGAGGGCATCAGCGTCAACGTCACGCTGATCTTCTCCGTCGAGCGCTACGAGGCCGTCATCAAGGCCTTCTTCGCCGGTCTGGAGCAGGCGAAGGCCAACGGCCACGACCTCAAGGGCATCCACTCGGTCGCGTCGTTCTTCGTGTCCCGTGTGGACAGTGAGGTCGACAAGCGGCTGAACGCGATCGGCACCGACGAGGCCAAGGCGCTGCTGGGCGAGGCGGCCATCGCCAACGCGCGGCTCGCGTACGCGGCCTTCGAGAAGCTGTTCGCCACCGACCAGTGGAAGGCGCTCGCCGAGGCGGGTGCGAACGCGCAGCGTCCGCTGTGGGCCTCCACCGGCGTGAAGGACCCGGCTTACTCCGACACCCGTTACGTCGACCAGCTCGTGGTCAAGGACGTCGTGAACACGATGCCCGAGAAGACCATGGACTCGGTCGCCGACCACGCCGAGATCACCGGCGACACGGTTTCCGGAAAGGGCGAGCAGGCGCAGGCGGTCTTCGACAAGCTGTCGGCGGCCGGCATCGACGTGCCGGACGTGTTCGTGACGCTGGAGACCGAGGGCGTCGAGAAGTTCGAGAAGTCCTGGCAGGAACTGCTGGACACGGTGACCGGGCAGCTGAACAAAGCGAGGGGCTGAACCAGAGACCATGAGCGGGGACGAAACCGGCGTCGTGATCGTCGACGCCGAACTGGCAGAAAAGGCAGCGCCGCTGGCGCAGCGGCTGGCCGCCGACGGCGCCGCTGCCAAGCTCGCCGCCAAGGACTCCACGCTGTGGGGTCCGGACGCCGAGTCCGAAGCGTCGATCCGATTGTCCTGGACGACGTTGCACAAGTCGTCGCGTCCGTTGATCGGGGAAATCGAAACGCTGCGCGCGGAACTGCGCAGCGAGGGCGTGGACCGCGTGGTGCTCGCCGGCATGGGCGGCTCGTCGCTCGCGCCGGAGGTCATCACCGCCACCGCCGGCGTCCCGCTCACGGTGCTCGACACGACCGACCCCGGCCAGGTGGCCGACGCGCTCGCGGGCGACCTCGAGCGCACGGTCATCGTGGTGTCGTCGAAATCCGGCGGCACCGTGGAGACCGACAGCCACCGCCGGATTTTCGCCAAGGCGTTCGCGGACGCCGGGATCGACGCGGCGCGGCGCATCGTCGTCGTCACCGATCCCGGCTCCCCGTTCTCCGAACTGGCGGAGAAAGAGGGCTACCGCAAGACCTTCCTCGCCGACCCGCACGTCGGCGGCCGCTACTCCGCGCTGACCGCGTTCGGCCTCGTGCCCGCCGGTCTCGCGGGCGCGGACATCGCGCGGCTGCTCGACCAGGCCGCGTCGGTGGCGGAAACGCTCGCCGAGGACACCGCGGAGAACCCGGCCGTGCAGCTGGCGGCGGCTTGGGGCGCGGCGCACGAAGCGGGCGCGGAGAAGGTCGTGTTAGCGGCAACGGATTCCGGCAGCTCGAACTATTTGCCTGGATTCCCGGACTGGGCGGAGCAACTGATCGCCGAATCCACCGGCAAACTCGGCACCGGCCTGCTGCCGGTGGCCGTCGAGGGCCCGGACGCTCCCGGGTTCGCCGACCACGGCAAGGACGCGACCGCGGTCGCGATCGGAGCCCCGGAAGGCGCGGCGCAGATCTCGGTGACCGGCCCGCTCGGCGCGCAGTTCCTGTTGTGGGAGTTCGCGACCGCGCTCGTCGGACGGCTGCTGGAGATCAACCCGTTCGACCAGCCGGACGTCGAGGCGGCCAAGAAGGCGGCTCGCGCGCTGCTGGACGACCCGGAGAAGCTGAAGGGCGGCGAAGCACCGGCCACTGTGGACGGTGCGGTCGAAGTCTTCGGCAGCGAAGGAGTTTCGACGGACGGCAAACTGGCCGACGTCCTGCGCGCGTTCTTCGGTTCGGTGGCCGACGGCGGGTACTTCGCCGTGCAGGCCTACCTCGACCGGCTGGACGACGCGTCGACTTCGTTGCTGCGCGCCGAAATCGCCAAGCGGACCGGCGTGCAGACCACGTTCGGCTGGGGCCCGCGGTTCCTGCACTCCACCGGGCAGTACCACAAGGGCGGCCACCAGAACGGCAGCTTCCTGCAGATCACCGGCGCCGTCGAGGACGACCTGCCGGTGCCGGACCGCCCGTACACGCTGGGGCAGCTCCAGCACGCGCAGGCGCTCGGCGACGGCCAGGTTCTCGCCGAGCACGGGCGTCCGGTGCTGCGGCTGCACCTGACCGACCGCGCCGCCGGGCTCGCCGAGCTCGTCCGGGCAGTGCAGGAGGCCGCCCAGTGACCTGGCGCAACCCGCTGCGGGATCCCCGCGACAAGCGGCTGCCGCGGATCGCCGGGCCGTCGAGCCTGGTGATCTTCGGAGTCACCGGCGACCTGGCGCGCAAGAAGCTCATGCCCGCCATCTACGACCTCGCGCACCGCGGGCTGCTGCCCGCCGGGTTCTCGCTGGTCGGTTTCGCCCGCCGGGACTGGGAACACCAGGACTTCGGCGAGCTGGTGCACGATTCGGTGCGGGAGCACGCGCGGACGCCGTTCAAGGAGTCGGTGTGGAACCGGCTCGCCGAAGGAATCCGGTTCGTCCAGGGCACTTTCGACGACGACGACGCCTTCGACCGGCTCGCGCAGACCGTGCGCGAGCTGGACGAGGAACGCGGCACCGGCGGCAACACGGCGTTCTACCTGTCGATCCCGCCGGGCGCGTTCCCGGTGGTGACCAAGCAGCTGGCGCGCTCGGGCCTCGCGCAGGCCGACGAGAACACCTGGCGGCGCGTGGTCATCGAGAAGCCGTTCGGCCACGATCTCAAGAGCGCCAAGGAGCTCAACGCGATCGTGAACGACGTCTTCCCCGAGGAGTCGGTGTTCCGCATCGACCACTACCTCGGCAAGGAGACGGTGCAGAACATCCTGGCGCTGCGCTTCGCGAACCAGCTGTTCGAGCCGATCTGGAACGCCAACTTCATCGACCACGTGCAGATCACCATGGCCGAGGACATCGGCCTCGGCGGCCGCGCGGGGTACTACGACGGGATCGGCGCCGCGCGCGACGTCATCCAGAACCACCTGCTGCAGCTGCTCGCCTTCACCGCGATGGACGAGCCGCTTTCCTTCGAGCCCAAGGCGTTGCGCTCGGAGAAGGCCAAGGTGCTGGCGGCGACCAAGCCGATGCTGCCGCTGGACCAGACCACCGCGCGCGGGCAGTACGCGGGCGGCTGGCAGGGCGGCACCAAGGTGCCCGGGCTGTTGCAGGAAGCGGGATTCGCGAAGGACTCGACCACCGAGACCTACGCCGCGGTGACGCTGGAGGTGCAGAACCGCCGCTGGGCGGGCGTGCCGTTCTACCTGCGCACCGGCAAGCGGCTCGGCCGTCGCGTCACCGAGATCGCGGTCGTGTTCAAGCGCGCGCCGCACCTGCCGTTCGACTCCACCTCCACCGAGGAGCTGGGGCAGAACGCGCTGGTCATCCGCGTGCAGCCGGACGAGGGCATCACGCTGCGGTTCGGCTCGAAGGTGCCGGGGACCACGATGGAGGTCCGCGACGTCACGATGGACTTCGGCTACGGCCACGCGTTCACCGAATCGTCGCCGGAGGCCTACGAGCGGCTGATCCTGGACGTGCTGCTGGGCGAGCCGTCGCTGTTCCCGGTGAACGAGGAAGTCGAGCTGTCGTGGGAAATCCTCGACCCGGTGCTCTCGCACTGGGCGAAGCTCGGCACCGCGCCGGAGCAGTACCCGCCGGGCAGCTGGGGACCGAAGTCCGCGGACGAAATGATGGAACGTACCGGCAGGCACTGGAGGCGTCCGTGATCATCGACCTGCCGTCGACCACGACGTCGGCGCTGAACAAGAAACTGGTGGAGATCCGCGAGCAGGGCGGCCAGGTCGCGCTCGGCCGGGTGCTGACGCTGGTGATCGTCGCGGATGACGACGCCAAGCTCGAGGAAGCCATCGAGGCCGCGAACGACGCCAGCCGCGAGCACCCGTCGCGGGTGATCGTCTTGGCGAAGGGCGCGCGCACGGCCGCGCCGCGCATAGACGGCCAGATCCGCGTCGGCGGCGACGCCGGCGCGAGCGAGGTCATCGTGCTGCGGCTGTACGGTCCGCTGGCCGCGCAGGGGCAGAGCGCCGTGGTGCCGCTGCTGTTGCCGGACGCGCCGATCGTCACCTGGTGGCCCGGGGCCGGTCCGAAGGCCCCCGCGGAGGATCCGCTCGGCCATCTGGCACAGCGGCGGATCACCGACTCCGCCGCGGAAAAGAGCCCGATAAGGTCTCTCACCACGCGTGCGAAGTCCTATGTGGAGGGTGACACCGACCTGGCGTGGACCCGGCTGACCCACTGGCGGGCACAGCTGGTGTCGGCGCTGGACCTCCCGCCGTACGAGAAGATCACGAGCGCCACGGTGACCGGCGAGGCCGATTCGCCGTCCACCGAACTGCTCGCGGGCTGGCTCGCCGAGTACCTCAAGGCACCGGTGCACCGGGTCAAAAGCTCGAGCGCGCAGGGCATCATCTCGGTGAAGCTGGAGCGGAAATCGGGCGCGGTGGAGCTGACGCGGCCGGACGGGCGGGTCGGCACGCTGACCCAGCCGGGCCAGCCGACGCGGCGGATCGCGTTGCAGCGGCGCAGCAATCCGGAGTGCCTCGTGGAGGAACTCCGGCGGCTCGACCCGGACGAGATCTACGAGGCGGCGCTGCACGGGCTGCACAAGATCGCGGCGTCCAACGGGTCCAAGCCCGCTGCCGCCAAGGCTCCCGCCGCCAAGCCCGCGGCGGCGAAGCCGAAGGCGACCGGCCGGAAGACGGCGGAAAAGAGCGCCTCATGAGCCGGACCGAGGTCGTCGTCTACGAGAACCCGGACCTGCTGGCCGCGGCCGCTGCGGCCCGCCTGGTGACCCGCATCGTCGACGTGCAGGCAGCTCGCGGTGCGGCGTCGGTGGTGCTCACCGGCGGCGGCACCGGCATCGCCGTGCTGCGGGAGCTGCGGGAGTCGAGCGCGCGGGACGCGATCGACTGGTCGCGGTTGGACATCTACTGGGGCGACGAGCGCTTCGTCCCGGCGGATTCGGACGAGCGCAACGAGAAGGGCGCGCGCGAAGCCCTGCTCGACCACGTGCCGCTGGCTCCGGAGCGGGTGCACGCGATGGCCCCGTCGGACGGCGAGTTCGGCGACGACGTCGACGCGGCCGCCGAGGCCTACGCGAAGGTCCTCTCCGACGCGGCGGGCCCCGGCGCGGACGTGCCGGAGTTCGACATCATGCTGCTGGGCCTCGGCGGCGAGGGCCACACGGCGTCGCTGTTCCCGGAAACCGCCGAGGTGCGCGAAACACAGCGCTCGGTGGTGCCGGTCCGCGACTGCCCGAAGCCCCCGCCGACGCGTGTGTCGCTTACGCTGCCCGCTATCCGCCGCGCCCGCGAGGTGTGGCTGATGACGGCAGGCACCGCCAAGGCGGACGCGGTCGCGCAGGCGCTGGCCGGTGCGCCAGAAACGCAGATCCCCGTCTCGGGCGCTCGCGGCTACCGGCGGACACTGTGGCTCCTGGACCGCGAGGCGGCCGGGAAGCTGACGAAGGTGTACGAGCCGCCAGCCGAGTAAGACTGTTTGCCGGAGGGGCTCCTCGCGCGTTGGCGCGGGGAGCCTTTTTCGTTGCGGGGCAAGGGAAGCGTGCGGGCAGGGGCCGTGCGCGCCTATCCCGGTTCTAACCGCGATCAACACTCACGAGCCGCTACTCCCCCGCCGCCTCCGCCCCGGTCAGCACCGCCGCCGTCGCCGCCAGGTGCTCCATCAGCAACCCCGCCGCTTCCTCCGGATCCCGGCCCAGCGCCGCCCGTTCCAGCCCCTCGTGCTGGGCGAGCACGTCCTCCACCGGGAGCCGGTGCGCCGGGTGCACCGTCCACCGCCGGGCCAGTTCGCTCGCCGTCCACATCCGGTCGAAATTCTCCAACAGCACCGCGTTCGCGCAGCCGTCGAGCAGCGTGCGGTGGAACAAGCGGTGCGCCTCCGCCCACGCAGCGGAGTAGTAGCTGCCCTCGTCGGGCACATACATCGGCGTCCGGGCGAGCCGGTGCCCCGCCGCGCGCACCCGCGTCTCCCACTCCAGATCGCCGCGCGCGACCGACAACCGCAGCATCGCGGGCTCGACCGTCTGGCGCGCCTCGATGATCTCCTGCCACCGCCGATCGGCGAGCGCCGGCACCGCGAAGCCGCGGTTCGTCAGCCGTTCCGCCAGCCCCTCCCCGGCCAACCGGACCAGTGCCTCCCGCACCACGGCGAGGCTGACCTCGTACCGCGCCGCCAGCTCCTGCGGTTTCAGCGCCTGCCCCGGCTCGACCTCGCCGCGCATGATCGCGGCGCGGACCTGGTCGTAGATCTGCTCGGACAGCATCTGCTTCATGCCCTCAGGATAGACGATCTGACAAATCATCGATTATTAATTCGATCGTCGATGAGGTATCGCTTCCAGCGAGAGGAACCCATGTCCGCCAACTCCCCGTTCGCGCGCCTTCCCGAGGTGCCGAGCTTCACCGTCACCAGCACGACCGTCGCCGACGGCGCGGCCTGGTCCGCCGAGCAGTTCTCCGGGATTTTCGGCGTGCCCGGCGGCAAGGACACGTCGCCGCAGCTGTCCTGGACCGGCGCGCCGGAAGGCACGAAGAGCTACGCCGTCACGGTCTACGACGCCGACGCGCCGACCGGCTCCGGCTTCTGGCACTGGGCCGTCGCCGATGTCCCCGGCACCGTCGCCGACCTGCCGGAAGGCGCGGGCGACGACACCGGCTCCGACCTGCCCGACGACGCTTTCCAGCTGCGCAACGACGCCGGGGCCGCGCGTTTCATCGGCGCGGCCCCGCCCGCCGGCCACGGCGAACACCGCTACTTCGTCGTCGTGCACGCCTTGGACGTCGAGACGATCGGCGTCCCGGCCGACGCGACGCCCGCCGTCCTCGGGTTCACCATGTTCGGCCACGTGCTCGGCCGCGCGGTGCTCGTCGCGACCGCGGAGACGCCCGCGTAAGCCTCAACAGGCCCACTACCCGAAGGCCGCCGCGTCGTGCTCGCCACGACGCGGCGGCCTTCGACTGCGCTGCGACACATCCCGACCACCCGCACGGGTGATCTCTCCCCTGTTCGCGTGGTTCGGTTCCGGTCTCGACCTGGGCGGCAAATGGAGTAACTGACACTCCGCCAAAAAGCGGCTCACCAGTATGTGGGAACCGCCGTATGGTGAACATAAGGTGATGTGATCGACACTAGGTGATGTCGACCGCGCTTAGTTCATCCCGTTGGAGCAGTTGTGGAGATTACAACACCACAAGAACCACTCTGGGTGAAACTTACTGGCAACACACACGTTCCCGTTAGCATCCGCACATTTGTTCACCGCCGCGCGTCCCGATCGGGTGGCCGGAGCATCTCATCACTAAGTCCACAAGACGAATGGGGTCGCCGCGATGAGCACTGAGGGACTCTCGATTCCTGGCATCTCGATGAGCAGCTCCGCAGCGAGAGCGGCTCGGCGAGCCAGGCGCGCCAGCCTGACCGGCGCGTTCGCCGTGTTCCGGAAACCCCTCGTCGCGACGATCGCCGTCGAAGCGGTGGTCGTGCTGCTGGCGGTGCTCGACGTCTGGCTCGTCGTGCCGCCGAAGGCGCAGCCCTATTCGCTGTACCTGTCGGCCGCCGCGTGTCTCGCGGTCGTGGTGCGGCGGCGTTTCCCGTTCCTCGCGGTGCTCGCCGCGGTTCCGGGATTCTTGGCCGGATGGGCGCAGCTGGCGTCGATGCTCAACCTGGGCATGCTCGCGACGCGGCGGCAATTGCACTGGCAGACCTGGGTCGGCGCGGGATTGGTGTTCACCTGCCGGTTCGTGCGGTGGCCGCTGCCGGAGTTCGCGGAACTGAGCTGGCGCGAACACGTCCTCGACGGGATCTACGGCGTACTGGTCGCCGGAATGCCGATCGCGATCGGCCTGCTGATCGGGGCGCGCGCGGAGATCTCGGCGAAACTGCGCGAACTGGCGAAGAGCCGCGACCGCGAACGCCGCTTCCACGCCGACGCGGTCCGTGCCGAGGAACGCGCGCGGCTGGCCCGCGAAATGCACGACGTGGTGTCCCACCAGATCACGCTGATCGCCATGCAGGCCGGCGCGCTGCAGGCACAGGCCAAGGACGGCCCGGCGCTGGAGACGGCGCAGGTCATCCGCCAGCTGTCGACACGGACGCTGGAGGAACTGCGCTCCCTGGTGAGCGTCCTGCGCTCCGGCTCCGGAGACGACGGCCCGCGGCCCGGGATCGGAGAACTGGACCATCTCATCCGCGAGTGCGACGTGCCGGTGCAGCTGACCGTCGAGCAGCTCCCGGACACGTTGCCGAGCCAGGTCTCGGCTGCGGCGTACCGGACGGTGCAGGAATGCCTGACGAACGTCCACAAACACGCTCCCGGCGCGACGGCCACGATCCGCATCCACGCGGCGAGCGGCGCGCTGGACATCGAGGTGGAGAACGCCCGCGCCTGCCGCGCGGGCGAAGCGTTCCCGTCGGGCGGCCACGGACTCACCGGACTCGCCGAACGCGCCCGGCTGCTGGGCGGAAGCTTCGAAACATCCGGAACGGAGGACGGCGGGTTCCGGGTGCGGGCACGGTATCCGCTGGACCGCTGAGCCTGGGCCGGGATTGGCCTGGACCGGTCAAGAACCGGCTCGCGCCGGGGACTTGCCCACGCCGGAACGGAAACGTGCCTTTTCCGGAGGTCTAGACCTTGCCCTGACGGGCCTGGACCGCTTGGGCGGCAACCCGTCCCCGCGGTTCGCGGGGAACGTTCCTCGCCGGACTTAGCCGCCCGCTCTCGGTGGTCTGGACCTTCCGCTGGCCGGTGTGGACCATCCGGGCACACTCAGGCCCCCGCAGTCCGGACCGGAGCGTCTCCGCCGGACTCAGCCGACCCGCAGGTCCAGCCCTGCCTCCACACTGGCCGGACCACCCGGGCCCCGCACTCCGCACGAGAGGTCCCCACCACACTCAGCCGCCCGCCACGCAGAGGTCTGGACCTGCCTCCACACTGGCCAGACCGCCCAGCCGCCGCAGTCCGCACGAGAGCGCCCCCGTCAGGACTCCGCCGCCCGGCCCGCAGAGGTCTGGACCTGCCTCGGTCCAGACCACCCGGGATCCGCCCCGGGAACTAAAAAACCACCGGCCCTCGCCCTCGCGGACGGGAAGCCGGTGGTCCCGGAGAAAACCGTGCCTCAGATCAATTCGCGGCGTTGGCGGAGGCGCTCGAGCGCTTCGGCGAGGATGGCCTCACCGTCGGCGTCGCTGCGGCGTTCCTTCACGTAAGCCAGATGCGTTTTGTAGGGCTCGGTACGGGGCGCGGCGGGCGGATTCTGCTCGTTCTGCCCGCCGGGAAGCCCGCAGCGCGGGCAATCCCATTCTTCGGGGACCTCCGCGTCCATCGAGAACGACGGGCGGGCCTCGTGCCCGTTCGCACACCAATAGGACACCCGGCGCCGTGGCGCCGATTCACCCCGCTCCGATTCGCCCGAAGGACCGGCACCCACGCGGGTGCCGCGAATCGCGTTACCGCCAACCATGAATCCTCACCCGTTGGAATCGGCGGCGCGCCCCCCAATAGGCACGCCGATCGCAAGTCCCCTTCCGGGGACCCGGTCATACCTTGAGCAGGAGGCCGATGCCCACGATGCTGATCACCCAGACCGCGGCCAGCAACAGCGTGATCCGGTCGAGGTTCTTCTCGGCCACGCTGGAGCCAGCCAGGCTGGACTGCATCCCGCCGCCGAACAGCGACGACAGGCCGCCGCCCCGGCCGCGGTGCAGCAGCACGGCCACTACCAGCAGCACGCTGGAGACGATCAACAGGATTTGCAGGAACAGCTTCATGTCATCCTCTGTGCTTGTCGGAGCATGCAGGGGTACGGCCGGACCCGCACAATGTGCGGATCTTCACCGTACCCCTGGACTCGTCCACTGCTCTAGTGACGGACCGAACACACAGGCTACCCGGTAGTGCCCACGATCAGGGCAGCGGGCCACCGGCGGCGAGCGCGCAGAGCTTGGTGAACTCCTCGCCGTCCAGGCTCGCGCCTCCGACCAGCGCCCCGTCGATGTTGTCCGCGCCCACCAGCTCCGAGACGTTCCCGGCTTTCACCGAGCCGCCGTAGAGCACGCGGACCGCGGTGGCGACCTCGTCGCCGTACTTCTCCGACAGCGTCCCGCGCAGGGATTTGCAGACCTCTTCGGCGTCGGCCGCGGTCGCGACCTTGCCGGTGCCGATGGCCCACACCGGCTCGTACGCGATCACGACGGCCTGCACCTGCTCGGCCTTGAGTCCCTTGAGACCCTCGATGAGCTGGTTGCGGGTGTGCTCGAGGTGCTCTCCCGCTTCGCGGATCTCGAGTTCCTCGCCCACGCACAGGATCGGCGTGATGCCGTGCTTGAGCGCGGCCTTGACCTTCTTGTTGACCAGCTCGTCGGTCTCGCCGTGGATCGCGCGCCGCTCCGAGTGGCCGACGGTGACGAAGCTGCAGCCCAGCTTCGCCAGCATCGGGCCGGAGATGTCGCCGGTGAACGCGCCCGAGTCCTGCGGCGACAGGTCCTGCGCGCCGTAGGTGAGCGAGAGCTTGTCGGCGTCGATCAGGGTCTGCACGCTGCGGATGTCGGTGAACGGCGGCAGCACCGTCACGTCCACCTTCGCGTAGTACTTCTCCGGCAGCGCGAAGGCGATCTTCTGCACCAGGGCGATGGCCTCGAGGTGGTTGAGGTTCATCTTCCAGTTGCCTGCCACCAGGGGCTTGCGTGCCACTTAGTTCTTCCCCTCCAGCGCCGCCACGCCGGGCAGCTCCTTGCCTTCCAAGTACTCCAGCGAGGCGCCGCCGCCGGTGGAGATGTGCGAGAAGCCGTCCTCGGGCAGGCCCAGCTGCCGCACCGCGGCCGCCGAATCGCCGCCGCCGACGACGGTGAACGCGTCGCTATTCACGAGTGCCTCGGCCACCGCGCGGGTGCCGCCTGCGAACGCCTCGAATTCGAAGACGCCCATCGGGCCGTTCCAGAAGACGGTCGCCGCGTCGGCGAGCTTTTGCGCGAACAGCTCGGCGCTGCGCGGGCCGATGTCGAGGCCCATGCGGTCGGCCGGGATGGCGGTGACGTCGACGGCCTCGTACGGCGCGTCGGCGGCGAACCCAACGGCTGCGAGCACGTCGACCGGCAGCACCAGTTCGACGCCGCGCTTCTCGGCCTCGGCGAGGAAACCCTTGACCTGGTCGAGCTGGTCTTCCTGCAGCAGCGACGTGCCGACCTCGTAGCCCTTGGCCTTGAGGAACGTGTACGCCATGCCGCCGCCGATGAGCAGCCGGTCGACCTTGGTGAGCAGGTTCGCGATGACGCCGAGCTTGTCGGACACCTTCGAGCCGCCGAGCGCGACCACGTACGGCCGCTTGACGTCGTCGGTGAGCTTCTTCAGCACGTCCAGCTCGGCCAGCACGAGGCCGCCCGCGTACGCCGGGAGCACCGCGGCGATCTCGTAGACCGAGGCCTGCTTGCGGTGCACGACGCCGAAGCCGTCGGAGACGAACGCCCCGCCCGGCGTCAGCGCGGCCAGCTCGGCCGCCAGCTCAGAGCGGTCGACGGCGTCCTTGCTGGTCTCGCGCGCGTCGAAGCGCACGTTCTCCAGCAGCACGACGCTGCCGTCGGCCAGTCCGGCGGTCAGCGCCTTCGCCGACTCGCCGACGAGGTCGCCGGCCAGAGGGACCTCGGCGCCGAGCAGCTCGCTCAGCCGCCTCGCGACCGGCGCGAGCGTGAACTTCGGGTCCGGCTCGCCCTTGGGGCGGCCGAGGTGCGCGGTGACGACGACCTTCGCGCCCGCGTCGGCGAGCTTCTTGATCGTCGGCAGCGCGGCGCGGACCCGGCCGTCGTCGGTGATGGCCGACCCGTCGAGCGGGACGTTCAGGTCGCTGCGCACCAGCACGTAGCGGCCTCGAAGGCCAGCACTGTCCGCACCGCCCAGCAGGTCTTCCAGGTTTTTGACGCTCATCCGGTTCAGAGCTTCGAGCCGACGAGCTTGATCAGGTCGGCGAGGCGGTTGGAGTAGCCCCACTCGTTGTCGTACCAGCCGACGACCTTGACCTGGTCGCCGATCACCTTGGTGAGAGGCGAGTCGTAGATGCAGGAGGCCGGGTCGGTGACGATGTCCGAGGACACGATCGGGTCGACCGAGTACTTCAGGATGCCGGCCAGCGGGCCTTCGGCGGCGGCCTTGTAGGCGGCGTTGATCTCGTCGACGGTGGCCGGCTTCTTGAGGGTGACGGTGAGGTCGGTGGCCGAGCCGGTCGGGACCGGGACGCGCAGCGCGTAGCCGTCCAGCTTGCCGAGCAGCTCCGGCAGCACGAGGCCGATCGCCTTGGCCGCGCCGGTGGAGGCCGGGACGACGTTCAGGGCGGCGGCGCGGGCGCGGCGCAGGTCCTTGTGCGGGCCGTCCTGCAGGTTCTGGTCCTGCGTGTAGGCGTGGATCGTGGTCATCAGGCCCTGCTCGATGCCGAAGGCGTCGTTGAGGACCTTGGCCAGCGGGCCGAGGCAGTTGGTGGTGCAGGACGCGTTCGAGATGATCGTCTGCGAGCCGTCGTACTTGTCGTCGTTGACGCCGAGGACGACGGTCAGGTCCTCGCCCTTGGCGGGCGCGGAGATGATGACCTTCTTCGCGCCGCCGGCGATGTGCGCCTTGGCGGCGTCGGCGTTGGTGAAGAAACCGGTCGACTCGACGACGACGTCCACGCCCAGGTCGCCCCAGGGCAGGTTGGCCGGGTCGCGCTCGGCGAGGGCCTTGATGGTCTTGCCGTCGACGACGATGCCCTCGTCGCTGACGGTGACCTCGCCCGGGAAGCGGCCGAGGATCGAGTCGTACTTGAGCAGGTGGGCCATGGTGGCGACGTCGCCGAGGTCGTTGAACGCGACGACCTCGATGTCGTGACCGCTCGCCTTCACGGCACGGAAGAAGTTGCGGCCGATCCGGCCGAAGCCGTTGACACCTACGCGAACGGTCACTGCTGCCACTCCTCTGGTGTTGATCACGGCGGCGGCGCACCGGCCGCCTGCCGCTAGGTTGGACACTGCGGAAGTTCTCCCGGGGCGCCCGCCCCGGAGAAGCTTCTGCGACTTCCGGGTTTCGGCGCAACCCTAGCGTGCGGGCGCCGTTGCCCTGGACTGCCCTGACGAGACTTCCACCACTGCCGGGAGACGTCAAGAATCGATTAAGAACCCAGCTCAGCCGGGTGAGGGCCCGAAACGGGGCGAGCGCTCCCGAGCGGGTCCGGGGCGGGGGCGGACCAGTGGCTTGATCGGTCTTGGTGCCCCGGTTCACGCTGTCGGGACGGTTTCGCCGGGCGCCGCGGGACGGGGTCGCGCGGGGCGCGGGCGGAGGCGGGCGCCGGCCGGGGTTCGGAGGCGGGCCCAGCCGGGACCGGCGCGGCGGGTTTCGAAGCCGATTCGGGTGCCTGGTGCGGCGTTTCCGCAGGGCCCGTTCGGCGATCTTCAGGGTCGATTCTCGCGAGAGACCGCACGCACGACGAACTCAGCCCGGTCGCTTCGGGCTTTTTGGACAAAACGCGGCAGGCTGCCGGACCGCTTGGGTTAAGTTGATCTTCGCGATTCCGCGACGCGCCGGAAGGCATCCAGGGGAGGAACGGCGAAAATGCAGCCAGGCGGGTACCCGCGGCACGGCAATCCACCGGGGCGACCCCATTACGGGGGATATCCCGGCCAGGGACAAGGCGGGTATCCGCAGCAATTCCCCGAGGGACCGTCCGGGCCGGGGCCGCAGTGGAACCCCGGCGGCGTTTCTCACCAGCAGGCCGCGCCGGAAGGAAACGGCGGCGGCGAGAAGCCGCGGAAGAAGTGGAGCCGCAAGAAGAAGCTCTTGGTCTTCATCCCGTCCGGCCTCGGGCTCGCCTTGGCCGTGGCTTTTCTCTGCCTGGTCGTCGTGGTGAACTGGACCCACATCACCGGAGTCCAGACCGTCACCGACGACGCGGCGGGCCTCGAATACGAGGTCGGTGACGAGTGGACCCCCTTCACCGCCCGGCTGACCATGGGCGGCGGCCAGTGGAAGATGCTGCAGTACGGCGTCGGCGAGTGCCACGGCGCCAAGGACGGGAAGCCTTCTCAGGCCGGGGTGACCAAGGCGTCCATCTTCACCGCGGCGTATCCGGCTGGTTCCGGTGCGAGCAAAGAAGAGGCCTTGAAGCTTTTCCAGAAGGTCGTCCCGCCCTTCTACGAGACGAGCACCGGCTTCAAGTTCCAAGACGTCAACGATGCCGCGCACGGCCAATGGGGCGACGCGAACATCGACGGGATCCAGGGATTCAAGTATTCCGTCCGCCCCGCCCATCACGGTGTCGCCGACTGCGACGGCGGCGTCAACACAGACCCCGATTTCGACAACGGCATGGTCTTCGTGGCGCTCCCGTCCAAGGATTCCGCGGGGAAGCCGGTGACCGCTGTCCTCTGCTACTACCTGATGGATCCGACCTTGACCATCGACGGGTACCGGAATCTGACCACCGCGGACAAGGACGAGATCCTGAAATCGTTCAAGGTGAACAAGTAGGTTCTTCGCGCTCTGGGCGGCCCGGCCCGCTGACGTCCGGGGGCCGGGTCGCCGGTCGTCCTGATCGCTGGACGCCTGGTCGGGAGGCGGGCGAGGTGCCGAACGGCTTCTGTCTCCTCGCGACTCGGAGACCTGGCTGCTCGACAGTCCTGAGCAGTCCCGGCCAGCCCCGGCGTCGCGCGGCGAGACCCGGCCACGTCCGGCGAGACCCGACCACGTCCGGCCAGCCCCGAGGTCGCCCGGCGAGCCCCGACGTCGCCCAGCGAGGCCCGGTGCGACCCGGCCACGTCCAGCGAGGCTCGGCCACGTCCGGCCAGCCCCGGCGTCGCCCGGCCAGCCCCGACGTCGCCCAGCGAGGCCCGGCGTCGTCCAGCCGAACCGCCAGGCCGTCCGGCCGCTGCGTCCGCTGGGCAGCCGAATCGTCAGGCCTGGCACCCGGCCGGTCATCCCGGCACAAGTGTGAACCGCTCTATCCAGCCAGCTCCTTCTCCGCCGGGGTGCGGAACTTCGGCACCACTCGCGCCTCCCCCAGCCATTCGCTCAGCCGGGCCGCCTCGGCGTCCACCGCGGCAATCTTCTCCGCCCCCACGTCCTCGAACAGCCGGACCGCGACTTCTCCCGACGGGCGGTGGGCCCAAGCGCCGACGATCCGGCCGTCGCTCCAGATTGTCGGGCCGATGTTGCCGCTGCGGTCGAACAAGGCGGGGCGGTGCGGGCCGACGTACCAGTCCCGGGACTGCCAGCCCATCGCGGTCGGGTCCAGGGCGGGGAGCAAGGCGATCCACGGGTCCGGATCAGCGACCGGGGCCAGGTCGTCCGGCAGGGCGATCGCTGGTTCGCCGTCCAGGTCGACCTCGGCCGGGGAGAGGGCGGTCAGCGCCTTTTTCGTTTGGCCTGCCGCCCAGCCGGTCCACCAGCGGAGGTCGGCGACCGGGGCGGGGCCGAAGGCGTAAAGCCATCGCCGGGCCAGGGCGGCTCGGGCTTCGTCTTCGGAGAGGCCTGGCCAGTCAGCAGTGCCGGGGGCGGGGCGATCTGACCGGGCACCGGAGCGGCCCGAACCGGTGCCGGTGGTCGGGCGGCCCGCCTCGCCAACGGCTCCCGCGTCAGAGCTGCCTCCCCCGGCTGGGCCACCGGCTCCCGTGCCGGAGCCGCCTCCCCCGGCTGGGCCACCGGATTCAGCGTGGCCCGGCCCGGCAACGGCGGCAGGGCGGCCTGCCTCGGAACCCAGGGTAGCGCGGCCCGCTTTGCCCGACCCCGAAACGGCGGCACCTTCCGCCAGCCAATCGGTCAGCGGAGACCAGTAATACTGCGTGCTTTGCCAGCTCCCCCGCGGCCGGCCGCGCACGATGTGCCCCTCGGCTGCCAGCTGGAACAGCACCCGGCTGGTCACATTGCCGATCGACTCGTACGGTTTTCCCTTCGCCATCAACAGTTGCTGACGCAGGCGCGGTTCGTCGTCCGCCAGTTGCTGAGCGGTCGCCGATCCCCTGGCGCGCAAGGCTTTTTCGACGCTCGCCATCACCTCGCCCAGCCATTCGCCGGGATGCGCGACGTTCTCCGGATACCCCAGGGTGCCTAGCTGCTTTTCCAGCAGACGGCGTTGACGGGCAGCGACGTCGTACGAGCACGCCGCTTGCATCAAACCGGCGGTGGCGACATCGGTGACAAACATGGTGCGCCGCATGCCCAGCAAACGCAGAAGGGTGCGCCGCGCGTACAGCGCCTCCTCGACCTCGGCGACCGAGACCGCCCGCACGCGCGACCAGGCGGACAGGTACACCGAAGCGGGATCGGTGGCGTGCAGTGCGACAACGCCGTCGACTGCTTCCTCGACGGTCGTCGTCCGGGCCGCCAGGTGGTGGCGTACGCCGAGGCGGGCCCGGCGCTGGGCGAGGGTCATCTTCACGACTCGATTCCTACCAGCAAGGTCCGACAGAAATCGCATCCGCGCTGGTCAAGACGAGGCGAGCAGGGCGGCGCGCACGCGGTCGCGGAACCAGAGCTGGGCCGGGTCGGCGGCGGTCCGGGGGTGCCAGGCCAGGCCCAGCTCGATCGGCGGAAGGTCCAGCGGGATGGGGAAGGTGCGCAGGTCCAGAGCGGCCAGGAACGGGTCCAGCCAGCCCGCGATGCCGATGGTCACCAGGTCGCTGCCGCTCGCCAGGATCAGGGCGCTCGGGTGGCCGGGGACGACCACGGCGACTCGTCGGCGTAAGCCCAGTTGGGTCAACGCAAGGTCGATCGGGCCGGTTTGCTTGCCTCGCCGGGAGATGCCGATGTGCTCGGCGGCGGCGAAGCGCGCTGGATCCACCGGCACGTCGAAGAGCGGATTCCCTTGCCGCGCAATGCCCAGGACGGTCGATCGCACCAACGGTTCGGTGCGGGTTTCCGGGTCGTGATGGCCGGCGGCGCCGATCTCGAGGTCTACCCGGCCGTCGCGCAGGGCACCGCTGTCCTCTGTGGACTCCGGGAGAAAGATGACCTCGACGTGCGGAGCTTCGGCGCGGATGCGGGCGGTCAAGGGGCCGGCTAAGCCGCTCACCACCAGGTCGGCGGCTTGGATGGTGAAGGTGCGGCGCAAGTCCGCGGGGGTGAAGCCGGGGCCGGGGGCCAGGATGCGGTCGGCGCGGTGCACCAGGGCGGTGACTTCGTCCTTCAGTTCCAGGGCGCGCGGGGTCGGGACCAGGCCTTGGCCCGCCCGCACCAGAAGCGGGTCACCGGCGGCGCGGCGCAGTTTGGCGAGGGTTCGGCTTACCGCGGCGGGCGAGCTGCCCAGTCTCGCCGCGGCGCGCGTGACGCTGCCTTCCTGCAGCAGCACGTCCAGCACGCGCAAGAGGTTGAGGTCCATGGCCACCCGGAAGGTTTGCGTTCAGCGGAAGAATTCCGTGCCGATTCTTGCATCGACGCGCAAACCGCCGCCGCCCAGAGCGGATCAGGTAGCCACTTGGAAGGAGACACCTATGCAAGAAGCGATTCTCGCGGTCGCTGGGGCGAAGGGCCCGGCAGTCGCGTTCTTCGAGGTTGGGAGCGGGAAGCATCTCGGCACTGTCGAAGTGCCTGCCCAGCCGCACGATCTCTGCTTCGACCCGGTTCATCGCCTCGTCTGGTGCGCGAGCGCGTACCGCGACGGCGCCTATCACGGACATGGCGAGCGGGCGACCGAGCTGACTGCGATCGATCCGGATTCGCGCGAGATCCTGGAGGTCGTCGACATTTCGCCGGATCACGCGCCGCACGGGTTGGCGATCGATCCGCTGCGGGGGCTGCTGTACGCGACCGTCGAGGCGGGTCCGGCGAGCGAAGGCGGTCTGGTGGTGGTCGATACCGCGACGCGACGGCCGGTGCGGCATCTCGCGACCGGTGCGCCCGGGCCGCATCGGGTCGCGATCAGTCCGGATGGGCGGCGCGGGTTCGTGACCAACAAGGAAGCGCCGTTTGTGTCCTTTGTGGACTTGGACAGTGGCGACGTAGAGCGGATTTCCGTGCCGGACAGTGAAGGGTTGGAGATTTCCCGGGACGGCAAGCGGCTGTACGTCGCGGCACCGTATCTGGAGAACGGCACCGAGCCGGTTCGCGCGGCACCCGGGATTCGGGTGTTCGACGCGGTCGCAGGATCGCTCGAAACCCTGTTGCCGACGGAACGTCCGGTGCTGCCGATCCATTGCACACAGTCCGGCGAGGTGCTCGCCGCCGAGCTGGGCGGGCGGTTGCTGGCGTTTTCGGCGACCAGCAACGAACTGCTCGGCTCGATGGAGCTGCGGACGGAGTTTCCGCTGGCCATTCTGTCCGATCCGGACGGCCGGATCGCTTTCGTGTCCGGCGCGGCCTCGACCGCGGTGGAGGTCATCGATCTCGAGACCCGCGCGCTGGTGACCACTTTGGACACCAAGGCGGCAGGAGCACCGGGCGGACACGGGCTGGCGTACGTGCCCGTCAGCTGACGGGTCTCGGCGCGCGGTGTGCCCTCCACGGCAGACCGCGCGCCAGCCACACCGTCAGGCCGGTTGTTCTTCTTCCGCAGCCGAATCGACCGAAGGAGAAGAAGACGCCCGGCTGAACATCCGCGTCGCCGAAAGCCGGGCCACGCCGTCGGGATCCCCGAGGTCGTCGAGAGAATTCCGGATCGTCGCGTCCACCGACAGGTACTTCCGCCCGGCGCGCAGATCCGCGTCGTTGCGCAGCCGCACGATCAGCGGGAATTCCGCCAGCGCGCCCGCGTCGAACAGACCGGTCGTGTAGATCAGCTGCACCCCCAGCGCCTCCGCCACGGCCCGCTGCAGTTCCAGCAGATACCCGGCCGACGCGCGGCCGATCGGGTTGTCCAGGAACAACACCCCCGAATGCCGGTTCCGCGCCTTGCCCCGGTTGTTGGCGCGCAAAGCCGCCAGCGTGCAGTACAGGATGATCGCCGCGGTCAGCTGCTGGCCGCCGGAGAACACGTCGCGGATCTCCGACACCCGCTGCCGTTCGGTGCGCAGCACGGAATCCGGCTTGAGCATGTCGACCCGGTACCCCTTGGGCGAGGCGACGTGCACCCCGCGCAACACCAGCGACAGCCCGTCGCGCTTCACGTCGCGGCCGTCGGCGGTCTTGCCCGCGGCCGCCTCGTCGACGACCTCGCCCAGTTTTTCCGCCAGCACATGGTCTTCCAGCTCGGTGAACCGGATCCGCAGGAACTCCTGGCCGGACCAGTCGCCGAGCCCGTCCGGCAGCCGCGAGACCCGTTGCGCCGACCGCAAGGTGCGCAACGCGCCTTCGACCATGCCCTGCAGCCGCGTGATGATGCCGCCGCGGTGCCGGTCGATCTGCGCGAGATCGTCGGTGAGCGTCCGCAGCCGGGGCCGCAACGCCTCGCCCCATTCCGCCGCGTGCGCGGGAAGCTGGTCCCGCTTCACGGAAATCACCTGCTGCCGCACCGGCGTGCTGAGCTTCTCGAACCGCTTTTCGGTCGCGTACTGCGCCAGCTGGTCCGCCGCCGCGCGCACCCGCCGTTCGCCGGCGTCGGCCGCCGACTGGGCGTCGTTCAGCACGGTGTTGAGCTGGTTGTACCGGGTCCGCGCGGATTCGACGTCGCCGTCGTACGCGTCCGCCGGTTCCTCCGAACGCAAGTGCGCCAACGATTCCGACAGCAAGCCGAAGCCGGACGCCGACGCCTTGCCCGCGTCCAGCGTCGCGTCCGCCGCGGCTCGGCGTTCCTGCAGCTCTTCCCATTTCCGGGCCGCTGCGGACACTTCCAGCGAAGCCGCGTCGATCAGCTCGAGGCCGTGCTCGATGTCGCGCGGTCGCTCGGCCGGAGAAGCGACGCCGGTCTGCAACGGCAGGACGTCCAGCTCGGCCCGGCGCGTCGACACCTGGCCGATCGCCTCGGTGCGTTCTTCCTCCAGCGCGTCGACGGCTCGCCGCGCGCGGGCCAGCGCCGCCGCCCGCGCGGAAGCGTCCGAACCGTCCGGCGTCTCCAGCAACGTCGCCGCGCGCACCCGGACTTCTTCGTCCAGCGCTTCCAAAGCGGACGAGGCCGCCGCCTCAGCCGACTCGGCCTGCTCCAACTCGGCCCGGAGATCGCTGCCGACCTCGACCTTCGCGTACGACTCGGAAGCCGACACAAAGGTGCGCCGCAAGGCATCCACCGGTTCCGAAGGCGCTTCGACGTCTTCGGGCAACTCGGCCGCGCCCGGCACTTCGGCCAGCTCGGACCGAGCGGTGGTGACGGTGCGGCGGTGCCCGTCCGCAGTCCGCTGCTCCTCCCCCGCCTGCTCGCGCAACCGCGCGGCACGCGCCGACGCCTCGGCTGCCGACGTCTCCGCGCGTTCCGCGATTTCCGTTGCTCGCTCGACTTCTTCGGTCCATTCCGCGACGCGCGCGGCCCGTGTGGACAGTTCGCCAAGCCGACGCGCCTTCTCCTCGGCTTCGGCGGCAGCAGTCCGCAACGCCGGGACCCGTTCACGCAGCGAAGCGGCTTTTTCGCTCAACCGGGCGAATTCCGCCTCCGCTTGCCCGAGCGCGGTCTGCGCGGTCTCCCGCGCGACGCGCGCTGTTTCGGCCTGCTCAGCGAGCGTCCCGATCGCACCGGCCGGGTAGTCCTCGCGCCAGGTGGTGAGCTTCCACGTCAACGCGCCGTCGTTGGCCAGCGATTCCGACAGCTGCTCCAGCCGACGCTGCCGCTCGGCATGCCGCTGCGCCACGGCTTCCCGCTCGGTGTCGGCGGCTTCCTCGTCGTACATCGCCGGGTTCGGCGGCACGAGGAACTCGACGCCCGCCGCGGCCGGACCGTCCTTCTGGAACGCATCTGTGGTCCCGACCGCGATCACCGCGCTCGGCAACAGCCGGGACGCCGCCAGCACTTCACGCGCCCGCTTCACCTGCGCCGCATCGTTCAGCAGCACCCCGGCGACGAGCTGCGGCATCCGCTCCAGAACCTCGTCGCGCCGCACTGAGTCCAGTTTGGACAGATAACGCCAGCCCGACCACGCGGTGATTCCGGCCCGCTCCAACGCGTCCAGCGCGGCCTGCACGTCCTCCGGCGGCGGCAGCAGCCCGCCCGAACCGAGCGCGGCGAGCGCCCGCTCGTCAGCGGACTCCTCCATCCGCAGCGCGGTCTGTTCCTTCTCCACCGCCGCGCTCGCGTCCCGCAACCGCTGCAGCAGCACCGGAAGATCGCTCTCCAGCTTGACGTCGTCCGCGCCGAGCAGCTCCATCAACCGAGGTTCCGCGGCCAGCGCGTCGGTGCGCCGGTGCGCCCGATCGAGGTCTTCGGCCGCCCGGACAAGACGGTCCTGAGTGGACCCGGCGAGCTGGTGCGCCTCGTTGACCGAACGCTGCGCAGCTTGCAGGTCCTCGCCGACCCGGTCGAGTTCCTGTTCCCGGCGAACGGATTCCGCCGCCGCGGCCTCGGCTTCGGCTCGCGCCGCCCTGGCCGACTCGGCGACGTCCGCGCCGGAGGTCAACAGTCCACTGCGGACAGATTCCGAGATTTCCTCGCGCAGCTCAGCGATCCGCGACGACAGCCCGCGCGCCTCGGCTCGACGGCCAGCGGCCAGATTCGCCGCCTCGTCCCGGTCGGCTTGCGCCTTTTCAGCTTCGGCGCGCAACGCGTCCGCGTGCGCCTCGGCTTTGTCCGCCTGCCGCTGCGCGTCACGCGCCAGCGAAAGCAACCCGCGCCCCAACGCGGCCGCCGCCGCGTCCCGCGCGGCCAACGCCGGCTTCGCCTTCTCCTCGCGGTTTCCGACCAGCTCGCGCAGGTCTTTCGCCTTGCGCGCGGCGTTCAACCGGTTCAGCACAGTCGCGGTTTCGCGCCACGCCTCCGCTTGCGTCTTCGCCTCGGCCAGCTCGCCGTCGACGCGCTCGCGTTCGATCTGCGCTTCTTCCAGCCGCAGCACCGCGACCAGCCGACGCAGCTCGGTGACCCCCGCGGTCAGCCGCCGATGGTCGCCCTCGGCGAGCTTTTCGGCGGTCCGCACCTCCTCGACGTGCTCTTCCAGCCCGGAGAGCCGCGCGTTTTCCAGCTCGTTGCGCGCGTGGATCCGCCCGGCCAGCTCGCCGAGGTCTTCCCGCGCCGATTCGGCGATCCGGCGCGACGCCGCGGCCACGCCTTCTTCTTCGGCCAGCGGGCCCAGCAGTTCGAGCGCGCCTTCGACGAAATCCTTCTCCGCCATCAGATCACCGCGCTGCGAGAGGTTGTTCGCGTACGTCGACACGACCTCGGCGAGGTCCTTCGGCTCGTCCTCGGACAGCACCGCGCGCAGCAGGAACTCCACGAACGCCTCGTCGGTGGAGAACTGGAACGCGTCGGCCGCCTCGCCCTCGCCCGCGTTCATCGCGCGCTGGTAGCGGAACAGCTCGGTGTCGAGGCCGAGCTGGTCGAGCCGTCCGGTCCACTCGTGGTGCCGGCGCGTCCAGAACAGCTCCAGCTCCGGTTCGGCCATCGCCGCGCCCGCGATCCGGTCGTGGAACCCGGACATCGTGAGCAGGCGGCCGTCCTCGGTCAGCGGCAGCGAATCGAGCGCGACCTCGGCGGTCGGGCGGAAGCAGTACCAGGAGTCGACCAGGTTCTCCGAGTCCGCGGACGTCACGTGCCCGCGCCACTCCGACACCTTGCCGGTGATCACCCGCTGCCCGGTCTCGACGTGCAGCCACTCCAGGACGACGTGCGCGACGTCCTTGGCCGTCACGAACTTCTCCAGCACCTTCGTGCTCGTGGTGCCGACGACCTGGCGCCGCCCGGGCAGCATGACGGAGAAGATCAGCTTGATCAGCACCGATTTGCCGCCGCCGTTCTCCAGGAACAGCACGCTGGCGGGCGACGGGCGGCGCACCGGGCCGCCGGCGTGGATGCCCGCGGAGAACAGCGCGTCCTGCTTCGGCGCGGTGATCGTGGCCCCGACGCCGCTGAAGTCCAGCACCACGTCCTGGTACCGGGCGCCCGCCGGGCCCACCGAATGCAGGCGGACCCGCGAAAGCTCGTACATCCGTTTCCCCTCTACCGCGCCTGATCCGCCTGCCGGTCCGTGAGGGGAACCCTGAGGGAATCTGATTCCCTCAGGGTTCCCCTCACGGACCTTGATTCCCTCACTGCAGCGTGTCCGAGGCGGTCGCGCGCAGGGTGCCCCCAGCACCGGCGACCGCGACGACGTCGAGCGCGAGCAGATCGTCGAACGCGGCGTCCGCGGCCAGCTCGCGCACCTGGATCTGATACCGCGGCGTCGTGCGGTAAGTGCCGCCCTGCTCGTCGCTCACCTGCACCAAAAAGCCTTGGTCGGCAAGGAAACGCAGCGCCCGCGACACCATTCCGCGCGTGGTGTCCGCCGCCATCCGGCCGTCCTTCGTCGCCGCCGCGGCCGGGCGACGGGCGTACGCGCGCCACGCCTGCTCCAGCTCCGGCGCGTCCGCGAGCGGGTCGTTGTTCGCCTCGGCCAGCTGCGCCCGTTCGTCGAGCACACGAGCCGCCTCGCGGACCATCGCGTCGACCTGCTCGACGCTCACCCGCCCGATGTAGGTGTCGTTGGCCAGATCGTCCGGCCGCGGGTAGCCGAGCGCGGCCGTCGCGAGGTGGATCAGGCCGTGCAGCACCTTTTCCGTCTCGCGCCGCTCGCGGATCTTGGCTTGCCGCGCGTAACTGTCCATCTTGATCTCGAAGACGGACTCGTCGGTGGCCGCGAGCACGCACCCGGCCTGCTGCGTCACCTCCAGCACCATCAGCCCGAGCCCGGACGCGACCGCGTGGGTGAGCGCCTTGAACGCGTTGTCCTCGCCGTAGCGGCGCACCAGCTCGCCGTACACGACGTCACGGGCGGGCAGCTGCTTCGGGCGCATTCCGAAAGCGACGAGGCGCGCGGCGGCCTCGGCGTCGACGCTCGTGTGCGTCACGGGCATCAGGCGACCTCCTCGGTCTCGTCGTCCGCTCGTTCGACCTCCGCGGTGGACAGCAGCAGATCGGCCCCGCCGAAGTCCGGGTCGTCGAGCAGGGTGCCGTCGTCGACGGCGAGCAGCACGTGGCGTTCCCCCTGCCGGCGCGCCGCGCCGACCTCGGGACTGTAAGCGTGCACCGCACGCAGCGCGACCAGGGACGCCAGGTTCGGCTGCCCGGAGCGGCGCGCCTCCTCCAGCAGCCCGGACAGCCGGCGCGGCACGTCGGGCAGGTCGAGCAGTTCGTCGGCGAGGCGCCACACGTCGTCGCCGAACCGGTCGGTCACCTCGGCGGGCACCAGCTCCGGTTCCGGCACCTCGCCGACCAGCTGATCGCGCTCCGGGGCGGGCCGCAGCAGCAGCGACACCAGCGAGGACAGCGACGGCACGACCGGCGTCGTGATCCCCGCGACGGCGTGGAAGAAGTGCTCGGCGGGAGCGGTGGCGTCGGCGAGCGGCAGACCGAGCGTCGGCATCAGGAGCTGGCCGAACAGGTCGATCGTGGCCCGCTGCGGCGGTCCGGAGAACTGCTGGCGGTCCTGTTCGGCGCGGAAGACCGCACCGGCGTCGGCCAGCCGCGACTGGAGCCGGGTGTGCCGCCGGATGCAGTCGGCGACGATGTCGACCAGCTCGGCGGCACGGCGCTTGTGGTCCGGGTCCTCGGATCCGTCCCGCGCGGTGGTGATGTTCTTCAGGATCGCGTTCTCCGCGCGGAAGCGGGACTCGATGTGCCCGAGCGCCGATTCGATCAGATCCGGCACCTCGCTCTCCCAGTCGACCGCACGCACGTCGCGGCGAGTGGCGTCGAGCTTCGCGCGCAGCGTCTCGCCGTACTGCACGGTGCGGTAGCGCGCCTGCTCCGCGGCGAGCTTCGCGTCGGCGAGGCGGCCGCGGTTGATCAGGTTCTCCAGCTTCACCTCGGCCGCGATCTGCGCCGACTCGACGTCCGTGTCCAGTGCGCCGACCAGCACGTTGATCGCCTCGTCGGTGGCGCGCAGGTACACCTCGCCGTCCGGCGCGGCCAGCTCGACCAGGAGCTTGAAGTCGAACTGGCGGCGCTGGTAGCCGCCGGGGCCGAGCGAGCCGTAGACGCGCCGGAAGCCGCGGTCGGTGGTGCCGACGTTGATCAGGTTGTCCAGCACCCACTTCGCGACGCGCACGTGCTCGTCCGGCATCCGCGAGGGCGCCTGCAGCGAGATGAACGGCAGCAGCCGGTCGATGACCTGGTCGTGCCCGGCCCCGGTGTCGAAGTCCATCGCGATGGTGACCTGGTCGATCGTGTGCAGCGCGATCTCGGCCATCTGGTAGACGGTGGCGTCGGCCCAGTCGAGCTTCGCCTTGCGCGCGTCGAGGTCGTGCAACGGCGCGGTGCAGGCGAGCGCCTTCAGCCGACGGGTCAGCCCCTCGTCGGCGAGCCCGGCCGCGCCCATCTCGTCGTATCGCACAGCAGGTCAGGCTAGTCGGCCTGCCCGAGCGCCCGCACACGCGGACGGCTAGCGTGGCGGGTATGCGGGAGATGACCAGGGCGGAGTGGTGGAAGTTCGCGAGCGAGGGCACGCGGACCGGGATGCTGGGGATCGTGCGGGCCAACGGGGCCCCGGTCGTCACGCCCGTGTGGTTCCTGCTGAACGAGGGACCGAACGGCGACGAGCTGATCTTCACCACCGGCACTGACACGCTGAAAGGCAAGGCCCTGCGCCGCGACGCCCGGCTCTCGCTGGCCGTGGACGACCAGCGGCCGCCGTTCTCGTACGTGCAGTTCACCGCCGAGGCGGAGCTGCACCACGACCTGGACGAAATGCGGGAGTGGGCCACCCGGCTCGGCGCGCGGTACATGGGCGAGGAGAACGGCCCGGCCTACGGCGAGCGCAACGCCGTCCCGGAAGAATCCCTCGTCCGGGCGAGGATCACGAAGGTGATCGCGCGGGCGGACATCGCCGGCTTCTGACCCCGGCTTTTTTCGGCATTACGCTCCGCGGCACTCGCTGCGGAGCGTAATGCCGCGATCGCACTATTGACACCGCACCTGCCGAGGGTGTGTGATCTGTCCCGATAAATAGGAAACTTTCCTAACGAAGAGTCGCTGGGAAGGTGACCGCTTCTCCGCCGCCGCCCCGATCCCCCTCACGCAGGAGGCCCCCGTGGCACGACGCTCGACATTGAGCGCGCTGTTCGCCGGTACCGCGGCGACCGCGCTCGGCTGCGCACTGCTGACCCCCGTGACCGCGACCGCGGCCACCGGGGATTACGAGTCCGAGGACGCGACGCTGTCGGCGGCCAAGATCGCCACGAACCACTCCGGCTACTCCGGCAAGGGATTCGTGGACTTCGACAATCTCGTCGGCAGCTACGCCGACTACTCGGTCAACGCGGCGCAAGCCGGCACGCACACGCTGACTTTCCGCTACGCCAACGGAACCGCCGACGACCGGCCGATGAAGCTCGTGGTCGACGGCGGCGACAAGGGCACGATTTCCTTCCCCGGCACGGGTTCCTGGACGACGTGGAAGACCGTCACCGCGACGGTGCAGCTCACCGCGGGCGTCAACCACGTCCGCACCGTTTCGGCGTCCGCGAACGGCGGCCCCAACACCGACAAGATCACCGACAGCTTCAGCGCCCCGGCCGACACCGAGCCGCCGACGCCGCCGAAGAACTTCCAGGCGTCGAACATCCGGCCCACCGCGGCCGATTTCCGCTGGGACCCGGCGACGGACAACGTCGGCGTCACGCGGTACGAGATCAACCGCGGCGGCAACACGCTGAAGGTGGTGGACGGCAAGACCACCTCGGCGACCGTCGACCAGCTGACGCCGAACACCTCCTACGACATCTCGGTGATCGCCTACGACGCGGCGGGCAACCCGTCGCAGCCGAGCAACGTCGTCGGCGTGAAAACCCCGCCCAGCGACGACAAAACCCCGCCGAGCGTCCCCGGTTCGCTCAAGACCACCGGAAGCACCTCGGACAGCATTTCGTTGTCCTGGAAGGCTTCCACCGACGACAGCGGCTCCATCGCGGGCTACGACGTGTACCAGGGCAGCACTGTCGTCTCGACCACGACGCAGACTTCGGCCACGGTCACCGACCTCAAGCCGAACACGTCCTACACGTTCACGGTGAAAGCGCGTGACCCCAACGGAAACGCCTCCGCAGCGAGCAACGCGGTCACCGCGAAGACCACCAGCAGGACCGGCGCGGGCGGCGGAATCCCTTCGTACGACAAGGACATCGCGAAGGTCGACCTCGGCTGGGCAGTCGGCTTCCTGCCGAACGGCAACGCGCTGGTGACCGAGCGGGACCGGTTCGAACTGCTGCAGATCACCCCGGACGGCAAGAAGACGACGCTCGGCAAGATCCCCGGCGTGGTCACCACGAACGGCGAGGGCGGCCTGCTCGGACTGGCGATCTCGCCGCAGTGGAACACCGACCACGCGGTGTACCTGTACCACACGTCGTCCAGCGACAACCGGATCGTGAAGGTCACCTACGACGGCACCACGCTGTCGAAGACGACCACCCCGGTGCTGACCGGCCTGTCGAAGAACCAGTACCACAACGGCGGCCGGATCGCGTTCGGCCCGGACGGCAAGCTGTACGCCACCGTCGGCGACGCGAAGGTCAAGGCCAACGCCCAGAACAAGAGTTCGCTCAACGGCAAGATCCTGCGGCTCAACCCCGACGGGTCCGCGCCCAGCGACAACCCGTTCTACGCCACCGGCGGCAACGCCCGGTACGTCTGGAGCTACGGGCACCGCAACCCGCAGGGCCTCGCCTGGGATTCGCAAGGGCGGCTGTGGTCGTCGGAGTTCGGCGAGAACAGCCAGGACGAGCTGAACCTGATCCAGAAGGGCGGCAACTACGGCTGGTCGGCCTGCGAGGGCACGATCGGCGACTGCAAGGGGACGATCGCGCCGAAGAAGACGTGGCCGACCTCGCAGGCCGGACCGTCCGGGATCGAGATCGTGAACGACTGGATCTACATCGCGGCGGTGACCGGCAAGCAGTTGTTCGTGACGCAGATCAAGGGCGACAGCATCGGCGACGTGTCAGCGGTGTTCTCCGGCCGCTGGGGCCGGCTGCGCTCGGTGACCAAGACGCCCGACGGGCACCTGTGGGTGACCTCGACGAACAACGACAAGCTCGGCGGCACGCCGGACACCATCGACAACGTGGTGGTGCAGCTGAAGTTCCCCGGCGCGGCGTTCGCCGGATAAGCCGCGGCGGGGGTGACCGGAGCGGCGCCGGTCACCCCTGCCGCACCTAATTTTTTCAGGGCACGAGCGCCTTGTCAGCTGGCTGGCAAGGCGCTCGTTTTCGCTACAGGCGAGCCGGATCGAGTCGAATCCGGCGCTGTCGTCCCCTGGAACCGGGATTCCGCGGAAACCCGGTCGGGAACGACCCCGTGCCTAGCGACGTTCGGCGTTCACTGGCACGGAGAGCGGACAGTTCTTTCAAGCCCCGGCAACCAGCTCGTAACAGCGGATGCGCGCCTTCGCGTCGAACACCGGCACCGTGACCATGATTTCGTCCGCGCCAGTCTGCTTCGCCAGCTCCGCGAGCCGCGCTTGGACCTGCTCCGGCTCGCCGTACGCCTGCGCGGCGCGGAAGTGTTCGAGCTGCGGAACCATCTCCGGCGCGAACTCGTACTCGGCGGCCCGCTCCGGCGTCAGCATCGGCTGGTCTCCCCCGCCGCCGGTGAGCAGGTGGGATTTGAGGACGTTCATCGGCCCGGACAGGTACTCGGCCTCCGCCTCGGTTTCCGCGCAGATCGTCTCGACGCACAACAGCACGTACGGCTCGGATCGCCACTTCGACGGCTGGAACTTCTCCCGGTAGCGCTCCAGCGAGGGCGCGGTGTTGTCCGGCCGGATGTGATGTGCGAACGCGATCGGCAGCCCGCGCTCGGCCGCGACCTCCGCGCCCGCCGGGCTGGAGCTGAGCAGCCACGGTTCCGGCACGGTCACTCCGCCGGGGAGCACCTTTTCGCTGCCGAGATAGCCGAGAAGCTCGTCGACGTCGGCGTGATAGTCGGCTTCTCCCGCCGGTTCGGCTCCCCGGCGCAGCGCCCGGATGATCTCCGGGTCGAGCGCACCCGGCCCCCGGCCCACCCCGAGATCGACCCGGCCGCCGCTGAGCGCGGAGAGCGTGCCGAACTGCTCGGCCAGCACGAACGGCGCGTGGTTCGGCGCGAGGACGCCGCCGGACCCGACCCGCACCCGCGACGTCACCGCGGCCGCGTACGACGCGAGCACCTGCGGAGACGCGCTGGCGATGGCCGGGGAGCCGTGATGCTCGGCGAACCAGAGGCGGTGGTAGCCGAGGTCGTCGAGCCGCCGAGCGACCGAGGACAGCGGCCCGAGCGCCGCCGTGGCCGACTGCCCGGCTTCGACGAGCGCGAGTTCAAGTGCGGAGAGCGGCACATCGATCATGACCCCCACGGTAGCGAACCCGGTGGTGTGGCGGGGGTGATTTGTCCACTGTGGACGAAGCAGGGAGGGTGCCGGGGCGCTGCGGCCGGGGCCGGGCTCGGCACCGGGAGTGCGGATGCCAGGCGGCACCGGACCGTAGACGTGCGGAAAGCGCAGCAGGAGGCAGCACGTGCTGCGGAAGACGCACCGGCACGCTCGTGGGGCGAGCGAGGGCGCCCAGCTCGACGGGATCCTCCAGCAGGCACGCCAACGCTCGACACGACTCCCCGCTCAGTCCTCAGCTGGTCTTGGCGGGTGATTCTTCCCGCCCAGCTGTCTCAGCTGGTCCAGGCGGGCCGTCTCTCCTCTGCACAAGGCTCGGCAACCGGGCCGGGCTGGACGCCTCTCTCCCGCCCAAGCCCCGCAGCGGGCCAGGCAGTCCCCACCCGGGCAAACACACCACCCGCACCGCCCAAACCTCCGCAGTGGGCTAGTCGGACTCCAACCGGGCAGACACGCCACCTGGACCCGCCCAAACCATCACAACCGGGTCAGACGAGCCGCGCCTCCCCCGCCCAAGCCGCCGCAGCGGCCTAAGCAAGCCCCGACCGGGAACCGGCCGCCACCCGCGTCAGGCTTCTTCCTCCAGCATTTCCGGCGTCACCGCCGACTCGGTGTCCGGGATGCTCAGTTCCTTCGCCCGCTTGTCCGCCATCGCCAGCAGCCGCCGGATCCGGCCCGCTACCGCGTCTTTCGTCATCTGCGGGTCGGACAGCTGGCCCAGCTCCTCGAGCGACGCCTGACGGTTCGACAAACGCAGGCGACCGGCGGCGAGCAGGTGGTCCGGGGCGGTGTCGCCCAGGATCTCCAGCGCGCGTTCCACCCGGGCAGCCGCCGCGACGGCCGCGCGGGCCGAGCGGCGCAGGTTCGCGTCGTCGAAGTTGGCGAGGCGGTTGGCGGTCGCGCGGACCTCTCGGCGCATCCGCCGCTCTTCCCACTGCAGCACGCTCGTGTGCGCGCCCAGGCGGGTCAGCAGGGCGCCGATGGCGTCACCGTCGCGGACCACGACCCGGTCCGCTCCCCGTACCTCCCGGGACTTCGCCTGGATGCCCATCCGCCGGGCGGCGCCGACCAAGGCCAGAGCCGCTTCCGGGCCCGGGCAGGTCACTTCCAGGGACGACGAACGACCCGGTTCGGTCAGTGAGCCGTGCGCCAGGAAGGCACCGCGCCAGGCCGCTTCGGCGTCGGCCACTCCGCCGGACACCACGGCGGCGGGCAGGCCGCGCACGGGGCGTCCGCGCTGGTCGATCAGGCCGGTCTGCCGGGCCAGGCCCTCGCCGTCCTTCACCACGCGCACGACGTACCGCGTCCCTTTGCGCAGGCCGCCGCTCGCGGTGATCACGTGCACGTCCGAATGATGCCCGTACAGCTCGTGGATCTCCTTGCGCAGCCGCCGCGCGACCGAACCCGTGTCCAGCTCCGCCTCGACCACCACCCGGCCGGCCACGATGTGCAGCCCGCCCGCGAAGCGAAGCAGCGACGCGACCTCCGCCCGGCGCGGCCCGATCTTCGTGATCTCGAGCCGGCTCAGTTCGTCCTTCACCGCGGCGGTCATCGCCATGTACTGCCCCTCCTGCCTTTCGCTGCGCGCCCGCCGTCACCCACAGTGCTCCCCGCCGAGGCCTAGTGCCTCTCGCATGCACTGGGCGAGCGCACCAGGATCATGCCGTCCCGCCACGTTCGGGTCGGCCACCGCCCCCAGGCAGGCCCTTCCGCCGAGGCGTTCGGCCGCCCGGCGCAGGCTTGCCGGGTCAGGGACGGAATCACGGTCCGCGACGACAGCGTCGACCCGCAGCGCGGGCGCGTGCTCGAAGAGTACGTCCAGATGCCGCTCCGGAGAGAATCCGCCGGTTTCCCCCGGTTGGGGGACCAAGTTCAGCACCACGACCTTGGTCGCGCTCGTGCGCACGAGCGCGTCGTGCAGGTCCGGGACCAGAAGATGCGGCAGCACGCTGGTGAACCACGAGCCGGGCCCGAGGAAGACGACGTCCGCCTCCAGCACCGCCTCGATCGCCTCCGCGCAGCCGCGCGGCGGGCGTTCCTGGCGGCCGGCCGGGTGCAGCGAGATCCGGTGCACCTGGCCGGGCGTGCTGGCTACCGCGACCTGGCCGCGGATGCGCCGGATCGCGTCCGGGTCCTCGCTGTCCAGGCCGCTGACCTCGCCCTCGATCTCCAGCGGCTCCGGCGACATCGGCAGCACGCGGCCGGAGATGCCCATCAGCCTGCTCGCCTCGTCGAGCGCGGCCACCGGGTCGCCGAGCACCTCGAACAGCCCGGCCAGCAGCAGGTTGCCCACCGCGTGCCCGGCGAGCGCGCCGTCGCCGCCGAAGCGGTGCTGGAACACCTCCGCCCACAGCCGCCCGCCGTCCTCCGCGGCGAAGGCGGCGAACGCCTGGCGCAGGTCGCCCGGCGGCAGCAGCCCCAGTTCGCGCCGCAGCCTGCCGGACGACCCGCCGTCGTCGGCCACCGTCACCACCGCCGTGACGGCGCGGGTGATCCGCCGGAGCGCGGTCAGCGTCGCGTGCAGCCCGTGTCCTCCGCCCAGCGCCACCGCGCGCACGTCACTCCCGGCCAAGATCCCGGTGCACCACCTTTACTGCCATGCCGTCCTCATTGGACAGTCGCTGGGCGAGTTCCTCGGAGATCGCGACGCTGCGGTGCTTGCCGCCGGTGCAGCCGACCGCGAGCGTCAGGTACCGCTTGCCCTCGCGCTTGTAGCCGGCGCCGATCAGCCGCAGCAGCTGGTGGTAGCGGTCGAGGAATTCCTCGGCGCCTTCCTGCGACAGCACGTAATTGCGCACCTCGCCGTCGAGGCCGGTGTGCTCGCGCAGCTCCGGGATCCAGAACGGGTTCGGCAGGAACCGCACGTCCATCACCAGGTCGGCGTCCATCGGCAAACCGTACTTGTAGCCGAAGGACAGCACGGTGACGCGGGTCTGCGTGCTGGCCTCGGAACCAAACGCGTCCTCGATTTTCGCGCGCAGGTCGTGCACCGACAGCGCGGACGTGTCGAGCACCAGGTCGGCCTCCTCGCGCAGCGGCGAGAGCAGCTTGCGCTCGGCGGTGATGCCGTCGGCGAGCCTGCCGTCGCCCTGCATCGGGTGGCCGCGGCGGACCGATTCGAAGCGGCGCACCAGCACCGCGTCGGTGGCCTCCAGGAACAGCACGCGCGGCTTGTACCCGCGCGCGTCCAGGTCCTTGATCACAGAGGCCAGGTCGTCGGTGAACGCGCGCGAGCGCACGTCCATCACCACCGCCACCTTCGTGATCGCCCCCCGCGCCTGCGCGCCGAGCTCGACCATCGTGGCGATCAGCTCCGGCGGCAGGTTGTCGACCACGAACCAGCCGAGGTCCTCCAGGCATTTGGCCGCCGTGGAACGGCCCGCGCCGGACAGGCCGGACACGACCGCGACCTCCATCCCGCTGCCCCGTTTTTCCTCTTCCGCACTCACGTGTGCTTCCTTCCCGATCACGACCCCTGGTCCCCTCCCGGTACTGCTCGCGGTGCGGCGCCGGTCTCCCCGGCCAGTGCCGCCACCACGGCCTCGGCAGTGCGCCTGCCGAAACCGGGCACCGCTTCGATTTCCTCGACCCGGGCCTGTTTGAGCTTCTTCACCGAGCCGAAGTGCTTGATCAGCGCGGTGCGCCGAGCCTGCCCGAGTCCGGGCACACTGTCCAATTCGGACGCCTGCATGCGCTTGGCGCGTTTTTCGCGGTGGTAGCGAATGGCGAACCGGTGCGCCTCGTCGCGAAGCCGCTGCAGCAGATACAGCGCGTCGGACGTGCGCGGCAGGATCATCGGATCCGGTTCTCCGGGCAGCCACACCTCTTCGAGCCGCTTCGCGAGCCCGACGACGGCGATGTCGGTGATGCCCAGTTCGGCGAGCACGTCCGCGGCCGCGGTGGCCTGCGGGCCCGCGCCGTCGACGACCAGCAGGTTCGGCGGATAGGCGAACTTGCGCGGGCGGCCGGTCTCCGGGTCGATCCCGGCGCGCACCGGCTGGACCGCCTCGTCCCCTGGTTCCTCGGCGGTCTCCGCGGCGGTTTCCGTTGGCTCAGCCGCGTTTTCGGCGGTTTCCTTGAGATAGCGGTGGAATCGCCGCCGCACGACCTCCGCGATGGACGCGACGTCTCCCTCGGTCGCCGCCTCGCGCAGCGCGAACTTGCGGTACTCGGACTTGCGCGGCAACCCGTCCTCGAACACCACCAGCGACGCCACGACGTCGCTGCCCTGGATGTGGCTGATGTCGATGCATTCGATGCGCAGCGGCGCGCTGTCGAGCGCCAGGTAGTCCTGGAGTTCCTGCAGCGCCGCGGACCGCGCGGTGAGATCGCCCGCGCGGCGCAGTTTGTGCTGGGTGAACGCTTCCTTGGCGTTGCGCTCCACCGTTTCCGCGAGCGCCTTCTTGTCGCCGCGCTGCGCGACCCGCAGCCGCACCCGCGACCCGCGCAGGCCGGACAGCCACTCGGCGACCGCGTCGGCGTCCGCGGGCAGCTCCGGCACCAGCACCTCGCGCGGGACGACCGGGCCGACCTCGACGTCGTCGCGGCCCACGCGGTCGGACTCCTCGCCGTAGAACTGGGTGAGGAAGTGGTCGACCAGTGCCTGGACGTCCATCTCCTCGGCCTTGTCGATCACCCAGCCGCGCTGCCCGCGCACGCGCCCGCCGCGCACGTGGAACACCTGGACGGCGGCCTCGAGCTCGTCGTGTGCGAAGGCGACAACGTCCGCGTCGGTGCCGTCGCCGAACACGACGGCCTGCTTCTCCATCGCCCGACGCAACGCGCCCAAGTCGTCCCGCAGCCGCGCGGCGCGTTCGAACTCCAGCTCCTCCGACGCCGCGGCCATCTCGCGTTCGAGCCGCTTCACCATCGCGTCCGTGCGGCCGGCGAGGAAATCGCAGAAGTCCTCGACGATCGCCCGGTGCTCGTCCGCGGACACCCGGCCGACGCACGGAGCCGAGCATTTGTCGATGTAGCCGAGCAGACAGGGCCGCCCGATCTGCCCGTGGCGGCGGAAGACACCGGTGGAACAGGTGCGCGCGGGGAAAACGCGCAGGAGAAGGTCAAGCGTCTCGCGGATCGCCCACGCGTGCGAGTACGGCCCGAAGTAGCGGACGCCCTTCTTGCGCGCGCCGCGGTAGACGTGCAGCCGGGGGAATTCCTCGTTCAGCGTGACGGCGAGGACCGGGTAGCTCTTGTCGTCGCGGTAGCGGACGTTGAACCGCGGGTCGAACTCCTTGATCCAGTTGTACTCCAGCTGGAGCGCCTCGACCTCGGTGCCGACGACGGTCCACTCGACGCTCGCCGCGGTGGTGACCATCTGCCGCGTGCGCGGATGAAGGCCGGACAGGTCGGCGAAGTACGAGTTGAGCCTGCTGCGGAGGCTCTTCGCTTTGCCGACGTAGATGACTCGCTTGGCGGCGTCGCGGAACTTGTACACGCCAGGCGAGTCCGGGATGCTCCCCGGCTGAGGTCGGTAGGTGGTCGGATCAGCCACGTGCCCCACTGTATGGCGAGGGTCCGACAGTTTTCGTGAGACCCCTTGTGCGAGGCGGGAGAAGACGGCTGCTTCCGGCTCTCAGGAGAGCTTCTCCGCCGAGTCCAGCAGGTACTGCGGCAGCTTGCTGCTCGCGGCCAGGACTTCGACGCCCAGCAGCTGCCCGCCCTCGCCGAAGTCGAGGTTGATCATTCCGTCGACCGCGACCGGGTCGCAGGGGTACATGTGCGCCACCCTCGTGGAATCGGAATCGCCCGGGGCCACGAAATAGATGTAGGCCGCATTGGCTACCCGGTCGTAGGTGACTCTGACTTCCGCCACTGCTTCCCCCCGCCTTCGCGGCGCGAAACCGCCGTGGGCGTACCGTAGCGTCGCCGATCCGCCGAACGATCAGGGAGCAGCCATGACCGTCCGCGTCGCCACCTGGAACGTGAACTCCATCGTTCCCCGGCTGCCCCGCGTGCTCGACTGGCTGGACCGCACCGCGCCGGACGTCCTGTGCCTGCAGGAACTCAAGAACACCACCGAAGCCTTCCCCGCCGACGAGATCACCGCGCGCGGATACGAGATCGCCGCGTACGGGCTGGGGCGGTGGAACGGCGTCGCGATCCTCTCGAAGATCGGGCTCGACGACGTGGTGCGCGGGCTGCCGGGCGAACCGGGCTTCGACGGGCAGGCCGAAGCGCGCGCGATCGGCGCGACGTGCGGCGGGGTCCGCATCTGGTCGGTGTACGTGCCGAACGGGCGCGAGCCGGAAAACCCGCACTACGCCTACAAACTCGAGTGGTTCGAGAGGCTCAGCGACCTGGTCGGCGAAGAACTGAAGCACGCCCGCCCGTTCGCCGTGCTCGGCGATTTCAACGTCGCGCCCACGGACGAGGACGTCTGGGACATCTCGGTTTTCGCCGAGTCCACGCACGTCACCGAGCCCGAACGAGCAGCGCTGAAAAAGCTCCGCGACGCGGGGCTGTCCGACGTTTTCCCGCGGCCGCTGAAGTACGACCACCCGTTCACGTACTGGGACTACCGCGGCGGGAACTTCCCCAACAACAAGGGAATGCGCATCGACCTCGTCTACGGCAACGAGGTTTTCGCCAAGGCGGTCACGGATTCCTACGTGGACCGCGAAGCCCGCAAGGGCAAGGGACCGTCCGACCACGCGCCGATCGTCGTGGATCTGGACCTCTAGAAACTCAAGCCCCGGTGGCGGCCCGGTGCAGCTTCCGCAGCGCGCGCACCGCCGCCACCGCGCGGTCGCGGTCCACCGCCTGCACGGCCATCACCGAGAAGTACTCGTCGTCCGGCAGTTCCAGCCGGGCCCACGAAGCCCCGTCCGGGAAACTGATCGACAGCACCTGATCCCAGGTGAACACCCGCCGCGCCAGCACATTGCGGACCTCGATGCCGGTGGCGTCCGCGCGGACGCGGGCATTGCCGAACAGCAGCGTGCCCGCCGACAGCGCGACGCCGATGCCGATCATCGCGATCTGGTCCGACGCCTCGAACACGACGCCGGTGTGCGAGCTGCGCAGCAGGACCGCGACCACCACGAACGCCGCGAGCAGCGCCACCGCCAGCACGCTGCACATCACGAGCGCCCGGCGCGGCCGGATCACGAGGGTGGTCTGCTGCTCGGTCATCAAGCTCACACGAATCCCCGCTCGGTCCACGGCTTGCCCAGGCCGCGCAGCACGTGCGCGGTGTCGAGCGCCGCCACGGCCGCTTCGTAGCCCTTGTCCTCCACGGAGCCGGGCATGCCGGAACGGTCGAGCGCCTGCTGCTCGGTGTCGCAGGTCAGGACGCCGTTGCCGACCGGGGTGCTCTCGTCGAGCGCGACCCGGGTGAGACCGGCGGTGACCGCGTCGCACACGTACTCGAAGTGCGGGGTCCCGCCGCGGATCACGACGCCCAGCGCGACGACGGCGTCGTGGTTGCGCGCCAGCGCCTGCGCCGCGACCGGAAGCTCCACCGCGCCCGCGACGCGGACGACCGTGGGCTCTTCCTCCAGCTCGGCGTCCTTCGCCGCGGCGAGCGCGCGCTCCAGCAGCACGTCGGTGATCTTCGCGTTCCACCGCGTCGCGACGACCGCCAGCCGCAGGGACTTGCAGTCGCGCAGGTCGAGCGCGGCTTCCGGCCGCCCCTCGCCGCTCATCGCGTGGTGTCCTCCTCGGTGCCCGGGTCGGACGCGCCGACCTGGTCGTAGTGCTCGAGCTGGCTGAGGTCGTGCCCCATCCGGTCGCGCTTCGTGCGCAGGTACCGCAGGTTCTCCGGGTTCGGCGAGATCGGCAGCGCCTCGCGGCCGGTGACGCGCAGGCCGTAGCCCTCGAGGCCGACCCGCTTCGCCGGGTTGTTCGTGAGCAGCCGCATCGACCGGACGCCGAGGTCGCACAGGATCTGCGCGCCGGTGCCGTAGTCGCGCGCGTCGGCGGGCACGCCGAGTGCCAGGTTCGCGTCGACAGTGTCCGCGCCCGCGTCCTGCAGCTGGTACGCCTGAAGCTTGTGCAGCAGGCCGATGCCGCGGCCCTCGTGCCCGCGGATGTAGAGCACGACCCCGCGGCCCTCGTCGGCCACCTTCTGCAGCGCGGCGTCCAGCTGCGGGCCGCAGTCGCAGCGAAGCGAGCCGAAAACGTCGCCGGTGAGGCATTCGGAGTGCACCCGGACCAGGATGTCCTCGCCGTCGCCGATCTCGCCGTAGACGAAGGCGACGTGCTCGATCCCGTCGAGCAGGCTGTCGTACCCGACCGCGCGGAACGTGCCCGCTGGCAGCGGGATCCGCGCCTCGGCGACGCGCTCGACCTGCTTCTCGGTGCGCCTGCGGTAGGCGATCAGGTCCGCGATCGAGATGATCTTCAGTCCGTGGTCGGCGGCGAACACTTCCAGCTCGTCGCGCCGGGCCATGTCGCCCTCGTCCTTCTGCGACACGATCTCGCAGAGCACGCCGGCGGGGTGCAGACCGGCCAGCCGGGCCAGGTCGACCGCCGCCTCGGTGTGCCCGGGACGGCGCAGCACGCCGCCCTCCTTGGCGCGCAGCGGAACCACGTGCCCGGGACGGCGGAAGTCCTTCGCGGTGGCTTCGGGGTCGGCCAGCAGCCGGGTGGTGTGCGCGCGGTCGGTGCCGGAGATGCCGGTGCTGATGCCCTCCGCCGCGTCGACCGTGACGCTGTACGCGGTCCCGCGCTGGTCCTGGTTCGTGTGGTACATCGGCGGCAGGTCGAGCCGGTCCGCCTCGGATTCGGTCAGCGCGACGCACACGTAGCCCGAGGTGTAGCGCACCATGAACGCGAGCAGCTCCGGCGTCGCCTTCTCGGCGGCGAAGATGAGGTCGCCCTCGTTCTCGCGGTCCTCGTCGTCCACGACGACCACCGCACGCCCCTCGGCGATGTCAGCGATCGCGGCCTCGATGGCGTCGACGTCTACCACCGCGCCCGCTCCGCACGGGGTCCATCCGGTCTGCGGCTCGGCCGCCTTCGTCTCGCTCACGGGTGCTCCTTCGCTGCCGCCGCCGGGTGGATGTCACACATTGTGCGCGTTCGCCGCCACGTGTGGCGCAGTGAGCTTCTCCACGTACTTCGCGACGACGTCCACTTCGAGGTTCACGTGGTCGCCTTCTTCGCGCCTGCCGAGGGTCGTCACTTCGAGCGTGGTGGGGATCAAAGCGACCGAAAACCGGTCCTCCGAGACGCTCGCGACGGTGAGCGAAACGCCGTCCACGGCGATCGAACCCTTCTCGACGACGTACCGCGACAAGGCCGGGGGCAGGGAGAACGTCGTCACGCCGCGCTCGTCGCGGGAGACGAAGACGCCGGTGCCGTCCACGTGGCCCTGCATGATGTGCCCGCCGAGCCGCCCGCCCGCCGGGGTCGCGCGCTCGAGGTTCACCGCGTCGCCGACGGCCACCTTCGCGAGGCTCGAACGCTGGAGTGTCTCGTTCACCACATCGACGGTGAACTCGCCGCCGGAGACCGTGACGACGGTCAGGCAGACGCCGCTGACCGCGATCGAATCGCCGTGGCCCGCGTCCGAGGTGACCAGCGGGCCGCGCACGGTCAGCCGAGCCGCGTCGGTGAGCTGCTCGACCGCGGTGACCTCGCCGACCTCTTCGACAATTCCCGTGAACACTGCTGCCTCCTCGCCCGGCCACCGTCCTCGGTGACCCCTCCATCCAACACCCGTCCGGCCCCGGGAGCTCCCCGGGCCGGGAGGTCAGCTGACGCGAAGGCGGGCGGCCTGCTCGCGCAGCGCGGCGACGGCGCGGCCCGGGTCCTCGGCCCCGTAGACGGCCGAGCCCGCGACGAAGCAGTCGACGCCCGCTTCGGCGGCCTGTTCGATGGTGTCGGAGTTGATCCCGCCGTCGATCTCGACGATCAGCTTGAGGTGCCCGGTGTCGACCAGCCGGCGCGCGGTGCGCACCTTCTCCAGCACGTCGGCGATGAACGACTGCCCGCCGAAGCCCGGTTCGACCGACATGACCAGCAGCGTGTCGTAGTGCTTGAGGGTTTCGAGGTGCGGTTCGAGCGGCGTGCCCGGCTTGATCGACAGACCCGCCTTCGCGCCCGCGGCGCGCAGGTTCTTCGCCAGCATGACCGGGTCCGCGGCGGCTTCCACGTGCACCGTGACGTTGTACGCGCCGGCCTCGGCGTAGCCGATCGCCCAGCGGTCCGGGTCGTCGATCATCAGGTGGCAGTCGATCGGGACGTCGGTGGAGCGCAGCAGCGACTGGACCACCGGGAGGCCGAGGGTCAGGTTGGGCACGAAGTGCGCGTCCATGACGTCCACGTGCACCCAGTCGGCCCGGGTCTCGCCGGGGTGCGCGACGGCCGCGATCTCCTCGCCGAGCTTGGCGAAGTCGGCGGACAGGATGCTGGGTGCGATGAGAGGTGAAGCCACGACCCGAGTGTAAGAGGACCCGGTTCCGGCCTGTTCACCGGCCGTGACCGCACCGGAGTTCGCTTTACGGACATCCGGCGCTCATCCGGATTCTCCGCGTCGAACACATCGTCGAGCACTAATGGGTCACGTCCGGAAGTTCCGGACGGGAAGCACTTCGAGGAGAACCATGAGAACGGTCTTGGCAGGCCGCCGCAAGTGGCTGGCCGCGGGCGCGCTGGGCGTCGCGATGGTCGCCGCGGCCCCGGTCGCGATCGCCGCGCAGGGCAACCAGGACGACCAGGGCGCGCGCGCCGCTTCGGCCGGTGCGGGCGACCGCACGCAGGAGGTCCGCCAGGCGATCCAGGGCGGGCACGCGCGCAACGTCATCCTCTTCATCGGCGACGGCATGGGCCAGTCCGAGATCACCTCGGCGCGCAACTACGAGCGCGGCGCGGCCGGCCGGCTCGCGATGGACGAGTTCCCGCTGACCGGCGACTACACCACGTACGCGGTCGAGAAGGGCAACCCGGCGAAGCCGGACTACGTCACCGACTCCGCGGCGTCCGGCACCGGCTGGGCGACCGGCACGAAGACCTACAACGGCGCGATTTCCGTGGACGCCTACGGCAACCCGGTCCCGACTCTGCTCGAACTCGCCAAGCGCGGCGGCCTGCGCACCGGCGACGTGACCACCGCCGAGGTCCAGGACGCGACCCCGGCCGTGCTCGGCGCGCACGTCGTCGACCGCGACTGCAAGGGTCCGGACGAGACCACCAAGAAGTGCGCGCAGAACGCCAAGGAGAACGGCGGCGCGGGCTCGATCTCCGAGCAGCTCGTGCAGACCCGCCCGGACGTGCTCCTCGGCGGCGGCGCGAAGTACTTCGACCAGAAGGCCACCGCGGGGCAGTTCAAGGGCAAGCCGGTTCTGGAGCAGGCCAAGGCGGCCGGGTACTCCGTGGTGAACACCGCTGACGACCTCGCCAAGGCGCGTCCGGGCAAGCCGCTGCTCGGGCTGTTCGCGCAGGGCAACCTGCCGGTGAACTGGACCGGGCCGAAGGCCGTGCAGGGCGGCACCGCGCCGACCCGCTGCACCCCGAACGCGGCGCTGCCGAAGACGCAGCCGAGGCTCGTGGCGCAGACGCAGAAGGCGCTTCAGTTGCTGGAGGACCGGCGCAGCAACAAGGGCTTCTTCCTTCAGGTGGAGGGCGCGTCGATCGACAAGCAGGACCACGCGGCTGACCCGTGCGGCCAGATCGGCGAGACGATCGACTTCGATGCCGCCGTTGCGGCTGGGCTCGCTTATGCGCGCAGCCACACTGACACGCTCGTCGTCGTGACTGCGGACCACGGCCACACCAGCCAGATCGTGTCGAACGACGCGAAGACGCCTGGCCAGACCGCGACGCTGATCACCAACGAGGGTGCGAACATGACCCTCAACTACGGCACCGCGCTGCCCGGCTCCTCGATGGAGCACACCGGCACGCAGGTCCGGATCGCGGCTTACGGGCCGCAGGCGGCGAACGTCGTCGGGCTGACCAACCAGACCGACCTGTTCGGCACGGTGAAGCGCGCTCTTCGCCTTCGCTGAGCCTCAAGTCCGTGAAGGGAACCCTGAGGGAATCAGATTCCCTCAGGGTTCCCCTCACGGCTTTTTACGCAGGCGAGGGCAGCAGGTCGAGAGGTTCCGACCAGGGGCGGCGCGGGTCGAGCCGATGCAGCCGGACGCCCGCCTCGGTCAACGTGTCCAGATGCCGTTGCCAAGCCGGGTGGTGTGCCCTGGTCGGCTGGATCTGGTACGCGACAACGATGGTGATCCCTGGTGCGCCAAGGACATCGCCGAGCAGCGTGAGCGCCTGGTTGTCCGCGATCCCCAGCGCCAGCTTCGCCACCGAATTCGCGGACGCGGGCGCGAAAAGGAACACCTTCGGATCCGGATGCGGGCGCGGTTCGCCGGGGAGGCGGGACGTGCTGCGCACCGGAAGGTCCGTCGTGGCTTCGAGTTCGCCGAGGCCGCCGGTCGCTTTCAGCCAGCCCCACGCGGTCGGGGTGAGCGTGATGGCCAGCCGCCAGCCCCGGGCGACCGCCGGTTTCGCCAGCTCGTCGGTGAACCGGGTGTCCAGTCCGCCGCACGAGCTGGCGACCAAACCTAGCTCTGTCACGGTTTGCGCAGCACCGCGCAGAACATCGCGTCGGTGCCGTGTCGGTGGGGCCACAGCTGGACGTACGGGCCGTCGCCGAGCTGCGGGACGCCGGGGAAGAACTCCCGGGCGTCCACGATCTCGGACTTGGTCCGGCGGGCGGTTTCGCCTACCACGCCTTCGGTTTCGGCCAGGTGCGGCGAGCACACGACGTACGTGACGATGCCGCCCGGGCGCACCAGGTCCAGCGCCGCGATCAGCAGTTCGCCCTGCAGCTTGGTGAGGTCCGCGACGTCCGACGGCTTGCGGCGCCACCGGGCTTCGGGGCGGCGGCGCAGCGCGCCCAGGCCGCTGCACGGAGCGTCGACGAGGATCCGGTCGTAACCCGGTTCCAGGCCGGATTCACGACCGTCGGCGACGTGCACGGTGACCGGCAGGCCCTCAGTGGCGTTTTCGATCAGCCGGGCGCGGTGCGGGGCCTTCTCCACGGCGTCGACGTGCGCGCCGCTGCTCTTGGCCAGCGCGCCGAGCAACGCCGCTTTGCCGCCGGGTCCCGCGCACAGGTCCAGCCAGCGCTCGTCGGAGCCCATCAGCGGGACCTTGGTGACGGCGATGGCGCACAGCTGACTGCCTTCGTCCTGCACCGCGGCAAGGCGTTCGCGGACCGGTTCCACGTCGGCCGGGTCGCCCGCGCCCGCGGGCAGGTGCACGCCGTACGGCGAGTACGGCGCGGGGTCGCCGCCGGTGATCGCGGCCAGTTCGTCGGCGCTGATTTCGCCGGGACGCGCGACCAGGTGCACCTCGGGGCGGGCGTCGTCCGCTTCGAGGGCGGCCTTCAGCTCAGCGCCCTTGTCCCCCAACGCCTCCGCGAACGACCGGGCCACCCAGCGCGGGTGCGCGGTGCGGAGCGCGTACGCGCCGATCGGGTCGGTCGCCTCGTCCGGAGTCAGTTCGTCGAGCCACTGCGCTTCGTCCTTTGTGGACACCGCGCGCAGGATGGCGTTCGTGAACCCCGTTGCCCACGAACCGGCTTCGGCGCGCACGAGGTCCACAGTGGACCCGACGGCGGCGTGCTCCGGGATCCGGGTGCGCAGCAGCTGGTAGACGCCGAGCCGCAGCGCGTCGAGCACCACCGGGTCGGTCTTCTCGATCGGCCGGTCGGCGCACGCGGCGATCACCGCGTCGAGCAGACCCTGCGCACGGGCGGACCCGTAGGTCAGTTCGGTGGCCAGCGCGGCGTCGCGGCCGCTCACGCGGCGTTCCCGCAGCAGCTGCGGCAGGACGAGGTTGGCGTACGCGTCCTTCTCGCGCACAGCGCGCAGCACGTCGAACGCCACCTGGCGGGCCGGATCGATCTCCGGCGGACGCCGCGGTCCTTGTTTGCGCGGAGCCGGACGGCCCCGCTGCGGCCGTGACGGCCGCCGTTCTCCACGCTCGTTCACCGCAGGCGCTCTCCTTCGTCGATCCTCGTGCCGCGCGCCCAGTCGGTGGCAGCCATCCGTTTCTTGCCGGCCGCCTGGACCTCGCCCAGCCGCACCGGTTTCGTCGCCGTGCCCACGAGCACGCGCTTGCGCTCGACCACCAGCTCGCCCGGCGGCGGGCCGGTTTCGTCGAGCACGGTGACCGGTCCCAGCTTGAACCGCTCGCCGCGGAACTCCGCCCACGCGCCGGGATCCGGCGTCACCGAGCGGATGTGCCGGTCGACCGCCGAAGCCGGGTCGGCGAACGAGACCCGCGCGTCCTCGACGGTCACCTTCGGCGCGTAACTCATGCCCTCGCCCGGCTGCTCGACCGCGCGCAGCGTGCCGTCCTCGATGCCGTCCACGGTGGACACCAGCAGATGCGCCCCGGACTCGGCGAGCCTGCCGAGCAGCGCACCGGACGTGTCGGCCGGGCCGATCGTCTCGGTCACCACGCCGAACACCGGACCCGCGTCCAGTTCCTTCACGATCCGGAAGGTCGACGCGCCGGTTATCTCGTCCCCCGCCCGGATCGCCGCCTGCACCGGTGCCGCGCCGCGCCACGCGGGCAGCAGCGAGAAGTGCAGGTTGACCCAGCCGTGCGCGGGGATGTCGAGCGCGGACTGCGGCAGCAACGCCCCGTACGCGACGACCGGGCAGACGTCCGGCTCCAGCTCGCGCAGCCGGGCGAGAAACGCCGGGTCACCAGCGCGGTGGGGCGTGAGCACCTCGATGCCGTGCTCGTCGGCGAGGGCCCCCACCGGGGACCGCAGCACCTTGCGCCCGCGCCCGGCCTGGGCGTCCGGCCGAGTGACGACCGCGACGACCTCGTGCCGCTCGGACCCGATCAGCGCGCGCAACGACGGCACGGCAGGCTCCGGGGTGCCGGCGAAAACGAGACGCATCACCGCACCTCCGGAAGGGAAAAGGGGATTTCAGGCTGGTCGGACATCGGAAGCGAGTCTAGAAGACCCCGTCCCCGGCGGCGCGGCGCGGGCAGCCAGCCGGGCCGGGCGCCAGGATCGGGTATATGACCACGCTGAAGGCGACCCTGCACGACGACCTGACGACCGCGATCAAGGCGAGGGACCAGCTGCGCTCGGCAACCCTGCGGCTGACCCTCTCGGCGATCGGCTACGAAGAAACCGCAGGCGACAGCGCACGCGAACTCTCCGACGACGAGATACTGAAGATCATCACCCGAGAGGTGAAGAAACGCCGCGACGCCGCCGACGCCTTCGAGAAGGCGGGCCGCGCGGAATCGGCCGAGCGCGAACGAGCCGAGGCAGAGGTCCTCACCGGCTACCTGCCCGCCCAACTGTCGGACGACGAACTGCGCGGCCTGGTCACCGAGGCAGTCGCCGAAACCGGCGCCTCGGGGATGGCCGGAATGGGCGCGGTGATGAAGGCGGTGCAACCGAAGATCGCCGGACGCGCGGAAGGCTCCCGCGTCGCCGCCGAGGTGAAACGCCAGCTCTCCGCCAGTTGACCTCGCCGGTCTTGCGTCCCCCGGCTTTAGCTGCGATGCCCGCGCACGATGCCGAACGTCCGTGAGGGGAACCCTCACGGACTCTGATTCCCTCAGGGTTCCCCTCACGGACGTTCGCAGGACCAGAGAGCCACGCCGCCCAGCAGCAGCCCCACACACCGCGCCCCTAAAGACCCCCATTGGGTCACCAACCGCAGCCAACGCACCCAACCCACCAGCGCACCCACACCCCCCCGCACCCCGATACGAAGCCAAAAACACGGCGCGGAGGTGTTTTTTGAGGTATCTTTTCCGCCTTTGCAAACAACTCCGCGCCGTAGGCCCAATCAACTTC